>CAVQVA010000043.1:0-142417 GCA_963716975.1 uncultured Actinomycetes bacterium | reverse complement strand
CCGAGGGAGGGCTTGAAGGTGGGGTCGCGCACGATGGACACCGAGCTCCCCTCCATCGCCCGGTGGAACGTCTCCGCGACGATGCGCGCGCCGACGCCCTTGAGCTTGCCTCCGTTGAACTCCGCCTCGCGCAGGATGTAGAACCAGAGCGGCGTGTTCTGGAGCAGCGCCGAACGCTGAGGCGGCGTGAGGCCGCTCAGGTCCGCCCCGCCCGATCCGTCTCGAATCTGCGCATTCGTGAGCTTGTTCAACGGTGTGATGCCCTTGCTCTTCAGGAACGTCACCATCTGCTGGCCCGTCGCCAGCCGCACCATCTTCGCTCGCGTCAGGTTGCGGAACGCAAGGTTTGCCTCGGCGGCCGGGAAGCCCGGAAGCGTGGCGAGCGGGTTGGCGATCGACGTGTCGATGCGCATCGCCTTGTTGAACTTCGCCGCAGGCACGACGAGGTCGGCACGCCCGGCCTCCGCGAAGTCGTAGAGACGCCGGAAGTCGGCGATCCAGTTGCTCGGCAGCCGCGGGCCGCCGAGGAAGTCTCCGCTCAGCCCCGAGAACGCGAACAACAGGTCGAGCGTGCCGCCCCCTGGTCGAAGATCCGGTTCCAGTTGTACGCAGCTCGCACCATCGAGTGCCCGAGGCGGTACGCCGCGACCGAGAACTCGATCGGCATCGTCGGGACGTCCGTCGGCGGCACTCCGACCTCGAAGGCCTTCCGGCCGTTTGCGAAGACACCGTTGACGACGGCCGGTGCGCAGATCCGGGGCAGGAAGTCCGTCTTGAGCATCCACTGGTAGTGCTTGATCACCTTCGCGCGCGCCCGTCCGAACTTCTGACTCGCGGGCGTCGAGGACGGGAGCGTGTCGACGACACGGTTGTGGAAGCGGATCAAGGCGCAGTGCGTCTGCGCGACCGCGAGGTTCTCGTCGTTCCGCGGATCGGGGATGATCGCCTTGCGCTTCTCGGCCGCGGTCGAGCCGGCGCCGCGAGGCAGGTCGAAGCCCTTGCTTGGACGGGATGCCGTCGATCGCATCGGTCTTCCCCACCTTCAGGTGGATGCCGTCGGCCTCGTAGAACTTCGCCGACTCGGGGTCATTGGGACCTGCGCCGTACAGCGAGTCGAGGTCGAGGCTCGGCGACCTTGCTTGCAGGAGCTGTGCGGGCGAGACGTTCTCGCCGAGCATGACGTTCGTCTTGTCGAATGTCAGGTCGTGATCGACGAACTGTCCGAGGTACGTGAAGCCGGCGGGGATCTGCGACACCGGGCCACTGCCCGCGACCATCGCCTGGGCGATCTTCTTGCGGTTGGGGTCGCCGAGCTGGCGGTTGATCCCGCTCGGCCCGAGGCGCGAGAAGCGAAACGGGGGGGCGACGGTCGTGAGCGCCAGCACCCGGGTCGGCCCCGCAAAGCCGTCGGTGTACAGGCCCTCACCGACCACGTAGTAACTCTCTGAACCATGTCTTTCCACGGTGCCTCCCCCCGATTGGGCGTCTCGACTAGCGCATGCGTTGACAGGTCGTTCGTTGACAGGTCGTTCGTTGACTGAGCAGTTGACCGGGGATGTTCATCGCTCCTCGTGATGACGCGCGACGACCAAATGGGCGATATGCGCGTCCCTCGGCTCAGGTGTCGAGCTGTGCATGGAGACGCCGCCGGTCACGCCCTCCCATGCTCGGCCGCCGGCATCGAGTCCACCCACGCGACCAGCGAGCGAACCGCCTCCGGGAGGGTGCTCTCGGCAAGGTGAACCGTGTGTACCCCGGCCTCGTCTTCGAGCGTCAGCTGGTAGAGGAGATCGTCCGGCTGCGGGCGGGCGGGGACGTCGTCCGCGAGGTGGGCCAGACCGGCCTCCTCCACCTTGGCCTGCAACGCGTTCGCGTCGTTCGCCGACAGTGAGTCGGCCGAGAGCTCGGTGCGGGTCGCGATCCCCGCGACGCCGCCTCCACGAACGACGGAGAGCTTCATCGTGCGACGACCCTAGAGGACACCGACGTCCTCCCACGCCTTCTGCACGAGCCCCTGCTCGCTCTCCGAGAAGAGCTGCCCGGCCGCGGCGACCGTTGCATTCGCGGCGTCCGTGAACTGCGACTCCGGCTGCAGGTGCTCCGTCAGCGTGACGTACCAGATCTTTCCCGCCTTCTCCCACGCGTGACCACCGATCGCAGAGGCCGCGAGGTAGAACGCGCGATTCGGGATCCCCGAGTTGATGTGCACGCCTCCGTTGTCGTTGCGCGGATCGTTGTCGTCCGGAAGATCCTTGTAGTCGTCCATGTGGGCGGGCTGCGGGTCGCCATCGAAGGCCGTGCCCGGCTCGCTCATCGAGCGAAGCGCCTTGCCGAGCGCCGGAACGAGCGTCCCCTCGCCGATCAGCCAGTCGGCCTCGTCCGCGGTCTGTCCGCGGCTGTACTGCTTCACGAGCGAGCCGAACACATCCGAGAAGGACTCGTTGAGCGCGCCGGACTGCGTGTGGTACTCGAGGCCTGCGGTGAACTGGGTGACGCCGTGGGTCAGCTCGTGACCGATCACGTCGATCGCCTTCGTCAGGCCGCCGACGGCGAAGATCCGCCCGCTCCCGTCGCCGTACACCATCTGGCTGCCGTTCCAGAACGCGTTGTCGAAGCCGACCCCGTAGTGCACGGACGACACGAGCTCCATGCCGTCTCCGTCCACGCTGTTCCGTCCGTACGCCTCCTTGTAGAAGTCGTACGTCTTGTCGGAACCGTCGTACGCCTCGTTGACCGATGCGTCAGCGGATGGCGGGTCTCCGTCGCCGCGAACCTTGCGTCCCGGCAACGAGCTGCGACCACCGTGCTCGACGTCGTACACCGTGTGGTGGTCGCCCGTTTGCGGTGCGAGGAATCCCGGCGCGACGCCTGCGACGCCCATCGACCGCATGAGCGGGCCGACGATCGAACGTCGCGTCCGTATCGCAGCCGAGGCCGCGAGCGTGCGAAGCGCTGCTTCGCGCTCCTCCGCGGTCCCCTTCTCGGCGAGGCGCGCAAGGAGGTCGGGCGGAGCGATGAAGCAGCACGGCGTCTGGGCGGACGTCCTTCTGTCGTTCAGGTATGAGTCGGCGGCATGCATCGGCTCCCCTTCCTCGTCCTGTAAATCACTCTCCGGTGCACACCGACTCCGGAACCCAGCGACGGCACACCGGCTCCGCACTCGATGATCCTCCTGTCGACGAAGGTTGTCAACGCGACGCCCCCTCCGGTAGTAGCGAGCACCGACTCGACACCTCCTTGACACCACCTGCCGACGTGCGACGATCAGTAGCGCCGTCCGCCACGTGCTCGACCCCCTTCCCGGCGGCAGGAGGAGTCGCGCGCAGCAAGGAGCGAGCGCCGTGGAGAAGAGTGACCTGCAGGACAAGGACGCCGTCCAGGCGGCCGTGCGCCAGGTCGCCGACGAGTACCTGCCGGACCCGAACATCAACTCGGTCGGTGTGGGCTACAAGGTGACGGACGGGAAGCGGACGAACGAGCTCGCGCTGCAGTTCACGGTCGGGCAGAAGTTCGCGCCCGAGGCGCTCGAAGCGATCGCGACGCGCCCCATCCCGGAGACGATCACCGCGAACGGGATCACCTTCGCGACCGACGTCGTCGAGCGCGCGTTCACGCAGCACCCCGTCGCAGTCGAGACGCAGACCAAGTCCGAGCGCAAGCGCCGGCTCGACCCGATGCAGCCCGGAGTCAGTGTCGGGCACGTGCGCGCTACCGCGGGCACGCTCAGCTGCCTCGTGCAGGAGAACGCCTCGGGCGAGGTCCGCGTGCTCTCGAACTGGCACGTTCTCAACACCGACTCCGGCGTGCTCGGAGATCCGATCGTGCAACCCGGTCCCTACGACGACAACCGAGTCTCGGAGAACGCCTGCGGGACGCTCACCCGCAGCTTCCTCGGCCTCGCGGGCGACTGCGCGATCGCGAGCGTCGTGGGTCGCGCTGCGATCGAGACGATCCTCGGCCTCGACGTCGCGGTGCGGCGGATCGGCGACCCCGAGCTCGGCGACCGAGTCGTCAAGTCGGGGCGGACGACAGCGGTCACCTACGGCCTCGTCACCCGAGTCCACACGATCTCGAAGCTCACGTACGGCTCGAAGGGCGACCAACGGATCGGAGGCTTCGAGCTCGGGGTCGACGACGCGCACCTGCCCGGCAACGGCGAGATCAGCATGGGCGGCGACTCGGGCTCGGCCTGGATGGCCACCGACGAGACCGGCGCCCCGACGGACATGATGCTCGGGCTCCACTTCGCGGGCGAGACGGAAGAGCCGGCCGAGTTCGCGCTCGCCTGTTACGCCTCGTCGGTATTCGAGAAGCTCGAGATCGGCCCGCTCGAGCCGCCGGCGGGGCCCGCGGACACCGTGACGGTCGAGACCCGCAACGGTTACGACCCCGGCTTCCTTCCCGGCCAACAGATCGACGTTCCGACGCCCGCGAGCGCCGATGTCGGGGACGACCTCGCCCCGACGAAGACGGGCGACCAGGTCCGCAACTACACGCACTTCTCGCTGGCCATGAGCGCGTCCCGCCGGTTCTGCCGCTGGGTCGCATGGAACATCGACGGCAACGCACTGCAGCAGCTCTCCCGCGACGGGCTCTCGTTCGTGCTCGACGGGGCGTACGAGACGAGGTTCCAGGTCGACGACGACCTCTACTCCAACAACCGCCTCGACCGCGGCCACATCGCGAGACGAGCCGACCTGCTCTGGGGCACCCGGGAGCAGGCCGAGCAGGCGAACGCCGACTCGTTCTTCTTCACGAACATCACCCCCCAGCTCGACGACTTCAACCAGTCGTCACAGCACGGCCTCTGGGGTCAGCTCGAGGACGCGATCTTCGAGGACGTGAAGGTCGAGGAGCTCAAGATCAGCGTCTTCGGCGGCCCGATCTTCAAGGACACGGACTTCGCGTACCGCGACGTCCTCGTTCCACGCTCCTTCTGGAAGGTCATCGCCTACGTCGAGCAGGGAGCCCTCAAGGCGAGCGCGTACGTCCTGACCCAGGACGACCTGGAGGCGAAGCTCGAGTCGCTCGGGCTCGAGCCCTTCAAGCTCTATCAAGTCGCATTCGCCGACCTCCGCGCCCTCACCGGCCTGGACCACGGCGACCTCGCGCAGGCGGACACGATGGCGGCTGCGCCCGAGTCGATCGGAGCTCCCAACGTGCGTCGGATCGAGGCGCGCTCGGAGGTCGTCGCCGCCCGCTAGACGGGGACGGCGTCAGAAGACGATCGGAGTACCGGGGTCGTCGAGAGACTCGACCCGGGCGACCGCCTTCACCGCATCCGCCGTCACCAACGCGAGCTGGACGTCGGCATCTCCCCACTCCACGACGCTCACGTCGTCGTCGAGGTCGATCGGCTGCCGGTAGTCCAGGAACGCACGGAGCGGCTGCGCCGGGTCAGGTCCACGGCGGATGAGACGTTCCTCCACCGCCTGCCAGTGGGCCGAGTTGTTGACGTGCCCGTGCCTGTCGATGTCCGTCGCGCGCACGGCCCATGGAGAGCGTGCAGCGTCGGCGGGCGGATCCGGCAACCGCAGCTTGGTCGAGACGGCGCGGCCACCGGCTGCCTCTGCGTAGACCCCGAATCCGTCGAGGCGAGCAGGGCGCTCGTCGGGCCCGAGATGGATCCAGACGCTGTCGACCTCGATGCGGCCGCCGAGAGCCCCCGAGATCGACCAGCGCCGACCTGCGGCGATCGGCGCGACGCCGCTGCACCAGGTCATTGCCTCGACCTCCTGATCCTCCACGACCGCAGAGAGCACGTCGATCCGGATGCTCCGGATGAACCAGAGGTGATCGGGAAGCCCCCATCCGGTCTCGCTCACGTCGTCGATCGCGATGTCCTGGAGGAAGCGCGCGACCGCGTCGAGGCGCAGTCGACCGCGTGCGTCCATGTCGGAGAGGCCGATGCGACGATGCGCCGAGACCGTCCTCCCTCGTGCAGGGCGAGGCACCAGAGGCTCGGTCTCGCGTTCGCCGCGCGCCGGTGACAACTGCATCCGGGCACACTAGACTTAGCGCGCCTCAGGAGGTGAGGAGTGGCTGACCGGCGAGCATTGCTGCGGCTCGCGTCCACGGCGTCGGCCCACGCCCCGATCGGCTGCTCGCTGATGCTCTCTTCGCCGTGTCTCGACCGGTCGGTGACGAAGATCGCCGCAGGTGTGGCGTGACCGAGTCGGCGGCCCCGGCCCCGGACATCGGGGGACGAGTCACCTCGAAGGCTCGGCCTGCGGCTCGATCTCGAGTCATCCCGTTCACCGAGCTCGCCCATCTCCACTACGAGTGGCGAAGGGCGCTCGACACGACCGGTCCGGATCTCGAGTCGAGATCGAAGCGCTACGAAAAGTGCCGCGCAGCATTCGAGGCGGAGCACGGTCGGATCGTGAGCGAGTACTGGTGCTGGCATCTCCCGAGCGCGGTCGTGCTGACCGAGAAGCCGCGCCCCGCGCCGATCTCGTGGCTCGTGCGACCGAGACTCGTCTTCCACCGCGCAAGCGACTGGGTTACGAGGGATCAACCCGACGTCGCCGAGCAAGTGCACCGCTGCGACGAACTGGCAATTCGGGCGACTCAAGTCCTGAGCGGGCTCCGGCGCCGCATCTGCCTCCATCTCGTGATGACGTCGGCCGCGCACCTCCTGAGCTTCGTCGACTCGAGAGCCGGCCACGGCACGACCACGGACGTCCTGAAGCAAGAGAAGGAGGCTCTCGACGCGACGGAAGCGTACTACCGCAGCGCGGCGAACGGCCAGGCTCAGATCGTGTACTTCGCCGCGATGGTCGCCACCGCGGCCGCGCTCGGGCTCTTCGCGCTCTTCGGCAGCTGGTGGATACCGCTGCCCGGGATCGGCGGGGGGAACGACTTCTACGCCTGCATCGCGGCCGGAGCGCTCGGCGCGGTCGTGAGCGTGATCCAGCGGATCAACTCGGGCCAGTTCGCCCTCACCTACGACGTCGGTCGCCCGTACGTGTCGTTTCTCGGCGGACTGCGGGCGGTCCTGGGCGCGACCTTCGGGTTGCTCCTCTACTTCGCTGTCTCCGCCGGGCTCCTGACGATCTTCAACGTCCCCGACGAAAGCACGAAGCGGCTCTTCAGCTTCCTGGTCATCGCCTTCCTGGCCGGCTTCAGCGAGCGCTGGGCCCAGGACACGCTCACGTCGCTCGGGCAGGGCTCCGGACAGACGGATCCGGCCACGCCGCCCGCCGCGCCGGAGACCGTGCCCGGCCGATGACGACGCGGATCACGGCGACGGAGGCGCAGCAGGCTCAGGCACTTCGTCAGGCCGTCACGCTCGACGAATACCAGACTCGCGTCGCGCAGGCCCTGACCTCCGTGTTCGACGACGACCATACGGAAGAGCAGGCGATCGACGTCGATGGGGCTCGGCTCGTCGTCCTCTCCGACCATCACAAGGGCGCCAGGGACGGCGCGGACGACTTCCGGGGCTGCGAGCGCGCGTACGCGGCCGCGCTCGCCTACTACCTGGAAGACGGGTTTCGCCTCTTCGTGCTCGGTGACGTCGAGGAGCTCTGGGAGTCGACTGCGAAGCACGTCCTCGCCGCGTACCCGGACATCCTCGAGCTCGAGGGCCAGTTCCACGCCGACGACCGGTACGAGCGCTTCTGGGGCAATCACGACCTCCAGTGGAGCCAGCCGGGAGAAGTGGTCAGGCATCTGCACCGCTTCTTCCCCGGTCTCACGGTTCGCGAGGCGATGAAGCTCCGCGTGCTGCGCGATGGCGAGGCGCTCGGCGTCCTGTTCCTGGCTCACGGACACCAGGGGACGCTCACGAGCGACCGCTGGGCCAGGTTCTCCCGCCCGGTCGTGCGCTACGTGTGGGGCCCGCTGCAGCGCCGGCTGAATATGCGCTCGACCCAGCCGTCGCGAAACTTCGAGCTTCGCCAGCGGCACGACTCGGCGATGTACAGCTGGGCGCGCTCACACCCTGCGAAGCCGGTGTTGATCGCCGGTCATACGCACCGCCCCGTGTTCTGGACGAGCCAGGCCCCACCCAAGGAGTCGGAGAAGGATCTCGCCGCACAGCTCAAGGCGCTCCGCGCGTCGGGACAGGCGAGCGCGGACGAGCTCGGCAAGCTCCACTCACGGCTCGAGTTCGTCCGCGCTGAGCGACGCGAGAAAGGCCCCCCGCCAGTCGTGATCGACCCCCCGTGCTACTTCAACACGGGCTGCTGCTCGTTCGGCGACGGCGACGTCACGGGCATCGAGATCGTGAACGGGGACATTCGGCTCGTTCGCTGGCCGGACGACGAGGACAAGCCGCTGCCGAAGCTCCTGGTCGAGGCCGACCTCGGAGAGGTGCTCGAGCGCGTCGCCGCGGCAAGTGCCTAGGCGACACCTGCCGTGAACGTCGCTTCGGTCAGTACCGAGCACAGCTCGTCGATCTCAGCACTTCGCTCCTGGATCGTCCGCTCGGTAACGTCGCGCAGGCCTCTGAGAGTCGCGTCTCTGGCGTCGTCGATGTTGTCGACCGCGCTCTTCAGCTGCGGAAGGTCGACCTGAAAGCGGAAGTAGCGGTGCCGGCCGTCGACTGCGGGGCAAAGCTGCTGTGCCTGGAAGTCGACCGTGTCGCTGACGCCCTCGAACACGACGTCGAGCAGCGGCCGCGCCCAGCCCACGAGACCCCAGTCCTTCGCGTCCTTCCACGCATGGCCGACCGTGGGCGCCCCCGTACCGAGCGACACGACGAGGACCTCCTTCGTGCCAAAGACCGAGTGCGCCTCGACGAGCGCGCACATCGTCGGGTTGTTGGCGTAGACACCGCCGTCGACGAGCGCCCAGTAGCCGTCTCCACCCGCCCTCTCGAGCCTGAGCGGCTCGAAGTAGGTCGGGGCAGCGGACGTCGCCCGAGCGACCTTCTTCATGGGGAAGTCGTACTCCGGGTCGGTCTTGGCCCTGCTACTCCGGAAGAACCACGGACTTCGTAGCTCGATCTCGAACGCGGTCACGAACACGTTCGTGAGCGCGTCCTTGAGCCGCGTGTCGCCGAAGTACTCGTCGAAGACCTTCTCGACCTCGTCGGCCGGATACTTCTCGTCGAGGAGGCCCCAGGCCGTCGAGAGCTCGTGCAGGAACGTGTTGGAGAAGATGCGCTTGCCCTTGCCCTCGTACAGGTCGACGATGTCGGCGGCGCTGTACTCGGGCTCGCCTCGCGAGTTCGGCCGGGTCACGCCGAGCGCGATGATCCCGCCGGTCGACGTGCCTGCGACCAGATCGAAGAGAGTCGAGATCGGCCTGGCGGTGCGGCGCTCGATCTCTTCGAGGACGAGCGCCGGGATGACTCCCCGGATCCCCCCGCCGTCGATGGACAGAACCTTCGTCAAGCGATCCATGCGGGGCTCCCTTCACACACAGAGCGGCACTGGCCCTGGGACGAGCCGCATTCGCCGACGGGTCCACCCTGCTCTGGTTCCTCCCGAGCATAGGCCGTGCGGCACCAGCCTTCAACCGTGGCCCGCCCTAGAAGATCTCGGGGCACCAGGGCGCGCGACCCCAGCGAAACATCGCGTCGGCTCTCGCCGCGGCCCCGCGCCTCAGCTCCTCGACCCGCCCTCCGCGGACGAGCTCGGAGAAGCTGAACGCACCGAGGTACACGGACCCGAGCGCGGCCACGTCGCAACGAAGCTGCGGCGAGGCCGTCGACCGCCTCGCACTGCCGTCCGCCAGTCGCCAGCACCCTTCGTTCCACGGGCAGAACTCGTCGACGACGTCGAACACGACCGCCCCGTCGGCCGCGTACGAGCGGGCCGACAGCGCCACGCCGACATCGACGAGACGAACCCAGAGGCCGTCACCGACACGGAACTTCATGTGCCTTGGCTTCGCGAGAAGCTGGAAGAGCTGGTGGTCGATCGGCAGGAGGCGTGTCGTCACGCGCGCGGCCCAGTCGATGTCGAGCAGATAACGCCATGTCTCGGCGAGCGGGCGTCCGTCGAGGCGCGATCGCCTCGACGACATCGACTTCCGACTCGAACGTGCCGTCGGTCCAGTTGGACTTGTGCCGGTAGATCGCGTAGCCCTCGGGACGTCCGCCTCGCTCGAGCACGATGAGCCGCTTCGGAGGACCGGTGCCTTCGAGCAGGATGCGGTACTTCCACCAGTCGTGCGAGCGCCCGAGCATGCCGGGAATCGCCGTTCGCACCTTGTCCCAGACACGGGGAAAGAGCCGGAGCGCCTCCTCCTGTTCGACGAAACGCGACGCTCAGCTCCTGTTCGAGCGGTCGCGCGAACGCGGAGAACTCCCGCGCAATGGAGATCGACCCGGAGTACGACGCCATCCCGTATCCGAAGCGGCCGTAGATCGTGTCCTCGGAGGCCCAGAGGAGCCCGACCGGCTCTCCGCGCGCGTGGACGTCGTCCAGCTGGGCACGCATCATCGCCCGCAGGACGCCACGGCGGCGATGCGTGGGGGCGGTGCCGACGACGGTTATCCCGGCAGTCGGGACGAGCGCGCCGGGAACGGTGAGCTCGAATGGAAACGCACCCGCCCCGCCGACGATGAGATCGTCGTCCCAGGCCGCGTGCATCCGCTCGATCGGGAGGTTGCGCGAGAAGCGCTCGCTGCGCTCTTCGCTCGGCTCGTTGCCGAAGTACTGCTCGATCACGCCGACCGCCCGCGCGAACTCCTCGAAGTCCGCGCACGGCCTGACGGCCGGTCTCACGTGATCTTCTCCAGCGGCGCGTAGTCGACCATGAGCCGTCGCTCGGAGCCGTCGGAGCCGAACCTCACCGTGACCACGCCGCCGGGCTCGGTGGCGGTGACGATTCCGTCGCCGAGCGAGGCGTGGCGGACCTCGTCGCCCGTCGAGAGCGACGGCACGTTCGAGCGAGGCTCGATCCCTCCGGCGGGGCGGTACCCGCTCCAGGACGCAGGCTGCAGCCGCTCGCGCTCGACCTCGGCCGGCAGCTCGTCGAGAAAGCGCGATGCGAGGTTGTGCGTCTGGCGTCCCCAGAGCGAGCGGGAGATCGTGTGCGTCAGGGTCAGTCGCTCCATCGCACGGGTCATCCCGACGTAGCAGAGGCGGCGTTCCTCCTCGACCCCCTGCTCCTCGATCGACCGGATGTGCGGGAAGATGCCCTCCTCCATCCCGATCGCGTACACCACCTTGAACTCGAGGCCCTTCGCGTTGTGCAGGGTCATGAGCGTGACGAGCCCGCCGTCTTCGCGGATGGTGTCCTGGTCGGAGACGAGTGAGATGTCCTGGAGGAAACCGGCCAGGGTGGGCTCCTCCGTCTGGTTCCGATATTCCCGCGCGACGCCCACGAGCTCCTGGAGGTTCTCGATCCGGCCTCGCGCCTCGATCGTGCGCTCGGCCTCGAGCGCGTCGATCGTCCCGCTCTTGTCGAGCACCCGCTCCACGAGCTCGTCGACGTGGAGCTCGTGCGAGGCGGCCATGAGCGACTCCATCGTCGCGCGGAACCCGCGCACGGCACGTGCGGACGCGGGCGCCAGCCCCGCTGCCTCCGGATCGGCCATCGCCTCGAAGAGCGTGCGACCGGTCGCTTCGGCGTGCGCGACGAGACGCTGGAGGGACGTGTCCCCGATACCGCGGCGCGGGCGGTTCGCGATTCGCAGCAGCGAGCCCGCGTCGCTCGGGTTCGTGAGAACGCTGAGGTACGCCGTCGCGTCGCGGATCTCCGCTCGCTCGTAGAAGCGCGGGCCGCCGATGACCTGGTACGGGACGCCCTGGCGCACGAGCACGTCCTCGAGAACGCGCGACTGTGCGTTCGTCCGGTAGAAGACCGCGATCTCGCTCGCCGAGTCACCGCCGTCGATCGACGATGCGATCTCGCCGGCGACGAACCGCGCCTCCGCGTGCTCGTCCTCGACCTCGACGACGCGCACCGGATCGCCTTCTCCGTGATCCGAGAAGAGACGCTTGGGCTTGCGCTCGCGGTTGTGCTCGATGACGGCGTTCGCGGCACGCAGGATCCTGTTCGTGGAGCGGTAGTTCTGCTCGAGCGGGATGATCCTCGTGCCCGGGAAGTCGCGCTCGAACTCCATGATGTTGCGGATGTCCGCTCCGCGAAACGCGTAGATCGACTGGTCCGGATCTCCCACTGCGCACACGTTTCCGTGTTCGCCGCCGAGTAGCTGGAGCAATCGGTACTGGGCGTGGTTCGTGTCCTGGTACTCGTCGACGAGGACGTAACGGAAGGCCTTCCGCCACTTCGCGAGCGCGTCCGGGAAGCGTTCGAGCGCCTCGACGGTGAGCATGATCAGGTCGTCGAAGTCGACCGCATTCGAAGCGTGGAGCCGTCGCTGGTACAGCTCGTACGTCTCTGCGACCGTCTGGTCCCAGAACGAGCCGACGCGCCGCGAGTACTCCTCGGGCGAGACCAGCTGGTTCTTCGCCTGCGAGATCTGGTGGTGAATCCCACGTGGCGAGAACCGCTTCGGATCCTTCCCGAGCTCTTCGAGGCACGCCTTCGTGAGACGGACCTGATCCTGGTCGTCGTAGATCGTGAAGGTCGACCGGTAGCCGAGCCGCTCGGCTTCGCGCCGGAGGATCCGGCCGCAGGCGGCGTGGAACGTGAGGATCCAGATCGCGCGCGCCGTCCCTCCGAGCATGCGCGTGAGCCGCTCCCGCATCTCACCGGCTGCTTTGTTCGTGAACGTGATGGCGAGGATCTCGTTCGGCTTCACGCCGCACGTGCGGATCAGATGCCCGACCCGATAGGTGAGGACCCGCGTCTTCCCCGATCCCGCTCCCGCGACGACGAGAACGGGGCCTTCGGTCGTCAACACCGCCTCGCGTTGGGCTTCGTTCAGGTCCGCGAGGTAGCTGTCCGGGGTCGCAACGGCCATCCGCCGATGCTAGCCGCAGGCGCGGAAGCTGCTTACCAGCGGACGGTGAGCTCGATGTGCGCGGGCATCCTCGGTCCCGCTTGCACCACACTCACCCAGGTCACACGCCACGTGTAGGTGCCTTTCGGCAGCGGCTCGTACGAGGCGGTGCAGTAGAACGAGCCCGCAGCACCCTGACATGCGCTCGACTGGCCGGAGGTGTTGCTCGTTCTGATGAGCGGTCCGCCCTTCGGCGCGTGCTTCCCGAGCAGGAAGAGCTTCGCGCGACCCGCGGTCGGGACGCGGAGCCGAACGCGGAACGACGCCGCCTTGTGCGTCGTGATCGTCACGGACGACGAGGAGCCGCTCGGGATCGTGTCCTCGAAGAAGACCTGGCCCTTCGCGACTGCCACAGCCGGCACGAGGAGGGCGATCGACGCGGCAGCGAGGAAGACGCGCACGTCTCCATGGTAGGGAAAGGCGTCGGGTAGACGTCTAGCCGGATCTGCGCGGCACGACCGCGATGTGGTCACCGACCGGCACGACATCGATCGTGGCGCCGTAGTGCCGCGCGATGAGGCTCTCCGTGAGCACGTCACGGGGATGGCCCTCCACCGCGACCCGGCCGTGGTCGAGCAACACCATTCGATCCGCATACTGCGCCGCGAGAGTCAGGTCGTGCATCGCGGCGACGAGGGTCAGCCCAGACTCGCCTCGGAGCAGGTCGAGGAGCTCGAGCGCCTGCTGCTGATGCCCGACGTCGAGTGCCGCGGTGGGCTCATCGAGAAGGACGATCTGCGCTTCCTGGGCGAGCGCGCGCGCGACCACGACCCGCTGCTTCTCGCCGCCCGAGAGCGTCCCGAGCCTGCGCTCGCCGTACCCCATGAGGTCGAGCCGGGCGAGCGCTCGAGCGGCCGCTTCCCGGTCGTGCCGGCCCTCCTTGGCGAGCGCGCCGAGGTGCGGCGTGCGGCCGAGCAACACGTACTCGCCCACCGTCATCCACGGCGGGGTCGAGGGCTCCTGCGGAACCACCGCTAGCAGACGTGAGAGCTCCCTGCGCGCCAGCTCCGCCGTCTCGCGACCTCCGATCCGGATCGAGCCCGAGAAGGGAACGAGGCCGGCGATCGCTCGCAGGAGTGTCGTCTTCCCGGCTCCGTTCGGCCCGATGAGCGCCAGCCACTCCCCGTCCGCGACTGCTCCGTCGACGCCGTCGACGACGGGCCGCCCGCCGAGCGTCACGGTGACATCGCGGAGCTCGATCGCACTCATCCCGAGCCTCCACGCGTCGAGCGCAGGACGAGCGCGAAGAACGGAGCGCCGAAGAACGCGGTGACGACTCCGAGCGGGAGCTCGGCGGGCGAGAGCGCGGTGCGCGCGATGACGTCGGCGAGGACGAGGAAGCCGGCTCCGACGATGGCCGAGAGCGGAAGCAGCGCTCGATAGCTCATGCCCGAGAGCAGTCGGATCGCGTGCGGGACGATGATCCCGACGAAGCCGATCAGGCCGGTGACGGCAACCGCGGCCGCCGTACCGAGCGTCGCCGCGACGACGAGCGCGAGCCTCACCCTCCCCACGCGGACGCCCAGGCTCGTCGCCTCGTCGTCCCCGAGGCTGAGCACGTCGACGACGCGCCGCAGCGCGATGATCACGACGAGAGCGATCGCGACGTACGGAAGGATCAGCACGACGTCCGACCAGCCGGTGCTCGGGATGTTCCCGAGGATCCAGCTGTAGACCTGCTGGAGTGTCTCCGAGTTCTGCTGTTGCACGAACGTCTGCCACGCGGTGAAGAACGCGGCAACCGTCACTCCGGCCAGCACCAGCGTTGCCGCATCGCGCTCGCGCCTCGCCGAGCGCCCGACGGCGTACGTGAGAGCGACTGCGATCGAGCCCCCGATGAACGCGGCAATCGGCAGGGCGCGCTGCCCGCGCACGCCCTCGGGCACGTAGGCGATCGCGATGGTCGCGCCCAGCCCGGCGCCCGCGGCGACGCCGAGGAGGTACGGGTCGGCGAGCGGGTTCCGAAAGACGCCCTGGTACGTCGCGCCGGCGACGGCCAGCATCGCCCCCACGAGAGCGGCCAGAACGACGCGCGGCACGCGGATCTGCCAGAGGATGGCCTCCTCGGTGGCGCTCAAAGGCGAGGACGCCCCGGGAAGGTGCAGCCGGGCGGCGGCCGACTCGAGGATCCCTCCGACCCCGAGATCGACCGGCCCGACGAGGACTCCGACGACGAGCGAAACGAGCAGGAACGCGACCGCCCCGCAGGCCCACACCGGAGTCAGGCCACGTGCCCGGACCTCCGACCCTTCTGCGACGGCGACCGTCACCGTCGCTACTGGCGAAGGCGCGCGAGGGCCGAGGCCATCGCGCGGAAGAAGTTCACGAGCCGCGGCCCCCAGCGCGACGCGATCGAGTCGTCGACGCGCACGATCGATCCGGTCCGAACGGCGCTGATCCGATCCCAGCCCGGTCGCGACGCGACGGTCGACGCCTTCTGACCGCAGCACACGCTGTCGGCGAGCACGATCACGTCGGGGCTCGACGACACTACGTACTCCGCCGAGAGCTGCGGGTAGCCGGTCCCCGAGGAGTCCGCCGCGTCCGCGATGTTGCGGAGCCCGAGCGCCTCGTACACCTTGCCGACGAAGGTCGCGCTCGACGCCGAGAAGAGGCTCGGATCGAGCTCGTGATACACGGAGAGCTGCGTCTCGTTCCCGCGCGACACCCGCACGATGCGCGCGATCGTGGCCTTCATGTGCGTGACGAGCTTCGTCGCCTTCGTCTCGTTGCCCGTGACGAGCCCGAGCTGGCGGATCTGCTGATACGCGCCCTTGAAGGTCTTGGCGCCGTCGTGGTGGACGACCGTGATCCCGAGGCGGGCGAGCGCACCCGAGAGGCCCTTCGTGTCGTACGAGATGACGACGAGGTCGGGGTGGTAGCCGGCGATCGCCTCGACGTTCGGCGTGAAGCCGGACAGCGTCGTTCGCGGAGCGCTCTTCGGAAAGTCGGACTGGTCGTCGACCGCGACGACCTGCGGCCCGGCGCCGATCGCGAAGAGCGTCTCCGTCGCCGTCGGGGAAAGCGAGACGATACGCCGCGGCTTCTTCGCGACCGTGACCTTCCCGTCCGGCGTCAGGATCGTGACAGGGAACGAGGCCGTCGCGACCGGCTCACCGGACGCTACGGAGACGAAGGCTGCTAGCAGAGCTGCCGCCAGTGCGGCGACGAGGGTTGACGTACGAAGCACCTGAATCCTCCTTCCGCGAGGGGTTCGGCCATGAGGAGCAGGGCAGGTCTTCTGACTCGGGGCTCCCTCTTCCGCCGCCTTCCCAGCCCTTGCTCGGGGCCAGTGGCGTGTGGCGGGAGAGCGTCTCCCCTTACAGCGGCGGGACCGTCCCGGACTTGCACCGGGTTCCCTCACCGTGCTCCGTGATGTCGGCCGAGCCTATCATCGGGCGGTGGCCGGGTCCTTCGCGCGCCTGTGGCTCCCGGTCCTGATCTGGGCAGCGGTGATCTTCACCTTCTCCGCCGTGCCCGACCTGGGTACGGGCCTCGGCGGCTGGGACCTGGTCCTGCGCAAGCTCGCCCACACCGTCGAGTACGCGATCCTCGGTGCATTGCTCGTTCGCGCGACGGGCAGGCCCGGTCTCGCGTTCGGGCTCGGCGTGCTCTACGCCGCAAGCGACGAGGTCCACCAGGCCTTCGTCGCCGGTCGGCACGGCTCCCCCATCGACGTGGCCATCGACGCAATCGGAATCGCATGCGGCATCCTCGTCTGGCGGCGCGCGCAGTCCAGGATGCTCGCATGATCGCTCCGAGCACGGTCGCGATCGACCTCGACGGGACGCTCGGCGACACGAACGGGCTCTGGCGGGCCTGGCTCGACTCGGTCGGAGATCTCTTCGGCTTCGACGCAGCGGAGTTACCGGCCGATCGTGGCGAGGCAGCGGCAGCGCTCGATCTCCTCGGCGCCGGGAACTGGCGCACGCTGCTCGAGCGCTTCGCAGAGGACCGGGCGCCCGTCTACCTCCGGCGTGATCCGGCCGTCGGGGCTGCGCTGCGAGCCATGTCTGAGGCGGGTTGTCGAATCGGCGTGTTCACGGACGCACCGGAGGAGCTCGCCCGGGTTGCCCTCGACCAGCTCGGGGCGGGCCGGCGCGTCGAGCTCGTCGAGGCGGGCACGGGGGCCCTCGAGCGGCTACTCGTGAAGCTCGGTGCCGGGACCGTCGTCGTCCGCGCTCGTGACGAGCTTCTCGAGCTCGCCGCGTAAGATCGGCGCCATGGACCACCAGCCGAAGCCCGACGTCGGCGACCGTCAGCTCGACGCCCTGCTCGAGCGTCTGGACCGCATCGCGGCCCAGCTCGAGCGGCTCAACCGCACGACGGAGCAACAGGAGGGATTCGCGCTCGTCGCGCGCGAGCTACGGGAGCTCTCCGAGTCTCTGAATGCGCTCGCGTACGCAGCGCTTGGCCAGACGCCGCAGGTGCGCCGCCGCGGATCCCGGTGAGGCGATCTAGGTTGGACAGTCACCGAGATGTGCCGACACTCTCGGCTCATCTCGCCTTCACCTTGCGAGCACCGTAGACGATCTCGGCGGGGATTCGACCGCGGGTGAGACGACCGGTGTGTACGCGGTCGAAGTTGTAGTAGCGCAGGTACTGATCGAGGTCGCGCTTGAGCCCCGTGAAGCGCACATGCAGGTAGCGAGCGAAGGAAGGCCGCCAACACTCCTCGAGCATCGTCCTGTGCAAAGCCTCCACGGCTCCATTCGTCTGCGGCCTGCCGGCGTGAATGAAGCTGTGGCGAGCGCCGAGCCCGTCGAGCGTCTCGCGGAACGCCAGCGCTCGGTACTCGCCGCCGTTGTCACTGAGCACGCGCTCCAGCTGCCAGCCGGCGGCTCGAAGGTCGTGCGCGACTCGGCGGGCGAGCTTCGAGGTCTGCTCTCCGCTCGGGTTGCCACGGGAGCAGCTGACGAGCTCGGCCCAGGCAAAGGAGGAGTGGACATCGATCGCGGTCAGCTGCCAGACGGCGCCCTTGGTACCGCTCAGGCGCCCGACGTAGAACGAGTCCACTCCCACGAGCTCGCCTGGGCGGGAGGCTTCCACGTGCCGCTCGGGCTCGGGCTCCCGCGGCGGCTCGAAGGGAGCGGCGTAGCCAGCGACGAGACTCAGGCGCTTCTGGCGCGTGTTGAGACCGTGCCGGCGAAGGCAGCGCCAGACGCCGTTGTGGCTGACGACGAGACCACCCCAGCGCTCACGGCGCAGCTCCGCGGCGATGCGGGCTGGGCCGAGGCCAGGATGGCCGAGGGCGAAGGCGACGATACGGCCCTCGACGAGCGGGGAGAGCTGGTTCGGCATGCGTGGCTGCCGCCGCTCCCGAGGACGCAGGATCTCGAGCCCGTGGCGCTCGATGCGCCGCTTCCAGACGTAGTAGGTCGAACGGTGGACACCGAAGATGCGGCACGCCTCCGAGACGCCGACGCGGCCGGCGAGGTCGACGAGCTGCAGCCGGTAGCCGAAGAGGACGTCATCCTCGGACATGCGGCTCACTCCTTTCCTCCGACGTGGTGGTCGAAGGCGAGGGTGAGCGGATAAACGGACGGCACCCGGCTACGAAGGGCCGGGTGCCGTCCTCTCAAGCCTCTGTCGAGGGTCCACCTGTCGGGACCACTCGGTGATAGTCCAATCTAGGTGATGCGGTAGATCGTTCCGGTGCGAGAGACGGCGTAGATCTCCCCCGCCGAGTCCTCGCCGAAGGAGGTCAGCTCCGGGACGAGGAACCTCTCCCGGCGTACGGATGACGCCGCGCCACTGCTGATCCGCAGGCTCCAGACGATGCCCGAGCAGTAGTCGCCGAACACGTAGCGCCCACGCTCGCTCGGGCGAGCCTTGCCGCGGTAGACGAAGCCCCCGACGACCGTGCACCCGCCCTGCTCGTGGCTGTACTCGTACACGGGAAAGACGAGCTTGCCCGGGCCCGGCTGGCCGTCCTCGAACCGCTGCGAGCCCTCGTACAGGTTCCAGCCGTAGTTCTCGAGCCCGGGGCTCTGCGCGGGCGTGAAGTCGACCTCTTCGACCGCGCCCTGGCCGACGTCGCCGATGTACAGGTCGCCGGTGAGCCTGTCGAACGAGTAGCGCCAGGGGTTCCGTAGGCCGATCGCGACGATCTGGGGGCTCGAGCCCGGCTTGCGTACGTCGAGCCGGAGCATCTTGCCGAGAAGGCTGGCCGGGTTCTGCCCATTGCCCTGCGGGTCTCCCCCCGACCCGCCGTCTCCGAGCCCGATGTAGAGGAAGCCGTCCGGTCCGAACTCGAGGTCGCCGCCGTTGTGGTTCGAGTACGGCTGGTCGACGCGCAGGAGCTCGCGCCTCGACGCCGGGACGACGCGTAGCCCTTTCGTCCGGTAGCGCACGACTCTCGTGTCCCCGTCCACATCCGTGTAGTTCACGTACAGGAACCGGTTCCTGGCGTACTTCGGATCGAAGGCGAGGCCGAGGAGACCCTGCTCGTTTCCGCCGGACACCTGTCCACGAAGGTCGAGCAGGAACCCGCTCTTCACCTTCCTGCGCTCGACGACGCGGATCGTTCCCCGCTGCTCGACCACGTAGAGGCGAGTGGGCTGGCTCGGCGTCGACACGACGTCCACCGGCGACTCGAACCCGCCGATGTACGCGGCACGACGGAACGCGTTCTCGGCCGCCGTTGCGGAGCCCGGGAGACCAGTCAGCACGAAGGCGACGACGAGACCGCCGACCAGCGGGAGCAGACGCACGTGCTCCACGGTACCCGCCGCCACGAGGTCAGTGCCTCGGCGGTGGACACTCGCCCGTCCGGACGCGGGGCTGCCCGCTCTCGAGGCCGGCGCCGCCTACGGGCGCGAGCCGAGCAGGACTCGCCGCAGCTCGGGCGCAGAGTCGTTCGAGACGATGGCGAGCACCTGGTCCCCTGGGCGCATCACGGTTCCCGGCTCGGCGAGCTCGGTGCGCCCTTGGCGGAAGACCGAGATGATCCGGGAGCCGCCCGGCAGCGAGAGATCGGCCACGCTCGACCCGGCCGCGGGCGAATTCGTCTCGACCTGCACCTCGACGATCTCGAGTCCTTCCTTCTGGAGCTCGAGCAGGCGCACGAGACCGTGCTCGGGCACCTCGTGCTCGACGAGACCGAGGATGCTCGTCGTCGAGCAGATCGTCTGCGTGATCCCGAGGAGGTCGAAGTGGGACTGGTTCCGAGGGTCGTTGACGCGTGCGATCGCCTTGCCGACGCCGTACCCCTCCTTGCCGATCTGGGAGATCACGAGGTTGTCTTCGTCGTCGCCCGTCACCGCAAGCAGCAACTCGGGCGGGCGCGCTATGCCGGCGCGCTCGAGGACGCTGATCTCGGTGGCGTCGCCACGCATGACGACGGGACCGAACTCCTCCTCGAGCCTGGTGAACCGGTCCGGACGCTGCTCGATCAGTGTCACCTCGTGACCCATCTCGAGGAGGGAGCGCGTGACGTTGGATCCGACTTTCCCGCCGCCGGCGACGATGATGTACATCAGGTCGCTCGCGCCGCTTGCGGTGTCGCAGCTCGCGCCGTTTCGAGGAGCACCGAGATCGCGGTCTGCGTCGGGCAGACGGTCTGCAGGCCCCGCTGCGCGTAGAAGTCGGCGCGCGCAGGGTCGAGGACACGGGCGATCACCGTGCCGATCCCGTACCGCTTCTGCAGCACCTGGCCGATGACGACGTTCGTGTTGTCGCCGTCCGTCGCGACGACGGCCGCATCGACGTCCTCGACCCCGGCCGCCTCGAGAACCCGCACGTCCATGCCGTGGCCGACGACGAAGCCGCCTTTCCACCCTGGCCCGAGCCGCAGGAGCGCGTCCTCGTTCTCGTCGATCACCGTGATGTCCCAGTCCTCTTTCGCGAGTCCCTTGGCCACGGCCGAGCCGACACGCCCACATCCGATCACCACTGCCCTCACGCCGCGTCAGACTACTCTTCGAACACGCCGTCCGGGAACGCGACCACGAGAACCTCGCACGGCGCCCGACGCAGGACGAAGTCCACGGTCGGCGAGAAGAAGCGGGACTGTCGGCGCCAGCGCGGTGACGAACCGAGGACGATGAGGTCCGCTCCGCGCGACTCCGCGGCCTCCACGATCGCGTAGCCGATCGACCTCGCGCGAATGACATCGGTGCGAACCTCGACCCCGTGATCCTCTCCGAGCATGCGCGCTTCGTGGAGGGACGCGTCCACCCTCACGGCGACATCTCCCGGAAGCTCTCCGGCGAGCTCGAACTTGCGCGGCACCCGAACGACGGTGATCGCCTCGATCTCGGCGCCGCCTTCCTTGGCGAGAGCGATCGCAGTTGCCACCATCTCCTCGCCGATGTCTCCGAGCTTCATCGGGACGAGGATGCGCTTGAACTCCGTAACAACCGGCGGCACATCGATTGGCGTCACGTGCTCGAGCAGGCCATGGCGGTCCGTTCGCCGCACGAGCACGAAGATCACCAATCCGGCGACCAGCCAGATCGGCCCTGCGTAGCGTGCGCCCGGATGAGTCGCGAGTGCGAGCATCCAGACCGCGAAGGTCAACGGGGCACCGACGAGCGCCGGCAACGGGATGCGGTAGCCGCGGATCCGCACGTCGGGTCGAGCTCGAAACGGCCTCGTGAGATCGGGCTCCTTGACGCGCAGGCTGATGACGGCGAGCTGCGCGGCGGTGAAGGCGAGTAGAACGCCAAACGAGTAGGCACTCGCGAGAAACGCCGGGTCGCCGCCGGCGAAGACCTGCGTGAGGACGATCGCTCCGATCGCAAGCCCGGACGAGATCAGGATCGCCTCGCTCGAGACGAGCGTCCTCCTCTCGAGTCGTGCGAACTCGTGCGGGAGGGAGCCGTGCTGGGCGAGGGAGTGACTGAGACGAGTGATCCCCGAGATCGAAGTCGTGACGGCGCCGATCAGGATCAGCACGCCCGACACGCCGACTGCGATCCGGAGGGCGTCCACCAGCATGCTCGGCAGCTCCCCTTCGAAGGCGGCGGCGATCCCGACGAGGGGCGCCTCGAGCCACTGGTCGCCGAGCGCCGTCTGACCGTTGACCGCGGGATACGCGGACATTCCGATCGCGGCGATCGCGACGGTGACGAGCACCACGAGCCCGATCGCGGAGAAGAGCGAGCGCGGGAGCGTACGCCCGGGCTCGCGTGCCTCCTCCGCGAGGTTGGCGGCCGTCTCGAGCCCTGTGTACGCGAGCATCGCCAGCGGCACCGCGAACGCCAGGTCGCCCCAGTCCTGATCGGTTGCGAGGTCGAAGCCTGCGACGAGGTCGTGAGGCGACAGCAGGAACGCGATCCCCAGGACGACCAGGAGCGCCTGGACGACGAGGTCGAGAAGCGCGATCCCGAGCGCACCGAGGTGCAGGCGCGTACGCCGGGTGAGCCTGATGCCCGCGATCGCAGCGATGAGACCGCAGGCGACGAGCGTGTCCCACGGCGACTCGCGCAAAGACGGCGCGGAGATCGCCGTCGCGAGGTAATGCGGCGCGAACATCGCGGAGAGCGCCATCACGATCAGGAAGTCGAGGAAGAGCGCCCAGCCCGTGACGAACCCGGCCAGGTCGTTGAAGGCACGGCGGACGAACGTCGCGGCGCCGCCGGTCTCGGGAAGCGCGGCCGTGCCTTCCGCGTACGAGAGCGAGACGACCAGGAAGAGCGCCCCCGTCAGCAGGAGGACGAGCGGCGTGAAGCCGAGCGCCTGTGCCGCCACGATCCCGAGCGCGATGTAGAGCGACGACGCAATCTCTCCGTACGCGACGGCGAAGAGCGCCGGCGCGTCCAGGACTCGCTCGAACCCGCGGAGCTTGCGCGCCACCGCTAGCTTCCTCGCCGGCGCTCGATCGTCAGCCTGCCGACGCCGAGCGCGATGAAGAGGCCACCGAGGATGAATCCGACCGCGCCACCGCCTGCGGCGGCGGTCCTGGCGAGCAGCGCGATCCCGATCCCGAGAAACGCGATCGAGAAGCAGATCACGCCGATTCTGTAGAGCTTCACGCTGCCCTCACCGCGACGGTCAGCACCCGGCAGGGAGCGTGCTTGAGGACGTAGTCGACCGTCTGACCGAAGACCGCGGCGCGCCCGCTCGTCAGGTCGCGTCTCGGCGAGCCGATGACGATGATCTCGGCCTGCCGGGCTTCCGCCTCGGCCACGATCGCAGGGCCGGCGGCACGCGCTCGCTCGAGACGACCGACGACCGGCACGCCGTAGGAGTCGCCGATCGCCATCGCCTCGTCGAGCTCGCGGTTTGCCTCGGCCTCGAGAGCGGGGAGATCGTCGGCGAGCGGACGGTCGAGCGGGATCTCGAGCACGTTCAAGGCAACGATCCGCGAGCCGCGCTCGGCCGCGATCCTGCACGCGACGTCGAGCGCCTCGTCGGACTGCCGCCCCGGGACGACGGGCACGAGGATCCGGCGATACTCGAGCGCCAGCGCCGGCCCGAAGGCGGGCGGCGCCTTCACGATCTCCCGCGGCGACGCCTGCACCCACCGTCGGCGGTAGACGAGGTAGCTCGCGACGCCGAACACCATCCAGCCGAGTCCCACCCAACGCGTAAGGGGGTTCTCGACGACCAGGACGAGGAACGAGATCCCGGTCGCAATGCCACCGAGAAGGGCGAAGAGCGGCCACGCCACAGCTCCGATGCGGAGGCTCGGCTTCGCCTGATAGACGATCTCGGTGTCGCCCTGGTCGAGCATGCGCAAGCGCACGAGCGATGCGTGAGCAACGGTGAACGACAGGGTCGCTCCAAGCGAGTAGAGCGTGCCGACGAAGTTCACGTCGCCCGGCAGAAGCAGGAGGATCGGCGCGATGCCTGCAAAGAGGACGAGCGACAGCCACGGTGTCTTGAAGCGGGGGTGCAGCCGCCGGAGCGCCTCGGGAAGCTGGCGGTAGCTCGCCATCGAGTAGGTGATGCGAGACGCACCGATGACCCCGGCGTTCGTCGCGATGAAGAGGATCGTCGCCGCCAGGGCGCCGACATAGAACTGGGCGACCGTGTGCATCCACCCTTCGAGCCCGAGGTTCTCGACGACCCCGAGAATCGGGTCGTTGGCATAGCCGCCGTCCTCCGGCGGAAGCGCGAGCAGCGTGGTGAGCTGGCCGTCGATCTCCTTCACCGGGAGCGCGGACAGCGCGACCAAGGGAAGCGTGAAGTAGATGGCGAACACGGCGCCCGCAACGAGCTTGTACGCGTCCGGAACGGTCCGCACGGGATCCCGCGCCTCCTCGGCCAGGTTCGAGACCGTCTCCA
Organism: uncultured Actinomycetes bacterium; assembly: GCA_963716975.1. Classification (GTDB taxonomy): domain Bacteria; phylum Actinomycetota; class Thermoleophilia; order Gaiellales; family Gaiellaceae; genus GMQP-bins7. Next base: position 118,320 of record CAVQVA010000043.1, on the reverse strand, counting down.
CGCCCGTGTACGCGAGCATCGCAATGGGGATCGAGATGGCGAGATTCCCCCAGGTCGGCGCGACCCCCCAGTGGACGTTCTCCACGAGCACGTCGGCGTTGAAGACGAGCACGAAGCCGATGATCACGAGCAGGATCTGCGTCGCGAAGTCGACGACCGCCAGCGAGATCGAGAGCTTCGCAGCCTCCTGGACGCCGACGACGTTCAACGCCACCAGGACGACGATCACGATCGCGCCGCCGACGATGTCCCACGGATTCGTGTTCAGGGGCTCCCAGAAGATCGAGAGGTAGTGCGGTACGAAGAACGCCGAGACCGCCACCGTCACGATGTAGACGAGCATCTGCGCCCAGCCCGCGGTGAAGCTGACGAGCTCGTTGAATGCATGACGCGAGAAGCTCGCCGAGCCGCCGGCCTCCGGGAAGCGCGCCGTGCCCTCGGCGTACGTAGCCGCCGTCGCAGCGAAGACGACACCTGCCACGACGAACACGAGCGGCGTCAGGCCGAGGGCATAGACGGCGGTGAGGCCGAGCGCGTAGTAGATCGACGAGCCGACGTTCCCGTACGCGGTCGCGAAGAGCGCCGGCGTCCCGAGCACGCGTTCCATCTCGACCTGCCGCCTGCGTCGCCTTCCAGGCACGGCGCGAGCCTATAGAGACGGGGAGCTGACGACGGGCCCGCCGTGGAGCGGGGAGAGCCCGTCGCCGGGTGCCGGACGCTCTCGCCTAGCGTAGCCGGACGTGTGCGCGCTGAAAGGGCGTGAGGCCTCCAGAGCGCGGTGGTGACGGAAGCGATTGTAGAAGTCGAGCGCTCCCGCGCAGCCAGCGCCGCTCGTGCTGCAGCGTGTACGACGCTCGACGCCCGAGTTGGGTGCGGATCAGCGCTCGGCCTTGCCGTTGGTCTGCGGGCGTGCCGGTCTTCTTGACCCGGCGTGTCTCGCGCAGGCCTCGCCCAGCGGCGCTTGAAGCAGTTCCGTTGTCTGTGACACCGCTCGACGCAGATGTCTGCGCTCGTAGACGGACGAGCCCGTCGAGGAAGCAGCGGGAGTCCGCCGTCTCCTCGGGGTCGTCGTCGGCGAACCGCGCCGGGAGTGGTCGTCGACGCGACGTCGTCTGCCAACCCGCCGCGCGCGTGACCATGACGACGGGGATCGTGATCTCCGCCGGTCCACCTGCGACGGTCGGCGAGAACCGTCCGGCGACGTTGTTGTAGAGGACGACCGCGTCCGCTCCGGCGTTCTGCGCGTTCAGCGCCTTCGTCGCGAAGGTGCACGTCCCGCGGCGGATGAGCACCGTCTTGCCGTGCAGATCCGTCGCGATCGGGTTGCAGCCGTCGTTGGCCGTGGTCGGCGTCCCCGTCTTCGCCAGCGGCGACGATCCGCTCGTGGGCGGATTCGGAGCCCCGGCGGCGATGTCGTACCCGAACTGACGGTCGTCGGGCGACGCCGTGAAGATCGGAAGCTCGATCTCGATGTTGTCGAACGACGCGACGCTGATCACGCGGTCGCCCACGCTCGGCGCACCGGTCGACCAGAGGCCGCTCGCACCTTCGTTTCCGGCCGATGCGACCACGACCACGCCCTTCTTGACGAGCTCGTCGGCGGCCTCGGCCGTCGGCGACCCGGGGAAGTTGTTGTAGGCGTCGCCGATGCTCATGTTGAGGACGTCCATGTCGTCCTTTACGACGCGCTCCATCGCGGCGAGCATGACCTCGTCGGTCGTGGAGCCCTCGCAACCGAACACGCGGTAGGCACCGAACTTCACGTTCGGCGCGACGCCGGTCACTTCGCCGTTCGCGCCGATGATGCCCGCGACGTGCGTGCCGTGGCCGTTGCAGTCGTCCGGGTCGGGATCGGGATGCGGCGTCGGCTGGTAGGCGGGATCGTCCGGGTCGGCGTTGTACGAGTCGCCGACGAAGTCCCAACCCGTCACGACACGCTTGCCGCGTCCGAAGCCGGCACCGAGATCGGGATGCTGCCAGTCGACGCCCGTGTCCATGACGGCGACCTTGACGCCCTTGCCCGTGAGGCCGAGCTCGTTGTGCGCGATGTCGGCTCCGGTCATCTGGATCGCCGTCGCGAGCTCGGGCGAGATCTTCTGCGTCTCCGGCATGCGATACGTGCCGACCGGGTACACCGCCTTGACCGATGAGAACTGCCGGATCCGGGAGATCGCCGCCGGCTTTGCCTCGATCGAAATGCCGTTCCAGAGCGACTTGAAGCGGAATCGCTGCTTGTACGAGACCCGCTCCGTGTTGGCCTCGTTGCGGAACTGCTGGTCGTCTGCGTCGACTGCATTGTCGCTTCGGCCCTCGGACAGTGGAGCGCCCGGGAACTCGACGAACCAGTACTTGGGTGTCTCGTTCGTCATCTGCCCCGTCTCGGCGGACGGTGCCGTTGCAAGTGGCGAGACCTGACCGGCGCCCGCTGTGGCCGCGAATACGACCGCGACCACGACTCCGATCAGCGCCGAGAACAAGGTCGCACGCTTGGTCATGCGCATACTTCCTCTCCCTTCCAAACCGTTGGCCTCCCCCAAACTGTGACTGACAGCGGGCGGATCCTAGCCTCGGCCACCGTCGACGACAAGCCGCGTGAGGAGGATTTCGCGCCTCCCGGCGCGGCGCGATCCGCCCTAGCCGTGAATCGAGACGAGCAGCGGGATGATCAAGATCGCAACGATGTTCGCGATCTTGATCATGGGGTTGATCGCGGGGCCGGCGGTGTCCTTGTACGGGTCGCCGACGGTATCGCCCGTGATCGCGGCAGCGTGTGCATCGGAGCCCTTGCCACCGTAGAGGCCGTCCTCGATCGTCTTCTTCGCGTTGTCCCAGGCGCCTCCGCCGGAGGTCATCGCGATGGCGAGGAAGAGCCCCGTCACGATCGTCCCGATCAGGAGGCCGCCGAGCATCTCGACGCTGATGATCCCGACGATGATGGGGATCAGGACCGGTATGAGCGCCGGCGCCATCATCTCCTTGATCGCCGAGCCCGTGACGATCGAGATCGCGCGCGAGTAGTCGGGGCGGGAGGTGTGCTCCATGATCCCCGGGTCCTCGCGGAACTGGCGGCGCACCTCCTCGACGACCTGGCCGCCGACCCGGCCGACGGCCTGCATGGCGAGCGAGGCGAAGAGGAAGGGCATGAGCCCGCCGATGAAGAGGCCGGCTATGACCCAGGGATTGTCGAGCGAGAACGCCGTGACGAGCCCGTTCTCGTCGAGGCTCCGTCCGTACTCGTCGAAGAGGATCAAGGCGGCGAGACCCGCCGAGCCGATCGCGTAACCCTTCGTGACGGCCTTCGTGGTGTTGCCGACGGCGTCGAGCGGATCCGTGATCCCGCGTACCGCCTCCGGAAGGTCGGCCATCTCCGCGATTCCTCCGGCGTTGTCCGTCACCGGACCGTACGCGTCGAGCGCGACGATGAGTCCGGCCATCGAGAGCTGTGCCATCACCGCGACTCCGATGCCGTAGAGGCTCTCGCCCGCGGCGTAGTACGCCCCCACGATGCCGGTCGCGATGACGATCACGGGGAGCGCCGTCGCCTGCATGCCGACGGCGAGCCCGGCGATGATGTTCGTCGCGTGGCCGGTCTGCGACGCCTTCGCGATGTCCTTCACCGGCTTCCAACGGGTCCCCGTGTAGTACTCGGTGATCGCGACCAGGAGGAACGTCACGGCCAGGCCGATGAGCGCCGAGCCGTACAGATTCCAGAAGTCGAACTCGCCTCCGTCGTACGCCATCGTCACCGGGATGAACCCGAGTGCCGAGAGGATCGTCGCGACGATCACGCTGCGATACAGCGCGTTGATGATCGCGTTCTGGCCGCTCCCGACGCGGGTGAAGAACGTCCCGATCACGGACGAGAGGATCGAGATGCCGCCGAGCGCCAGCGGGTAGAGCCAGAGGTCCGTCTGCTCGAAGCCGATCCCGAGCAGCATCACGGCGACGGCGGTGACGGCGTACGTCTCGAACAGGTCGGCCGCCATGCCGGCGCAGTCGCCCACGTTGTCGCCGACGTTGTCGGCGATCACGGCCGGATTACGTGGGTCGTCCTCCGGGATCCCGGCCTCGATCTTGCCGACGAGATCCGCGCCCACGTCGGCCGCCTTCGTGTAGATGCCACCGCCGAGACGGGCGAAGACCGAGATGAGCGAGCCGCCGAACGCGAGCCCGATGAGGTCGTCCACCGCCGACTGCGGGCTGTTCCCGATCCAGTCGGTGAGCACCCAGTAGTAGCCCGCCACGCCGAGGAGGCCGAGCCCGACGACGAGCAGCCCCGTCACCGAGCCGGCGCGGAACGCGACCTTGAAGGCAGGCTGCAAGCCCTCGCGGGCCGCTTCGGCCGTCCGAACGTTCGAGCGCACGGCGACGTTCATGCCGATGAACCCGGCCGCGGCCGAGAACAGCGCACCGATGAGGAATCCGAAGGCCGCGCCCCACCCGAGCTTGTCGTAGAAGCCGAGCAGGAAGAACGGCACGATAGCCACGACCGCGATGGTCGTGTACTGCTTGCGCAGGTACGCGGCCGCGCCTTCCTGGATGGCGCGCGCGATCTCCTGCATACGCTCGTTCCCGGCGGGCTGCTTCAGCAGCCACCACGTCAGGTACAGCCCGTACAACACCGCCACGGCCGCGCACGCGAGCGCGAACCCGACAGCGTGCTCAACGAAGAAATCCATCCGTCCTCCGGTCTCGACCCATCACAAACTGAAGCGCCGAGTCCCCCCGGCGCGGCCGATTATGTATCACAAGGCCGCGATTCGCCTCGCGGGCAACCACACGCGCTAGGCGCCTTTCGCGGACTCTTCCGCCACGGCCTTCGCGTACGCAAGCTGGAGGTTCGCCCGCGCCTGCTCGAGATCACGCACGACCGACTCGTCTACACCGTTCTCCTTGAGCACGGGCTCGAGAGCGCGAAGCGACTCGATCGCGAGCCGAGCCTGTGGTAGGTCGCGCGCCTCAGACGAGACGCGGCGGAACGCGAGCGACATCGTCGCCGTGAGTGCGTTCAGCAGGACGTCGGAGACGGTGACGCGATCGAGTGCCTCGCGCAACTCCTCTTCGGTCGGCAGACCGGTCGCCTCGGCGTCGGAGCCCTCAGCCACCGATGTGCTCCGTCGCACGCACCTGCTCCGCGTAGATCTCCTCCAGCGTCGCGCTCTCCGCGAAGCGCTCGATCTGTCGTTCGGCAGCGTTGCGCTCGGGAATGGCGAGAAACGGCGACGCACCGATCTCCTCGGCTGCGGGCAGAGCCCACTCGATCAGCTCCTCGAGCCGCTGCCGCGCCGGGATCGGCGCTCCCCGCTCGAAGTCGAGGAGCTCTCCCGACAGGCCCCAGCGGATCGCACGCCAGAAGTTCTCCTCGATGAGCCTGTGCGGAAGGGGCTGCACCGGGCGTCCCTCGTCATATGCTCGCGCGACCCGGACCGCGAGAGACGCCGCGAAAGCCGCCAGCCCCTGCGCTTCCGCGAGCTCCGGCTGGCCGTCTGCAATCCGAATCTCGACCGTCGGGAACGCAAGGTGCGGACGGATGCTCCACCAGATCTGCGTGTGCTCCGTGATCGAGCCCGTGTCGTAGAGGAACCGGACGAACCCCTCGAACTCGGCCCACGACGCGAACACGTCCGGCACACCGCAGCGTGGGAAGAAGCGCGTGAAGATCTGCGTCCGCGCGGAGTGGAGGCCGGTGTCGACACCCTCGACGAACGGGGAGCTGCACGAGAGTGCGAGGACCTCGGGAAGGAAGTTGCGCATGCCGTTCATCACCGCGATCGCGCGGTCGGCACCGCGAATCGCGACGTGGACGTGGAGACCGAAGGTGTTGTTCCGCCAGACGACGTACCGGAGCAGCTCGTCGTTCCGGCGGTAGTGCGGCGTGTCGATGATCCGCTGCTTCTTCCAGTCCGCCCACGGGTGCGTGCCCGTCGCGCCGAGGAGGATCCCCATCGGCTCGACGAGCGACTGCAGCTGCGAGCGGCGCTCCGCCATCACCGCCGGCAGATCCGCGAACGTCTCGCAGCGGCCCGTCCTGATCTCGACCTCGGACGCGATCAGCTCGCCGACGAGGTGTCCTTCGAGCGGCGTCTCCGCGGCCGCAGCCTGTACGTCCTCGAAGCGGTTCGAGAGGTCGAGCGTCGCGGGGTCGAGGATCGCGAACTCCTCCTCGACCGCGACCGTGAAGTCGGTCGCATCCTCGAACTGCTGGCGTGCGAGGGAGATCTGCTCGTCCGGAGTGAGCTTCTGCTCGTCGCCCATCGGGTCACTAACCTAGTTGAAGCGTGCTCAGCTGCTGAGCTCGAGCAGCCGTCCCGCGACGCCCTTCCAGCTCCAGCGCTCGACTGCAGCCCGTCGCGCAGCCGCGCGAACCGACACTCGCTCCGCGGCCGACAGCGACACGAGCGCCTTCAGCTTGTCGCTCAGGTCGTCCACGTCGTTGGTCGCGAACGACGCGAGCCGGCGAAGAGCAGGCGGATACGACTCCTCCAGTCCCACGGCGATCTCCGCAAGGCCCGAGTGGCGCGCGACGAGAGGAGGACAGCCCGCCGCGGCGGCTTCGGCGGCAACCATGCCGAACGCCTCCGGAAAGACCGAGGGCACGACGCAGGCGTCGGCGAGCGCGAGCAGGTGAACAAGATGGCGGTGCTCGAGCGGCCCGGTGAAGAGCGTGCGCTCGGGATCTGCTGCGCGCTCCAGCTCCTCGCGGTAGTCGCCGAACCCGACGATCACCGCGCGCGCATCGATCCCGCGAAGCGCCTCGAGGAGCAGGTGGACTCCCTTGTTGTACAGGAGCTTCCCGAAGTAGACGACGGTCGGCTCGTCTCCCTCGAGGAAGCTCCGGAACCGCTCCTCGTTACCCTCGTCGGGCATTCGCTCGTTCGCGTTTCCGGGATTCGGAGAGTCGCGCCGTGCCTCGGCCAGTAGCCCTGCCAGAGCGTCCTCTCGGGGCTGCGGCTTCCACTCGTCGATGTCGACGCCGGGTGGAACCTCGTGCACGCGATCGACGTGGCCGCAAACCTCCTCCAGGACGTCGCGGATGTGCGCGGATCCGACGAACACCGCACCGGCTCCGGCGAGCACCTCGCTCCCCCAGGACTCGAGCTGGGGTCGCCCCCGCATCGAGTACTCCAGCTCGGATCCATGAGCCTTGAGCGCGTATGACGCTCCGGTTGCAGCACCGACAGCACCACCGAGAAGCACGTGGTTGCAGAACACGAGATCCGCCGGAAGCCGCTCTCGGAGCACGGCCGCGTTCACCTCGACCCAGCCGTCGAGCTCCGGGCGCGAGCAGTCCTGGAGGAGCTTTACCTCGTAGCCCTCGTAGCGGTCGAGCACGAAGACGGGCAAGAGCCCGCCGACGTCCGGTTTCAGGACTTCCGCGCCTCCGAGGTCGTAGCGCTCGGGGTGCGGCTCCTGGCACACGACCGTGACGTCGTGCCCCCCGTTGCTCCACTCGCGCGCCAGCTGCCGCGTGTAGACGTTCGACCCCGTTCCGCCGAGCAGGTACCCGTGCCAGAGGAGGATGCGCACGGCGGTGACGCTACCGTCCGCGCCGCGCCGACGTCAGTCGTCGTCGTGCCCGTGTCCGTGATCGTCGCCGGACTCCGGCGTGGTCGGGGTCGTGGGGGTGGACACTGCGCCGCCTCCCCCGACGGTTACGCCCGCCAGTCGCGGGGACAGGCGACCCACTGGATCGTTGGACCTGCCTCCGTAGCCGAGCAACACGAAGTTGGCTCCGATCGCGGCCGCGACCGCAACCGCGACCAGCGAGAGAAGAGCAATGGTTCTCACGCCGCCGAGGCTACCGTGGCGAGCTCACGCCGGAGGTCGGCAGTGGCCGCAGGGCGATTCGCGGCGACTGCTCCGAGCATCGCGCCCGCGGCGTCGAAGTAGCGGGCCACGAACGCAGTGTCGTCGCCCTCGAGCTCCACCCGGGTCGCCTCCTGTGGCCTGCCGATGATCTGCAGACGGAATCCGAGCTGATCGGACCACACGAACGAGGGCTGGGGCGGTGTCGCTGGAAGGTCGAGCAAACGGCGCGCCGCCGCCGTGCCTTGCTCGGCGGCGGCGCTCCAGTGCCCGCTTCCCGTCATGTCGCCGGCTAGCAGCGCTCGGCCGGCAGGTAGCTCACGTACCGGCTCGACGCCGATTCCGACCAGAACGAGATCGTGTGCGAGACGGGTCCCGTCGCCGAGAAAGGTCGACCGGGCATCGACTCGCTGCACGGACGCGCCGAGTCGCAAGTCGATCCCGTGGCGGCGATACGCGCGCGTGAGAAGGGCTCCGACGTCGTCGCCGAGAAGTCCTCCGAGAGGAGCCGAGGCGGCCTCGAGGACGGTTACGTCCACACCCATCTTCGCCGCCGTCGATGCGACCTCCGCGCCGATGAACCCGCTGCCAACGACCACGAGCCTCCGGCCCGGACGCAGCTGCTCGCGCAGAACGTGAGCGTCGTCGAGCGTCCGTAGATGACGCAGCCACGGCCCATGGGCGCCTGGCAGCCGGCGCGGCCTGGCCCCGGTCGCGAGCACGAGACGGTCGAACCTCCAGGTTCGCGACCCGGCGGATGCGACACCGTCTCGCACTCGATCTACGCGAGCTCCGAGGACGAGCTCGATCCCTAGCTCATGCCAGTGGAACGGCGCACGCAAGGCGATGTCCTCGCGCGTCCCCGCCAGGAGCTCCTTCGAGAGCGCTGGGCGCTCGTACGGCGCGTGGCGCTCCTCTCCGACGACGACGATGCGGCCGTCGAACCCTTCTGCCCGCAAGGTCTCGGCGCAGCGGACGCCCGCCAAGCCCGCACCGATCACGACGACCGCCTTCACGCGGCGCGCTCCTCGGTCACGGTGATCGCGGCCATCGGACAGGACGCCGCCGCGTCGTGAACGGCCTGGTCTTCGGTGAGGTCCACCACTGCGGTCGCGCGGCCGTCCGGTTCGAGCCGAAACAACCCTGGCGCTGCGTTGACGCACGAGCCGAATCCACTACACAGATTCCTGTCGATCGCGATGCGATGTGTCATGCCGGCACTCCTTTCAGGAGACGTGGAGCCATGACTCGCCACGCCGTCGCGGTCGCAACGGCACCGACGGCTCCGAGGTAGAGAGCGAGCACCCACGGACGGCCCGTGTCCGTACCCGCCGCGAGGCCGTGTGCGGTGCCGAGAGCGAAGATCCCGTACGTCGCCCAGTGCAGCCGTCGCCAGTTCCGAGCGCCGATGCGCCGACGAAGAGAGAACGAGGCGTAGACGAGCACCATCAACTCGGCGGCGATGACCCCGGCCGCCGTCGCCAGCGGTCGATATCCGGTCAGTCCCGGTACGACGAGCGCCAGCGGCGTGATGCGGACCGTCGAGTCGAGTACGAGCGTGAGGCCGTGCGCGGCCACGAAGCCGAGTCCGAGGAAAGCGAGCGTGCGATGCGTGTCTGCGACAGCGGCCGCCCGGAGGCGTGTGCCCAGCGGCCGCGACTTGAGGACGAGCCCTGCCAGTACCGACGCGGTCAGGAGCACGTACGCGGTCAGGCCGGAGGCGCGCGCGAGGATCCAGAACGTCGGATCGCGCGTCATTCGATACCCCCTCCGAGAATCGTGCGGCCGTCCCGGGTAACGAGGACCCGAGGTGCGTCGACGCTCCCTCCCAGAAAGGCGGTCTTGGCAAGCACCTCCGCCTCCACCGCGGAACCCGCGACGACCGTCGCACGCAGGATGTCCGTCTCCGCCGGCCGACCGGTGCGAGGATCGACGAGGTGATGGGCGGTCCCTCCCTCGACGGCCCAGTGCCGGCGGTCGCTGCCCGAGGTCGCAAGTGCCCCGCTCTCGAGAAGGAGCGTGATCGTCCCGTCAGCCGTCTCCACCCCCACCGGCCACGAGCCCCCTCGAACCGCGACGTCGCCGCCGGCGTTGACGAGGCTCGGGCCGCTCTCGGCCAGCAACTCGGCCGCGCGGTCGGCCGCATAGCCCTTGGCGATCCCTCCGAGGTCGAGGCGGACGCCGGGGCCGAGCGTGATCCGCGAACCGGTGATGTCGACCTCGCCTCCACACGGCGCACCGCCGTTCGGCACGGGACGCCGGTCCGCCAGGCGTTCGAAGGTCCGGTCGTACCCTGCGGCGACGACCGCATCGTGCACGGTCGGGTCGAAGAGCCCGCCCGAAGACTCGCGAGCCGCAACCGCCGCCGTCACCACCTCGACGAGTGAGGCGGAGGCGAGGATTCGACCGTCGCGGTTGAGTCGCGAGAGCTCGGAGTCGGGGCGAAACCTGGACATGGACTGCTCGAGTCGCTCGAACTCCGTCTCGATCTCATCCCAGCGATCGCCTGCGCTGCCGTCGACGAAGAGCTCGATCTCGGTTCCCATCGCGTGGAAGACGTGCGTGTCCATCACGACGTCCGGGTGACCGTCAAGGGTGGGAGAGTGACGACCCGCACGACGGGCGGGCTCGCCTGAGTCGAAGCCGCTCCCTGCGAGCGCAGGCGGGCGAGATTGCGGTGATAGGCAGCCCACCGGTCGTTCACGATCCTGCGTACGACGACGCTCTCGACGCGGAGCTGCTGCTCGCGCGCTGCCAGAGCGGCGAGACGTGGGTCAGTCGAATGCGGCGCCCACGGTGCTGCCGCGATGAGCAGCCACAGCAGGAAGAAGACGACGATCGAGCCCGCGACCGCGTACATCCGTCCAACGGTGCTAATCATCTGACCCCTCCCAACCCTCGTGTCCCTCGTCGCCGTGCTCGGCGAAGGACGCACTCGGCACGACGATCGGTGCGGGACGGACGTACGTGATCCGCGTTGCGGGTGCCGGTGATGCGCGGAGCGCAGTCGGGAGCGCCGGCGGCCGGCGCGAGAGTGCCTGGCGCAGCTGAGCTTCGGAACGGTTCAGACGCTGCTGCCTGGCCGTGATGCTCGCCGCGTCCACGGCCTTCGGTCGCGTGGCGAGAGCGGTCGTTCGAATCGCTGCAAGGACGCCGAGGACGACTACGAGCCCGAGGATCAGTGAGATCAGCGTTGTGTGGGTTCTGGTCATTGGAAACCTCCTTCGCTTCGGAAGCTACGCCCCTGTTCGCGAAGCCCGCTGCCCGCGATGGGAAGGAATCCCCAGCTGCGAGTAAAGATTCGGGAAGGTCGACGGCGGGGCACGGAGCACATCCGCGAAGATCGCGGCATGAGGATCCTGGTCGTGGAAGACGAGGACACGATCGCGGAGCCGCTGGTCGAGGGCCTGCGGCGCGAAGGCTTCGAAGTGGATCGCGCGGCAACGGGCGAACAAGCGCTCTCAGCACCCGCCGCAGACGTCGTCCTCCTGGACCTCCGCCTCCCGGACATCGACGGGTACGAGGTGTGCCGCCGGCTCCGGGCACACTCGGACGTACCGATCATCATGGTCACCGCACGCGGCGAGGAAGTCGATCGGGTGGTCGGTCTCGAGCTCGGCGCCGACGACTACGTCGTCAAGCCGTTCGGACTGCGCGAGGTCATCGCTCGGATCCGCGCGGTCACCCGAAGGGTCGGGGGGAGATCCGACGACACCCGCTTGCACGTCGGAGCACTCGAAGTGGACGTTCGCGCACGGAAGGTTGCGCTCGCCGGACTGCCGATCGAGCTGACGGCGAAGGAGTTCGACATCCTCGCCGTCCTCGCCGAGCAGCCCGGCGACGTCGTCAGCCGGCAAACGTTGCTCGAGCGCGTCTGGCAGACGACGTGGTACGGGCCGACGAAGACCATCGACGTCCACGTCGCGTCGCTTCGCCGAAAGCTCGGAGATCCCGGCTGGATCGAGACGGTCCGCGGCATCGGTTTCAGGCTGCGCCCAGGGTGAGTCGCCGGCTCCTGGCGGGGTACCTCTCGCTCGCGCTCGTCGTTCTCGTCGCGCTCGAGGTACCGCTCGCCGTCACGTATCGCCGCAGCGAGCAATCCGATCTGAGCGCGAAGGTCGAGCGCGATGCCGTCGCCGTGGCCTCGCTCTCCGAGGATCTGCTGCAGAGCTCGGTCGGTACGTCGACCCCGCTGGCGCAGCTCGCGGCGCGCTATGCCGAGGACACGGGCGGACGAGTCGTCGTGGTGGATCGCCGCGGCGTGTCCCTGGTCGACGGGGCCGGAGCGCCGGGACGCGATCTCTCCACACGGCCGGAGATCGCGACGGCGCTGAAGGGAACCGTCGCATCGGGCACGCGCTACTCGAACACTCTCGGGCACGGGCTGCTGTACGTCGCCGTTCCCGTCGCCTCCGGCGGCCAGGTACACGGCGCGGTGCGGATCACGTATCCGACCTCGGAGCTCGACACCCGCATCCATCGGTACTGGCTGACGCTCGCGGCGATCGGGGGGATCATCCTTCTGTTGACGGCATTCGTTGGCGTGGTGCTCGCTCGCTGGGTGGCGCGCCCTCTGCTGGCACTCGAGCGAACGGCACGCCGTGCGAAGGAGGGCGACCTGACCGTTCGCGCAGACGAGACGCAGGGACCTCCCGAGGTGCGCTCACTCGCCTCGGAGCTCAACGTGATGGTCGCGGAGGTCGAGCAGCTCCTGGGCGCGCAACGAGCTTTCGTCGCCGATGCCTCGCACCAGCTCCGCACGCCGGTCACCGCACTCCGGCTGCGGCTCGAGAACCTCTCGCGCGACGTCTCGACCGGCGGACTCGAGCAGCTCGAGGGAGCAACGGTCGAGGCCGAACGGCTCGAGCGGATCGTCGACGGGCTCCTCGTTCTCGCGCGCGCGGAGGCTCACGTCCTTCCCGCCGAACCGATCGCGCTTGTACCGCTCGTCGCCGCGCGGATCGACGCCTGGGAGGCGTTCGCGGCCGAACGTGGCGTCGAGCTCGCAGCACATGTCCCCGAGTCGGCGCACATCGTTGCTTACGGGCGACCGACTCGAGCAGGTGCTCGACAACCTCCTGGCCAACGCCCTCGAAGCTGCTCCGCGCGGCTCCGTCGTCGAGATCGCGTGGATCGACGACCGGCTCCATGTCCTCGACCAGGGACCGGGCATGAGTGACGACGAGCTCCGTCACGCGTTCGATCGCTTCTGGCGTGGGCGGTCGGGCGATGGCTCGGGGCTGGGCCTTGCGATCGTCCGCCGGCTCGTCGAAGCGGACGGTGGCTCCGTCGATCTGGACCGACGGCCGGGCGGCGGACTCGACGCAGCGATCCGCTATCGGACGAGCGGAGACCGACGCGCGGACACGAGCGTGCTCCCCGCGACAACGGCTCCGTAGCGGGCACGCGCGCCGCTACGGGCACCACGACTCAGGTGAGGTGGAAGTAGAGCGCGTAGAGAAGCTCGACAGCGGGGTTCGACGTGTGGACCTGCACGTCCGCCGGCGTGTCGAGCAGTGCCTCGGAGTAGTTGAAGACGATCTTGACCCCGGCATTCACGAGCGCGTCCGCCGCTCCCTGAGCACTATCCGCCGGAACGGCGATCACGCCGACGATGATGTTGCGATCGCGGGTGACCTCGACGAGATCGCGCATCGAGCTGACCGGAAGATCCCCGACCCGCTGGCCGACCTTTTCGGGGTCGTTCTCGAAGATTGCCGCGATCGTGATGCCGTGCTCGGCGAAGATCGGAGAGCTTGCGATCGCGCTCCCGAGACGACCGGCGCCGATCAGCGCGATGTTGTGCTGGCCCTGCGTGCGGAGGATCTTCCGGATCTCGTCGAGCAGCGCGTCGGTGCGATAGCCGACTCCACGCTTCCCGAACCTCCCGAACGCCGACAGGTCACGCCGGATCTGCGTCGCGTTGATGTTCGTGTACTCGGCGATCTCCTGAGACGAGATCCGATCCTTGCCCATCTTGCGCGCCTGTGTCAGCACCTGGAGGTACCTGCTCAAGCGCGCCGCGACACCGACTGTCAGTCGATCGGCCAAGACGCCCCCCTACGGATGGTTTGTGGCAAATCGTCACGATTCTGCCAGTGGCCTCGAAGGCGCCGCCGAGACAACCGCACCGACCTATGCGCGCTCCGACGACGCGACGAGGCGGGCCCTGAGCTCTTCCGTGTCCACGAAGAACGTGAACTCGAGCCTGCCGTCGATCTCGACAGCAGGCAGCAACGCCCGATACCTCTCCTCGAGAACGGGATCGCCACCGATGTCGACGAGCGTGAGCTCGAAGCCGAACTCGGGCTGAGCCTCGCGGACGACCTGCAGCGCTTCCTCGCACAGCTGGCACCTATCCGCGCGATACAGCGTCACGCGTACTACGGGTACAGACCCCTCGTCGTCGTCGCCTCGGCGACCCGCTGGACGGCGAGCCCGTAGGCGGCCATGCGCATGCTGGTGCCGATCTTCTCGCGCGTCTGCCACGTCTCCTCGAATGCCCGGGCGACGATGTCGTGTAGCTTCGCGTTGACCTCGTCCTCGCGCCAGAAGTACTCCTGGAGGCCCTGCACCCATTCGAAATAGGAGACGACCACGCCACCCGCGTTCGCAAGCACGTCTGGCATGACGAGGATGCCGTTCTCCTCGAGAATCGCGTCGGCCGCTGGGGTGACTGGGCCGTTCGCCCCTTCACAGATGAACCGCGCCTTGACACGATCGGCGTTCTCCTCGGTGATCACCTGCTCGAGCGCGCACGGCGCCAGGATGTCGCAGGGAAGCTCGACGAGCTCCTCGTTCGTCACGGGCTCGGCGTTCGCGAGGCCCTCGAGCGTCCCACGTTCCTGCTTGTGGGCGAGCGCGGCGATCACGTCGATCCCGTTCTCGTTGTAGACGCCTCCGTGCGAGTCGGAGGCGGCGACCACCTTTGCCCCGGTGGCGTGCAGCAGACGCGCGAGGTGTGCACCGACGTTGCCGAAGCCCTGGATCACGACGGAGTACTCGTCCACCCGCCTACCGGTCTTGGTCGCGAGCGCCTGGATGCAGTAGAGCCCGCCGCGCGCGGTCGCCTCCTCGCGCCCGAGCGAGCCTCCGATGGACAGCGGTTTCCCTGTCACGACTCCGAGAACGGAGTGGCCCTTGTTCATCGAGTACGTGTCGAAGATCCACGCCATGACCCGGCCGTCCGTACCGACATCGGGTGCCGGGATGTCGCGCTCCGGCCCGATGTCGTTGATGATCTCGCTCGTGTAGCGCCGAGTCATGCGCTCGAGCTCGGACGACGAGAGCACCTTCGGATTGCAGATGACGCCGCCCTTCGCGCCGCCGAACGGCAATGCCATGAGAGCGCACTTCCACGTCATCCACATCGAAAGCGCCTTCACCTCGTCGAGTGTCACGTCCTGGTGGTAGCGGATGCCGCCTTTCGACGGGCCTCGGGCGACGTTGTGAGTCACGCGATAGCCGGCGAATACCTCGGTCGACCCGTCGTCCATCGATACCGGGATCGACACCTCGACGGCCTTCTTGCACTGCGACAGGACGCGAATCAGGTTCGGGTCGATCGCAAAGACCTCGCCGACATTCCGGAGCTGTGCCTTCGCCAGCTCGTACGGGTTCTCGCGGAGGTGAGAGGCCACCGCAGCTTCAGACATCGAACGCCTCCTGGGCTCGGCTAGACGGCGCGAGGATACACCTGCGGCCCGGACCGTCCCTACCGGACGGCGTAGTCGACCGTCTCGATCTGCCGCCGCGTCCCGTCCTCTGGCCTGGCCACGAGTCGGATCGTGTAGGAGCCGCGAGGAAGACGCTCGCCCTGTGGGTCGCGCCCGGTCAGACCGAAGGCGTACCGCCCCGGAAGGAGCTCACGGCGCCTCGAGAGGACTCCCAGTCGCTCGCCGCCGCGCCAGAGCTCGATCTCGAGCTCGTCGAGCGGACGCACCTCCGGCTCGTCGTCGCCGACGATCGCACCGGCGACGAAGCTGACGACTGCCGGCGTGGCGTCCGAAACGTGCTCGCCCGTGCTCCTGAGCGAGACATGCGAGAGCAGATCGACATCGGCGCCCGGCGTGGCCACGGACCACAGGAGCCGATCGGAACGCAGCCCACCGAAGCGAACCATGATCTCACCCGTCGTGGCTCGGCCTTGCTCAGGGACGGGTTCCAGGTCCGCGCGCAGAACGACATCGCCACTTGCTCCCGGACGGAGATGAAGCGCGCCGGTCAGCTGGGACACCTCGACGCCCTCGCCGATCGACTTCGCGTCCATCGCGATGAACAGCTGTCGGGTGCTGAGGTTGTGAACGCGGACCGTTCGCTCGAGAGCCGTCGCGCCGCGGGTCACAGGGCCGAAGGAGACGATCGCCGGATCGACCGCGATCTCCTGCTGGAAGGCCGCGGAGAGGTCGAGCACGCCGGCCGCGGCCTTGGGGTCGTCCTGCGCGAACGCCGACGACCCGACGAGAAGACCGAGCAGGTCGACCGCACTCGCTCTCGGCCTCGCCTCCGCCAGCACGGCCGCGGCACCGCCCGTAACGGCGGCGGCAGCGCTCGAGCCGCTGACGGTGCCGAAGCGCACCTCGCCCTCGTCCGTCCGGCCCGGTTCCGACGTCGGCACCGAGACGCCGGGAGCCGTGATCTCTGGCTTGAACACTCCATCGAAGGAGAATCCGCGGGAGGAGAACGCGGCGACGGACCCGACCTCGGCATTCGGCGCGGCTCGCGGTGCACCGACGGCCACCGTCACCGGTATCCCCGAGGCTTCCAGCGCACGAGCGGACCGGGCGAGCTCGAGAGGCAGGCCGACGACCGGGACTCCGATCGGGACGTCGAGGCTGAACGCTCCCGCCGGCAGTGGTCCATCGACGAGCACCGCGCGCGCGCCGGCGGATGCGGCTTCCTCGACGGCTTCGTCCGAGAGACCGCCGCGCGGAAGAAACGCGGCCTTGCCTGCCACCGTGCTCTCCCCGCGCTCGTCGAAATAGCCTCCGATTCCCCGTGACACGGCGCTCCGCGAGACCGGAGCGAGCGTTGCGGTCACGGTCTCGGTCGGGGCCCCGCCCAGCGGGAGCACGCTCTCGAAGAGCACGCGGAGGCCCGCGCGAAGCTGCACGCGGACCGTTGCCGTGGCGAGCCGACCGTCCGCAGCTCCCACCGTGAGAGCAGCGGGAGCTCCCCCCGGCCCACCGATACTCCCGAACAGCGGCCCGGCCTGACCGTCGTTTCCCGCCGGAACGATGACGAGCGTGTCGAGCGCGGTCGCGCCGGCGACGCCACGCGCGAGCGGCCCGTCCGGGAACGATGCATATGGCTCGGAGACCCCGATGACCGCGATACGTGCTGCGTCGTGGGCGTCTCCGTCGTCGTTCGGATCGACAGCTGCCTCGAGCCCGGCGAGCAGCTGGTCGGTCCGCGAGTACACGGTGTAGCCACCCTCGGAGTCCGGCTGCCAGCCCGCCACGCGGATCGGGAGGATGGAAGCGCCGGGCGCGACTCCGTGCAGCCCATCTGGCCCATCGGATCCCGCGATGATTCCAGCGAGCTCCGTCCCGTGGCGCTCCGGACGACCCGGGATCGTCGGATGCGGCTGCGCGATGCCGCCGCTTCCAGGCGTGATGACGTCGAGGCCCGGAAGGACGCTGGTGCGCAGATACGGGTGCGAGCGGTCCACTCCGGTATCCAGCAGGGCGACGACGACACCGCTTCCGTCCGCCCCGGAGACCCCGAGCCCCGGGACAGCCGCCGCCGACACCCCCGGCGTGACGCTGTCGACCGCCGGGTACGCGACCCGCACCGGATACACGCCGGATACCTCGCGGTCCCGGTCGAGCAAAGAAAGCGACGTCGGATCCAGCCGGGTGGAGAACGCGTTCAGCACGCGGACGTAGCGGTGCTCGGGCGTCACCTGCGCACCGCTCGCCGCGATCCTCCGGAGGAACTGCTCCTGGGCGCCCACGGCAGCGGCCGTCCACGCGCGCATCTGCGCATCGGTGGCCTCACCCCCTTCGGCGCGGACCCGCACGGCGAGCGACGGCGAGCGAAGGACGACGATGTATCGCTGGGCGGTGGACACGGGGGCACGGACGCCGAGCACGCCCTGCCAGCCCGCCTCGTCGATCGAGAGCGCGTGGCCAGTCGACGACGGCCTGCCCGCGCCGCCGAGAAGGACGACAGCGGCGATCGCCACGATGGCTGCGCCGGCGAGCGCGCTACGCGATCGATGCATAGGCGTCCAGCCCCAGGTAACCCGGTGAGGAGAGCGGCTCCGAGAAGCGCGCGGCCGACGCGATCATCGCCGCGTTGTCGGTGCAGAGCTCGAGGGGTGCGAAGCGCGCCTCCGGCAGCGCCGCACGCAGAGCGGAGTTGGCGGCGACGCCGCCGACGACCGCAATGCGCTCGAGTCCGGTCTGATCCGCCGCGACACGCGCACGGCCCACGAGCGCTCGAATGATCGCGTGCTGGTACGAGGCGGCGAGGTCCGGCTTTCGGCGCTCGACCTCGTCTTCTCCAAGCTCACGAACCGTGTACAGGAGAGCGGTCTTGAGCCCGGAGAACGAGAAGTCGAGGCCCGGGACGGAGGCGACGGGAAACGCGAATGCCTCACGATCTCCGCTCTGCGCCAGTCGGTCGATCGCGGCGCCGCCCGGGTAGCCGAGCCCGAGGAGTCGAGCCCCCTTGTCGAAGGCCTCGCCGGCGGCGTCGTCGAGCGTGGTCCCGAGGCGCTCGGAGCGCCCCCGTTCGCGCACGGCCAGAAGCAGCGTGTGGCCTCCGCTCGCGAGCAGGCACAGGAACGGCGGCTCCAGCGGGTCATCCCCGAGGTAGAGCGACGCGACGTGACCTTCGAGGTGGTCGACCGGGACCAGCGGCAACGACCGTGACCAGGCGATCGCCTTCGCGGCTGACAGGCCGACGAGCAGTGCGCCCACGAGCCCCGGTCCCTGGGTGACGGCGACCCGGTCGACGTCGTCCAGCGTCCGTCCGGAATCGTCGAGCGCCGCCCGGACGACCGGGAGGACGAGCTCGAGATGATGTCGTGAGGCGACCTCTGGGACGACGCCGCCGTAGCGAGCGTGAACCGCGGCTTGCGAGGAGATGACGGACGAGATCACGGCACCGTCCTCCGTCACGAGCGCCGCGGCCGTCTCGTCACACGACGTCTCCAGTCCGAGGATCACGCCGACGCCTGCTCGGACGACGCAGCCTCGCGCCACATGATCAGCGCGTCCTCACGGTTGTCCGTGTAGTAGCCGCGACGGATTCCGCGAGCCTCGAAGCCGAGCCGCTCGTAGAGCCGGATCGCGTCGGCGTTCGAGACTCGCACCTCGAGGGTGTAGCCGCGGCGCGGATCTCCGGCCGTCACCTCGAACAACCGCTCGAGAAGCGCTTCTCCGATTCCACGTCTCCTGAACTCGGGCGCGACCGCGATGTTCATCAGATGCCAGGCGTCCACGTATCGTGAGACGATCGCGTAGCCGATGAGGACGTTGGGGTCACGATAAGCGCCGAGCGCGAGACCTCCCGGCTTCTGGAGCTCGGCCGCGAACATCGCACGCGACCACGGCGACGGATACGACAGGCGCTCGATGTGCTCCAGCGCGTCCAGATCGCGCTCGTCGAGCGCCCGCAGCTCGATGTTCACGCCTTCACCTCGACGTCCGGGACACGGACGTAGATCGGCTCCACGGCCTCGGGAGCGCCGAAGGTCACGGCGAGCAGCGCATGCCAGCGCGCGCGCGGGAGGTGTCGCTCATCGTCGTCGGGCGGCACGACCGCACCGAGCGCCTCGACCTCTTCGCGATAGCGGATCGCGCCACTGCCGATGCACGTCGTCCCCGGCTCGACCTCGAGCTCCGCCGGGGCAACCGCTTTCGGACCGGGGACGAACACCTCCTTCCGCCGCGCGTCCACGACGGGCAACGCACCAGGTGCGCCTGCGGCCAGCACGTCGAGAGTGGACACGCCCGCGACCGGCACATCCAGCGACAGGGCCAGGCCCCGCGCGACGGCGAGCCCGATGCGCGTGCTCGTGAAGCTTCCAGGCCCGGTGCCCACGACGACGGCGTCGAGATCCATTGGCGACCGGCGCGCCTCTCGGAGAAGGGCGTCGGCGTCCTCGAGGACGGTGCGCGGAAGCGACGTCCGCTCGCCGAGGACGTCGCCGTCGTCGACGAGCGCGCTCGTGGCGACATCGGTCGCGGTGTCGAAGGCGAGGACGAGCACTACGACAGTCCTTCTAGCAGCGCGACGTCGTCGGCGGCGAGCGAGATCCGGCGGCGATCGCCGCCCGCGTGCTCGAGCACGACGGACACGGCCGGTGCGGGCAGGACGCCTCGACCTGCTTCGGGCCATTCGACGAAGACGATCGCGTCGTCGAAGTACGGCTCCAGGTCTCCCCACTCCGCTGGCGAGACGCCGCTGAAGCGATAGAGGTCGAGGTGGGACACGGCCACCTTCCCCGGGTAGCGATGCCCGACGGTGAAGGTGGGGCTCGTCACGGGTGCCGTCACGCCGAGCGCACGGCACGCGCCGCGCACGAACGTGGTCTTGCCCGAGCCGAGCTCGCCGGAGACGGAGACGACGTCACCGGGTCGCAAGCGCGCGGCCATGCGGGCGCCGACCGCCTCGGTCTCCTCGGCCGAGCCCGTAGCCGCTGCGACCTGCACGTCAGTCGGCGTCCGGCTAGAACAGGCCCAGCTGAACCGAGTCGGGCTCTTCGGCGAGCGCGACGGGAGCTTCTTCGACGCTCGGCACAGCGACGGGAGCACGTTCGAGCAGCTCGGGGATGCGAGCGAAATCCTCCTCCAGCACCTTGAGCATCGAGGGCGTGTAGAGCGCGGCCGCCGGGTGGTAGATGGGATAGAGCGAGACGCGGCGAGCGCCGAGGGTGACTTCCTGCTCGTGACCGTGGACCCGTGTGATGCCCGCCGGCTTACCCGAGAGGAGCTTGGTCGCGAAATTGCCGAGTGTCGCGACGACCACCGGCTCGATCAGCTCGATCTGACGGAACAGGTGCGGCTCGCAGGCGGCGATCTCCTCGGGAAGGGGATCGCGATTCCCCGGAGGGCGGCACTTGAGGACATTGGCGACGAACACGTCCGCCCGGGTGAGCCCGATCCCCTCGAGCAGACGGTCGAGGAGCTTGCCGGCCTGGCCGACGAACGGAACTCCCTGCTGATCCTCGTGAAATCCCGGTGCCTCGCCGACGAACATGAGGTCGGCGTCGGGGTTTCCGGAACCGAAGACGACCTGGGTGCGACCTGCGGCAAGGGCGCACTTCGTGCATCCCGCCGTCTGCTCCGCGTACTCCCTGAGTGCAGCTGCGCGCTCCACGGCGTCGGTCATCGGTAGGCCAGTTTACGACCCCGCCCGGATGCGCTTCGAGGCCAGCTACGACCGAAGCGACGACCGAAGATCAGTGGCCGCAGCCGCAGGAGCCGCCACAGCAACCCCCGCCGCCACCCGCACTCGCAGCCCTCGAGCCGGCGTAGCTGGGCTTCGAGGTGGCGCCGTGGACCGCGAACGTCGAGAGCTGCTTCAGCACCTTGGCCGCGCCGCACTCGGGACAGATCACCGCCTGGTCGGCACTCCGGACGAGCTCGTCGAAGTGCGTCTCGCACTCCATGCACGCGTACTCGTAGATCGGCACGGGACGAGTGTACTGTCGCGGGATGGTGCGGTGGACGGTTCCGGTGCTCGAAGGCCGCATCGTCCGGCTCGAGCCGCTCGGGCCGGAGCACGAGGCCGGCCTCTGGGACGCATCTCGCGACCCGAGGACCTGGCAGTGGCTGAGCGTCGTCCAGCCCCAAACCCGCGACTCGTGGAAGGCGTTCCACGACCAGGCGCTCGCCGCGGCAGCCGAGGGGACCGAGCTCCCGTTCGCGACCGTCTCCCAGGAGACCGGGAAGCCAATCGGCTCGACGCGCTACCTCGCGCTCCGGCCCGAGCACCGCTCGCTGGAGATCGGCTGGACCTGGCTGCACCCGTCGGTCTGGAGAACCGGCGCGAACGCGGAGGCGAAGCTCCTCCAGCTCGAGCACGCGTTCGACGTGCTCGGCTGCCGAAGGGTGGAGTTCAAGACCGATGCGCTGAACGAGCGCGCTCGGGCGGGGCTGGCTTCCGTGGGCGGCGTCTTCGAAGGGATCCACCGCAAGCACATGCTCGTGCGGGACGGCGAAAACCGCGACAGCGCATGGTACGCGATCGTGGACGACGACTGGCCCTCTGCACGCACGCTCATCGAGCGGCGCCTGGCCGCGAAGTAGCTCACTGAAAGGGCCGGTGCTACCCTCCGCGGTGCCCGGTATCCCTTCGCGGAACTGGAGCGATCATGATCGAGAGCATCCAGATCATCGGCGCGGGCGGTCGCGTCGGCTCGGCGGTGAACGCGCGGCTCGCGCAGCGCGGCATCACGGTGACGGACGACGGCCCCGACCTCGTTCTCCTGTGCGTTCCGGACCGTGCGATCGCAGATGTCGCGAGCGAGATTCCGCCGGGCCCCTGGATCGCTCATGTGAGCGGTGCGACCGCTCTCGCCGCGCTCGACCCCCACGAGCGGCGGTTCTCCATGCACCCGTTACAGTCGTTCACGAAGAGCCGGGGTCCAGAGCAGCTCGACGGCGCCTGGGCCGCGGTGACGGCGGAGAGCCCGGCGGCCCGCGCGACGGGCTTCGAGCTCGCGACAGAGCTCGGGCTGCGCCCATTCGAGCTCGCCGACTCCGACCGTGTCGCCTACCACGCCGGAGCCGCCTTCGCCTCCAACTACCTCGTCACGCTCCGCGCGGCTGCCACTTCGCTTCTCGAGACAGCGGGTGCGCCTCCCGAGGCACTGGATCCGCTCATTCGCGGGGTCATGGACAGTGGGTTCGAGCTCACCGGACCCATCGCACGCGGAGACTGGGAAACCGTCGCGCAGCATCTGGCGGTCATCCGCGCCGAGCGCCCGGAGCTCGAGGAGCTCTATGTCGTGCTCGCTGCCGAGACGGCACGGATCGCCGGTCGCGACCCGCACGAGGTTCCGGCGTGAACGCGTGCCGGACGATCGCAGAGGTGCGCGAAGCGCTCGCACCGCTTCGCTCGGGCTCGATCGGACTCGTCCCGACGATGGGCGCGTTGCACGACGGGCATCTCGCCCTGCTCCGCACCGCCCGCGACGAGTGCGACACGGTGGTCATGAGCCTGTTCGTGAATGCGGCGCAGTTCGGCGACGAGAACGACCTCGCCGCGTACCCGCGTGACGAGGCCCGCGACCTCGAGCTCGCGGGCGAGGCCGGCATCGACCTGGTGTTCGCGCCCTCGTACGACGAGATGTACCCGCCCGGTTACGAGACCTGGGTCGACGTGACGGGTCTCGGAACCGTCCTCGAAGGGCAATTCCGCCCCGACCACTTCCGTGCCGTCGCGACCGTCGTCCTCAAGCTCTTCACGATCGTGAGACCGACGCACGCGTACTTCGGTCAGAAGGACGCGCAGCAGGTTGAGGTAATCCGCCGCGTCATTCGGGATCTCGCGCTCGAGATCGAGCTTTGCGTCGTCCCGACCGTTCGCGACCATGACGGCCTCGCGCTCAGCTCGCGAAACGCCTCGCTCTCCTCCGCCGAGCGCGAGCGGGCGCTGGCGCTTCCCCGTGCTCTCGCGACGAAGAGCCCCCGGGCGGCGCAGGATCTTCTCGCGGCCTCCGGCCTCGTGGTCGACTACGTCGAGCGCGCCGACTTCGACCCTCCTGTCCTGGCCGCCGCCGTGCGCGTCGGCTCGACTCGCCTGATCGACAACGTCATCCTGGAAGGAGACGAGACGTGAGCATCCGCCCGCAGCAACCAGCGCCGGGGACGCCGGCTCCCGGGAGGCTCCCCATCACCGAGCTCGCCGAGATGAAGACCCGCAGACAGCCGATCGTCATGGTCACCGCCTACGACGCGCCGGGCGGCCGCCTGGCCGACGAATCCGGCGCCGATCTCGTGCTCGTTGGCGACTCAGCGGCGATGACGGTTCTCGGCTACGACTCCACCGTCCCGGC
This sequence comes from uncultured Actinomycetes bacterium, assembly GCA_963716975.1. Lineage (GTDB taxonomy): Bacteria > Actinomycetota > Thermoleophilia > Gaiellales > Gaiellaceae > GMQP-bins7. Next base: position 94,502 of record CAVQVA010000043.1, on the reverse strand, counting down.
CACGATGGAGGAGATGCTCGTTCTCACCGCCGCAGTCGCACGCGGCTCTCGTAGACCTCTCGTCATCGCGGACATGCCGTTCGGGTCGTTTCAGGTGTCCGACCAGGAGACCGTGCGGAACGCCGTCCGCTTCGTGAAGGAAGCCGGCGCGGACGCGGTGAAGCTCGAGGGCGCCGGCCCGATGCTCTCGCGCGTTCGAGCGCTCGTCGCGGCCGGTATCCCGGTCATGGGCCACATCGGCCTGACGCCACAGTCCGCGACGATGCTCGGCGGCTTCAAGGCACAGGGACGAAGCGCGGAGAAGGCGCTCGCACTCCTCTCCGACGCGCGTGCTCTCGAGGCGGCTGGGTGCTTCGCGATCGTGCTCGAGGCGGTTCCGGCACCGGTCGCCGCACGCGTCACCGCCGAGCTCTCGATCCCCACCATCGGGATCGGCGCGGGGCCGGACTGTGACGGCCAGGTGCTCGTCTGGCACGACATCCTCGGTCTCTACGACGGTCGCCCGGCCCGCTTCGTGAAGCGCTACGCCGACGTGGCCGACGTCATCAGAGCCGCACTCGAGAGCTTCGCCGCGGACGTCAGAGCACGTCGGTTCCCCGAGGAACAGCACACGTACAAGATGCCCGCAGACGAGCTCGAGGTCTTCGAGCAGGGCGCGCGAGCGCGGGACGAGGAGGCGTGGCTCTAACCCGCTGCCACTAGAGGAGCGCCATCACGAGGACGATGGCGGCCAGCAGGCACGTGCCGGCGAGCACGACCGCGATCGAGCGCAACCAGTCCCAGCCGTGGACGACGCGCACGCCGAGCAGGAGCAACCCGACGGCCCATGCCGCGAACCCGATCTCGGCGACACGGAACACGTCCTCGCCGGCTCCCTGGTCTGCGCCGCCCGCCCGAAACGTGTCCCCTCCGTAGAGCGCGAGTCGAAGCGGGAGCAGGACGAGCAGGGACAGCGCGAGCGGGCAGAGCGCGAACCCTACGATCTGGCGCTCCCGGCGGAAGGTGCCCGCACTCCCCAGTAGGCGCGCTCCGAAGAACAGCGCGAAGCCGAGCAGGAGGTATCCGACCGCACCGTAGATGCCACCGGCGATGAACGTCCAGATGGCGAGGAGCACCGGGTCGTAGTCCGGATCGTCCAGCAGCCGTGCAGCAGTGGAGCTCGCGAGCACGGTCGCGGCTCCGGCGAGCAGGACGATGAGCAGGATGGGCTCGGATCGGGCGGCGACGTCGTCGGGATCCTCCTCCCGCAACGCGAAGAAGACGGATCTCGGGCTCAGCAGCACCGCCGGGACGCGGAGCCACCACGCACGATCGGGCGAGAGCTCACTCCTCGCCTGCTCGGTCGATTCGCTCAGCACACGGCGAGAGTAGTCGAGAGCGGAGGCCACTAGAGTGCGCCCGTGCGCGAGCCCGATCCGACGCTGACCGCGGCAGTCCGTGATTCGATGCCCTTCGCCGAGGTGCTCGGGATCGAGGTCCTATCCGCCTCGGCCGACGAGGTGGAGGCACGCCTGCTCTGGGACGAGCGCCTGTGCACGGCGGGCGGCATCCTGCACGGAGGGGCGCTCATGAGCCTCGCGGACGCAGCAGGCGGGCTCTGCGCGTTCCTCGCGCTGCCCGAGGGGTCGACGGGGACCGCGACCATCGAGTCGAAGACGAACTTCTTCCGGGGCGTCGGCGAAGGACACGTCGTCGCCCGATCGCACCCGCTCCATCGCGGGCGCACGACGATCGTCGTCGAGACGGACCTCCACGACGCGGCAGGCAAGCACGTCGCCCGGGTCACGCAGACGCAGGCCGTGCTTCAGCCGCGCTCGTAGGCGCTAGGCGACCTCGACGAGCGGCATGGCCTCGCCGGCCGGGAGCATCGGCGCCCACAGGTACGACGAGATGCCGAGCCCGGCGAGCGGCTCGCCGAAGTAGAAGCCCTGGCCGTGCGTACAGCCGAGCGCGGCGACGGCCCGGCACTGCGCCTCCGACTCGATCCCCTCGGCGACCACGTCGAGCCCGAGCGACGTCGCGAGGCGCACGATCGCGTCGACGAACACCGCGTCGAGCTCGGCGTCCGGCAGGCCCATGACGAACGGACGCGCGATCTTGAGGCTGTCGAGCGGGAACTCGCGGAGATACGCCAGCGAGGAGTGGCCCGTTCCGAAGTCGTCGAGCCCGAGCGCGACTCCGAGCTCCCGCAGCTCGCGCATCGTCTGCAGCGCGATCTCCGGATTGCGCATGACGCCGCTCTCGGTGATCTCGAACGCGAGCCGCTCCGGGAGCAGATCCGTTTCCTCGAGCACCTGCGCGACCTCGCGTGACAGCTCCGGGTTCTGAAGCTCGCTCGGTGCGAGGTTGACGTTCACACGCAGCTCGCTGTGGTTCGGATACGCGAGCTGCCACGACCGCGCCTGCCGGCAGGCCTCGCGGAGCACGGTGCGTCCGATCTCGACCATGAGCCCTAGCTCGTCGGCGAGCGGGATGAACGCCCCCGGGCCGAGCACGCCGTGACCCGGGCGATTCCAGCGAGCGAGCGCCTCGAACGCCACGAGCGTCTGGCCGTCGAGATCGACGATCGGCTGGTAGTGGACGCCGATCTCGCCACGGTCGACGGCGCGCTCGATCGCGAACGCCAGCTCCTGGCGGTCCTTGACGCGCTTGTGCATCTCGGGCTCGTACGTCACGAACCCGCGCTTCCCCTCGCGCTTCGCGTCGTACATCGCGACATCCGCGTTGCGCAGGAGGTCCTCGGCGACCCCGACGTCGGGCCCTCCGAGCGCGATCCCGACGCTGGCATGGATCGCGATGTCACGCCGATCGATCACGAACGGCTCCTCGATCGAGCGCACCAGGCGGTCCGCGATGAGCTGCGCTTCCTCCACCTCGGTGTGCCGGAGGAGGACGGCGAACTCGTCGCCGCCGAGCCGGGCGGGAAGGTCGATCGGCCGGATGCAGGACTCGACCCGCCTGGCGACCGCGATCAGCAGCTGGTCCCCGACGTAGTGGCCCAGGCTGTCGTTGATGGTCTTGAAGTCGTCGAGGTCGAGGAAGAGCACGGCGGTGCTTCCGTCCTCGGAGTCGGCCAGCGAGCGGCCCACGCGCTCGGCGAAGAGCATGCGGTTCGGCAGTCCCGTCAGCGCATCGTGGAAGGCCTGGTGCCGGAGCTGGTCCTTCAACTCGGTGAGCTCGGTGAGCGACTCCTCCAGGCGGTCGTTCTCGATCAGCACGCCCGCGTGCTCCGCATACGTCTCGAGGAGCCGGAGATGCTCGGTTCGGAAGCGGTCGGCATTCGTTCGGTCGCCGACGACGAGCACTCCGCGGATCTCGGACTCGACCCGGAGCGGGGTCAGCATTACCTCGCGCAGACCGAGCTCTCCGAGGAGATGCTCGAACGGTGTCTCCGTCGTCCGCCCTTCCGATACGAGGCATGCGGTCCCTGCCTCCGCGACCGTCCAGACCGCGCGGTTCTCGGCTGGAGAGAGCGTCGCCGGTCGTAGCTGATCGTGACGCGCCGGGGTCATCGACGCGACGAGCATCGCCGATCCGTTCCGGGGGAAGAGCACGAGTCTCGCGACCTCGGCTCGGACGAGCCGCCTCGTCGTGCCGAGTAGCTCGGCCACGCCCTCGTCGAGCCCGGTGGTCCGCTGTGCCGCTCGCATCGACTCGTACAACGTCTGCAGGTGCTTCAAGCGCATCCGCTCGGACGCGTACGCGCGGAGGATCATGGCGCAGGCGGCGAAGGGGACGATCAGGAGAATCGTGGCCACGTCGTAGTTGCGGGCGAGCGCGACGGCGGCGAGCGCGATGCTCGAGCTCGCGAGCGCCGCCCCTGCCGTGATCGACGCAGTCACGAGCACAGGCTCGTCGAGCCGATCTCGTGGGCGGCTCAGGTACCCGATGGCGAGACTCGTCCCTGCCGCCACCGATGCGGCGATGATCGCAGCGACCCACCCGAGTGGGCCGGTGTGATCCTTGCCGTCGATGATTGCGTGGAACACGACCAGGGCGAGGCACGTCCCGAGGGCGAGCGTCGCAATCCGAAGGATGATCGCGCTCGGGCGCATACGGCCGAAGCTCACACCTCCGAGCGCGACCGCCGCACCGGCGAGTTGCGCGACGAGGAGCTCGTTCGGCGCGAGCATGAAGAGACCGAGGACGACCCCGGCCTCGTGCGGTGAGAGAGCGACGAGCTCGGACCGATCGCGGGCATCCGCGACGTACAGCTCGGCCACCGCAAAGACCAGGAACAGCACCCAGAGCTGAGCCATCTTCGGGTCGAGCGGTCCCGGGAGGTCTCGGACGCCGACGTTGTAGACGACGACTGCGGCAACCGATGTCACAAGGGCGAGAAAGCCCGATCTCCCGATGAGACGTGCTCGTCCGAGGTCGCTCAGGCGCGAGGTTGCTCGCAGAGATCCCTCTCGTGTGACCGACGCCACGTGTGACTTTCCTCCTGTCTTCCCGGCAGGACCGCAGTGCCCACGAACCGTCCTCTGTGAGCCGCGGTCGCACATCCCCCGACCGAGGGACGAGCACTCCGATCGAGGCACTGCCCCACCCTTCGCTGACGCCCAACGGCCGGCGTCAGAGGAGGTCGAAGTCAACCTCCCGCCACTCGCCGCCCGTCCACCATTCCGCACGCTGGCGTCGGCGACGGAAGACGGAAGACGGAAGACGGCGGTACGGTGCTCGACGAGACGAACGGGCGATGCGAGCAGCCGCTCGACGAGCTCCTCGGTGTCGCGCGCAATGAGAGCGCGCGCCTCGGCCTCCGTGTCGACGACTCCAGGCGAGACGTAGTAGTCACACCAGTTCGACCAGATCACCTGGTCGGTGGGCGGCTGTCGGACGTCCACGAAGAGCTCCGTGACGTCGTGCGGCACGGTGATGACAAAGACCATTCCGCCGGGCTTGGGCACCCGGATCTCCCAGGCACTCGCGAGATCGGCGACTTGGACGCCCGGCCTCGTCCGCAGCCGAGCAATGACGTCGTGCACGAACTCAGGCAGCTGCCGCTGCAGGCTCTGCAAGTATCGCGCGGAGGAACTGCCCTGTATACGAGTCCGCGATCTCGGCTACTTCCTCGGGCGTCCCGGCTGCGATGACCTCGCCCCCGGCGTCGCCGCCCTCGGGCCCGAGGTCGACGACCCAGTCCGCCTGCTTGATGACGTCGAGGTTGTGCTCGATCACGAGCACGGTGTTCCCGGCGTCGACGAGGCGCTGCAACACCTCGAGCAGCTTCTCGATGTCTGCGAAGTGGAGGCCCGTGGTCGGCTCGTCGAGGATGTAGAGCGTCTTTCCGGTCGCGACCTTCGAGAGCTCGGCGGCGAGCTTGACGCGCTGCGCCTCGCCCCCGGAGAGCGTGGTCGCAGGCTGGCCGAGCTTGATGTAGTCGAGCCCGACGTCGTGCAGCGTCTGTAGCCGGCGCCTGATCTTGGGGATCTTGGCGAAGAAGTCGAGGGCCTCCTCCACCGACATCTCGAGGACGTCGGAGATCGACTTCCCCTTGAAGCGCACCTCGAGGGTCTCGCGGTTGTATCGGCGCCCGTGACACGTCTCGCACGGGACGTACACGTCGGGCAGAAAGTGCATCTCGATCTTGATCTGACCGTCGCCCTTGCACGCCTCGCAGCGGCCACCGCGCACGTTGAAGGAGAACCGGCCGGGCTTGTAGCCGCGAACCTTCGCCTCGGGCGTGAGCGAGTACAGCTCGCGGACGTGCGTGAAGAGATCCGTGTACGTCGCAGGGTTGGACCGGGGAGTTCGCCCGATCGGCGTCTGGTCGATGTCGATCACCTTGTCGAAGACCTCGATGCCCTCGAGCGAGTCGTGATCTCCCGGCTTCATCCGCATCTTGTTGAGCCGGTTCGCGAGCGCCTTGTAGACGATCTCGTTGACGAGCGTCGACTTCCCGGAGCCGGAGACGCCCGTGACGGCCGTGAGGCGGGCGACCGGGAACTCGACGTCGATGTCCTTGAGGTTGTGCATCGACGCGCCCCTGACTTCGAACCAGCCGCGGCCGTCCTCGGACCGCCGCGGGGGAATCGCGATTCGCCGCTCGCCGGAGAGGAACTGACCCGTGATCGACCCCGGGCTGCCCTCGATCGCGTCGACCGCCCCCTCCGCGACCACCTCGCCGCCGTGCTCGCCGGCACCGGGGCCCATGTCCACGATCCAGTCCGCGGAGCGCATCATCTGCTCGTCGTGCTCGACCACTAGCACCGTGTTGCCGAGGTCGCGGAGCCGTTCGAGCGTCCCGATGAGCTTGCCGTTGTCGCGTTGGTGCAGGCCGATCGACGGCTCGTCGAGGATGTAGAGCACGCCGACGAGCTGCGAGCCGATCTGGGTTGCGAGCCGGAGCCGCTGGGCCTCACCGCCCGAGAGTGTCTTCGCGGCGCGATCGAGCTGGAGGTAGCCCACGCCGACGTTGTCGAGAAACGTCAGGCGCTCACGGACCTCCTTCAGGATGCGCCGGCCGATCAGCTCCTCGGTCTTCGTGATCTCGAGCCCGTCCACGAATAGCAAGGCGGTCGTCACGGACATCCGCGAGAACTCGTGGATCGACTTCTCTCCGACCGTGACGGCGAGCACCTCGGGCTTGAGCCGCGCGCCGCCGCACTCCGGGCACGGCCGGAAGCTCATGTACTCCTCGATCCGCTCGCGCTGCTGCGGCGAGTCGGTCTCCCGGTACCGCCGCTGCAGGTTGTTCACGAGCCCCTCGAAGGCCATCGTGTACTGGCGCTTGCGGCCCATGCGATTGCGGTAGGTGACGAAGATCTTGTCGCCGTCCGTCCCGTACAGGAAGCGGTCCTGCTCGTCACGCGAGAGATCCCGCCACGGCGTGTCGAGCGAGATCTCGTAGCGCTCGGCGATCGCCTGGATGACGCTGTCGTAAAAGCTCTGGCTCCCGATCGTCCACGGCACGAGCGCGCCGTCGTTGATCGTCAGGGCCGTGTCCGGGACGAGCAGGTCGGGGTCGATCTCGAGCTGGGAGCCGAGACCCGTGCAGCGCGGGCAAGCTCCGTGTGGCGAGTTGAACGAGAAGACGCGTGGCTCGAGCTCGGCGAGCGATACGCCGTGATCCGGGCACGCGAAGTTCTCCGAGAAGGTCACGCTGGAATGCCCTTGGGCATTCCAGCCGTCGGGCAGCGCGTCGCCGTCGACGACGTCGATCGTGACCAGGCCCGCCGCGAGCGAGGTCGCGGTCTCGATGGACTGTGTGAGCCGCGGGCGCAGATCGGCCTTCATCACGAGCCGGTCGACGACGACCTCGATCGTGTGCTTGTACTTCTTGTCGAGCTCGATCGGCTCCTCGAGCAACCGTTGCTCGCCGTCCACCTTGACGCGCGTGAAGCCGTCTCGCCGCAGCTCCTCGAGAACGTCCTTGTACTCGCCCTTTCGGTCGCGCACGACAGGCGCGTTGACCGTGAACTTCGTCCCCTCCGGGAGCCGCACGACCTGCTCGACGATCTGGTCGAGGGACTGCCCGGCGATCGGTCGGCCGCAGACCGGACAATGCGGCCTGCCGATCCGTGCGTAGAGCAGCCGGAGGTAGTCGTAGATCTCGGTCACCGTGCCGACCGTCGAGCGCGGGTTGCGCGACGTGGTCTTCTGGTCGATCGAGATCGCCGGCGAGAGCCCGTCGATCGAATCCACGTCCGGCTTCTCCATCATCTGCAGGAACTGCCGGGCGTAGGCGCTGAGCGACTCGACGTAGCGGCGCTGTCCCTCCGCATAGATCGTGTCGAAGGCGAGCGACGACTTCCCGGAGCCGGAGAGCCCGGTGATGCAGACGAGCGCGTGCCGAGGAACGGTGACGGTGACGTTCTTCAGGTTGTGCTCGCGAGCGCCGTGGACGACGAGGTTCTCGGCAGTCATGAGCGCGCCATTCTACCCAGTCGAACAGACGTTCGGTCAACCTCGCGCCATGAAGATCGGCCGGCCGCTCTCACGTGCGGCGATCCATCGGCTACAACGGCAGCGTGCGTGTCGTCGCGTACGCCGCCGTTGCCTGCACGCTCGTCTGCACGCTGGCGAGCGCGACCGGTTGTGGCGGTTCCACACCGGACATCGCGGCACCGACGAAGGAGCCGGACGGGACGGCGTCCGTCGACGACTTCACCGAGTACGCCAAAGCCGTCGACGAGAACTGGGAGCGCTCTCCGGTGATGGCGGCCGGCGAGTTCCTCCATCTGGAAGACCGCACCGCGGCCCGCACGACCGTCGAAGGCGTGGCTTCACCCGAGGGGTCCGGTCCACAGACGGTCACCGTCACGCTCGACGGCCTACTCGACGACTCCGTGCGGAGCGAGCGCTGGGTGCTCGAGTTCGTGCCCGACGACGACGTCTACCGTCTCACCGAGGCGAAGTGGTCGCAACGGTGCCAGGTTGGACGCGGGCACCAGGACTTCTCGTCACAGCCCTGCGTGTGACGTAGGTGCCCGGTCTACGGGTACGGCGGCGGCTCGGGGGCCGGGCTCGGCGAAGGCGGAGGCGGACTCGTCTCGGAGGTGGACTTCGTCTCCGTGGCCGCGATCTGGCCGCGGATCTCGCCCCCCGTGTTCTTCGGCGTGTGGACGTTCACGTATGTGAGCCCCTTCTCGATCTTCGCCTCCTGCGCATGCGTGATCACGGCCCTGCCGGTCTGTCCGCTCTTGCACGGACCGCAGAGCGCGACGAGGACCGGGCCCGCCTTACCGCGCTTGCCGACGTGGATGTGCGCTGCGATCGCCCGCCCGGAGAGATGCGAGAAGGTCAGCTTCCAGGTGAGGCTCGCCTTGTCGTTCGCGAGCTCGACCGACTTCCCCGTGAAGAGCCCCGTGGCGGACGCGGGAACGCCCGTCGGCTTCGGCACCTCGGCGCCTGCCCTGATGGCCGCGCGGAGCTTGTACGTATCCGCCTGCGACGACGCCAGAGCCATCCCAGTCACGTCAACGCAACGATCGCGACGACGAGTCCTCTGAGCATGACCTCTCCCTCCGCTCGCTTCCGACCGGCGCGGTCGGCGTATGACCACTCCTTCGGTGGATTCCGTCCGGCGGTTTGGGCGAACCGCCTGCAGAGGTAATGCCGGGACCCCGCGCCCGGGCTACAGGCTCAGGCGCGTGCCCTGCGACCGCGGCCGAAGATCAGACCGCCGATCGTGAAGCCGAGGCCGAACGTCCCGAGGGCGAACGCCCCGACGGCGACGAACTTCCGCCAGAGCGACAGGCGCTGCCAGTGCCCGAGCGCCTCTTCCTCTTCCACGGAGAGCGGCTCGCCACGGCGCTGCTTCCGAACGGCGCCGCCCGCGCGAAGGCCGAGATAGACGTCATCGAAGAGCTCGGGGGCCTCGTTGGCCACGTTTCGAGTGTATCGCCTGCCCCGGCGGTGACGGCTCGGATTCCCCGCACCACGGGCTTTCGGCAGCCTCGCGAGTCGCTTCCGCGGCGCTAGAGTCCGCGCTCGTGGAACCGGCGCTTGCCGAGCTCAGGGACCGCCTCCGCGAGGTCGTCGATCTGCGACGAGCCGCGAGCGTCCTCCACTGGGATCAGTACGTGATGATGCCGCCCGGTGGGAGTGCCGCCCGCGCCTCGCAGCTCGCGACGCTCGAGAGCCTCATCCATGACCGCTTCGCCGACGACCGCGTCGGCGAGCTCCTCGGCGAGCTCGAGCCATACGGAGAGTCCCTCCCGTACGACGCGGACGATGCCTGTCTCATCCGGGTCACGACGAGAGACTGGGCCAAGGCGCGCCGGGTTCCCTCCGAGCTGACCGCCGAGCTTGCGAAGGTCGGAGCCGAGTCCTACCAGGCGTGGGTGAAGGCTCGGGAGGATTCGGACTTCGGCGCGTTCCGACCGCATCTCGAGAGGGTGCTCGAGCTGCGTCTCCGTCAGATCGAGTGCTTCTCACCGTACGACGACCCGTACGACGTCCTGCTCGACGACTACGAGCCGAGCATGCGCACCGACGAGATTCGCGCGGTCTTCGCGGTCCTGGAGCCCGAGGTCGTCGCGCTCGTTGCCGAGTTCGCAACCGACGAGGAGGACGATTTCGCGAGCGGGCCGTTCTCGATCGACGTCCAGGACGCGCTTTCGCGCACGCTGATCGAGCGGTTCGGCGCGACATGGGACCAGTTCCGTCTCGACACCACCGTGCATCCGTTCGAGACGACGTTCGGCCTCGGCGACGTCCGCCTGACCTCGCGGTACGCCGAGGGCGATCTCAGCTCCCTGTTTTCCGCCATGCACGAATGTGGCCACGGCCTCTACGAATGGGGCGTCAGCCCGTCGCTCGATGCGACGCCGCTCTGCGCAGGAGCTTCGGCCTCGCTCCACGAGTCGCAGAGCCGGCTGTGGGAGAACCTCGTGGGGCGATCGCTGCCCTTCTGGCAGTGGTTCTACTCTCGTGTTCAGGACGCATTTCCGGCCGTCCTCGGCGGCGTCTCGCTCGACCGCTTCCACCGGTCGGTGAACCGCGCCCAGCGCACGTTCATCCGCGTCGACGCGGATGAGACGTCTTACGGGCTCCACATCATCCTTCGCTTCGAGCTCGAGCAGGAGCTGCTCTCCGGGAGGCTCGCGGTACGAGACCTGCCGGATGCGTGGAACTCGCGCTTCGAAGAGCTCGTCGGCCTGGCCGTGCCTGACGACCGCCGCGGCGTGCTCCAGGACTCCCATTGGGCGAGCGGCCTGTTCGGGTACTTCCCGTCCTACCTCCTGGGCAGCGTGCTCTCCGTCCAGATCTGGGAAAGAGCCCGGGAGGCGATCCCGGAGATCGAGGAGCAGATCGCGCGAGGCGAGTTCTCGGAGCTCCACACGTGGCTCCGCGAGAACGTACATGCGCTCGGACGCAAGTTCACGCCCGCCGAGACGGTCGAACGCGTCGTCGGGCGCCCGATCGACCCGCAGCCGTACCTCCGCTACCTGCGCGACAAGCTCGGCGCGCTCGCAGTCGCTTAGGTCAGACGGCGACGGCGAGACCGGCTGAGCTCTCGTCGCCGAGGACGCGCTCGAGCGCGTCGATGCAGCGCGAGTCGAACTCCGTCTCAGCGCTCGAGCGAAGCAGCGCCATCGCGCGCTCGTGCGACCACGCCTCGCGATAGACACGTGCCGAGCGGAGCGCGTCGTACACGTCGCAGACGGCCATGATGCGCGTGTCCAGGTCGATCTGCTGCTCCGCGAGACCCTGCGGGTAACCGCTCCCGTCGAGTCTCTCGTGGTGGCTCCTTACCAGACGAAGCACGGGCTCACCGAAGCCGCCAAGCTCCTTGAGCAGCTTCCGACCGGCCTCGGCGTGCTCGCGCACGACGGCGTACTCCGCGTCCGTCAGCGGGCCGGGCTTCTTGAGGATCTCGTCCGGGCACCGGAGCTTGCCGATGTCGTGCAGGAGACCGCCGACCGCGAGACTGCGGAGCCGAGTGGACGGGAGCCCGAGCTCCTCGCCGACCTGGACCGCCCGCAGGGCGACACGGCGCGTGTGCTCCTCGGTGTACTCGTCCTTGTGCGCGAGCGCGACCATCAGCGAGCGAACCTGCGAGCCGAGGAATGCTTCCTCCGCTGCGACGAGGTCGGCGCCTCGAAGGTCACCGACCAGCGGCCTCGACGGCACGGTACGGAGAAGATCCGCGGCAACCGGGATACCGACGAGCGCGATGCCGACGATCTCGAAGCCGTGACCGAGCCACCAGCCGAGATCGAGATAGGTCAGTAGCAGCGCGGCGACGAGAGAGGTGGTGAGCCAGAAGAGGCCCACGACGACGACGAGATCCAAGAGCCTGTGCGTCAGCAGGTAGGTGCGAAACGCGCGGTACGCGAGGGCGCCGAAGAACACGAGGCCGGCGACGAGTGCCGACCACGCGAGCGGACTGCCCGGCTCGGGGACGTTCGGGACGAACTGCGGATCGAGAACGGCCGCGGCGCCGAGAGCGGCGATGAGGACGATGGACGCGGCGATCAGCGCGAGCAGCGGCTGCACAGCTTCGGGACGCCTGAGCACCGGTAGCACGCTCAAGGCGAGGATCGCCCCACCGACCGGCAGCGTCGCTCCACCCGCGAACGCAACGACCCCGTTCTGGCCCACGATGATGCCCGGAGTGGTCAGACCGTGCAGCACGAGGAGCGCGGCCATGACCGAGAACGCGCCACCGACGAGGACGGCACGAGCATCGCTGCGCCGCGCGCCGGCAATGGTCAACGCGATCGCCGAGAGTACCGCCACGGTGGCGCCCATCGCGACCGCGCTGAAGTGGATCCAGCCGCCGAAGTACACCTTGTTGTGTCCGACGAAGTGCAGCAGCGCAGGCGGGACGCAGGCCACGAACGCCGCAAGTGCGAGCCTCGGGACGAGCCGATCCGCCACCAACGCGGTATCGGCTCGTGCGCAATCGCGCTTGAGTCTCGCGGGGGCGGTCGATCAGGCGGCCGCGCCGAAGCGCTGGGCAGCGCGAGCGCGAGCCTTGGCCGCCTCACGCTCCCGATCGCGCGGTGGCGCTGTCGTCACGAGCGCCTCGAGGAGGCGCTGCGTGACGACCGTGATCTCCTCCACCGCGTGCGCGAACACGTGCTCGTTCGCCTTCGACGGCTTCGCGGACCCGCTCACCTTCCGCACGTACTGGAGCGCTGCGGCCCGGATCTCGTCCTCGGTCGCCGGAGGCTCGAAGTTGTGAAGCGTCTTGATGTTTCGACACATGCCGGCAACGTAGCTCAGGTAGGGAGCCGACGGTGCGCCCGAAGCAGCTCGAGCACGTCGTCGTGCGGGATGCCCGGCGCGAACCGGCCCTCGCGGCCGACGACGTCCGGGGCGGCCCAGAGCGCGTTCAGAACCGCTTCCTCGGTCGCCTCGACCGTCGCCACGAAGAGGCGGTTGAGCACCGTGGGAGACGCGACGTCTCGCATGCCGCCGAGCGCACGCTCGATGCGGCCGCCGGTGGAGAGAGCCAGGAAGATCTCGCCACTCCCGTCGTATCCCACCGATCCCGTGCGCGCGAGACCCAGACCGCAGCGGCGGGCGATCCTGCCCAGCTCGTGCGGGCCGAGCGGGAGGTCGGTCACGACCACGCAGATGCAACTTCCGTCCCCGTTGTCCTCGCGCGCGCCCTCTCCGCCGAGCAGCCTCCCGACGGGCACGCCGTCGACGACCAGATCGCGACGAACACCGTAGTTCGCCAGCACGAGAACCCCTACGGTGGCCTCGAGCTCCGGAAGCACCCGGCTTGCCGTGCCGATGCCGCCCTTGTAGCCGAAGCACACCATGCCGGTGCCTGCCCCGACCGCACCTTCGGCCGGAAGCCCGGAGGTCGCCGTCGCGAGTGCGTGCCCGACGTCGTCGAGCTCGACCTGGACGACGCGTGCTTCCGAGAGCCAGCCGTCGTCGCACTCTCCCACGACGGGGATGACGAAGTTCTCGACCCCGATCGACGGATCGGCGGCGATCGCGGCGCGAACCGCGCCGTCGTAGACGCGACCGACGGCCATCGTCGCGGTCAGGTAGACCGGCGTCTCGATCACCCCCCACTCCCGGATCGCGATCGAGCTCGTCAGCTCACCGGCGCCGTTCAAGACGTCGACCCCGGCGGGCACCGGCGCGCGAACGAGCGTTGCAGGGTCAGCGGGAACGATCGCCGTCACGCCGCTCCTCCCGACGCCGCGCCCGTCGGGCGGCTCGGGCTCGTCTCGCCAGATCGTGACGTGGCCGACGAGGACGCCGGGGACATCGGTGATCGCGTTCTGCGGACCGGCCTCGTACTCACCGATCCGCAGGCCGATCTCGCGCAGACGAGGGCTGCGGGGGGCCGGGGTCGTCATCGGGCGAGCCTACAGCGGGTTCGATTAGGCTCGCTGTCGTGTCGCCCGCGCGAGAGGGCCTGTCGATTCCCGTCGCGTGGAGCGACCGCTGCCTTCTGCACGAGCCGGGTGGCGAGGTCTGGATCGGGTTGCCGGACCCCGGCAACGAGGTGCCTGCGCGCGCCGCGATCATCCGCGACGCGCTCGTCGGAGCCGGTGCGACGCTCGTGCCGGCCGCGGAGCACGGAGACGACGCGCTGCTCGACGTTCACGACGCAGGGCCTGGTCGACTTCCTGCGCACCGCCTGGGACGACTGGGAGAAGGCCGGCTACCCGGTCGATCCCGGCCAGGATCGCGTGGTCCCGTATCTCTTTGCCCATCCTGGGCTTCTCGCGGGCCAGGAGCCCGCACTTCCGGCCGCGATGTCAGCGAGGACCGGGCTCTACGCCTTCGACACGATGACGCCGATCGGCCCGACGACGTGGGACGCAGCGCGGGCGGCCGTGGACGTCGCGCTCACGGCCGCGGATCTCGTCCTGGCGGGCGCGCCTGTCGCATACGCCTGCACCCGACCTCCGGGCCACCACGTGACGAGGAGCGCGTACGGCGGCAGCTGCTATCTGAACTCGACCGCGATCGCCGCGCAACACCTTCGCAACCGGGGAGTCGCCACAGTTGCGATCTTGGACGTCGACGCCCACCAGGGAAACGGCGCGCAGGCGATCTTCCAGGACCGCAGCGATGTCCTGACCGGCTCCGTTCACGTCGATCCGCGAGCCGGGTGGTTTCCCCACTTCCTCGGATTCGCGGAGGAGAGCACCGATGACGAACCTGAACCTCCCGCTTCCGCCGGGCGCAGGCGACGCTCCGTGGACGGCCGCGGTCGCGGAGCTCGCCGCCTGGGCGAACGGTGCCGACGCACTCGTCGTCGCCCTCGGGGTCGACGCCGCCGAGAGCGATCCCGCGAGCCCGCTGCAGGTGACGGCCGACGGATTCCGCGCCGGAGGTCGCATACTCGGCGAGCTCGGCCTGCCGACGGTCGTCGTGCAGGAGGGCGGCTACGACCTCGCGACCCTCGGAGACCTCGTGCTCGCTGCCCTCGGCGGGATCGAGGAGGGGGTTCCGGCGTAGTGCCCGACCCGCTCGACATCTGGATCGGCAAGGAGGAGTACGGTGGGGTGCCGACTCCGACCGTGCGCGAGGCGAAGCCTCCCCCGCACTGGCGGCTCGAGGCGATCGCGGCGACGGAGCGGCCGCGGAGCCTCGCTCCGAGCCCGGACGGCCGCACGCTCGTCTTCATCCAGGATCGCGACACGTCCGACCTCTGGCGGCTCGACCTCGAGACGTCCTCACCCGAGCGGCTCACGACCGGCCGCGACCTGATGCCGTACTGGGAGGACACGACCCCGGCCGTCTGCCCGGACGGTGAGCACGGTTGCGTTCGCGGACCAGGGAGCGATCTGGCTCGTTCCGCTCGCCGGCGGCCCCGCGCGGAAGCTCGTCGACGGTGGCAGCCCGGTATGGCTCGACGACAGGAGGCTCGTGATCTCCGTCGAGAACGACGACACGTCACGGCTCGCGGTCGTCGAGGTCGACGACCCCTGGCCCCGGAAACTCGCGCGGACGCACGGAGAGCTCGACTCGCTCGGCGAGGAGAGGCTCGGCGGTCGTCTCACCCGACGGCTCGCTGGTCGCGTACACGTTCGCCCCGCGTGTCGATCTCAACCGGAGCGAGATCCGCGTCGTCGCCGTCGCGAACGGCGAGGTCCGTGCCCTGACGGGAACGGCGAGCACGCACGACCACTCGCCTCGCTGGTCGCCGGACGGGTCGCTCGTCGCGTACGCCTCCGAGCTCTCCGGCTGGTACGAGCTGCATCTCGTCGACGGCGACGGCGGCGACGCGCGGCAGCTCACACATGACGAGGCCGACTTCTCCGAGCACCGCTGGCACCCGGACGGAGACCGGCTCGTCGCGGTGCGCGGGCGCGGCGGCCGCTTCGATCTCGTGGTCGTGGACGCCGCGACCGGCGAGGTCTCCGTGCTCGCGCCCGGCGGAACCTGGGGTGACCCTCACTGGACGGCGGCCGGTGCCGTCGTCGCCACGTACGAGGATCAGGCGACGGCACCGCAGCTACGGATCGCACGGCCCGGAGCGGAGCCGGAGACCGTGCTCGCCCCCACGCCGCTCGCGGTCCAGACGGCGCCGCACGTCGCTCCAGAGGTCGTGACCTACGCGCTCGTTCGACGGCCTCGAGATCAGCGCGTTCCTCTTCCGGCCCGCAGGTGCATCTCCCGAGCGCCCGGTGCCGGCGGTCGTCTATCCGCACGGCGGCCCGCTCGAGGCGTACGGCGACTACTGGGACGGACACGCGCAGTACTTCGTGGACAAGGGCTACGCCTGGATCGCGCCCAACTACCGGGGCTCGACTGGCTACGGCCGGGACTTCGAGCGCTTGCTCCACGGCCAGATCGGCGTCGTCGACACGCAGGACTGCCTCGCAGCCGCCGACTACGTCCGCACGCTCGACTGGGTGGACGGCGAGAGACTGGCGGTGTTCGGCGGGAGCTGGGGCTCGTTCATCGCGCTGCTCGCGGTCACCGACGACCCCGAGCACCGCTTCCGCTGCGCGATCTGCGCGTACGGAGATTGTGACCTCTTCACGTCCTGGTCCCAGGGCGACCGCGGCGGCGTCCTCGAGTCGCTGGAGAACTTCGTCGGGTCCCCCTCGGCCGCGCACGACGCGTACGCCGCCGCCTCCGCGGTCCGGCGTCTCGAGAACGTGCAGGTCCCGGTCCTCGTCGCGCACGGCGAGAAGGACGAGCGCGTTCATCCAAAGCAGTCCGAGGAGCTCGCCGCCGAGCTACGGCGGCTCGGGAAGACGTACGAGTACGTGACCTATCCGACCGAGGGGCATGGCTTCCTGCGCGCCGGCCCGCAGATCGACTTCTACCGGCGGCTCGAGCGCTTCCTCGACTGGCACCTGCTCTGAGCCCGATGGATAATCGCTGCTGGCAGCAACTTCGATGACGTCGATGTCGTCAAAGCGTCCAGGGCAACGACTCTGGACACTGGAGGAAACATGAAGAGAGGGCAGTCAAGGCGTCTCATGCTCGTCCTACTCGCCGTCACCACGGTCGTCGTGGCAAGCGTGGCAGCGTGGGGTGGCTTCCGAGGCGGGACAGCGGATGCAGGGGCGGCCGTCGACGGAAAAGCCGCCGGCGGAAGCGGGATCCTGCGCATCGGCACGACGAGCTACATCGACTCGTTCAACCCCTGGAACTACATCGAGGGGCAGGGACTGAACGCGATGATCATGGTCTATCCGCTGCTCCTGCAGGTCGACTACTCGAAGCAGGAGGGGTACTACATCACCGGCGACTGGGCGAAGTCGTGGAAGGCTTCCGCCGGCGGCAGGGTGTGGACGTACAAGCTGCGGCCGAACACGAAGTGGTCCGACGGCCGGCCGATGACGGCCGACGACGCGGCGTGGACGATCAACACGACGCTCAAGTACGCAGAAGGTGCGACCGCCGTGCAGGCGACGTCTCTCAACCACGCGAAGCGCGCGACGGCGCCGAACCCGACGACTCTCGTCGTCCGCTACAAGGCTCCGGTCGGGAACGCCCTGTGGTTGATCGCCGGAATGCCGATCCTGCCGCGACACGTCTGGGAGCCGTACGAGAAGAAAGAGAAGGGCGGGAAGGCTCTGAAGACGTTCCGCCCGAAGGGAAGCTCCCGATGGTGACCGGAGGCGCGTACACGATCAAGTCGTACGAGAAGAAGGGCACGACCGTCTTCATCCCCGATCCGAACTTCTACGGGCCGAAGTCGAACTCCGACGCCGTGGCGCTGACGTACTACACGAACTCCGACTCCATGATCGCCGCCATGCGCCAGGGCGGGCTCGACTGGATCGACCAGGTGCCGTTCAACGCCGTCAACGCCGTGAAGAAGAGCAAGGGCGTCCAGGTCAACGAGTGGCCGGGCGGCGAGATCACGAACATCACGTGGAACTCGAACTCGCGCAAGCTCAAGAACCGCGAGCTCCTCGACCCGAAGGTGAAGAAGGCGCTCTCGATGTGCGTCGACCGCGACAAGATGATCCAGGTCGTCTTCAGCGGCTACGCGACGAAGGTCGAGAGCCTCGTCGGGCACATCTCGCCTCTCGAGAACCCGAACCTCGGGCCGACGAGGTACGACTGCGGTGCGGCGAACAAGGCGCTCGACAAGCTCGGCTACAAGCGAGGCTCGGGCGGCATCCGTGTCGCCCCGGCCACGAGCGGCAAGTACGCGCAGGACGCCCATCCGATGCAGTACGAGATCATCACGCCGACCTCGACCGACTTCAACGTCAACCGGATGTTCGAGATCGTGAAGGAGGGCTGGGCGAAGCTCGGCGTCAAAGCCACGCAGCACGTCGGCGGCGACTCGACGGCGTCGTACGCACTCGAGACGGACGCGAAGTGCGACGCGGCGAAGAACATCGGCTACTCGAAGTTCGACATCGCGATGTGGGACTGGATCGCCGGTCCCGAGGCGGACTTCCAGCTCTCCGTCGTGACGAAGGACCAGTGGTGCTCATGGAGCGACACCGGCTGGGACAGCCCGGCGTACGACAAGCTGTACGAGCAGCAGGGCGTGACGGTCGACCCCGCGAAGCGGAGGGCCATCGTCTACAAGATGCAGAAGATGGTCTACGACGCGTTCGTGTACACGCAGCTCACGAACCACGTGGCCCTCGACGCGACGTCGACGAAGTGGACCAACTTCAAGAATCCGCTCAGCGCATTCTCGAAGACCTACTACACGAGCCCCAGGAAACGCTGATCTAGGGCGCTCGCAGCCGGTTACGGGCAGCACCCTCGAGACGACATGCGCGGTACCGATTACGTCGTCAAGAGGGTGCTGTTCGCCATCGGCACCGTCTTCGTCGCGATCACGCTCAACTTCGTCCTCTTCCGCTCGCTCTCGGGCGACGCCGTCTCAGCACTTCGCTGCCGAGGATGCTCGCAGGACTTCAAGGACTTCCAGCGCCGTGAGCTCGGCCTCGACAAGTCGAAGTGGGAGCAGTACAAGATCTACCTCGTCGACCTCGCACACGGGGACATGGGCCGCTCGCTCCGCACGGAAGAGCCCGTGACCTCGGTGCTCTGGGAGCCGCTCAAGACGACCATCCCGATGGTCGCGCTCGGGACGTTCTTCGCGATCGTGTTCGGGGTCGCGACGGGCGTCGTGGCGGCGTGGCGGCGTGGGACGGCCGCGGACAAAGGGGCCCTCTGGGGCGGCCTCGGCTTCTACTCGATGCCGCCGCAGTGGCTCGGCCTCGTGATCGTGCTCTTCATCGCGGGCTGGCTCGGGTTACCGACGTCCGGGGTCAAGGACCCGACGCTCGGGATCCTCGACGACCCTGGTGCGATCGAGGTGCTCGTCGACCGTCTCGAGCACATGATCCTCCCCGCGCTCACACTCGGGCTCGTCGTCTTCGGCGAATACACGTTGATCGTCCGCTCCGCGATGCTCGAGACGCTGGGCGAGGACTACATCCTCACGTCACGGGCCAAAGGCCTATCGAACTGGGCAACCGTCTGGAAGCACGGGTTTCGCAACGCCATGCTGCCGGTGATCACGCTCGTCGCACTCTCCCTCGGGTTCATCATCGGGGGAGCCATCACAGTCGAGTACGTCTTCTCGTATCCGGGAATCGGGCTCCTGATCGTCGAGGCCATCGACCAGCGCGACTACCCCGTTCTCCAGGCAGCGTTCCTCCTGCTCACCCTGTCGGTCATCCTCTTCAACCTGCTTGCCGACCTCTTCTACTTCAAGTTCGACCCGCGGGTGACCGAATGAGCCCCGTCCAGCCCGGTGTGTCGACTCCCGAGGCTCCGCCTCCCACCCCCTCGCTCGCGTTTCGCGCACTCGCGTCTCCCGTCCTCCGCAACAAGACGGCGATGGTCGCGGTCGGGGTTCTCGGGTTCTTCGTGTTTCTCGCGGTGGCGGGGCCGCTCCTGATCGACGGTGATCCGAAGGCCCAGGTGGGCGCGGTGTTCGAGCCGCCGAGCCGGGAGTTTCCGCTCGGCACCGACGGTGGAGGGGCGAGCATGGTCTCTATGCTCATCGCCGGCGCCAGGGTCTCGCTGCTCATCGGCTTCTGTGCGGCGGCGATCTCTGCGCTCATCGGCGGCACGGTCGGCATCCTCTCCGGCTTCTTCGGCGGGAAGACGGATACCGCACTCATGCGCGTCACCGACTACTTCCTCGTCATTCCCGACGTTCCGCTGATGATCGTCATCGCCGCGCTGTTCGGTCGCAGCACCTGGAACATCATCGTGATCATCGGGATCATCTACTGGACGTTCACCGCGCGGCTGCTTCGCGCGCAGACGAAGAGCGTCCGAGAGCGCGTCTACGTGCAGCGCGCTCGCGCGCTCGGCGCCGCCAACTCCCGGCTGATCGTGCGCCATGTCCTGCCGCAGGTGACGCCGCTGCTGATCGCGAACACGGTGCTGCTGATCGCGTATGCGATCTTCGCGGAGACGTTCATCACGTTCCTGGGCCTCGGGGATCCGAGCTCGATCTCGTGGGGTCGGCTGATCGAGAACGCGTTCACCGACGACGCGATCATCAACGACGCCTGGTGGGCGGTCATCCCGCCGGGCCTGTGTGTGATGTTCGTCGTGCTGGCCTGCACGATCATCGGTCAGACGCTGGAGGAAGCGCTCAATCCACGGCTGCGCACGGGCCATCTCTCGGTGAGGCGCTTCCGGGTGCTGCCGCGATCCGTGCAACCCGAGCACCAGAAGCCGTGATACCGGCCCTGCTCGAGGTCGAAGACCTCAATGTCTGGTTCGACCTGCCGAACGGTGGCACGCTGCACGCCGTCCAGGGCGTGTCCTTCTCGGTCGCCGCAGGGATGAGGCTCGGCCTGGTCGGCGAGTCCGGGTGCGGCAAGACGACGAGCATCCTCGCGCTGATGGGCCTGCTACCACCCACGGCGTCAGTCTCCGGTCGCATCGCGTTCGACGGTGTCGACCTGCTCGAAGGCGGAGAGCAGACCATGGCACCTCACCGCTGGAAGGACATTGCCATGGTCTTCCAGGGCGCGATGAACGCGTTCGATCCGGTCAAGCGCATCGGCGACCAGATAGTCGAGCCGATGGAGTTGCACGGAGTGGCGACGGGGCGGGAAGCGGCGGCCCGCGTCCGCGAGCTGCTCGAGACCGTCGGTATCCAGCCGGATCGCGCGAAGAGCTACCCGCACGAGCTCTCCGGGGGAATGCGCCAGCGTGCCGCGATCGCGATGGCGCTCGCCTGCAACCCTCGCATCCTGCTCGCGGACGAGCCGACGACCGCGCTCGACGTGATGGTGCAGGCGCAGATCCTCGAGCTCCTCACCTATCTGTCCGACGAGCTGGGCCTCGCGCTCGTGTTCGTCACGCACGACCTGCCGATCGTCGCCCAGACCTGCACGCACGCTGCCGTGATGTACGCCGGGAGGATCGTCGAGCAGGGGCCGACAGACGCTCTGTACCACGAGACGCGGCACCCGTACACCCGGCTCCTCTGGGCCGCGACCCCCGACCTCGAGTCGCGGGACGACGTCGTCTCGATACCCGGTGTGCCGCCCCGTCTCGATGCCGAGCTCCACGGCTGTCCGTTCGCCCCGCGCTGCGACCTCGCCGCTTCGCGTTGCACGTCGGAGCGTCCGGAGTTGAGGACCGTGGGCGACGGGCACGTGAGCGCCTGCCACTTTGCGAGCTCGTTGGAGGCCGTGACGTGAGCGGCGCAGCCGTCGACAACGGTCGCCCACTGCTCGAGGTGGAGGACCTGGTCGTTCGCTACAGCGTCCCACGCGGGCTGAGTGGCGTGCTGCTTCGTCGTCCCCAACGGTTCGTGCACGCCGTATCCGGCGTGTCGCTCACCGTGCGGCGGGGCGAGATGGTCGCGCTGGTCGGTGAGTCGGGCTGTGGCAAGACCACGACGGCGCAGGCGATTCTCCGGCTCGTGCAGTCGGAATCGGGCAGCGTCCGCTTCGACGGGGTCGACGTCACGACCCTTGCGCGGGATGATCTTCGCCGGCTGCGGCGGCGCATGCAGATCATCTACCAGGATCCGTACGAGTCGCTCGATCCCCGCTTCCGTGTGTCCACGACCGTCGCGGAGCCGCTCGTGATCCACCGGATCGGGTCGCGCGCCGAACGGCAAGCGGCAGTCGGCCACGCTCTCGAGCGGGTGGGGCTCGCTCCCGCGGAGCTCTTCGTCGATCGGTTCCCTCACGAGCTCTCCGGAGGCCAGAGGCAGCGGGTCGCGATCGCGGCGAGTCTGGCTCTCGAGCCCGACCTGCTCGTCGCCGACGAGCCGGTCTCGATGCTCGACGTCTCCGTCCGCGCCGGCATCCTCGCGATCCTCGACGAGCTACGCGACCGAGGCCTGGCGGTGCTGATGATCACGCACGACCTCTCGACGGCTGCTCGCTTCGCGGATCGCATCTGCGTCATGTACCTGGGGCGGATCGTCGAAGAAGGCCCCGCGAACGTCGTCATCGAGCGTCCGCGCCATCCGTATACGAAGGCGCTGCTCTCCGTCGTGCCCCGTAGAGACCCCCGACGACGCGTCACTGCGCAGATCCTGCGCGGCGAGACGCCCAACCCGATCGAGGTCCCCTCCGGCTGCCGCTTCCATCCACGCTGTCCGATCGCGATCGATGCGTGCCAGGCGAGCGAACCGGAGTTGCGCGGCGCGGCCGGCGCAGCCGACCATCGAGCCGCGTGCTTCCTTGCCGACTAGTCCCAGCCGCCCTACTGCAGCCGCCGCGGGATCGTGCGCTCGAAACGTCGCTCCACGCGGCCGATGCCCACGACCCCCTCGCCCTCCCCGAGCTCCTCGGCGATCACGTCCACCACGACGTGGTAGGCATCGGCGTCCGAGCGCAGCTCGAGCCGGGCCTCGGTCGCACAGTCGGCCTCGGGCCAGCTGATGACGTACCGGCTCGTCGCGCGTGCCCAGCCTGCGCCGGGATCCGTGGTCGAGACGGCGATCACGCCCTCGTACCGCTCCTGGATGCGCGACTCCTCGTCGCCGTCGTAGTCGGATCCGTGCGAGACGACCGCGCGCGCCTCGCGGCCGAGGACGTCCCGCTCGATCCGCCAGACAGTCGGAGGTTGCTCGCCCGATCGCTCGGGGCCGTGCGAGTCCTTGCCGGACGACGGCGCGAACTGCGGAGGCGGC
Source organism: uncultured Actinomycetes bacterium (assembly GCA_963716975.1). Classification (GTDB taxonomy): domain Bacteria; phylum Actinomycetota; class Thermoleophilia; order Gaiellales; family Gaiellaceae; genus GMQP-bins7. Next base: position 71,521 of record CAVQVA010000043.1, on the reverse strand, counting down.
GCCACCGGCTCGCCCTCGACGACGGGGAGCGCGAGCTCGATGGACGCCCGGTCCAGCGCGAGGAGCCCGGGCCGGGGCGGCGGCCAGTTGTTCGGCCAGTCCGAGCCGGCGAGCGAGAGCCGGATGCGGTGTCCCGCCTCGAACACCCACGAGGTCGCGTCGAGCTCGACCTCGACCGCTTCGGACCGACCGGGCTCGAGCGGCTCGGGCGCGCTCGAGGACTCGCGGTGCGCGAGGTTCAGGAGGCCTCGCGTCACGAGCGCCGACGTCCCGTCCGGGAAGACGTCGCAGAGCTTTGCCGAGAGGTACGCCACGGGCACCGTGGACGTGAGCGTCGCCGCGAGCCGCGGATGGCCGAGGATCTCGACGTCGTGCTCGAACGGCCCCCACTCGTAGACACGCGACCGCGCGTCGTCCTCCCGCTGGTCGGTCGGCTGACCCCACGGAAGCCGGCCGGCGCACGAGATCCACGCGCTCGCGCCGACGTCTCCTTCGATCGGCAGCTCGTCGGTCCCGTGCCGTGGCTCGACCGTCAGCACCTCGAGCCGACCGCGCTCGAGCGGCCACCCGGGCTCCGAGCGCCACTCGCCTCGCACCTCCGCGAGGTCGGGCTCCGGGCGGGTCGAGCGCCGCACGAAGACCTGGATCGGCGGCTCGTCCTCGATCCCGTTCGCCTCGTCGCAGAGCCAGCGCCGGAACCAGCGGATGAGCTCGGGGACGAGGTCGATGTGCGGCCCGGGAAGCGACGTCGCGGTCGACATGTGGCTCCAGGGACCGACGAGCAGCCGCTTGGGGCACGCGAGCGCCTCGAACGTCCGGAAGGTGTTGTTCCGGTAGCCGTCCGCCCAGCCGCCGACGAGCATGGTCGGGCATGCGATGCGCTCGTAGCCGGGCCGCAGCGATCCGTGGCGCCAGTACGGGCCGTCGAGCTGCTCCTCGAGCCAGCGCAGGAGCCACGGCTCGGAGGCTTCGATCCGCCGGAGCCACGCGTCGCGCCAACCCTCGCCGAAGACGGACGGCACGGGCGGCAGGACGACGAGCGCCGCCATGTACTGGACGTAGTCGAGGAGGTCCACCCCGCGCAGAGCACCGCCCGAGTAGTGGACGTCGTCCGTGTAGCGGTCGTCGGTCGCGTAGATCGCGCAGATCGCCCCGAGCGCCGGCGGCCGCTCGATCGCCATCTGGATCGAGTTGAAGCCGGAGTAGGACGTCCCGTACATCCCGACGCGCCCGTTGCTCCACTCCTGCGCCGCGAGCCACGCGATCACCTCGGCGAGGTCGGCCTGCTCCTGCGGGGGATACTCGTCCGTCGCGACCCCCTCGGAGGATCCGGTGCCGCGCAGGTCGACACGCGCGACCGCGAGGCCGCCTTCGACACATAGCCGCTCGTACTCCGACGAGTACGACGAGGTCAGGTCGTCCATGCGGTACGGCAGCGCTTCGAGCACGACCGCCGCCGGCCGTTCGTCCGGTAGCCAGAGCCGCGCCGCGAGACGCGTGCCGTCGGCGAGCGGGATCCATGCGCGCCGGTGCTCGAAACCGTGCTCCACCGCGAGCATCCTAGGGAGCGCTCTAGGATCGCCGTTCGTGGACCTTCGGCTGACGGACGACCAGGCTGCCCTGCGCGAGCAGGCCGCGGACTTCAGCCGAGGGCTGCGACCGCTGCTCGAGGCGGATCCCGAGTGGCGCCGCCAGGGCCTCCTGTCGGACGGCGACTCGCGCCCGGTGACCGAAGCCCTCGGGCGCGCCGGCTGGATCGGCGTGCCGTGGCCGGCCGAGCTCGGCGGCCGTGGCCTCGGCCACCTCGACGCCGCCCTCGCCGAGGAGGTCTTCGGCTACCACTGGCTGCCGCTGTCGCTCTATCTCCTGTCCGCGAAGACCATCGGCGCAGCGCTCGCGCGGTACGGAAGCAGCGAGCTGCAGCAGAGGCTCCTCCCCTCGATCGCGCGCGGCGAGCTCGTGTTCTGCCAGGGGTTCTCGGAGCCGGGCGCGGGCAGCGACCTGGCATCGCTCCGAACGCGCGCCGTCGTCGAAGACGACCGCTTCGTCGTCGACGGCCACAAGATCTGGACGTCGAGCGCGCACCTCGCCGACTGGATCTACCTCGCCGTCCGCACCGACCCTGACCGGCCGAAGCACGACGGGATCTCGGTGCTCGTCGCAGACCTCGCGACCCCGGGCATCACGGTGCGGCAGTTCCCGACGCTCGGGGGAGGGTCGCTCTGCGAGGTGTTCCTCGACGGCGTCGAGATTCCACGCGCGAACCTCGTCGGCGAGCTCCACGAAGGCTGGCAGGTGCTCATGCACACGCTCGACTTCGAGCGCATCACGGCGGAGAAGCTCGGCGGCGTGGCCTGGGTCCTCGACGAGGTCGAGCGGCATCTCGGCGAGACCGGGCGCCTTCGACCCTCCGAGGAGCTCGTGGCACGGCTTCGAGGCGAGCTCGAGGCGGCGCGACTCCTGTCCTTCCGCGCTGCCTGGCTCCTCGACCGGGACGAGCCGGCCGCGGCCGCGTCCGCCATGGCGAAGCTCGCCGGCGCACGCGTGACCCAGCGGGTCGCCGATGCCGCGTGCGACCTGCTCGGGCTCGACGGCCTGGTGGACGGCGATCCGGCGTCGCCGGCCGAGGGACGCGTCGGTGCCCTCTACCGTGCCGCGATCGGATCGACGATCGCCGGCGGAACCACCGAGGTGCAGCAGCTCGTCATCGCCCGCCGAGGACTCGAGCTGTGAGCGGGCCGCTCGCAGGGGTGCGTGTTCTCGAGTACGCGCAGTACGTCGCGGGCCCGCTGTGCGGCGTCGTCCTCCGCGACCTCGGCGCCGACGTCGTCAAGATCGAGCCGCCTGCCGGAGACGGCTACCGCTACGTGATGCCCGTCTCGCCGGGTCTGGGGCGCTTCTTCGTCCCGCTCAACCGCGGAAAACGATCCGTCGTCCTCGACCTGAAGACCGCGGATGGCAGACGGCGGAGCGGAGCCTTGCTCGAACGCGCCGACATCGTCCTCCACAACTATCCACCGGCCCGCGCCGAGGCATTCGGGCTCGACTGGGAGACCCTCCACCCGGCTCACCCCGCGCTCGTGGTCGGCGTGGTCACGTCGTTCGGCACGACCGGGCCGCTCGCGGGGACGCCTGCCTACGACCTCGTCGCCCAGGCTCGCTCGGGGCTTCTCACCGCCCACGCAGGCCCCGGCGACACGGTCCCGGTACGGGCCGGAGGGATCCCGATGGCCGACCTGACCGCCGGGTACCTGCTCGCGTCGAGCGTGCTCGCGGCGCTCGTCGCCGCCCGTGCGAGCGGGAGCGGATCGCTCGTCGACGTGTCGCTGCTCGCCGCTGCCCTGGCCGTTCAGGTGCAGGACCTCGTCTGGCTCGAGGACGACGACGACCGGGAGCCTCGGAGCGCGACGCCGGCCGACCTGGCGACGAGAGCGGCCGAGATCACCGGCGACCTCGCGATGAATCCGTACTACCGCTGCTACGCGACGAGCACCGGCTTCATCGCCGTCGCCTGCCTCAACCACGTGCAGCGCGACTCGTTCCTCGCGCTCTTCGGCCTCGACGACCCGACGGTCGCGGCACCCGACGTCGTTCCCTCGGAGCCGAACGTGCTCGCCGCCAAGCAGCGGTTGACCGCCGACATCGAGCAACGGCTCTCGAAGGAAGAAGCGTCGGCCTGGCTCGACCGGCTCGCCGACGCCGGAGTGCCGGCGAGCCCGGTGCTCGTGCGCGAGTCGGTCGCAGGCGACGAGCAGGTTCGGGCATCGGGGCTCGTCGCAGAGATCACGCAGCCCGGGCTCGGGCGCGTCCGGATGCTGAGATCGCTCGTCGGCGAGCCGGACGCCGCTCCCGCGCCCGAGCTCGGCGCCGACACCGAAGCCGTGCTCGCGGAGCTCCGATGAGATTCGACGTCTCGCCCGAGCTCAGGCTGTTCGGCGACTCGGTGCGAGCCGCCGTCGGCCACTGGGAACCAGTGCGCGAGCCGGAGCTCGCATCCTGGCTCGACGACCGCGACGACGAGCTCGCCGCCCGGCTGGCAGCCGTCGGCTGGCACGAGCTCTGGGCCGGCGACGACATCGGCGCGATCGTCGCGGGCGGGCTCGAGCTCGGCCGAGCGGTCGCGCCGATCTGCCTCGTGGACGAGGCGACCCTCGGCGCGCCGCTCGCTCTCGACGGCCGGATCCGGCACGGGCTCGAGACCGAGACGTGTGCGGTGCCGGGTTCGGGCTGGCGCCTCGCCTTCGCTCGCCCGACCGGCGCGCGAAGGCGCGAGCAGACGCTCGACGGCACCGGCACCGTTGTCGCCTCGATCGAGGACGCGACCGCGCTCGAACAACACGACGCCGACGAGCGATGGAACGCCTGGACGGCGGCGACCCTCGCGTACCTCGCCGGGCTCGCCGCCGCCGCGCTCGACGCCGCGCTCGCTCACGCGCGCTCGCGCGAGCAGTTCGGCCGCGCGCTCTCCGCCATGCCCGCGGTGCAGGCACGCCTCGCGGATGCGGCACTCCTCGTCGACGGGCTCGAGCTCACCGCGTGGCAAGCCGCAGCACCGGCCGGCCTCGTCGCGAGCGCCGGCGCTCCTCTGGGCCGGCTCGGCAACCCGCGAGGTCACGGCCTCCGCGCACCAGGTGCACGGCGCGATCGGCTTCGCGCTCGAGTCCGGTCTCCACCGTTACTACCGCCGCGCGAAAGCGGTTCAGGTGTGGTCGAAAGCCGTGTGCCGCGCGGCTACGTCGTAGTCCCGACGAACGACTGGAACCCGCGCCCGTCGCGCTGCAGCTCGCGCCGCAACTCCTTGATCTCGTCCCGGAGCTTGGCGGCGTACTCGAAGCGGAGCTCCTCGGCGGCGAGGTACATCTCCTCTTCCAGCGTCACGACGAGCTTCTCGAGCTCGTCCGGAGTCATCCCCTCGACCTCGACCTTGCCCCGGCGGCGGCGCGACGGGACGTTCGGCGACTCGAGGGAAAGGAGCTCGGTGATGTCGGACACGCCCTTGACGATCGACTCGGGCGTGATCCCGTGCTCGACGTTGTAGGCGAGCTGGACCTCGCGGCGCCGGTTCGTCTCCGCGAGCGCGCCCTGGATCGCCTCCGTCACCTTGTCCCCGTACAGGAGCACGCGCCCGTTCACGTGGCGTGCGGCGCGCCCGATCGTCTGGATGAGCGAGGTCTTCCCGCGCAGGAAGCCCTCCTTGTCGGCGTCGAGCACGGCGACGAGCGACACCTCCGGCAGATCGAGGCCTTCGCGCAGCAGGTTGACGCCCACGAGCACGTCGTAGTCGCCGAGCCGGAGCTCGCGGATGATCTGGATGCGCTCCAGCGTGTCGATCTCGGAGTGGAGGTAGCGAGCGCGGATCCCTGCCTCGAGCAGGTAGTCGGTCAGGTCCTCGGCCATCTTCTTCGTCAGCGTCGTGACGAGGACACGCTCACCCACCTCCTCGCGGCGGCGGATCTCGTTCATCAGATCGTCGATCTGGTTCCGAGTCGCTCGCAGCTCGACCTCCGGATCGACGAGACCCGTCGGGCGGATCAGCTGCTCGGCGACGACCTGCGAGCGCGAGAGCTCGAACGCGCCCGGAGTCGCGGAGAGGAACACGAGCTGCGGCACCTTGCCGAGGAACTCGTCGAAGCGGAGCGGACGGTTGTCGAGCGCCGAGGGAAGGCGGAACCCGTAGTCGATGAGCGTCTGCTTGCGCGAGCGGTCTCCCTCGTACATGCCGCCGAGCTGCGGGACGGTCTGGTGCGACTCGTCGACGAAGACGACGAAGTCGTCCGGGAAGTAGTCGATGAGCGTGAAGGGATGCGAGCCGGCCGTGCGGCCTTCGAGCACGCGCGAGTAGTTCTCGATCCCGTTGCAGAAGCCGAGCTCCCTGAGCATCTCGAGGTCGTACTCGGTGCGCTGCCGGATGCGGTGCGCCTCGAGCATCCGCTCCTCGGCCTCGAACTTCGCAACCTGTTGCTCCAGCTCGCGCCGGAGCTCGTCGACCGCTCGCTCGACGGTGGGAGCGGACGTGATGTACTCGGTCGCGGGCCAGATCGCGAGGTTCTCGAGGCGGGAGTAGACCTCGCCCGTCAGCGGGTCGAAGTGGGTGATCTGCTCCACCTCGTCGCCGAAGAACGAGACGCGGTACGCCGTCTCGCCGTTCGCCGGCTGCACCTCGACGACGTCCCCCTTCACGCGGAACCGGCCGCGGCCGAGCACGGTGTCGTTCCTCACGTACTGGCTGTCGATCAGCTTCCGCAGGACTTCGTCGCGGTCGTGCTCCTCCCCCACCTCGAGCACGAGCAGGCGCTCGCGCCACTCCTCGGGCGACCCGAGCCCGTAGATGCACGACACGGAGGCGACGACCACGACGTCTCGGCGCGTGAGGAGCGAGGCGGTCGCCGAGAGCCGCAGCCGAGAGATGTCGTCGTTCCGCGACGAGTCCTTCTCGATGTAGAGATCGGCTTGAGGGATGTACGCCTCGGGCTGGTAGTAGTCGTAGTAGGAGACGAAGTACTCGACGGCGTTGTCCGGGAAGAACTCCCGGAACTCGTTGCAGAGCTGGGCCGCGAGCGTCTTGTTGTGCGCGATGACGAGCGCAGGGCGCTGGAGCTTCTCGATCGTCCAGGCCATCGTCGCGGTCTTGCCGGTACCCGTCGCGCCGAGCAGCGTCTGGAAGCGATTCCCGGCCGCAACCGACTCGGCGATCTGCGCGATCGCACGCGGCTGGTCGCCCGTCGGCGTGTACTGGTCGGTCGCCTTGAACTGCCGCTCCACCCGGCCAAGCGTAGCCGTCTCGACCCGGAGACCCGCCTCGCGCGAACCGGATACAGTCGGCGCTCGGAGAGGAGGTCGGGGCATTACCAGCAGGCCGTGTATTCGCAGCTCTCGTCGTGCTCGTCCTCGTCCTGCCGCTGGGGACTCACGCGGCCCCGTCGACGGTCCGGGTGTGGAACGAGCGCGAGTTCACTGCCGCGGTCTCCGCGCTCAGGGAGAGTGGCGGCACCCTCCGGCTCGGGCGACACTTCTACCGCGGCGAGCTCGTCGTCGGGGCACGTTCCGCCCGGCCTCTGCGAATCGTCGGCGGGCCTGGAGTGCGCGTCGAGAGACTGCTGCTCGACCACACGCAGCAGGTCTCCGTCGGAAAGCTGACGATCGCGCCGGTGACCGACGACGCGGTCCTCGGGATCTACGGCTCCCGGCACGTCGACGTGCACGACGTTCTCGTCACCGCCGCGCGAACCCGGCTGCAGGCAAAGATCCACGTTCGCAACTCGAGCCATGTCGTCATCCGCCGGAGCGAGTTCCGACACTGCGGTGACCGGTCACCGAACCTCTCGAACTGCCTGCATCTCCGGCCGCGTACGAGACACGTCAGGATCGTCGACAACTGGTTCCACGACTGCCGCGGCTGCGACTTCATCCACGGCCGCTTCGGATTCGACCTCACGATTCGGGGAAATCGCTTCGAGCGGGCGCTTCCGTGCCGTATGCGCAGCCGCCACCGGTGTGGTCACCAGGATCTCGTCTCGCTGTTCTCGGGACGGCAGCTCAGCGTCGAGCGGAACACGTTCGGCGTGTACAGGATCGGAGCGGCGCAGCTGTACCTCATCGGCGGAGTCGATCGCGTTTCGATCGTCAACAACGTGTTCCTCGGTACCGACCCGCGCGTGCCCGGCTACCGGGCGCGGGTGGCGATGATCATCGGAAGCCGCCACTCGAAGCGCGTACCCCGCCACGTCGCGGTGATCAACAACACCATCCTCACCGGCGCACGCCGCATCGACGGCTACGCGGGCTCGATTCGCATGAGCGGTGTCTACTGGACCCTCGAGCGGAGCAAGCGCCCCCTGCTCCAGAACAACGTCATCGCCCTGCTCGAGGACCCGCACTACGTATGCACCGTCGCGCGCGCGGCGGTCGCGAATGTCATCCTCAGAGGAACCGCCTGCCGCGGCTCCAACCACGTCGGGCCTGCCTACCTGGACGCCCACAATCGACCGACCGGCGCCTCGGTGCTCCTGATCGACCAGGCGAGCCGGCGCCGTGCTCCCCAGGTCGACATCGACGGCCGTCGTCGCGATCGCACGCCCGACATCGGCGCGTACGAGTATCGCGGCCGCTAGCGGCACGACAGTCAGCGCAGGTACTTCTCGCGTTCCGCCGTCATTGAGTTTCACGGCCCGTTGCGGCCAGCCGCGCGTCCGCGAGAGCTAGGAGTTCGTCGAGCCCGCCGCAGAGATCGCACACGTACTTCCGGACGGTTCCGTCGGCCCCGCCGGTCACGATGATGCGTCCGGAGGGGTCGAACCGAACGGCCGTGACAGGACCCTCATGGCCCTGAAGGCGCAGTATCGGATCGGTCCCCAGCGGATCCCAGAGGGCGGCTCGTGTCGCTGCAGTAACGATCCATCGCCCGTCCGGGCTGAAGGCGACGTCGTGGACAGCCGAGTTGGGCGACAGCACGTTGAGCGTCTTCCGGGTCCCCGTGTCCCAGATTTGGACGGTGTGATCGCGGCTCGCTGTCGCGAGAAGGCGTCCGTCGGGCGAGAAAGCCGCCGCCAGCACCCTGTCCCGGTGCCCCTCGAGGACTGCTCGTCCGGCCGTCTATCTCCAGTACGACCGTGTTGCCACGGATCGTCGCGGTCATCCCATTCGGGCCATCGATCGTGCTCGGCCGCGTCTTGCCTGGCTCGACATCGAGCTCCTTCCCGGTGCTGAGCTCGAGAACACGCCCGCGGCCACGCGAAGTTGCATGCGCGCGACCGTCCGCGTCGACCTCCAGCGCAGTTACGGGCCCCGTAAGCCGTCCAAGCTCGGTCAGCACTGGCTGGTCGAACGCGTCCCAGATTCGTGCGGTTTCGTCCCTGCTGGCGGTTACGACAGAGCTCCCGGCCGGACCCGAGAACGTCGCGGACGTCACCGACTCGCCGTGACCGTTGGAGGACGAGGCGTTGAGATCCCGTATCCGCACTCGACACATGCACGTCCCCTTCATGACTGGCGGTCACGATGTAGACGCCGTCGGTGCTGTACCCGACGTCGGTGAGGCTGGTCGCGCTTCCGGTGAGCGTTGCGCCCACGCCGCCGAACGCGAAGCGCCACACGCGACCCACTCCATCGGTGCTCGCAGCTGCGACGAATGCGGCGTCCGGGCTGAACGCGAGTGCGGCCGGATGACCCTTGTTGCCAGGCAGCGACCGCACGCGGCGGCCGGACTGAGCGATCCAGACGCGGACACTCCCGTCCGCAGACCCCGTCGCGACACGCCTGTTGTCAGTGGAGATTGCCGCCGAGATCGCTCCGCGATGGGGGAACACACTTCGCACCACGCCCGACTTCACCTCGACCAGCCGAACGCGGCGATCTCCGATCGCGAGTGCGAGCGACCCATCCGATGAGACCACCGCACCCTTGACGCCGTCGAGCCCGGGTACCGTGGCGACGGCCCCGGCGGGACCGACCATGCGAAGTCGGCCGTCCCGACCTGTGAGCAGCACGGCACCATCCTTGGCGAACGATGCGTCGACGGCTTGCGTTCCGCTAGCGACCTTCTGATGAATCTCACCCGTCACTCCGTCGGCGATGACCACGGAGCCGTTCGTGGTCGCCGCTCGCACGTCTCCGCCTCGGAGCATGGCCCCGAGAAGTGGCTCGCCGACGTCGACGATCGTTCTCACCCGCGACATCACGAGAGCGTTGCTGAGCGTCGCTTCGGCGGTCTCGCTTCCCGTCATTAGAGCTGCTGTTCGCGCGAGCAGAAGGCTCAACTCCGGATCGCTATCGAGCAGGATGGTCGCGCGCGCCTCGAGCTCGTGGGCCTTGGCCTCTTGCGCCTGGGAGCGTGCCTCGCTGCGTTGCGTGAGTGCGAACACCGTCACAGCCGCCATGACCACAAGGAGAACGCTTCCAAGCGCGACCACGGCCAGCAGCCGCCGGTGGCGACGATCTGCTGCTTCTGTCTGGACGGCGAGCTCGCGGTCCGCCTCGTGTTGCGTGCGCCAGGCGAGCACGGGCTGGGCGAGCACGTCGTGGAAGATCTCGTAGCGCACGACTCCCCCCTCCTGGAGCGAGCGCAGGATCCTTCGCTTTGTGAGCGTCGCCAGCACGGGTTGCAGCTCCTCGAGCGGAACCCCTCCGAAGTCGACCAGATCGTCCAGCTCGTGCGCGATCTTCGTGCCGGTGGGCGTCACGAGATGGTTGAAGAGCCTCGAGGCCACGTCCTCCTGGCTCGGCGTGAGCTCGCCGAGCGCGCTCTCCAGGTGCTCCTCCACGATCTGCTGCGCCCCGCCGAGCCTCGCGAGCGTGTCCGCTTGCAGCGTGTCGGAGCCGACGGCGCGCTCCTCGTCCCAGAGCCGCTGCATGACGAGCTGGAGGTACGGCGCCTCGATCCTCGCGCCGTCCTCGACGGAATCGACCGCGCCGAGCCCACCAGTCGCAGGCTCGATCCGCCCCGTGCCGACCTCGTCGAGCACCCGTTCGACGAGTTCGGGCTCGACGGCAACGGCCTCGCCGGTCAGCTCCGCAAAGCGCTCAACGGGTCGCATGACCGCAGCACGGGCAGCCTCGCGATCGAGCCGGTCGAGACGGAGCGTGTTCGCGAACAAGCCCGGAATCCGGCCCGTGAAGCGGTCGAGCTTCGCAAGGGAGTCTTCGCGCAGTGAGACGAGCACGTTCACCCGTAGCTGCGAGGTCAAGACCGCCGGGAGCAGCTCGGCGAACGTCCCCGGGCCGCGCTCGTCCGCGTGGTAGAGGAAGTACTCCTCCGCCTGGTCGAGCACGAGATAGACATCGCGTCCGACCTGCGCGCGTTCGAGCCCTTCGAACGCCGAGACGCTCGCGTCCAGACCGGCAGCCTCCACGACCTCTTCGGACAGTGCCGCAGCCGGATCTTCGCTCCAGCGCGAGAAGACGACGACGAGGGGCGCTTCCGGGAGCTCTCGCAGAGAGCGAGCCACCGCGGCGCGCAGGAGCGACGACTTGCCGACTCCGCTCGGTCCGTACAGGACGGTCAGCCGCGAAGCGATGAGGTTCGCAACGACGATCTCGCGCTCCCGCTCGCGCCCGAAGAACAGCAACGCGTCGAGCTCGGAGTCCTCGAACGCGCTGAGGCCCTTGTACGGCGACTCCGGGAGTCCGGTCACGGGGCTCCAGCCGCTGCTCGAGAAGTTCGACGTACGACTGTGGGTCGACGTCGAGAACCGTCACGTCGTACCGCCGCCAGAACGCCTGCGCGAGCGCGCTCGGAGATTGCTGCACCGCCCACGAGCGATATGCGACCGGTCGCTCGCCCCAGATCCGGTTGAGGATGAGGCGCAGGTTCCAGTCGGCCATCTCGTAGCCGAGGAACAGGAAGTGGCTGCGACGGAGCTTGGCCGCGAGCGACACGGGTACGACGGCGGCCAGCTCCGAGTGCCCGAGGTAGTCGATGTAGTCGTCCTCGGTGATGACGAAGCTCTCCCACTCGCGCTCGGGGAGCGGGTCGACGGCTCCGTGGAGCTTCAGCAGGATCGTCCGGCGCTCGAGCGAGAGCTCGACCGCGTACGTGTTCGGGACGTCGATCGGCCGGGGCGGCTCACCGGGCGCGCGGTGCCAGAAGCGGCCGCGTTGCGGGCCCGCCGCAACGTACGCCACGACGTCGAGCTCCTCGCCCGCATCCTCGAACGCGCGCTCGAGGGCGAGGTCGTAGTTCGTGCTGACGATGAGCTGGTGCAACGCGCCGCGATCACGGAGCAGCGCCGGTAGCCGCGCGAGGAAACGGTGCAGCGGGCCGGGCTCGACCGCGGCCTCGAACCGCGAGTGCAGCTCGTCGTAGAGCGGGCCTGAGCCCTTCATCGTCGCGACGTACTGCGAGACCCGCGTGAGATCGACGGGCCGATCGTTCGGGCACGTCGAACGCCCGCGCGAGGTGTGTCGGCCAGATCCGCCGCGCTGTCGAGACCGAGCACGGGGATCACGCGACCGGCCGACAGCGCCTTCACGATCTCTCCCTCCTCGTCCTCGGCGACCTGCACGGCGTCGGGCGTGGCGAGCCCCGCCTCGTGCCGGAGGATCTCCGCCTGCATGCGCCCGAGCTCGGGGCCAGGCTCGATTCCGAGCTCCTCGACGAATCGCGTGCGCGCGTCCTGATAGACGTCGAGTGCCTCGGCCTGGCGACCCGAGCGGTAGAGAGCGAGCATCAGCTGACGGCGAAAGGTCTCGCGGAGCGGATGTTGCGCGACGAGCGCTTCGAGCTCGCCGACGACGTCACCGTGCCTGCCCAGATCGAGGTCTGCATCGATCCGAGACTCGAGCGCCACGAGCCGGAGCTCGTCGAGACGTCTGATCTCCGCCTGCGCGAAGTCGTCGAACGCGAACTCGGCAAGCGGCGGACCACGCCAGAGCGCGAGCGCGTCTTGCAGCAGCGCCCGGCGCTCGTCGGGCTCGGCACGCCGTGCGGTCTTCAGCATCTGCTCGAAGCGGTGTGCGTCGATCTGGTCCGGACGAACCTGAAGCACGTACCCGGGCGCCTGGGTGACGAGTGTCTCCGGGCCGAGCTCCTTTCGTAGCTGGGAGACCAGGTTGTGGAGCGACGTCGCCGCGGTCTTCGGCGGTGGCTCCCCCCAGAGCTCGCTTACGAGCCGGTCGGTCGGGACCACGCGCCGCGCTTCGAGCAAGAGCGCTGCGAGAACAGCACGCTGCCTCTTGCCTCCGAGGGCAAGCGAACGATCGTCGACGATGACCTCGAGCGGGCCAAGGATCCGGAAGTCAGATGTCACAAGCGACACTAGCTCCGAAAAGCACTGTCTGTCCAGGGGTTCGTGGCTCAGGCACTCGCACTCCTCCTCGATACCGAGGTGGTCGTATTAGGTGCGGGGACGCTCAAGAGACGCTCAAGCTCGCACGCCGTTAGCGGCTCGTTGGTCGACGGTGATCGGGCGGTTGGCCGCTCCTTCGACCGTCGGGTCATGACTACTTCACGGACTCACCTCAAGCGAGCGATCGGCATTGCAGCCGCGTCGCTCACGTGCTTCTTCCTCTCGTCAGTCGCGGTGCACGCAGCGTGGCAGTCCGGTGAGCCGGAAGGCTGCTCCGGAAGCTACGGCTGGCCGATCAAGCCCTTCGACCGCCCGCACCAGGCCCGCGCGGCATTCGGCGATCCGCGGACGCAGTTCGCAGGTCCTCCCACTCTCGACACGCTGCTCGACGGCCGCGGCTCGTTCTCCTTCCACCAGGGTGTCGACATCACCGCACCCGACGGGACGGCCGTCTATCCGGTCGCGTCCGGCACCGTGACGCGGGTGACCCCGGAGTGGGTCGGGGTCGACTGCGGGAACGGGCGCTCGTTCGAGTACTGGCACATCCACGCCAGAGTTCGAGTCGGCCAGAACGTCGTTGCTGGGCAGACCATGCTCGGCGTCATCCTGCACTCGGAGGCGCACGTCCATCTGACCGAGCTCCAAAGCGGCCGTGCGACCAATCCCCTTGCCCATGGACGTCTGACTCCGTACCAGGACACCACGACTCCAGAGATCCACTCGGTCATGTTCCGCACGAGCGAGCGAGGGCCGGATGCGATGCTGCACAGCATCAGCGGCCGCGCCTACCTGCTCGTCGAAGCAGTCGACCGAGCAGAATCGATCGACACCCCGGGGCTCCGCACGCCTGGTGTCTACCGAAACTGGCCCGTCACACCGGCGCGCCTGACCTGGAGCATCGAGCGCTGGAACGGGCGCGTCGTCGTCGCCACGCGGGTCGCTCGCGACGTTCGCCGATTCGTGCCTCGCAACGAGCTGTTCTGGAGCACGTTTGCCCGGGGGACCTCGCAGAATCAGTCGGTCTTCGGCAACCACTACTCCTACCTTCAGCACGGGCGCTTCCTCTTCAAGCTCACCCCACGACCGTTCGACACGCGCACGCTGCACGACGGCGTCTACGACCTCGTCGTGACGGCCTCGGACATCGCCGGCCATCGCGCAGTGACTCGGGTCCGGTTCACAGTCGACAACGGCCAGGACACTTGAGTGGACTTTGAGCGCGATCCCGGATCCTGGCGTCATGAACGAGCAGCTCCCGACGATCGACACGCTCATCGGCGAGATCGCCCGCTACCTCGTGGCCGTCGACCTCTTCCGCGTAGAGCGCTGCGAGCCCACGTGGCGTTCCGAGCTCGCACCGCTTACAGACGAGGTCGAGCCAATCCAGGTCGAGGCCACTCCTGTCTCGCCGGCTCACTGAGCCCCGGAGCACGTCAGGCACGGGCGCGGGCTCGGATCTCTTGAGGGCCTTTGAGCGACTCGCTCGACGATCGCGGCTCACCGAGAAAGGAGAATGGTCATGCCTCACAAGACGACGCTCCCCGCGGCCGTCCTCGTTGCGGTCGGCGTGTTTGCGGCCATTGCCGCGCTCGCGCTCGTCTCCATGGCGGGAGCCACCCCCGCACACCACGGAAGATCCGATACGCAGCTTCTTCATGCATACCAGCCCGTCCTCGTCTTCCATCCAGAAGAGAAGTTCCGTCCGACGAAGATCCAGTCGTTCGTCCGGGATTCGGAGCTCGAGAAGTTCACAGGGTCGAGCCCGCAGCAGCTCCCGCTCGACGCTTTCTGGACTGTTGTCGACCCCGACCCCGATTCCGACGAGCTTCCGGCTCCGGCCCCTGGTGCCTTCTACCGCCTCGACCAGGCTGCTTGCGAGGCTGACGGGGCTCTTGCGGGCCGCGACTGCTACGCGGCTTCGGAGCGGAACCGACGAGCTTCCGAGATCTACGGCCGCGCGGTCCGCACCGGCACGCGGATCGTCCTCCAGTACTGGCTCTTCTATTACGACAACCCGTTGATCCTCCCGACCACGCCGGTCGGCACCTTCTGGCAGTCGCACGAAGGCGATTGGGAACTCGTCAACGTGATCCTCGACAACGACGAAACGCCGCTCGAGGCGGCATACAGCCAGCACTGCTCCGGACAGCGAAAGGCCTGGGACGCAGTGGCGAAGTCGCGTCCGAGAAGCACACACCCCATCGCGTACGTTGCTCTGGGTTCACACGCGAACTACTTCGCGCCCGGAGCGGGCTCGCTCGGATCCATTCCGATCAACCCGGCGTGCATCCCTGCGGCGGTTGCGCCGATCCTGCCGACGCTCCCGTTCCTCCAGGTCGTCGACCAGGTGCTCGACGGCTCGGACGGCAGCGCGGTCGTCGGCCCACCCGGGAGCGGCTTCCCGCCAGCGAGCATCAACCGGATCGAGGGCAAGGCCTGGTCGACGTTCGGCGGACGCTGGGGCGAGTCGGAGTACTTCTTCACGCCGATCCCGCTGGGGCCGATCCCCGCCGGCGCAGTGCCCGTCGGGCTCGCGCCCGCGAGTCCCGCGAACCAGCCGACCTGGAACGTCCAGACGGTCTTGAACTGGCCCGCGGCCTAGACGCGGCGCGCCTACACCCGCAGGAAGGCGAGCACCGCCAGCACGCGGCGGTGCTCGTCCGTCGCGGGCATGAGGTCGAGCTTCAAGAAGATCGAGTTCACGTGCGTCTCGACGGCCTTCGGGCTGACGACGAGCTTCTCGCAGATCCCGCGGTTCGAGAGGCCTTCGGCCATCAGCGTCAGCACCTCGCGCTCGCGCGGCGTGAGCTCGCCGAGCGGATCCTGCTCCCGGCGGCGGCCGAGCAGCTGGCCGATCACTTCCGGGTCGATCGCCGTCCCGCCCTTCCCCACGCGGCGCACCGCGTCCAGGAAGTCGTCGATCTCGAGCACGCGGTCCTTGAGGAGGTAGCCGAAGCCGTCGGGCCGCTCGCTGATCAGGGCGAGTGCGTGCGTCGCCTCGATCACCTGGGACAGGAGGAGCACAGCGACCTCCGGCTGCTCGGCGCGGATCTCGAGCGCCGCCCGTGCGCCCTCGTCGGTCTGGGTCGGCGGCATGCGCACGTCGACAACCGCCACGTCCGGCTTGAACCGGCGCACGGCTTTCTTCAGCTCGTCGGCGTTCGCGGCCTGAGCCACGACGTCGAAACCGCCGTCCGAGAGCACCCGCGCGAGACCTTCACGGAGCAGGACCGAGTCCTCCGCGATCACGACGCGCACGGAATCACCCCCACGACGCGCGTGCCCGAGCCGGGCGCGCTCTCGACCGACAACCGGCCCCCGTGCGCCTCGACCCGGTCGGCGAGACCACGCAGTCCCGAGCCGTCGGACTCGTCCGCACCACCGACCCCGTCGTCCCACACCTCGATCACGAGCGTCCCGTTGTCGCGCCGTGCGCCAACGGCGGCCTTCGAAGCGCCGGCGTGCTTGACGACGTTCGTCAGCGCCTCGCAGGCGACGAAGTACGCAGTTGCCTCCACATCGGGCGCCAATCGCTCGGTTGTCGCATCGACGGTCACGGGCAGCGGCATCCTCGCCGCCAGCGCCTCGAGCGCCGACGCGAGCCCGGCCTGCGTAAGCGTTCCGGGATGGATGCCGTGCGCGAGCGCACGCAGCTCCTCCACCGCGACCTGGAGCTCGTCGGCCGTCGACGCGAGTAGCTGGTCAACCTCGGGGTCGGCTTCCTCCCCCAGTTGTCGCTGAGCGCTCCGGAGCTCGAGCGCCAGCGCCACGAGGCGCTGCTGCGCCCCGTCGTGGAGATCACGCTCGATCCGCCGCCGCTCCTCGTCGGCCGCCGTGACGATGCGCGCGCGACTCCTTGACCGTGTCGAGCTGCGCCCGGACCTCGGCATGGAGCCGAGCGTTCACGAGCGCGAGGCGCGCTGCGGCAGCGACTGCCTCGACGAGCTTCGCCTCGTCGCGAAGCGTCGGGTCGTGGACGAGCACGGCAAGCGGCTCGCCCTCGTGCTCGATCCAGGTCACCGCACGCACCGGGCCGTCCTCCGCACCTCGAGCGTGGCACCCGCCGAATCGACGTATTCGTCTCGCTCCGGGAGCCAGAGCCCGAGCTCGAGCGTCGGGTCGTCGAGTGCGCCGGCCAACTCGTCCCGGATCCCGTCGACCGGCGTCTGCTCGAGATGAACGACGAGCTCGCCGACCTGGACTCGGGCGAGGCGAGCGCGCAAGAGCCCCCAGAGAAGCGTCAGCGGGAGCGCGATGAACGCGATGATCTGCCACCAGAACAGGTACTCGTAGGCGAGTGGGCGGTCGACGAAGGTGAAGACGCACTCGAAGACCGCGCGCAACGCGACGGCGACTGCGGCGAGCAAGAGCGGCGCGAGGATCCGGCGCGCTCTCGGCGTGGCGCGTACCAGCCGGCGGGCGATCAGCGCGATGAAGAGCGTCGCCAGGATCCCGTAGAACACGACCACGAAAGACTTCTGGAGCGCCTTCACGAGCCCCTCGTCACCCGTGACGGCGAGCAGGCTCTCGCGTGCTGTCGGGAACTCGTTGAGCGCCCAGGTCCCGTCGTAGAGGAGAAGCACCGCGATCGGGAACGCAAACACGGCGGCGTAGCCCACCTTCACGAGCGCGCGTTCATATCGGTCGGTCACGCGGCCGGACGGATACGCCAGCACGGAGTGCGCGACGAGCCCGTAGCCGAGATGGCCGAGCGCGAAGAACACCGTGAAGAGCACCGGTTCGTGGCTGTAGCGGAGCTGTCGGAAGAGGAGCGCGAAGCCCGCGGCGATCATCAGCGGGCCGACGCGGTTCCCCTTGCGACGCGACCACGCGACGAGGCCGGCGAGCAGAAACGACCACCCGACGGCGACGATCGCGAGCGAGCGCCCTGGTGTCGTGAAGCGCCCGAGGCTGTCGATCTGCACCTGGTACGCGAGGACGCCGAGCGCGGCTCCTGAGGCCGCGAGCCCGATCTGGATTCCTCGCGTCTTCGACATATGCGCATCGTCACACGGGCGTGCCTCGGAGTCCACGATGCGACCACGGAGATCCAGGTCGGGGAGAACCCCGAGACGACTCGGGGGAGGCCCGGAGCCGAAGCGACCCTTCCGAGCCCGATTCTCGGCAGGGAATCTCCCTAGTAACACTCTCTCAAAGTTGAGGGTTCTATGATTCGAAATTAAGGTCTTTTCCGAGGCGATATTGAGCCAGCTATTCAAGCATCTGGCGCATGGAATTTACGCGCCGGAATTACAGAGCTACATATCGCGCGATTAGTCGTTCGTTAGCCGCCCGTGACTGCGGCGTTAGCGGTCGGCTCGAGCGTGACCGGCGCACCCGAGAACCCGGAAAGGAGGGAACGATGCGCCAGGTCACCTCACTGCACCGCACGCTGGTCGTGTTCGCAGTCGGTCTGCTCGCGCTCGCGGCTCCGCTCGTCGCATATGCCGACGGCACCGGCCCCGGCGTCGGCTAGCAGCGCGATGCATATCCAAAAAACACAAGGCCCGCGTTCACGCGGGCCTTGTCGTTGTCTAGACAAGTGCGGGATCGTCCTCGAGTGTGCGAACGCGCATCGCGCCGACCACGTTGCCCTTCTCGCTCGAAGAGCCCGAATCGCAGCGACTGAGCGCCGAAGCTGCCTCGCTCGCGCGGCCCGCGAGCAGCAGCACCTCGCCCAGGTCCATCTGGGCTGCAGCAGAGCGGTTCAGCCCGTCGCACGTCTCGGCGAGCGCTACTGCCTCGGCCGCGAGCGCAATTGCCTCCTCGAAGTCGCCGCGCTGGGCAGCGATCTTGGCACTGACGGGCGTCCAGAGCATGCGCGCATCGAGGTCGTCTGCTGCCGAGTATCGCTCGCGCAACTGCAACCCACTCAGCCGCGTCGTCGAAGCGTCCCTGCCTGTACAAGGCTTCGGCGAGGTCGCCCGCCCTGCTTGCAAGACGGCTGTACGCACGTGCCTCGCGCTAGCTCGTCGCACAGCCCAGCGAGAGACCGCCTCGGCCGCGACCGCATCGTCGGCTAGAAGCTCGACGTCTCCAAGCATGACGCCACGTAGAGCTGACGGCAGATGCTCGCTTTCCGAGATCCTCGTATGTGGCCTTGGCCGATGCGATGAGACTCGCGTGCATCGATCGAATGTCGCCCTGTTGGGCGACGAGCCCTCCGAGGAACGCACTCGACGTTGGCTCGCCCGAAGCGGGTCGTGACCTCGGTTCGAAGAAGCGACTCGCAGCGGTCGACGGCTTCTGAAACGGGCCGTAGGTCCGTAGTAGAGGGCGTTGGCGATCTCGCCAGCGCACGACGATGCGGGCCAGGTCGTGCGCTTGTAGCAACGCAGCGCTTCTTCGGCAGCGTCCTCTCGTGCCTTGTGCTGGCCACGATGTCCTCCGTGGACCCAGCCCGCCAAGAGCCACGCCCGACCCAGGCAACGATCGTCCCCTGCCGCCTCGAGGACCGGAATCGCGGCTGACGTCGCGTCGAGAAGTGCATCGGCCGTAGCGCCAGACGTTCGCGGAAGCAGAGCGTATTCGAGCTCCATCCGAGCCCGCACCTCGATCCGTCGTTCGCCTGTCGAGCAGGGACTCCTCCGATCGCACGGTCGAACAGCTCCATTGCCTCATCGGCGTCAGCCGGTCGCTTCGGTCGCCATGCCGAGCTCACACAAGAGCTCACCTCGAAGCGGCATGCCTGGCCGGCAACAGCGCCGTCGCACGCCGAAGAAGGGCCACCGTCGCCGGTATGTCTCCACGCTTGAGCGCGCGGATGCCTGCATCGCCGAGTCGGCGTCCGGCATCCTCGGCCAGGCGCTCGGTCCTCCGGTCGGACTCCCCGAGCTCGGTTCGCAGACGGTACGCCTGCTCGAGGTGGTAGCCGGCGAACTCGTCGACGTCTCCCGTGTCGTCGTACCTCTGCTCGAACTGATCCGTGAAGCGCTCGTGCAGCTCGGCTCTGAGCCTCTTCGGTGCAGCGCGGTACACCGCCTCCTGCACCAGGACGTGCCGGAAGCGGAGGTCGTCGTCGACGGGCCGGATGAACCCCCGCGCGACGAGTGCGTGGACATGAGCGTCGGCCGTGGGTGCGGCCTCGGGGTCGAGGAGCGCTACGACATCCTCCAGACCGAATCGCTTTCCGATCACCGCCGCGCGCTCGAGCACCGCGCGCTCTCCCGGGCCGAGCCTGTCGAGGCGAGCGGCGAGGAGCGCCTGGATCGTCTCCGGCAGCGCCGATCCGCGAGCCCGCCCTCCAACGCGAGTGCGAGGAGCTGCTCGACGAAGAACGGATTGCCTTCGGCCGCGGCGACGATGCGCGCGCGCTGGTCGGACTCGAGAACGGCTCCGCCGAGGCCGTCGAGCAGCGCATCGGTCTCCTCGGCCGAGAGCGCATCCAGGACGATCCGATCGGCGTTCGCGAGACCCTCGAGGAACTCGGGCCGGTCCTCGAGTAGCTCGTCGCGAGCGATGCAGACGACGAGAATCGGCGCCTCGCCCTTGCCCACGAGGTGCTCGACGAGCTCGAGGAAGGTCGGCTCGGCCCAGTGGACGTCGTCGAGGACGAGCACGAGCGGCTGCTCTCGTGCGAGCGCCTCGCAGAACTGCCGGAACAGCCACGCGATCTCGGGTGCGGGTGGCGGAGTATCGGCGTCGAGCGCCGCGAGCACGGCGTCGCGCTCGTCGCCCGGTGGAGCCTTGCCCAGGACGTCCCGCAGCGGCCAGTACGTGATGCCGTCGCCGTACGAGAGGCAGCGGCCCCACAGCATGGTCACGCCCTTCGCGCGGCGCGTGAGCTCCGTGACGAGACGCGACTTCCCCACACCCGGGGAGCCGATCACGACCGCTGCGCGCGCGGTGCCGCCGTCGACGGTGCGCTTGAGCGCCTTTCGCAGGGCGGCCAGCTCGCGCTTGCGGCCGACGAGCGGTGCGTCGAGCTTGCTCTCGAACGCGGGCGCGACCTGCGCGATCTCGACGAGCCGGTACGCGCGCACGGGCTCACGCTTGCCCTTGATCTCGAGCTCGCCGAGCGGCTCGAGCTCTGCCGCGTGGTCGATGAGTCGCCCGGCGAGCTCGCCGACGACGATCTCGCCCGCGCCGGCGAGCCCTTCCAGCTTCGCGGCGACTACCGACCGCCTCGCCGGTGACGAGGCGCTGGCGGGCATCGGTCGGCGTTGCGACGACCTCGCCCGACTCGATGCCGATGCGGATCTCGATCCCGACGCCGTGAGCCTGGAGGAGGCGCTCATTGAGGACGGCGAGCCCGGTCCTGATGTCGAGAGCCGCTCGCGCGGCGCGGAGCGCATCGTCCTCGTGTGAGACGGGGATGCCGAAGGCGGCCATCACCGCATCGCCGGCGTACTTCTCGACCGCGCCACCATGCCTCGTGATCGCTGCGGACACCGTCTCGAAATAGCTCTGCAGGACGCGGCCGAGCGCCTCGGCGTCGAGCGCCTCCGCGAGTGCCATCGACTCGACGATGTCGACGAACAGGATCGTGACGAGCCGCCGGAACTGCATCGGCGGCTTGGCCAGTGGTGTCTCCTCGAGCAGGAGCGAGTCGTCCTGGCGCAGGATCGCGGCCTCGAGCTCCCTGAGCTCCGGCCCCGGATCGAGGCCGAGCTCCTCGACGAGGGTCTCGCGCGCGTCGCGGTACGCAGCGAGCGCGTCGGCCTGGCGCCCGGAGCGGTAGAGCGCGAGCATGAGCTGCCCGCGTGGCCGCTCGCGCAGCGGCTGCGCCTGGACGAGCGCCTCGAG
Organism: uncultured Actinomycetes bacterium; assembly: GCA_963716975.1. Classification (GTDB taxonomy): domain Bacteria; phylum Actinomycetota; class Thermoleophilia; order Gaiellales; family Gaiellaceae; genus GMQP-bins7. The sequence continues at coordinate 49,994 of CAVQVA010000043.1, read as the reverse complement.
CTCGGCGACGAGCTCAGCGTGGCGCGCGAGCGCGAGGTCGGCGTCGATCCGCTCTTCGAGCGCGACCGTGCGCAGCTCCTCGAGCCGCGCGATCTCGGTCTGCGCGAACGGCTCGTAGAGGAAGTCGGCCAGGGCGGGGCCGCGCCAGAGGCCGAGCGCCTCGCGGAGAGCGGCTTCGGCCGCCTCGGGACTCCCGTTCTGGAGCGCCTCCCGCCCCTCGTCGGCGAGGCGGACGAAGCGATGCGCGTCGACCTGCTCGGGCTCGAGCTCCAGCACGTAGCCGGGCGCGCGCGTGGCGATGACCGGCCCGAGCGCCTTGCGGAGCTGCGACACGTAGACCTGGACGGCGTGCGCGGCGGTCTCGGGCGCCTCTCCCGGCCAGAGGCACTCGACGAGGCGGTCGACGGAGACGACGCGACCTACGTCGAGCGCGAGGACGGCGAGCAAAGCACGAGGTTTGGGCCCGCCGAGAGCGACGCCACGTCCGCCCGATGCCGCCTCGAAGGGGCCGAGCAATCGGAGCTCGAGCCTCTCTTCGCCCCCCTGGCGCGCCCTGGCCATACCTACTCCTCGGCCGATGTGCGTCGTAGCTTGGACAGCCGCCGCCGCGATTTCAACCCGTCGGGACACGTCTGCATTGAACGATCCTTGAGCGCCGGCTCGCACGCTTGCCTCTCCAACACGACGAGGAGGCAGGAATGTCCAGCTTGCGAAAGACGATCTCCGCGGGGGTGTCGACGGGTGTCGCGGTCATCGCGCTCTCGCTCATCGCCTCCGCGCCGGCGGCGTCAGGCCGCTCTGCTCATGCCCGTCCGTTCTTCACGGACGGGACTTCACACGTCGTTCAGACCCTCGACCACGGCCGGAGCGTGGTCGTTCGCCACGTGGCGGGCGGCATCCACTCGACCGGCGCGCTCAGCCGACGCCCGGGCGGCTTCCAGCCCGCAAAGGGCGGTCTGGCTCGAGTGGTGGTCGAGACGAACCGGCCCGAGCTGCTCGCGCAAGACGTCGCGAGCCTCGGGGGGCGTGTCGAGCGCTCGTGGCGAAACCTGGTTCAGGTCCTGATTCCACAGCAGAAGCTCTCTGCCCTTTCCGGACGGCCCGCCGTCGACGCCGTTCGAGCACCGTACTCGCGCATCGAGCACGCGGTGTCGGGCGAGGAGATCGCCGCCAGCATGGCCGGCCCCTGGCACGACAAGGGCTTCACCGGCAAGGGCGTCAAGGTCGCGGTGATCGACGGCGGCTTCAAGGGCCTGCCCGAGCTCCAGGCTGCCGGGGAGCTTCCGACGAACGCGATCACCCAGGACTTCTGCGGCGGCAAGCTCGTCACCGAGACGGAGCACGGCGCAGCTGTGGCGGAGATCGTCCACGAGATGGCTCCCGACGCGCAGCTGTACCTCGTCTGCGTGGGATCGGAGGTCGACCTCGCGGCGGCCGAGTCGTACGCCAAGAGCCAGGGGGTTCAGATCATCAATCAGTCTCTGGGCTGGGAAGGCGCGTACCGCGACGACGGCAGCGGACCGATCGGAGCGATCGTGTCCGACGCGCGCGCCAGCGGCATCCTCTGGGTCAACTCGGCCGGAAACGAAGCGGTATCGCACTGGTCGGGTACGTACAGCCCGTCGGGGAACATCCACGTGTGGAGCGCGGACGGCGACATGGGCAACTCGTTCATCTGGCCGAACGGCGAGGAGATCTGCGGATTCCTGAAGTGGGACGAGTGGCCTGCCGCCGGCTCGGACTTCGATCTCGGACTCTTCCTCGGTGGCTCGAACACGCTGGTCGCCCTGTCCGCCGAGGACCAGACGGGTAGCCAGCCTCCCTTCGAGGGGCTGTGCGCGACCCAGTCGAGTGGCCGAAACATCCTCGCGTTCTGGGCGATCGGCGGCTACCGAGTGACGACGTCACCGCGACTCGACCTCGTGAGCTGGAGCCCACCGCTTCAGTACTCGGTCGCGGCCGGAAGCATCGGCACGCCGGCCTCTTCGCCTGCAGTGATGGCCGTCGGCGCAGTCTGCGTGCAGTCGAGGCAGCTCGAGTTCTACAGCTCGCAGGGACCGACGATCGACGGGCGAACGAAGCCCGAGATCGTCGGTCACGACAGCGTGTCCGGGATGACCTACGGTCCGTCCAGCGGATGCCTGTCCGGCTTCGCAGGGACGTCGGCATCCTCGCCCGAGGTCGCAGGAGCAGCCGCGCTCGTCAAGCAGGCGTATCCGAAGTATGGGCCGGCCGAGCTGCAGCAATACCTCATGCGAAATGCGAAGGATCTCGGCGCGGCCGGTATCGACAACGAGACCGGCGCCGGGGAGCTAACACTGCCACAGCCGCCTGATGTCGCGCCGCCGACGGCTACGGCGCTCGTGAGCACGAGCCGTGCAGGACGAACGGTCAGGCTCATGTCACGCGTCGAAGACGACTCGGGCGAGCTGCGGCTCGTTGCCCAGGTGAAGCGGAACGGACGGACGATCGCGAACCTGCAACGAGGATTCGTTCGCGCCACGGGTGCGGCCACTGTCGCACTTGCGTGGAAGGCTCCGGCGGACGCCACGGGCAAGTATCAGCACTGCGTCCGGGCATACGACCGAGCGGGAAACGCCTCGCAGCCGAGCTGCGCGAAGATCGTGCTGAAGTAGCTCTCCGGAGCAGTCCGGGTGCTCGGCGATGACGCAACGGGCGGCGGCCTCGGGCAGCCGCCCGTTGCGTCATCTGGCCTTGAGCGCTTCTTGAGCCGCTCGCCGGATGCTTGGAGCGTGTTGACGAGAGCCACTCCACATCAACGATCCCGGCCCGTCACGACCCCAACCACGAGCTCGACCCGAAAAGGAGATCGCGATGGCCGCATTCGTCGTCATGCCCTGGTCCAACGCGGAGAGTCGGCCGCACACCGGAACGCGACTCAGCATCTTCCCGGGTGCTGCGACACCCTCCGTGTTCCCGGCAGGCGAGCCGTTCTGGATCGGCTACGGGTTCGTGCCCGAGCCAGGGACGGAGGATGCAGGATCCGAGACCTTCGCAACGGAGACGCGGTTCGAGCTCGAGGTGGACGGCGAGCCGGTGGACATGGCGACCGATGTCACGTCGAGCGAGAGCGGCCACATAGCGAGCAAGCACAGCCTCGCCACCTTCGAGGCCGGCTTGCCGGCCGGTTGGCACCGCTTCTCGGGCCGTTGGTACGACCGCGGTCGCCTCGTGCTCTCGACCGCTGCCTCGATCCAGTTCGTCGAGGCCTGACCTACCTTTGAGCAATCTGTGGCCGCCTCAGCGCACCAGCGCTCTTTGAGCGTTTCTTGAGGCTCGGAGCACACCCTCTGCCGTATCCACCGCGCTGTACGGAAGCAGCGCATGAATCGGAGGTTCGAAAGATGCGCGCCAGACCCAGACGCTCACACCTCATCGCGTTCCTCGTGTGCGCCGCCCTCGCGATCGGCGTGGGCGCGGTCGGCGCCGGAAACATCACGGGGACAGCGGGTGCCGACAAGCTTCGCGGCACCGCAGGCAACGACCGGCTCAACGGCCGGGCCGGCAACGACAAGCTCTACGGACTCGCGGGCAACGACGTCCTCGTCGGAGGACCCGGGAACGACCTGCTCGTGGGCGGCCCCGGCGCCGACCGGATGGTCTGCGGGCCAGGTCGCGACGTCGTGAACGGCGACGCGAAGGACAAGGCAGCGAAGGACTGCGAGGTCGTCAAGGGGATCGGCCGGCAGCTTCCCCGCCTCCTCCCTCGCCCGCTCCTCCGCCACCTCCGCCGCCTCCACCGGCACCGCCTCCGCCGCCGACGCAAACTCCGGTCACCGCTGGCTCGTACCAGGGCCAGACGCAGAACGGAAACTTCGTCTTCCTGACGGTGTCGGCCAATCGGACCTTCACCGGACTGAGAGTCAACGACCTTCCGGCACCGTGCGAGGGCGGCGGCACCCTCACTGGCGGGTCGGACTTTGGCGACAGCACGTTCACGATTACTGATGCCGCAACATTCGACGAATCGGGGAACTGGGACGGCTCAATGGTTCAGGGAGACATCGAGTGGACACATTGGGACGGCAGAGTCACCGGGCGGTTCGACACGGCGACGACCGTCACGGGCACGATCGTCATGAACTACGGGCTCAAGTACAAGGGGACGCCGCTTCGATGTTCCTCAGGCGAGATCAGGTGGTCAGCAGCGCTTCGACCGTGAGCTACGACGGCTGATCCGCCGCCGGCGCGGGTGTGCTCCCCCGCGCCGGCGGCTACCACTCGGATCAGGACGCTGCGAGCTCGGGAGCCCGATCCGGCTCCCGATACCGGAGGACGATCGCGGCGAACACGATCGCCATCCAGGTGATGCCCGCGACCACGACGGTGAAGAGCGGAACGACGCCCCAGTGCTCGAGCACCTGCCCTGCAACGAGGAATCCGAGCGGTGCTGCGAGCGTGTTTGCGGTGATGACCGCCGTCATCACCTTGGGCCGCAACTCCGCCGGGGTTCGAGCGGTCAGGACACCGAGCGTCGGACCGTTCACCAGGGGCGTGAACAGGGTCGCGAGGAAGAGAGCGAAGAACACGATCGGCCACGGCGGCAGGAACGGAAGGACCCACAGCGGAACCGCAAACGCGAGAATCCCGATCGCGGCGAGTCGCAGCGGGGCCACCTTGCGGACCACGAGAACCGCCATCAGGCTGCCGACGAGCGCGCCGGCACCGAGCGCTGCGTAGAAGAGACCCGCAATGCGGGCACTCCCGTCGAACTGGTCGTAGGCGTAGACGGGGAGGCCGGCGGACATCCCGGCGCTGAAGAATCCGAACGCGACGACCGCCAAAGCCATCGGCAGGATGAGCTTGTCCTGCAGGATGAAGCGCAGGCCGGCGAGCACTCCACTGCGCGCCGCGCTCATGATCTGCTTCCTCCGCGGGACGAAGAGCAGGACGAGGCAGAAGGCGATCAGGTACGTGGCCGCGTCGACGTATAGGACGTTGGGAGCGCCGATGACGGGAATCAGCAGCCCGGCCATGACCGGACCCATCAGCGCTGCGAATGCGGATCCGCCTTCGATCGAGCTGTTCGCCTGTGCCATCCGGCGCTCGTCCTCGCCGACGAGCTCGGGGAGGATCGTCCGCTGGGACGCGAAGTACGGGGGCATGAAGCAGCCGAGCAGGGCCACGATGCCGAGCAGCAGCCCGAAGCTCAGGCGACCCGACGCATGAAGTAGCGGGATCGAGGCCAGGATCGGCGCTCGCGCGAAGTCGGAGACGAGCATCGTCGTCCGCGAGCCGAAGCGCTGGACGACGGCTCCGCTGGGAATACCGAGGATCGCCATCGGCAGGATCTCGGCCGCGAGAACCAGAGACATCTTCCCGGGCGACCCCGTCGTCACCAGCACGAACCACGGGAGCGCGAGGTACGTCATCCGCGTCCCGAGCACCGAGACCGTCTCGGCGAGGACGAGCGCGCCGACCGCGCGTTTCTTCACGGGCATGAGCTCCGCCTCCGACATGGTGCGATAATAAAACGTCCGTACGGTTTTGTAAAGTACGATCTCGCGATGCCCAAGATCTCCGACGAGCGCAAGGCCGAGCGGCGCGAGCAGATCCTCGCGGCAGCACGGAGCTGCTTCGCCGAGCATGGCTACGAAGGTGCGACCGTCGCCCGGCTCGAAGACGCGACGGGTCTCTCCCGCGGCGCGATCTTCAACTACTTCGCATCGAAGGAGGAGCTCTTCATCGAGCTCGCGGTCGAGGACACGCGAGAACTTTCAGACCTCTGGGTGCGGGAAGGTCTCGAAGCCGTCGTTCAGCACATCCTCGCTCTCGACCCCGCATGGCTCGGCGTGTATCTGGAGCTCATCCGCCGCGTGCGCACGGACCGGGACTTCCGAGATCGTGTCGACGAGCGGCAGAAGGACGTGGTGCAGGTGAACCGAGCCCGCATCGAGGAGGCCCAGCGGTCGGGCGAGTTCCGCGACGACCTCGACCCACGCGAGATCGGGGCGTTCGTCAACCTCGTCCTGAACGGGCTCGCGCTCCAGCGGGCGTCGGGCGAGGAGCCCCCGGCGGCCGAGCTCGTCCTCGGGCTGCTTCAGGATGCCGTCGGCGGCCCGGCTACGAGGACCGAAGCTCGTCCCGATACACGCGCGCGTACACCCGCTCGAGCTCGGTGACCCGGCGCACGTAGTCGCGAGTCTCGGGGAACGCGATCCCGCTGCCGTCCCGCTGCCACTCGTCGACGTTCCCGGGACCGGCGTGGTACGCCGCAAGCGCCCAGGTCAAGCTCCCGTAGCGGTCGCGGAGATGATGGAGGTACCACGAGCCGTAGCGGATGTTGATCTCGGGATCGCGGAGATCCGCGACGACGAAGTCGCCGCCCCCCGTGCGGAGCGCAATTCCCTTCGCCGTGTCCGGGAGGAGCTGCATCAACCCGATCGCCCCCGCGTCGGACTCCGCGTTCGGGTCGAACCGGCTCTCGACGTACACCACCGCCGCGAGGAGGGCCGGATCGAGATCGTGGTTCGAGGCGTGCGTGCGGATGATGTGCTCGTACTCCAGCGGGTAGCGCGTTCGCAGGTACCAGTCGGGCTTCGAGTCGACGATCCACGCGCCGATCGCGGCTACGACGAGGACGGCGGCGGCTACGAGAGTCAGGAACCGCATGGCTGCGATGCTACGGGCCGGCCGCGTCTTCGCCGGTCAGCGCAGCCATCACCGAGACGACCCATGCGTCGAGCTCGCCGGGCGTGCCCGTGTTGACATAGACGAAGTCGCCATGCTCGATCTTCTCCCGGTCCGGAAGGAGACGCGACTCGCGATCGTCCTGCTGTCCTCCACGACGGGCTTCCCGGAGCTTGCGCGGCGCGGTGATGACGACGACCTTGTCGAAGCGGGACTCTGCGCCCACCTCGTAGAGCAACGGGACCTCGGTCACGCAGACGGCCGGCGGGCTCGGGAGGGCCGCGAGCTGCTCCCGCCATTGCAGGTACTCGCGCGACACGAGCGGGTGCAGGAGCTTCTCGAGCCAGTCGAGCGAGTCCCTGTCACGGAAGACGCGAAAGCCGATCCGCTCTCGATCGGGTACGCCGTCGCTGTCGAGGATCTCCTCCCCGAACCGCTCGACGAGGGCCTGCCTGACCTCCGGATCGGTGCGGAGCAGGTGGTGGACGATCTCGTCGCTCGACACGGTCGCCGCGCCGTGCCGCCGGAACGAATCGAGCGCCGTACTCTTGCCGGCGCCGATCCCTCCGGTAATGGCAACCGCGAGCGGGCGGCTCAAGCGGGGTTACGCCGAGGGCTCGGACTCGTCCGCGGGAGACTCGTCCGCGTCGGACGCCGCCACCACGACCGCTGCTTCGGCTTCGACCTCTTCGGCTTCGACCTCTTCGACGGGCTCGTCGGCGGCCAGCTCGTCTGTACCCGACGCGTCCTCGGCGGGCTCATCGACTTCCACGATGTCGGACGGCTCGCCGACCTCGATCTCCTCGACGAGCTCTTCGGCGACCTCTGCTGCCGCTCCGGACGGGAACGCCTCCTCGGTCAGCTTCAGATCGGGCGTCGTGTGCACGGACTCCGCGCCGTCTGCGCGCGGAACGGGCTGCTCGCCCTCCTCGACGCGCTTGAGAGAGAGCGAAAGGCGCCGCCGCTCGCCGTCGATCTCGAGGACGCGGACGTTGACGGCCTGACCCTGCTGCACGACCTCGCGGGGGTTCTCCACGTGGTGCGCGGCGAGCTCGGAGATGTGCACGAGCCCCTCCACACCGGGGAGGATCTCGACGAAGGCTCCGAACGTGACGACCTTCGCCACCCGGCCTTCGACGACATCGCCCTCGTGGTAGTGATCGAGTACCTGCTGCCACGGGTCGCTCTGGGTCTGCTTGAGCCCGAGCGAGATGCGCTGCCGCTCCCGGTCGATGTCGAGCACCTTGACCTTCACCGTCTGGCCGATCTCGAGGACCTCCGAGGGATGGTTGACGTGGCTCCAGGAGAGCTCCGAAATGTGGATGAGGCCGTCCATCCCGTCGAGATCGACGAACGCGCCGAAGTCGACGATGTTGGAGATCTGGCCCTCGATCACGTCTCCCGGGTTCAGACGATCGAGAATCGCCTGCCGCATCTCCTTGCGCTCGTCTTCGAGGACGGCGCGGCGCGAGAGCACGACGTTGTTCCGCGAACGGTTGAGCTCGATGACCTTGCAGCGAAGCTCCTTGCCGAGGAACTCGTCCAGATCCTGGACGCGCCGGATGTCGACGAGCGACGCGGGCAGGAAGCCGCGAACGCCGAGATCGAGGATGAGGCCGCCCTTGACGACCTCGATGACGCGGCCGTCGACCGGCTCCCCGCTCTCCGCCGCCGCCTCGATCGCCTTCCAGGCGAGCTCGAAGCGCGCGCGCTTCTTCGAGAGGATGAGACGGCCTTCGGCGTCCTCCTTCGTCAGGACGAGCGCGTCGATCTCCTCGCCGACGGCCACCTCGTCGGCCGGGTTGACCGACCGGCGGATGGTCAGCTCGGCGACCGGGATGACGCCTTCGGACTTGTAGCCGATGTCGACGAGAACCTCGTCCTTGTCCACGCGCACGACCGTGCCGTGGACGACCTCTCCCTCGTTGATCTCGGGAAAGGCGGAGTCATAGTCTGGAACGAGCTCCCCTTCGGAGTTCCTCGTCCAGACGCCTTCCTCGACCGCTGTCGGCTTTTCGGCGATGTCGTTGGCCATCGGAGTCGCGGAGTATAGCCAGGTTGTGGAAAACCCAGGGTTGACGCCCAGGGTCGAGGCACGGGCCTCGACGGTCAGCTCTTGGCTTCCGCCCAGTCGTCGCCGATCCCGATGTCCACAGCGAGCGGCGGGTCGAGCGGATAGGCGCCGACCATCTCCTCGCGGACGAGCTCACGCACGGCTGAGACCTCGGTCTCCGGCACCTCGAGCAGGAGCTCGTCGTGAACCTGCAGGACGAGCCGCGCGCCCCGGCCCTCGTCGCGCAGACGGCGGTGGATCGCGACCATCGCGACCTTGATGAGATCCGCATTCGAGCCCTGCATCACGAAGTTGACCGCCACCCGCTCTCCGAAGCCGCGGGTCTGCCGGTTCGAGGCGCGAAGCTCGGGCACGGGTCGACGCCGCCCCAGGAGGCTCGTCGCGTAGCCGTCCTCCGCGGACTGGGTGATCGTGCGGGCGATGAACGCCTGCACCAGCGGAAAACGTGAGAGGTACGCGTCGATGTACGCCTGCGCCTGCTCCTTCGGGATGTCGAGGTTCTCGGAGAGCCCGAACGCCGAGATGCCGTAGACGATCCCGAAGTTGATCATCTTCGCGACGTTGCGCTCGTCCTTCGTGAGGGTCGCCGGGTCCTTCCCGAGCACCTCTGCTGCGGTTGCGATGTGGATGTCCTCGCCGCGCAGGAACGCGTCGCGCAGGCGTGGCTCGCCCGACACGTGCGCAAGGATCCGGAGCTCGATCTGCGAGTAGTCGGCAGAGAGGAGGCGATACCCCGACTCGGCCACGAAGGCAGAGCGGATCTCCCGACCGAGCTCCGTGCGGATCGGGATCGACTGGAGGTTCGGGTTCGACGTCGAGAGCCGGCCGGTCGCAGCAACCGCCTGGTTGATCGTCGTGTGCAGACGTCCGTCCTCTCCGATAAGCGTCGGCAGCGGCTCGAGGTAGGTGTTCAGGAGCTTCGAAAGCTCGCGCCACTCCTCGATCACCGGGACGATCTCGTGATCCGACCGGATCGCCCGCAGGACCTTGCTATCCGTCGAGTAGCCGGTCTTCCCCTTGCGGCCCGGCGTGAGCTCGAGCTTCTCGAAGAGGATCCTCCCCAGCTGCTGCGGGGATCCGAGGACGAATTCCTCACCGGCCAGGTCGTAGGCACGCGCCTCGAGCTCCTCCACGCGGTCGCGGAGCCGCGCCGTGATCTCCCCCATCCGGTAGGTGTCGATCCGTACCCCGGCCTCCTCCATCGCTGCCAGCACGCTCGTCAGCGGGAGCTCGACCTCGTCGTAGAGCCTCTCGAGGCCGCGGTCGCGAACGCGGCCGCGGAGAACCGGCGCCAGGCGCCGGACGACCTCGGCATGACGGACCAGGGTCGCGGTGTCCTCCTCTGTCGCGGGCTCCGGCTCGAGCTCGAGCCCGTTCTCGGCCGCCAGATCGTCGAGCAGGTACTCCGCCCGGCCGGGGTCGATGAGGTACGTGGCGATCATCGTGTCGTCGGACGCCTCGATGCGAAGCGCCTTCGCGTCGTGCGCGGCGATCGAGACGTCGCGGCTCGGGGCCAGCCGGTCGCTGCCGCGAGGAGCGACGACCACTTCGTCGCCGGTGGCAACGGCGATGCGCGCCGCGTCCGCCGCGAGGCCGACGGCCCCCCGTAGCTTCGGGAGCTCGCCCTCGCGCCACGGAACCGTCTGTGTCTCGAGCTTCGGCTGCTCGGCGGCCGGGAGCGCCTCGTCGAGGGTGTCGACCCGGTTGAGAAGCCCGCGGAACTCGAAGCGGCGGAAGATCTCCTTCAGCTGCGAGCGATCCGGAGGGAGCGAGACGAGGTCAGCGATCTCGACGTCGAGGTCGAGATCGCGTCGCATCGTGGCCAGGAGCTTCGACTCGCGTGCCTGATCTGCGTTCTCCGCGATCGCGCGAGATCGAGCAGGCGAGAGCTCGGCCGCGTGCTCGATCACGTCGTCGAGCGTGCCGTACTGGGCGATGAGCTGTCCCGCCGTCTTGTCCCCGATGCCGGGGATGCCCGGGATGTTGTCGCTCGTGTCGCCCTTGAGCCCGATGAAGTCGGGCACCTGGTCCGGGCGCACGCCGTAGCGCGCCTCTACCCGCTCCGGGGTGTAGACGTGCACGTCCGCAACGCCACGCGGCGTCATCATCAGGCAGACGTTCTCGGACACGAGCTGGAATGCGTCGCGGTCCGTCGACACGACGCACGTCTTGATCCCGGCCTCGTCTGCCTGCGTCGCGAGCGTGGCGATGACGTCGTCGGCCTCCCATCCCTCGAACTCGAGGTTCCGGTACCCGAACGCCTCGACGATCGGACGGAAGTGCGGGAACTGCTCCCGAAGCAGATCCGGCATCGGGCGCCGCTCCGACTTGTACTCGGCGGAGATCTCGGTGCGGTGAACGGGACGTGTGTCCCAGGCGACCGCAACGCCGCGGGGCCTGTAGTCCGACAGCAGCTTGAACAGCATGTTCGTGAACCCGAGCAGCGCGTTCGTCGGCTGGCCGTCGGTCGTCTGGAGCTCCTCCGGAAGCGCGAAGAAGCCGCGATACGCGAGGTTGTTGCCGTCGACGAGGAACAGCTCCGTGTCTCGAACGGGGCCGTCGTCGAGCTCGAGCTCCTCTCCGGTGATGGTCTTCGGCACCCCTCAACTCTACGGGCACCGCTCGGCGGCTTCCGGGTTGCGATTGGATAGAGCCATGCGCCGCGTCCCGCTCTGCTCCGGCTCGCAGGTCGTCCTCGTCCCGGCTGACGATCCCGTAGTCGTCCTGCGGCCACCCCCTCCCCCGGACCAGGTCGTCGACGTCGCTGCAGCGGTGCGGGACGCGTTGCGGTTCCCGCTCTCGGGTCCTCAGCTGGCCGCGCTGGCACCGCGCCAAGGCCGTGCCACGATCGTGGTCGAGCCCCCGGCGCTCCCCCTGCCCGGGGTGCCTCAGGATCCGCGTCAGGAAGCGCTCTCGGCTGTCATCGACGAGCTCGCGCGGTGCGGAATCCCGGATTCCCGGCAGACCCTGCTCGTCGCGGCGGGGCTCGGCCGGCGCCAGGGAGTCCGCGAGCTGGTTCGCGCACTTCTCCCACCACCGCGCGCTCGCTCCTTCCGCGGCCAGCTGCTCGTGCACGACGCGACGGATTCGGGGCTCGTGCCGCTCGGAGACGAGGCGGTTCGGGTCCATCCAGCGCTTCTCGACACCGACATCACGATCGTGGTCGGGGCTGCCGAGACGATCGTCCACGGTGGGCCCGGTACTCTCCTCGGCGCGGCCGATGCGGCAACGGCGCGACGCATCGCCGGCGCGGACTCGTTGCTCGAGGCCGCGGGCGCCCCCGAGTGGGAGCTTGCGCTGTCGGTCGAGTCCGCGCTCGCCGAGCGGGTTCCGCTCGTCGGCGTCTCGCTCGTCCTCGATCTGCCACGACTCACGGGCGCGTACCGCGGCTACCCGGAAAGCCCTGAGGCGACTGACCGGGTCGCAGAGTCGTCGTTCCGTGCCGTGTTCTCGCGTCTTCCCGGCCCACTCCGCCACGGCCTCCTGGACCAGCAAGGGCGCCGGCTCGCAGCGACCGCGGCATTCGCGGGGCCTCCCTCGGTCGCGCACGCGGAGGCACTGGTGCGGGGGGCGGCCCTTCGCGGCACGACGCTGGACGAGCCCGTCGACGCGCTCGTCGTCGGCGTCCCCTGGGTCGGACTCCAGGTCCCGCGCGAGCCCGTCAATCCGATAACGGCGTCCGCGATCGCACTCGGACTCGCCCTGCGCCTGCGGAAGGACGCCTTCCCGATCCGACCCGGCGGCACCCTCATCCTCGTGCATCCGCTCCGACGGTCGTTCGCCCACATGACACAGGCTCCGTACGCCTCGATGTTTCGCGCACTTCGCACGGGGGGCGATCCGGGAGCGCTCGCTGACGCAGAGCTCGCGGCTGCCTCTGACATCCGCGCTCTCGACGCCTATCGGGCCGGGGAGGCGTGCCATCCACTTCTTCCGTATGCCGACTGGGCGGGCTGCGCTCCCGCCCTCTCGAGGCTCGGACGGGTCATCGTCGCAGGGTGCCGCGACGCGAATGTGGCGCGGACGCTCGGGTTCGTCCCGAGCCATGGGATCGGCAGCGCGCTCGAGATGGCGCACGGCCTCTCGGGAGGACGCGCGCGAATCGGGATCCTCCTCGCGCCGCCGTACCCGGCGCTCCTCGTCGGCTGAGCGCCCGGCCGACCGCTAGGTCTCGCCGAGGTACGTCTTGCGGACCTGCTCGTTCGTCTTCAGCTCGGAAGCCGGGCCCTCGAGCGCGATGAGCCCTGTCTCCATCACGTAGCCACGCTTCGCGACGTCGAGTGCCATGAGGGCGTTCTGCTCGACGAGCAGCACCGGGGTTCCCTCCTTGTTGACCTCTTTGATCGTCTCGAAGATGCGGTCGACGAAGATCGGCGCGAGGCCCATCGAGGGCTCGTCGAGGAGCAAGAGCTTGGGCCGCGCCATCAAGGCACGGCCGATGGCGCACATCTGCTGTTCCCCGCCCGACATCGTCCCGGCCTTCTGCGACCGGCGCTCGTGGAGCCGGGGGAAGAGCTGGAAGACACGGTCCATGTCCGCGTTCAGCTCGCTCTTCGTCGCCGCTCGCTGAAACGCTCCCATCTCGAGGTTCTCGGTCACCGACATGCGCGGGAACAGACGTCGGCCCTCGGGGCTCTGGGCGATCCCGTCCTTCACGATCCGGTGCGGCGAGGCCCGCGTGATGTCACTGCCCCGAAAGCGGATCGCCCCCTGGCGCGGCCGATTCAGCCCGTTGATCGCACGGAGGGTCGTCGACTTGCCGGCACCGTTTGCGCCGATGAGCGTCACGATCTCGCCGTCGTTCACGTGGAAAGAGACGCCTTTGAGCGCGTGGATAGCGCCGTAGTAGACGTGGACGTCCTCGAGCTCGAGGATGCGACCGGTCGCCGGATCCGCAGTCGCGCTCATCCGGCCGCGCCTTGCCCCAGGTACGCCTCGATCACGCGGGGGTCCGACTGGATCTCGGACGGCGTTCCCTCGGCGAGCTTCTCGCCGTATTCGAACACCGTGACGCGTTCGGACACGCCCATGACGACTTTCATGTCGTGCTCGATCAGCAGGATCGTCAAGCCCAGCTCGTCGCGCATCTTCGCCACGAAGCCCGTGAACTCCGCGGTCTCCTGCGGGTTCATGCCCGCCGTCGGCTCGTCGAGCAGGAGCAGCTTGGGCTCGGTTGCGAGCGCGCGAGCGACTTCGAGTCGCCGCTGATCTCCGTACGAGAGCGAGCCGGCGCGATCGCCGCCCTTCCCGCTGAGATTGCAGTACGCGAGCAGCTCGCGCCCCTTCTCACGGGACTCGCGCTCCTCCCTCTTGACACCGGGTGTGCGGAGGATCGACGGGATGATCCGGGCGTGGAGCCGGCAGTGCATGCCGACGAGCACGTTCTCGAGCGCGGTCATCTCCTGGAACAGGCGGATGTTCTGGAAGGTCCGCCCGATGCCGAGCTTCGTGATCGTGTGCGGCGGGAGGTCACCGATCTCCTCCCCGTCGAATGTGATCGAGCCCGACGTCGGTGCGTAGACACCCGTGAGCATGTTGAAGAACGTCGTCTTGCCCGCTCCGTTCGGCCCGATCAGCGAGACGATCGCCCCGCGCGGGATCGTGAAGTCGACGTCGTTCGTCGCCACGAGGCCGCCGAACTCCTTGCGGAGCGTGGTGGTGACCACGAGGTCGCCGCCGGCCCGGTCCGTTGCCGCCGTCTGCTCGATAGCGGTGGTCGCCATCAGTCGTCCGTCGGGTTCCGGTCGGTCAATGAGCCTTCGTGGGTCACGTCGTACAGCGGGGTGTCGTGGACTCCCTCCTCGAACTCCACGCGATGCCGCCGCTCGGGTATCAGCCCGGTCGGCCGCAAGAGCATCACGACGACGATGATGAACCCGTAGATGCCGAACTGGTACTGCGTCGGGTCGAAGTCGAGCCCCGCCTCCTGCACCTTCGTCCCGATCGTCGCCAGGCCCTCGACGTTCAGGTACGTGAGGAGAAGCGCGCCCACGACCACGCCCCACACGCTCCCCATCCCGCCGAGGATCACCATGCAGAGCAGGAACACCGAGATGTTGAAGTAGAAGTCAGCCGGGAACGCGCCAGCCTTGAAGCTCGCGTAGAAGGCTCCCGCGACGCCGCCGAAGAAGGCCCCCATCGCGTAGGACCACGTCTTCGTGCGCATGAGCGGGACGCCCATCGCGGCGGCCGCAGTCTCGTCCTCGCGGATGGCGATCCACGCCCTGCCGAGGCGCGAGTCGCGGATGCGGACGCTCACGAAGACGGTGATCAGCAGGAGGACGATCGCCGTGAAGTACCACCAGATCGCCCTGTCGCTGGCAGCTCTGAAGTCTTCAGGTAACCCGATCGCGCTTCCGGCCCGGCCGAACCCGAGCGAGTCGATCGGTCGGATCCCAAATGCCCCGTTCGTGAGGTTGAAGCCCCCAAAGCTGTCGCCGTTGCGAATGACCACGGGCAGGATCTCCCCGAATCCGAGCGTCACGATCGCCAGGTAGTCGCCGCGGAGACGGAGCGTCGGCAGCCCGATGATCACTCCCGCCGCAAGCGTCGTGAGGCCTGCGACGACGAGGACGAACCACATGTTGATGTGGATTCCCGGGAAGTCCTTCTGGACGCCGATCCCTCCGATGTGGATCGTGACCTGCTCGAACTGGGCGGAGGCGAGCCAGCCTGCGGTGTAGGCGCCGACTGCGTAGAAGGCCACGTAGCCGAGGTCGAGCAGCCCCGCATATCCGACGACGATGTTGAGCCCGACCGCCATCATCGTGAACGCGAGCATCACGACCAGCGAGCCGGTCGCAGGCACGAAGTCGCCGATCAGTGGCAAGTCCTGGAGGTCGACGACGACGTACGGGTAGATCACTGCGACGATGATCAGAGCGACCGCGATCCGAGAGCCGGTGGTCCAGCGGCGAGGGTCGAGCTTCTCCACGAGCGCGTTCATGCGCCCTCGGGAGTCCGCTCGCCGAGCAGGCCCTCCGGCCTGAACACGAGCGTGAGGATCAGGACGCCGAACACGATCGACCGGGTCCAGTCACTACCGGCCGCATGCCAGGTCAACCCTTCGTTGAACGCCTGGATGTACCCGATGAGCAGCGCGCCGAGGACCGCTCCGGGGAGGTTGCCGATCCCGCCGAGGACCGCCGCGGTGAATGCGATGAGACCGAGCTCGAAGCCCGTGTCGTACCGCATGCTGTACTCGAGCAGGAACACGAGCCCTGCCGCGGCGGCCAGCGACCCCGCGATGACGAACGTGACGCTGATCGTCCGGTTGACGTCGATTCCCATCATCGCGGACGCGTCCGGGTCCTGCGAAACCGCCCTCATCGCCTTCCCCTGCCGCGTCGAGCGGACGAACCACGTGAGGACGACCAAGACCGGAACGACGATCAGCAGCGCCACGAGCTGATTCCACTTGAACTCGACGCCGCCGATAGTGAACACCGCCGTTCGCGGGATGAGCTCCGAGGCGCTCCTCGGCTGGACACCGTAGAGCGCGAGCGAGACGTTCTGGACGATGAACGACACCCCAACGGCGGTGATCAACGGGGCGAGTCGCGGTGCCTTTCGCAGCGGCTTGTAGGCGACGCGCTCGATCGTCGCATTGATCGCCGCGAACATCGGGATCGTGATGAGGAGGCAGACGAGGATGCCGCCCACGATCGCGAGTGTGCTCGAGTCCGCGGAGAGGTTGAGGAGCGAGAAGAGAACCGTGCTGGCAACGAGCCCGGAGAGTGCGAAGACGTCGCCGTGCGCGAAGTTGATGAGCTGGAGAATCCCGTAGACGAGCGTGTACCCGAGGGCGACGACGCCATAGATCGAGCCGTTCGTCAGGCCGATGAAGCTGACATTGATGAAGTTGACGGGCTCCATGGCGAAGTTGATCAGGAGCCACAGGACGACGATCCCGACGAGCGTGAGGCCGATGTAGTCGATCAGCTTCGCGCTCCTCAGCACGTGGAGGAGGGCGACCGTCCGCTTCATGTCGGGGCTCGCAGCGGTGGACATGGGGGACGACTGTAGTAGGTGCCGCCGCGCGAGTAAATAGCTGCACAAACACCGAGGGAGGGCATCGCCCTCCCTCGGTCATCGTTCTCTTTTGGCCTGGATCTAGCCGGTGCTCGTCGTGTCGCCGCTCGACGGAGGCTGCAGTGCCGCGTCGACGGTCGACTGCTGAGGCGAGATCGTCGTCTCGGTCACCAGCTTCGTCGTTGCCTTGTAGATCGTGAACTGCACGATCGTCCCGGAGGCGTCCTGCGGATCGCCGTCCTCGTTGAAGGAGAACGAGCCGAGGTAGCCGTCCGAGACCGACGTGTCGAACAACTGCGTGATGATGTCGCTGCGCGAGCCGTCCGACGCCGCGATCGCATCGAGCATCACGACCGCCGCCTGGGCGCCGAATACCGCGTACGGGTCGATCGGCGTGCTCGCGTTCAGGTACTGGTCGGTGAAGCCCGACACGAACTCCTGTGCGGCTCCCGAATACGCGTCGATCGGCGTACCCGCGACGGACATCCACATGTCCTGCGATGCGGAGCCGGCCTCATCGATCGTCGCCTGCGTGGCGAAGCCGTCCGGAGCGTAGAGCGCGACCTTGCCGTTGTTCGGCCCGAGCACGGCGACCTTGTCCTTGATCAACTGGGCGCCGTTATCGTCGATGAGGCCGCCGAGGAACACGGCGTCCGCATCGGTCTGGCCGATCTTCTGGAAGGTCGCCTCGTAGCTCGACGCCTTCGCATCCCAGGCCGCGAAGCCCGCGATGTTGATCCCGAGCGACTCGGCCGAGTCGCGGAGGTTCTGTGCGATGCCGAGCCCGTACGTCTCCTTGTCGTTCAGGATGTACAGGCTCTTCACGCCCTTGGTCTGCATGAACTCGGCCACGGCTGCGCCCTGGAACGCGTCATGCGCGACCACGCGTGCGTAGTTGCGCGTGCCCGACGGGTAGTACTGGTCGGGCTCGGTCGAAGAGCAACTCCCGGCGGTCGTCGTCAGACACACGGCGGTGTTCGCCGGCGACAGCATCGCAATGCCACCGTCCGACGCCTGGTTGAGCACCGGGATGATGATCGCAGCACATCCGGAGTTGAAGGTCCCGATGACTCCGACGACGTGGTCGTTGGACGCGTAGGCGTTGGCGTTCTGGGAGCACTTGCCCGAATCCCACTTGGCTGCCTGCGCGGTCGCGTCGTCGCAGGACTGGTAGGCGACGTTGAAGTCCCCGGCCTTCCAGTCTTGCTGGCCAAGCGTGTACTTGATCGCGTCCTGGATCTGGATGGTCTGCGTGCGCGACGATCCCTGCAGCGGCAGGTCGGAAGCGATCAGCAGCTGCGGATCGCCCTCGCCCTCGTACTGGATAGGCCCGCACGACGAGGACGGCAGCGCCGTCGGCGCCCCCTCGGGCGCACCGCCGCTACTGCTGCTGCTCCCGCCGCAGCCGGCGGCCACGAGCGCCAATGCGGCAACGAGCAGGCCCAGTACGGCGACCACGCTCTTTCGAATAGTCAAGCTCTTCCTCCTCACCTCGGATGACCTCGTTTGCGCCGGCACTACCAGCGTGCGGCAAGTATCCGTCCCCCGGCCGCATGGCGCAACCGAGATCGGCGAGCACAAATCAATCCGCTGCGGCGAGGTGCCGGGTAGCGGGACGAGCGGCTCAGCAGTGCTGGCGCAGACCGCGGTACGGCCTCGAGCGGGTCAGAGTCCAGCGTTTCGGACACGGCTGGACGCCCCAGACCCGCGACTTGCCCATGAGGTAGACGCGCTTCTCGTCCGCAACGATGGGCGAGTACCGACCATCCCAGAACGACCAGACGAGCTTCCCCGTCCTCGCGTTGAGCGCAAAGGTCCCAGGGGGTCCCTTCTTCGCGTAGCGGACCCCGGTTCTTGTGCCGCACGTGCCGCACACGGAGAAATAGACGAGCCCCGCCATGACCGTCGGTGCGCCGTGGATCGAGCCGGCCGCCTCGTACGTCCAGCGGAGCCGCCCGGTGGCCGCGTCGAACGCGTACACCTTGCCGTCGTACGAGCCGACATAGACCGTCTGATTCCAGACGGCAGGGGCGGTGTACACGTACGTCCCTGCCTGTTGAGCCCAGAGCAAGTGTCCCGTCCTGGCACCGTAGGCGTAGACCCATCCGTCGCTGTTCCCTGCGAACACACGCCCATACGCGACCGTCGGCGTTGCGTAGAAGTACTCACGGCCGCGCGGGAAGTGTGAGTACGACCGTGCCTGCCAGCGAATCGTGCCCGTGCGTGCGTCCAGGGCGTAGATGCTCCCCCCGTTCGTGCCGATGTAAATCGTCCCGCTTGCGTACGCGGGGGAGCTGTCGACCTCCCCGTCCGTCTCCGTCACCCAGCGAACGCGGCGAGTCCCGATGTCCACCGCGTACACATTGTGATCCCAGCTGCCGAAGTACAGGAGCCCACCGACCGCGAGAAGCGACGACTCGCTCGAGCCTGACCCGGTGAAGCGCCAAACCTCTTTGCCTGTCTTCACGTCGACTCCGATGATCAGTCCGGGAAGGCCTCGTTGGCCGTGGTCGCACGGTCTCGGGAGGAGGGACTGGTAGACGACGTCGCCGCGGACGAGCGGAGACGACGCCAGGCAGTTCGGGTACTGGTGGTCCCAGAGGATCTTCCCGGTGTCTGCGTCGATAGCGAAGAACCGACCCTCCTCCTGTGCCACGAAGACGCGGCCGTCGGCGACGCTCGCCGGGAACTCGATGTAGTGACGCGCTGGGACCATCCAGGCGACGGCGAATGGCGGGCGGTGTCGGTGGACAGGGGTGAAATGGGTACGCGCTTCGTCGTAGCCGAACATCGGCCAGGGCAGAGGCTCCCGGAGCTGCGGCGGGTTGACCGTAGGCTGAGTCGGCACGAACTCGACAGTCGACGACCCGAGCTTGCTCTCCGGCTGCGACGTCCACCACAAGATGCCGACTCCGCCGGCGACGCCGAGAACGACGACCAGGACCGCGGCGACGACGAGGCGGCGGCGGTTCACGAGAAGAAGGAGAGGCGGGGTGCGACCGGGCCAGGGTACCAACGAGTCATGCCGGGAAACCGACTCGGTGCCTTCGCTTCGCCGTTACGAGAGCGGTCGGCGTGCTTGGCGACGTCGCGCGTCGCGCCGCTCGGATCTAGGGCCGTGAGGCTAGCGAGCCGAAAGGTGTCGCCAGAGGTTCTCGAGAAGCGAGGAGACCGGAGCATGGCGGGCTCCGCCGCCGAAGTTCATGACACCCGCGGCGAAGACTCTTGCACCCCGGTTCGTCTCGTAGTACGTCATCTCGGCGGAGCGCCCCGGTCCAAAGATGTCCGCGATGCGGGCGAGCACTCGAGTCGAACGCGGAGAGTCCGCGCTCGTGGCGTCGACCTCGATCCCGAAACTGCCGAACGCGGAGCCGTCTCGGAGTCCCGTACCGGCGAAGAGCCACGGGGCCGAACGCGTGCCCACCACCACGTAGGGCCGACTGGGATAGCGGCGCTGCCACCAGTCGACGTAGTCGGACCCGGTCAGTGCCGCCGGAGGGCGGCCCAACTCCTGCCACTTCGTGCGTCCGATCATGCGGTTGCCGCGGAGCTCGACCCTGTACACGAACGTGTCTGCCGAGAGGAAAGCCAGGCTACCGCCCAGATCGCGAAAGCGCGTGATCACGTCGAACGCGTGCCGAGTCACGTACTCCTCGTGTCCGGGAAAGATCACGAGCCGGTAGTGGCTCGCCAGCACCTTCCCGCTCGGGACGTCCTCGAGATCTTCGTCAGCGAAGAAGTCAGGGTGCTTTCTCGTCGCTGCGAGCCAACGAACGAAGCCGCGGTCGTACTTTCGCGACTGGGACGGTACGCCCCGGTTCAGATAGGGACGGGCGAGGTCGACGACGTGCACGTCCGGGCTCGCGTACCAGGTGTCGCCAATCCCGTCACGGTTGACGTCGCGATAGTTGTAGGCCTGCCATGTGTTCGTCGGCAACACCACGAGGACCTGACTCGAGCTCGGGCGCCTGGCGCGCAATACGAGGGGGGCGTACCCGAGCTCGCCCCTCGAACTGGTCAGCTTCGCGAAGTACATTCCGCTTTCCCAGGGCCCCATGGGAACGACGACACGCTGCTCGCCGGCTCGATTCGGAACGACGCGTCGTCGCCCGGTGACAGGCGTTCCCGAGACCGGATCGGCTCGGCTCGAACGACCTGCCGCAGAGCCGACGCGTAGCACCTGGACGTAGAAGGGACCCGACCTCGAGAAGACGCGCAGTACGGCGCGTTCGCCGGGCGCGTAGCTCCGAGCTGTGAACGCACCGATGATGCTGCCAGGCTCGTCCGCGAGCTTCGGTCCGACCACCGGCTCATTGCGAGATGCGACCGCTTCGTGACCACTCGATGCTGACGCAACAGCGGCTCCGAGGACGAGAGCCGCCACTCCGGCAAGCACAATCCGCAACCGGCGCATACGCACCTCCACAGCTCAGGGTACAGCCGCCCTTTGCGCGGAGCATCAGGGTCAGCGCTGAGCGTCTGCACGGATAACGACGCGAGGTGCCGGAGGTGGGGGTCGAACCCACACGTCCCTGAGGACACGGGATTTTGAGTCCCGCGCGTCTGCCAATTCCGCCACTCCGGCTGTACGCGATGGTACTCGGCGCGGCACCATGGTTAGTCTGGCGGCATGCGCCTTGCGGTCCTCACCGGCGGTGGTGATGTTCCGGGTCTGAACCCGTGCATCAAGGCGTTCGTGAACCGAGCCGATCACGCCGGCCACGAGGTGCTCGGCATCCGGAGGGGCTGGGCGGGCCTCCTCAACCTCGACCCCGACGACCCCTCGACGAACGAGCGCCACATCCAGCGGCTCGACCCGGCCGCCGTCCGCACGATCGACCGATCCGGCGGGACCGTGCTGCACACATCGCGGACGAATCCCGGAGGCGTGCGCGCGAGCGAGGTTCCGGGATTCCTTGCGGATCGCGCCGAGGGCGACGAGCCGTACGACTTCACCGGACACGTCCTGCGCGTGATCGAGCACCTCGGAATCGACGCGCTCGTCCCGATCGGCGGCGACGACACGTTGTCGTATGCGCTGCGCCTTCACGACGAGGGCGTCCCGGTGATCGCGATCCCGAAGACCATGGACAACGACGTCCACGGGACGGACTACTGCATCGGGTTCTCGACCGCGGTCACGAGAGGCGTGCAGTTCATCCACAACCTTCGAACGAGCACGGGAAGCCACGAGCGGATCGCGGTCATCGAGCTCTTCGGCCGCTACAGCGGCGAGACGTCCCTGATCACCGCGTACCTCGCGGGCGTCGACCGCGCCGTCATCTCGGAGGTGCCCTACGACCTCGACCGGCTCGCCTCCCTTCTCCTCCAGGACAAGAGCGAGAACCCGTCCTCGTACGCGATGGTGACCGTTTCCGAGGGAGCGGTTCCAGCGAGCGGTGAGCTCGTCCTCTCGGGCGAGGCCGATGCGTACGGCCATCGCAAGCTCGGTGGAGTCGGCCAGCTTCTCGGCGAGGCGCTGAAGGAGCGGACGGGCCAGGACATCATCTACCAGCAGCTCGGCTACCTCATGCGCTCGGGCACCCCCGACTCGCTCGACCTCATGGTCGCCACCAATTACGCAGTGATGGCCGCCGACCTGGCTCTCGAGGGGGACACCGGTCGCCTCGTCTCCCTCAGGAGCGGCACGTACACGACCGTGCCGATCTCCGTCGTCCGCGAGGGCGTCAAGCGCGTCGACGTCGACGAGCTCTACGACGCGGACGAGTACCGCCCGAAAGTCCGGCATGTGCTCGGGAAGCCGATGTTCCTCTACTAGATGAGCGTCTTCGCGGTCTTTACGGGCGGCGGCGACTGCCCCGGCCTGAACGCCGCCATTCGGGCGATCGTGCGCAGCTCGACAGCGGACGGCCACGAGATCATCGGGATCCGTCGCGGCTGGCATGGACTCGCCGTGGACGACTTCGTCAGCCTGGACCGGGACGCCGTCTCCGGGATCCTGCCGCGCGGAGGCACGATCCTCGGATCGTCCGGTTACGACCCATTCCGAGAGGACGGTGGGGTGGAAGCCGTTCTCGGGAACTCCCAGCGACTCGGGCTCGACGGCGTCATCGCGATCGGGGGCGAGGGGACGCTCGGGATCGCCCACCGACTCCACTCCGAGCACGGCTATCGCGTCGTAGGCGTCCCGAAGACGATCGACAACGATCTCGCCGGAACCGACTTCACGATCGGCTTCGACACGGCGGTGCAGGTGTGCACGGAGGCGATCGACCGTCTGCACACGACGGCCGAGTCGCACAACCGCGTCATCGTGGTCGAGGTCATGGGTCGGAGCGCCGGCTGGATCGCCGCGGCAAGCGGAATCTCGGGCGGAGCGGACGTCGTCCTCGTCCCCGAGGTGCCGACACCGATCGAGGATGTCTGCGATCACCTTCGCAAGCGCCACCGGGTGGGCAGGGACTACTCGATCATCGTCGTCGCCGAGGGCTATCAGCTGACCCGTCGATCCGGAACAACGGAGACCCCCGTCGTCCGGGACTTCGACCCGTACGGATACGCCCGGCTGGGAGGGATCGGAGAAGTCGTCGCCGACGAGATCACCCGCGGCACGGGCTTCGAGACTCGCGTGACGGTGCTCGGTCACGTGCAGCGCGGCGGCACCCCGACCGCACGGGACCGACTGCTCGCTACCAGGC
The DNA here is from genome assembly GCA_963716975.1 of uncultured Actinomycetes bacterium. GTDB lineage: Bacteria > Actinomycetota > Thermoleophilia > Gaiellales > Gaiellaceae > GMQP-bins7. The sequence goes on along the minus strand of CAVQVA010000043.1, from coordinate 26,579 downwards.
TCGGCCTACGGGCGGTGGAGTTGGCCACACATGGATCCTGGGGGCGAATGGTCGCCTCTCGGGGCGGCGACATCGTCGACGTCGCCCTCGAGGAAGCCACTGCCACACGACGGACACTCTCGCCTGAATGGCTCCTGGCGAGCAACGTCCTCGCCTAGCGCGGCGCGCTAGACCTCGGGAGGCGCGATCGACGCGAGGGCGGCGACGGCGCCCGGCATCACGAGAACCGCGTCGACCCCTGCACGCTCGAGCTCGGCGACGTCTTCTGCAGACGCGTCCTTCAACTCGGCGATGGCGAGCTTCCCCGCGGGCACGTCGTGGAGGAGAGCGAGCAGCATCTCCAGCGCGTCGTCGTCCGACGACGGATCCGGGCTCAGGAGGAAGACCTCCGGGTCCAGCTCCTCGAGCGCGTGCTCGAGCTCGTCTGGATCCGATACCCGCACGACGCACTCGACCCCGAGCTGCTGCGCGTCGTCCCAGACCGCGACGTCCGGAGGCACGACGATCGCGTCGGCTCGAACGGCTCCGGCGCCCTCGGTCAGCCCCACGAGGAGCAGCGGGAGCTGCGATGCGTCTCGCACGTCTCCTGCGCCCGTCCTGACGACCAGGGCGTCGGCGCCGTCGCTCTCCGCTCTCCCGGCTTCGTGCCCGTCCGAGACCTCGACGAGCACGGAGATTCCATCGCCCTCGGCTATCGCCTGGCTGAGCTTGCTCACCGGTCGGGATGCTACTGAGCAAACACCCGGCTCGGTGCGACGTCTACCGTTGACGACATGCGCCGCACGCTCGTACTGCTCGCGCTCGTCGGCCTCGCAGTGACGGGAACCGCCGTTGCACGCACGATCCAGGGCACGGATCGGAACGACGTCCTCGTCGGGACGCCGCGCGCAGACGCGATCTTCGGCCGTGGCGGAAGCGACCGGATCCTGGGTGTCGGAGGTGGCGATCTTCTCTCCGGCGGTGCCGGACGGGACGTCATGGTCGGCGGCCCCGGGAACGACCGCATCGTCGCCCAGTACGACGGGGGCAGAGACCGCGTTCAGTGCGGAGGCGGGCTCGACGTCGTCGATGCGGATCAGCTCGACGAGGTCACGAGCGATTGCGAGCTGGTCTCGCGCCGGCTCTCGCGCGACCCGTACACGGACCCCACCGGCCAGCACGAGACGGAGGTCGAGCCCGACAGCCTCACGGTCGGTCGCACGACGGTGGTCGCATTCCAGGTCGGCCGCCGCTTCGACGGGGCGGCGAACAACGTCGGCTTCGCGGTCTCGACCGACGACGGTCGAACCTGGAGGAGCGGCCTTCTTCCGGGCTTGACCGGAGCGAGCGTTCCGGCCGGAACGAACGTGCGGGCGACCGATCCCGCCGTTGCCTACGACGCCACGACCGGCTCGTGGTTGATCGGGACGTTGGCACTCGGCCCGGTGACGCGTCTGACCGTCAGCCGGTCGAGTGACGGGCTCACGTGGAGCAACCCCGTGACCGCGATCGAGGACGCGACGTCAGCCGATGTGGCGTTCGACAAGAACTGGCTCATCTGCGACAACGGCGCAGCGAGCCGGTTCCGCGGCCGCTGTTACCTCATGTACACGGACACGCTCCGCGGTGACAGCCTGGCCTCACTGACGTCGAACGACGGAGGCGTTACGTGGTCCGCCCCCGCGAGGATCCCGGTGAACGACGCGGTCGGAGTGTTTCCGGTGATCCGCCCGGACGGCGGGATCGTGGCCGTCTTCCTGTGGGAGGGGAGCCGGATCGGCGCCACGGTGTCCGCTGACGGTGGCACATCGTTCGGAGCGCCGACGGTCGTCGCCGACGTCCAGACACGGGTCATGCGCGGGCTCCGTCTCTTTCCACTGCCCTCTGCGGACATCGATCCGTCCGGCCGAGTATGGGCCACGTGGCACGACTGCCGGTTCAGTGCCGGCTGCGCACAGAACGGCGTCGTCGTGTCGACGTCGACGGACGGCCGCGCATGGACGTCCCCCAGCGCGGTCACGTCGGGCGAGAACGCGTTGCTCCCGGCGATCGGCATCCACCCTGTCTCGGGCCGCGCGGCGTTCGTCTATTACGTCGTCCGTGCCCAGGGAATCGACGCCGAGCTCGTGGAGGTCGGACCGGACGGACGACGGCTCACACCTCCACGTCTGCTCTCTGCGCAGACCATGCGCGTCGAATGGATGCCGAACACGACCTCTGGACGGATGCTGGCCGATTACCTCTCCGTGCACTACGCGGGAGCGCGTCCGCTCGCAGTCTGGATTCTTGCCTCCGAGCCCGTCGGCTCGAGCCTCCGTCAGGCCGTCTACGCGACCCGCGGCTGAGCCGGCGTCGGGCCTCCCCGAGGCTGGCGGCTACAGACCGATCGGATGCCAGACGGTCTTGAGCTCGAGGAACGACTCGATCTCCCAGGGGCTCTGCACATCGCCCGACGAGCGCACGACCCGCTTGACGTTGTCGGCTGCGAGCCGCTCGAGCTCCGCCCGGTTCCCGTCGGCACCCGTGAGGTCGATCGCGTTCACGTCCATGTGACCCGCGAGCCAGGGGGCGAGCTCGTCGCCGAAGCCGGTGAGGATGTTGATAGCCCCGGCCGGGACGTCCGACGTCGCCCATGCCTCCGCGAGCTCGATCGCAGCCAGTGGATGGTGCTCGGATGCGACGGCGACGACGGTGTTTCCACCGACGAGCGCAGGCAGGATCCGTGAGACGAGACCCGAGAGCGGCGGCTCCGGTGGCGCGAGGATCGCGACCACGCCCGTCGGCTCCGGAATCGTGAAGTCGAAGTACGGGCCGGCGACGGGGTTCGAGCCGCCGAGCACCTGGGGCAGCTTGTCGGCCCACCCCGCATACCAGACCACCCGATCGATCGCCGCTTCGACTTCGGCGCGGCCCGTACTCACCGCCTCGAGATCGGACGCACGCGCCTCCATCATCTCCGCGAGGCGGTAGAGGACCTGCCCGCGGTTGTAGGCCGTCAGACCTGCCCACGCAGGGAGCGCGGCGCGTGCAACGCGTATCGCGTCGCGGACGTCCTTCCGGGACGCGTGCGCGACATTCTGCCCCTCGGCCTCGTACGTGCGGCCGGACTCGGAGCGCGGAAAAGCTCCGCCGATGTAGAGCTTGTACGTCTTCTTGACCGGGAGGCGTGTCACCGATGGTCCCCGGTCTTCTCACAGGTGTGGGCACATCGGCGCACCATTGGCGCGAAGACGTGTCCCCTGTGTGGCGGTACCGCGACTAGGCTCGGCGGTGGGTGGAGGGTGGCCGAACACCCCACCCAGGGTGGGGGGCTGCTTGTCATTCGAACCTCAGATACGGCGCAAGCCCGTGGCGGCCGCCCTCGCGCCCGAAGCCGGACTCCTTGTAGCCGCCGAACGGCGACGTCGGGTCGAAGCGGTTGAACGTGTTCGCCCACACGACGCCGGCGCGCAGGCGCTCGACCATCCACAGGATCCGCGAGCCCTTCTCCGTCCACACGCCGGCAGACAGCCCGTACGCCGTGTTGTTCGCCTTCTCCACCGCCTCCTCGGGCGTGCGGAACGTCAGCGTCGAGAGCACCGGCCCGAAGATCTCCTCCTGCGCGATCCGGTAGCTCTGCGCGACGTTCGTGAAGAGCGTCGGGCGGAACCAGTAGCCGCGCTCGGGCAGCAGGCATTCCGGCTGGTAGATCTCCGCGCCCTCCTCCTCCCCGCTCGCGACGAGCGCTTCGATCCGCTGGAGCTGCTCACGCGAGTTGATCGCGCCGACGTCGGTGTTCTTGTCGAGCGGATCCCCCACCCGCAGCGTGGACAGACGCCGCTTGAGCTTCTCGATCAGCGGCTCGTAGATCGACTCCTGCACGAGGAGCCGCGAGCCCGCGCAGCAGACGTGCCCCTGGTTGAAGTAGATGCCGTTGACGATGCCCTCGACCGCCTGGTCGAGCGCGGCGTCGTCGAAGACGATGTTCGCGGCCTTCCCGCCGAGCTCGAGCGTCAGGCGAACGTCCCGGCCGGCGAGCTCGCGCATGATCAGCTTGCCGACCTCCGTGGAACCGGTGAACGCGACCTTGTCGATGCCCTCGTGCTTGACGAGATGCCCGCCGGTCGTGCCGTCGCCCGTGACGATGTTCACGACGCCGGGCGGAAGCTCCGCCTGCCGGCAGACATCGGTGAACAGAAGAGCGGTCAGCGGCGTCGTCTCGGCCGGTTTCAGCACCACGGTGTTCCCGCAGGCCAGCGCAGGCGCGATCTTCCACGCGAGCATCAGCAGCGGGAAGTTCCAGGGGATGATCTGCGCGGCGACACCGACGGGCCGCGGCGTCCGGTTCGGAAACGCGTATTCGAGCTTGTCGGCCCAACCCGCGTAGTAGAAGAAGTGCGCCGCAGCGAGCGGCAGATCGACGTCGCGTGACTCGCGAATCGGCTTGCCTCCGTCGAGCGACTCGGCCACGGCGAACTCGCGCGAGCGCTCCTGGAGGATGCGCGCGATGCGGAAGAGGTACTTCGCGCGCTCCGAGGGCGCGATCTCGGCCCAACCGTCCTCGAAGGCCGAGCGAGCCGCGGTCACGGCGAGGCCGACGTCCTCCGGCCCCGCGAGCGCGAACTCGAACAACTGCTCCTCCGACGACGGCGAGATCGACACGAGCGACTCACCCGACCGCGCCGCGACCTCCTCGCCGCCGATGAACAGGCCGTAGCTCTCGCGGATCTGGACGATGTCGCGCGCCTCCGGCGCAGGCGCGTACTCCCACTCGAGCGGCGCAGGAACGGCGGATGACCGCTTCTCGACCTGGGCCATCAGTCGATGGTGAAGTAGTCGCCGGACTGATAGCGCCCCGTCTTCTCCTTGCGGATCTGCATGAGGACGTCGTTCAGGAGCGAGGAGGCGCCGAACCGGAAGAGCTCCGGCGTCATCCACTCTCGCCCGAGCGTCTCGTACAGCAGGACGAGGTACTGCACGGCCTGCTTCGAGGCCCTGATCCCGCCAGCCGGCTTGATGCCGACCATCCGCCCGGTCTCCGTGTACACGTCGCGGACGGCCTCCATCATGCAGAGCGTCACCGGCAGCGTCGCCGCGGGGTTGATCTTCCCCGTGGAGGTCTTGACGAAGTCCGCTCCGGCGGCCATCGCGAGCAACGACGCGCGGCGGACGTTGTCGTAGGTGCCGAGCTCACCGGTCTCGAGGATGACCTTGAGGTGCGCGGTGCCGCACGCTTCCTTCACGCGCACGATCTCGTCGTACACCTTTGCGTACCGGCCGGAGAGAAACGCCCCGCGGTCGATGACCATGTCCACCTCGTCGGCGCCGAGCTCGACCACCGCTCTCGTCTCGGCGACCTTGAGCTCGGTGGGCGACTGGCCCGAGGGGAAGGCGGTCGCGACCGACGCGACGCGCACGCCGCTCCCCGCTACACGCTCCTTTGCGATGGTCACGAGGTTCGGATAGATGCAGATCGCGGCGACGGACGGGATGCTCGGATCGACCGGATCCGGGCGCATCCCCTTCGCGCAGAGCGCGGCGACCTTCCCAGGGGTGTCCTGCCCCTCGAGCGTCGTCAGGTCCATCATGCGAATCGCGAGCTCGAGCGCGTGCAGCTTCGACTCGCGCTTGATCGAGCGCTTCGCGAGCGTCGCCGCGCGTTCCTCGAGCGCGACCGCGTCGACGGAGCCGATTCGAGGGAGCCGCGGCTCGAGCGGAAGCTCGAACCCGCCGATGAGTGCGGGCGCCTGCGCCACCGTCCGAGTGTAGCCCTGAGTCGCGTTAGCCGTTCGCAACCTCGCCGACCGCTCTAGTGGACGAAATTCACTGTCCGCGACACTCGGCCTACTCCGACCGTGTCTCGCCGGTTCGGCCTGATTTCCGTGGTGCTCCTCGTCGCTGTCATCGGCTACGTCGCCGCCGTACTCCTCTTCCCGAGAGACTCAGGCCAGCCACCAGGCTCCCCGGCGGTAATCCTGGTCACAACGCAGACGATCGAAGCGCCGCCACCCTAGAGCCCGAGCCGCTCGAGCAGCTTCGAGTCGCGCCGCCACTTCGGCCGTACCTTGACCTGTAGCTCGAGGAAAAGCGGGTGCCCGACCAGCGCCTCGACCTCGGGCCGGGCGCGTGTTCCGATCTCGCGGATCATCGCGCCCTTCTTGCCGACGAGAATCCCCTTCTGCGACTCGGTCTCGACGTAGACGAACGCCCGCACGACCTTCTCGCCGATCTCGTCGACCTCGACCATCACCGCATGCGGAACCTCCTCGCGCGTGAGCTGGAGCGCCTTCTCGCGGATCACCTCGGCGACCCGCTCCTCGACGGTGAGGTCCGTGGCCTGCTCGGGCGGGAAGTACGCGGGTCCCTCGGGCAGCAGGGAGACCAGGTCGTCCCGGAGCTCGCCGATGCCGTCCTTCGTCAACGCGCTGACCGGATGCAGCGCATGGAAGTCGCCCAACTCGGCCGCTGCCTTCATCTGTGAGATCACGTGGCCGGCCTTCAGGCGGTCGACCTTGTTGACGACGATGATCACCGGTTTCCCGAGCTCGAACACGCGTCGCGCGACGAAGCGGTCGCCCGCGCCGATGTGCTCGCGCGCGTCGACGACGAGGAGGACTGCGTCGACGTCCTCGAACGAAGAGTCCACAGTTGCCTGCATGCGCTCGGTCAACTCGTCGAGCGGCCGTTGAAAGCCGGGAAGGTCGACGAGCGCGAGTTGATAGTCGGGCCCGTTCGCGACGCCGAAGACACGGCGCCGCGTCGTGTTCGGCACCTTCGACGTGATCGCGACCTTCTCGCCGCAGAGGGAGTTCACGAGCGTCGACTTGCCGACGTTCGGCCGACCAGCAACGGCGACGATCCCGGATCTCAAGCGAGGTTGGACGAGTCGAACGACTCCGGGAGAAGCTCGTCAGTCGTCATCGTGACGACCCTGCCCCCGTTCCGGAACACGACGCGGTCGACGCCCATCTCGTGGAGCCATTGCCTGCAGCCGCCGCACGGAGACGCGGAGATCGCGGCGACCTCGAAGTCTCCCGGTCGATAGCCCTCGGCGACGGCCCGCGCGAACGCGGTGCGCTCGGCGCACACGCCGAGTGGGTACGCCGCGTTCTCGACGTTCACTCCCTCGATCACGCGACCGTCGCGCGCGAGGACCGCGCAGCCGACGTGGAAGTTCGAGTAGGGCGCATAGGCGCGGGCCGCTGCCGCATCCGCGCGCTCCAGGAGCTCGAGGTCGGTCGAGGTCGTTTCGCTCATCGGCGATTTCCAGGCCGATGATCGTGTGGAGGGGGTGTGGGGGAACCGGGAGGTTCCCCCACGTTCTCGGAAAAGAAGGGGGTACGTGGGGGAAACATGGTTTCCCCCACGAAAGCGAGCCGAAGGCGAGCGATGGTCATCCGAATGCCTGGAAGAGCACCAGCGTGATGAGCGCGCCGAGGACGCCTCCGGTCGCAACCTCGGAGGTGGAGTGGATACCGCTCTCGACACGGGTCTGGGCCACGAGCAACGCCATGATGAACGTCAGTGACGAGATGAGGAAGTGATGCGCGGCGTCGCTCAGCACGAGGGTGACCGCCATCCAACCCGCGAACGCCACCGCCGCGTGGCCCGACGGTAGGCCACCACGGAGCGGAGTCCCGCGGCCGGTGATGGCCTTGATCGCGATGACGACGATGATCGTGATCGCGAGCGCGACGAGCGTGAGCTCCTCTGGGACGTTGGCGAGCCGGTCGAGAAAGCGCGAGCTCCTGTCTGCGACGGCGCCCGAGAACACGAGGTAGCCGACCGCAACGGCGTTCAGCGCGGCGATGAGCACGGCTCCGGCGGCGATGTCCTTCGCGAGCTTCGCCATCGGGTCGAAGGAGGTCGAGGCAACATCGACGGCCGCCTCGATCGCCGTGTTCACGAGCTCCGCGACGAGCACGAACGTGATGGCGAGCAAGAGCACCATCAGCTCGATCTTCGTCACGCCGAAGGCGAGCGCCGCGATCAGCACGGCGACCGCGATACCGAAGTGGATCCAGAGGTTCCGCTGCGTCCTCAGGGCGTGAATGACCCCCTCGGTCGCGTAGTTGAAGCTCTGCAGGAGGGACTGACTGGTCTGGCGGGGGCTCATCGCGCGTGCTCCAGCTCGCGCGCCTCCATCTCGTCACCGTGCTCGTAGCCGAGGAGGTGCAGGAGCCCGTGCACGAGCGGCGCGCGCCACTGCTCTCCCACGACCTGCGGGCACAGCACGACGTCGCCGAGCGCCCTGGGAACGCCGTCCGGGACCCGGTTGCGTCCATCGATCGGGAACGAGAGGACATCCGTCTCCTCGTCGATGCCGAGGTGCTCGCGCTTCAGATCGCGGATCTCTCCGGGCGGGACGAACGCGATGCCGAGCTCACCGTCGTCCACGCCTTCACGCTCGAGCACGGAGCGAGCGAGCTCGCCCGCGGCTTGCTCGTCGACGGCGACGCCGCTTCGGTTGGACGTCTCGATCGAGATCACGGCTCAGCGTCGGCGAGCGGTGCCGGTCTCCTCGGCATGCCGCTTGTACGCCTCGACGATCCGCTGGACGAGCTTGTGCCGGACGACGTCCTCGTGCCCGAACTCGACGAACGAGATCCCGTCGATGCCGGCGAGGATCTCGCGTACCTGGATCAAACCGGACGCCTGCTCCCGCGGCAGGTCAACCTGCGTGACGTCGCCGGTCACGACCATCTTCGAGCCGAAGCCGAGCCGCGTGAGGAACATCTGCATCTGCTCCGGCGTCGTGTTCTGCGCCTCGTCGAGCACGATGAAGGAGTCGTTCAGGGTCCTCCCGCGCATGAACGCGAGCGGTGCGACCTCGATCGTCCCGCGCTCCATGTAGCCCGAGAGCCGCTCCGGATCGAGCATGTCGTAGAGCGCGTCGTAGAGCGGCCGCAGGTACGGATCGACCTTCGCCAGCATGTCGCCGGGGAGGAAGCCGAGCCGCTCGCCGGCCTCGACCGCGGGTCGGGTCAGGATGATGCGTCCGACCTCGCCCTCGGTGAGCGCGGCGACCGCGAGGGCCATCGCGAGGTAGGTCTTGCCGGTCCCGGCCGGGCCGACGGAGAAGGTCACCGTCCCCTGGCGGATCGCATCGACGTAGCGCTTCTGGTTGACCGTCTTCGGCGTGATCTTCTTGCCGCGATGGCGCCACACGACGTCCTCGAACACGTCGCGCACGTCCTCGGCCTGGTCGAGCGCGGCGAGCACCGCGCCGACCGTGTCCGGCCCGATCTGATGGCCGCCCTCGACGAGCTCCACGAGCTCGTCCACGACGGCCCTGGCAGCCGCGACGTGCTCGCCTTCGCCGTCGAGCGTCAGGCGGTTGCCGCGCAGCGAGATCGAGCAGTGGAGCCGCTCGCGGAGCGCGTCGAGAACGCCGTCCTCGACCCCTGCGAGCTCGGCGGCCACCTCGTTCGGGACATCCAGTACCTCGTGCACGCTCTCAGTCTAGGAAGAGCGGCACTCGACACACTCAGTCGGCCGCCGCTCCGTACCGGGTACCGAGTGCGATACCGCTCGCCAGCAGTGAGCCCATGATGAGCGCCGCCACGAGGGCGCTGTGGGAACCACCTGGACCACTTTCGTCGCGCGTGCTCCGCTCTGTGCGCGCGGGTGCGACCTCCCTGATCGTCGTCTCGTCGACGGTGCCGTCGCGAACGTCGAACGAGACGACACGGCCCTTCCGGAGATCCACCCACGCGTCGATCGCGTCGGCGCCCAGCACGCGGTAGTGCATGTTCGTGATCGTGTACTGGTCCGGGCCGTCCGGAAAGTCCATGAGCGGCCAGTCGGCGTCGACGTCGCGCGGGCTGTCGAAGACGAGCGTGGCACCTCCTCCCATGAGCGTCTTCCGCGTGCCGTCGGCCGACCACGGCAGGACGTCCTCGACTTGCACGTGGGCATCGCCGATCGTCGCCCTGATGCGTGGATCCTCTCGGACCAGCGCGACGACCTTGGCCTGTTCCTCCGAGTTGAGGAACACATACGCGTCGTCAGCGAACGCCGCCGGCACGACGACGAGCGCAGACACGCCGAGGAGGATCGTGAGCCGCAGGAACCGCCGCATGCGATCTCCATCGGCTGGAGCCCCCTGCTCGGCAACGCCTCGCTCGGGGGAGGCGGAGACGTGACTAGGCGAGCTTCTCTTTGACCAGCTGGTTGACGGTCGAGCCGTCGGCGCGTCCGGAGACCTGGTGCATGACGCCCGCCATGACACGCCCCATGTCCCGGATGCTCGTGGCGCCCACCTCGGAGATGACGTCGTCGATGATCTCCTCGATCTCCTCCTCCGAGAGCTGGCCCTGCATGTACTCCTCGAGCACGACGAGCTCGCGCTCCTCGACCTCGGCCCGCTCCTCCCGGCCACCCGCCCTGAACGCCTCCGCCGCTTCGACTCGTCGCTTCCGCTCGCGCTGGAGCACCTGTTGCCCCTCCTCTTCCGAGAGGTGGCGCTGAAGCTCCTTCTGCGCCTGGCGCAAGGAGTTGAGGATGAGGCTCAACGCGTCCCGCCGGTCGTCGTCGCGGGCCAGCCGGGCTTCCTTGAGGTCGGACTCGATGCGCTCGACGAGGCTCACACCGTCTCCAGCGCATCGGCGATGCGGCTCGCGTCGACCCGTCCGCCCAGCACGTGCCAATGCAGGTGGAAGACGCTCTGCCCGGCGCCGGCGCCCACGTTCACGAGCACGCGGTAGTCCTCCAGTCCTGCTGTACGCGCCGTCTCCGCCACGAACCGAAGCATGCGCCCTGCCTCCTCGTCGGGAAAGGAGTCGACCTCCTTGAACGTGTCCACGTGCCGCTCCGGAATAACGAGGAGATGGGTCTCGGATATCGGGTTGATGTCCCGGATCGCAACGAACCCCTCCCCACTGTGCACGTGCTGCCCCTCGGCGACGAGTCGGCAGAAGAGACACTGGCTGTCAGGCGGCGACGGCAACGATTCCCTCCGGAGTGGACCCGACGGCGCGGGCTCGGACGAGATCGCCGACGGGCGCGTCGACGAGCCACGGAGAATAGTCGTCGCCGTACCCGCGCCCGGGGCGGTCGACGAGCACACGGTCGGTGGTCCCGACCTTCGACTCCCAGCGCCGCCGGCAGAGTTCGGTCGAGAGCGCTCGCAAGCGCGCGCCGCGCTCCTTCTTCACCGCGGGCGGGACGGTGTCCGCCGCAGCCGTGACCGTTCCGGGTCGGGGCGAGTACGGGAAGACGTGCACTTTCGTGATCCCGGCCGCCCGGACCACAGCGAGCGTGCGCTCGAAGGCTGCGTCGTCCTCGCCGGGAAACCCGACGATCACGTCGGTCGTGAGATTGAAGCCCGAGAGCGGCTCGATCTTGGTGAGGTACTGCGCGACCGAGTACCGCCGTCCCATCGCCCGCAACACGCCGTCGTCGCCCGACTGGAGCGGGACGTGCAGGTGAGCCGAGGCGCGATCGGTCTCCACGAGAGCTTCGACGAGATCCGCGCTCAGATGATTGACCTCGATGGAGGACAGTCGAAGACGCTCGACTCCCGGTAGCGCTCCGGCGTCGCGCACGAGCCGTGCGAGCGTGTATCCGGCCTCGCGATCGCGAAAGCACCCGAGGTTGACACCGGTGAGCACGATCTCGCGGTGGCCCTGCGAGACACGGCGACGGATCTCGGCGAGCACCTGATCCGCGCGTCGACTGCGCGTGCCGCCTCGGACGAGGGGGATGACGCAGAACGCGCACGAGAACGAGCAACCGTCCTGGATCTTCACGAACGCGCGCGTGCGCTCGAGCCGCGGCTCGCTGTGAGTGCATCCGAGCGGGCCCACATCGATCGCGACCGCCGCCGCCGCCTGGTCGCCCGTCCGCGAGATGACGCGCACGTTCTCGGGCAGGCCGTCGAACGCACCTTCGAGACGAGCCGCGCAGCCGGTGGCGTACACGCGCCGATGCCCGCGGGCTGCACGCGCGAGCGCCTGCCGCGACTTCGATACCGCCTCGTGCGTCACGCAACACGTGTTGACCACGACGACGTCGGCGTCCTCGAACGACTCCGAGTGCCCGTCCAGGACGAGTCGCTCGCGCGTCGCCTGCGCGTCGGCGAACGACACCTTGCAGCCCAGGAAGCTGACGGAGAACGTGGCCACCAGGTCGTCTAGCTTACGAGTCGAGCACGTGCGCCGCCCAGCCGTCGAGCCTGCGTTCCTCGACAGCTTCCCAGCCGCGCGCCGCCGGGACCTCGCCCGCGAGGTAGCCGGAAGTGATCGCCCGACGTGCTCGCAGACGAGGGAGAAGCGTCTCGACCGCGCCGAGCGCGATGTTCGCGACGACGAGGTCGGTGACGGGCAGGTCCTCTTCGAGAACGTCGACGAGCCGCGCGTCGAGGACGACACCGTTCCTCGTTGCGTTGTCACACGCGCACGAGACCGCGATGGGATCGACGTCGACCGCGATCACGGGCCCGAACCCGAGGCGCACCGCCGCGAGCGCGACGACGCCGGAGCCGCAGCCCGCGTCGAGGAGGCTTCCGCGGCTCTGGGCTGCGAGGAGCTCGACGCACAGCCGAGTGGTCGGGTGCGCACCCGTCCCGAACGCGCGGCCGGGATCGATCACGACAACGAGCCCACCGCCGGGAGCGTTCTCCCACGGCGGCCCGATCCAGACCCCGCCGACGGACACCGGGCGGTGGAACTCGCGCCAGCGTTCCTGCCAGCCGGGCTCGACCAACGTCGAGCTCGCATCGGGGAAGACGCCACGCAGCAGCTCCTCCCCCGCCTCGTCCAGATAGGCGGCGATCTCGACCTGATCGCCGCGCTCGACCTCCTCGAGTCCCGTCGGCGCGAGCTCGAGCATCCGCGCCCGGGCGATCTCCGCCTCCGCCGCGGGGAGGACAACCGCGACACGGCGGATCGCGTCTACCGCAACGCGCTCTTCAGCCGCCGGAAGAACCCCTCGTCGTCGTCCTCCTGTGCATAGGCGTCGTCGCCCGTCGTGCGATCGAACTCTTCGAGCAGCTGCCGCTGCTCGTCCGTCAGCTTCGCCGGCACGGCAACTTCGAGTCGAACGTAGAGATCGCCACGCCGCGAGCCGCCGAGGGAAGGCATCCCCTCGCCCTCTACGACGCGCACCTCGCCGGGCTGCACCCCGGCTTTCAGACGAAGCTCGAGGTCGCCGCCCACACCGTCGATGTGCAGGACCTTCCCGAGAGACGCGTCGATCATCGTGAGGCGTACCGACGTGTGCAGGTCGTCGCCGTCGCGGACGAACCGGGGATCCGTGCGTACACGGACCGCGACGTAGACGTCGCCCCGCTCCCCGCCACGGAAAGCCGCGTGGCCGACGCCGCGCAGACGGATCCGCTGCCCGTCGTGGATCCCCGCGGGAACTTCGACTTCGAGCTGTCTCCTCGAGACCGTCCGTCCCTCTCCCTTGCACACCTTGCACGGCGCCTCGAGGACGCGCCCTTCGCCTCCGCACTGCGGGCAGGTCCGTTGGCTGACGAACTCCCCGAAGACGTTCCGCGAGATCCTGCGCAGCATCCCGGAGCCGTTGCAGGTGCTGCAGTTGAGGAAACCCGTGTCCGGCTCGGAGCCCGATGCGTCACAGTTCTCGCACGGCTCGGCGACGTCGACCCAAACGGACGTCCGCAGACCCCTGAACGCATCCTCGAGCTCGATCTCGACCTGCGTCTGAAGATCCCCTCCGCGTGACGGCCGGCGGTCACGCATGCCCGCCGCGCCGAGCAGATCCTCCCCCAGGAAGGCGGCGAAGATGTCGGCAATGCTGCCGAAGTCTGCGAACGTCGGCTGGAACCCGCCGTGGCGCAGGCCGGCGTGCCCGAAGCGGTCGTAGGTCGCGCGCTTGTCCGGATCGGAGAGCACCTCGTATGCCTCCGCGACCTCGCGAAACCGCTCGTCGGCCTGAGGCGTGTCCGAGACGTCAGGGTGCAGCTCTCGCGCCAGCGCTCGAAACGCGCGCTTGATCTCGGCGTCGCCCGCGTCGCGGCGAACACCCAGGACGTCGTAGTAATCGCGTTCGGTCGTCGCCACCGGCTCAGTCGTCCTCGTACACGTCCTCGACGAACCGGGAGAGCTCGAACGCCGCGGCGCGCACCGTGCGAATCGCCTTCTCGTAGTCCATGCGCAACGGCCCGACGAGGCCGACGGCCCCGAGCGGTCTCGTCCGGAGCCCGTATGTCGACCCGACGATCGAGAGCTCCCGCATGTGGCCACCCGAGAGCTCCGGCCCGACGTGCACCACCGGTCGCTGCGGCTCTAGAGCCTCGCCCACGAGCTCGAGCACCGCCGCACGCCGCTCCAGGAGGTCGAGCAATTGAAGCGTCGCCTCGAGCTCGTCCGCGCGGGCCTCTTCGAGAAGCCCGGGTGCCCCGCCGACGAAGACCTGCGGTGCCTCCTCCGAGCCCGCGTCGAGGACGGCAGAGCCGATCAATGTCATGAACGCGCGCTCGCGCACGCCGAGCTCGGGCGCTTCGAGAATGCGCCGCACCGCGCTCGACCCGAGCCGGACTCCGGTGAGGCGCTCGGCGAGGTACTCGGACGCCCACGCGAGCAGACCCGAGTCGATCGGCTCGTCGAACCGGAAGACGCGCTTCGTCACCCCTCCGGTCGACGTGATGGCCACGACCATGACCGTCGTCGGCTGAAGCGCGAGCACCTCGACGTGGCGGATCGTGGCCGCCTCGAGCGACGGCGCCGACACGAGAGCGAGCAGCCGGGTCGCCTGCGAGAGCATCTCCGTCGTCAGCCGGAGCGCGTCCTCGACCTCGTCTCGCATCGAGCTCAGGTCGACGCCGAGCGCCTCCGGACGTCCCTCGACGGCGTCCACGAGCTCTTCCGCGTACATCCGGTAGCCGGTCTCCGTCGGGAGCCTGCCGGCCGACGTGTGCGGGTGGGTCAGGAGCCCCATTCCCTCGAGCTCCGAGAGCTCGCTCCTGACCGTCGACGACGAGACCTTGAGCCCGGAGCGCTCGACGAGCATGCGCGATCCCACCGGCTGGCCGGTGGCCACGTACTCCTCGACGACGTTCCGGAGGATCTCGCGCTTTCGAGGCGAGAGCTGCATCTCCGTCCGATGGTACCCGTGCCCCATGCCGTTTCCAGGTATTGCGCGACCGGACGGTCAGACGGCTGCGAGCGACGTGAGCTCTGCGGTGACGCCACCGCCGAGAAAACGTCCGCGGCGGGTCAGCGTCACGTGTCCACCGCTGCCGTCCGCGTCGGGCACGAGCTGCACGAGGCCGCGCGCCGCCAGCCGTTCCATGGCCTCCTGATCGAGCGCCGGCCGGACGACGTCGATCGCGACCGGCTCGTCCAGCCGCAGACCGAGGAGGAGCAGCTCCCGCGTCCGTGTCTCCTCGTCGATGATCTCGATCTCGCACGGAGGCGGCTCACCGGCCTCGAGTGCTGTGCAGTACCTCGCGAGCCCGGGCGCATTGCGCCGCCGTGCACCGGCGACCGTGGACACGGCGCCGATGCCCACGCCGAGGTAGTCGCGCCCGTGCCAGTAGGCGAGGTTGTGTCGGGCCCGGAGGTCGCGCCCGCCGGCCGTCGTGGGCTCGACGCAGAAATTGGCCGTCTCATACCACCGGTAGCCCGCGGCGGTCAGCGTGTCGACGACCTGCTCGTAGTACTCCTCCATCGCCTCCGCCTGGCGCTCCAGCTCGTCACCGTGCGTATGTGTGAACCGAGTCCCGGGCTTGGCCTCGAGCTCGTAGCAGGACAGATGCTCGGGAGCGAGAGTCAGCGCCTCCGCGAGATCTCGTTCGAGGTCTGACGGGCTCTGGCCGGGGATCCCGTAGAGCAGGTCGAGGGAGACGTTGTCGAAGCCCGCGTCGCGCAGGCGTGAGACAGCCCGGCGGACGTCGTCCGGGCTCGCACGCCGTTCGAGCACAGCCAGCAGCCGCGGCTCGAAGCTCTGGGCACCGAGCGAGACACGGTTGACACCGGCCGCTCGCAGCAGCCGAGCCAGCTCGGGCGTCACCGTCTCCGGATTCGCCTCGACCGTGAGCTCGTTCGCCGGCGGGAGCGCATCGAGAAGCCGGCGCAACGAGCCGGACTCGGTGAACGTCGGCGTCCCGCCGCCGACGAAGACCGTCTCGACATGCTCGGCGAGAACGCCTGATTCGAGCGTGAGCTCGCCGAGCAGCGCGTCGACGTATCTCGCGTGCTCGTCGCCGCGGCCGACGACCGTCACGAAATCGCAGTAACCACAGCGATGCGCGCAGAACGGCAGGTGCACGTAGAGGTGCCGGACGCCCATCAGCGTTTCCTCTCGTCCCCGAGGTTTAGGACCGCGAGGAAGGCCTCCTGCGGCACCTCCACCCCGCCGACCCGCTTCATCCGCTTCTTGCCCTTCTTCTGCTTCTCGAGCAGCTTCCGCTTGCGAGTGATGTCACCGCCGTAGCACTTGGCGAGCACGTCCTTCCGCTTCGCCTTGATGGTCTCCCGAGCGATGACGCGCGATCCGATCGCTGCCTGCACAGGGACGTCGAAGAACTGGCGAGGGATCTCCTTTCTCAGGCGCTCGACGAGCTGGCGGCCGCGCTCGTAGGCCTCCTCGCGGTGGACGATCAGCGACAGCGCGTCCACCTGCTCGCCGCCGACGAGGATGTCGACCCGGGACAGCTCACCGGGCCGGAACCCGGCCATGTCGTAGTCGAAGCTCGCGTAGCCACGCGTGCGCGACTTCAGCTGGTCGTAGAAGTCCATGACGATCTCCCCGAGCGGGAGCTCGTACGACAGGAGGACCCGGCCCTCGCTCAGGTACTCCATGTGGTCGAAGCGGCCCCGCCTCTCGGTCGCGAGCTCCATGACCTGGCCGACGTAGTCCTTCGGGACGATCACGGACGCCATCACGTACGGCTCCTCGACCTGCTCGACCTCCCTCGGCATCTCGGCGGGGTTGTGCACCTCGACGACCTCGCCCGTCTTCTTCGTCGCGCGGTACGCGACGGTGGGCGCGGTGATGAGCAGGTCGAGGTCGAACTCGCGCTCGAGCCGCTCGCGCACGATCTCCATGTGCAGGAGGCCAAGGAAGCCGCAACGGAAGCCGAAGCCGAGCGCCTGCGACGTCTCGGGCTCGTAGAAGAGCGAGCCGTCGTTGAGCTTGAGCCGCTCGAGCGCGTCGCGCAGCTCCGGGTAGTCGTCGGAGTCCGTCGGAAAGATGCCCGCGAACACCATCGGCTTGACGTCCTGATAACCCGGAAGCGCCTCACCGGCGGGCCGGCGCCGAGACGTCAGCGTGTCTCCGACGCGAAGGCGCGAGACGTCCTTGAGCCCCGTCATCACGTAGCCGACCTCGCCGGCCGTCAGCGAGTCGATCGGAACCCGCGCGGGCGACATGACGCCGAGCTCCTCCGCGTCGAACGACGTCCCCTGCGCCATCGCGCGGAGCGGCTCTCCCGTCTCGAACCGTCCGTCGACGACCCGGACGAACGCGACAACGCCGCGGTACTGGTCGTATGAGGAATCGAAGATGAGAGCCCGCGGTGGCGCGTCTGACTCGCCGTGCGGGGACGGGATCCGCTCGACGATCGCGTCGAGCACGTCCTCGACTCCTGCGCCGGTCTTGGCCGAGATGCGGAGCACGTGCTCGGGGACGTCGCCGAGCAGCTCCGCGAGCTCGGCCGCCGTCGCGTCGGGATCGGCCTGCGGAAGGTCGATCTTGTTCGCGACCGGGACGATCTCGAGCTCGTTCTCCAGCGCGAGGTAGGCGTTCGCGAGCGTCTGCGCCTCGATCCCCTGCGCGGCATCCACGACGAGCAGCGCTCCCTCGCAGGCCTGGAGGGAACGCGAGACCTCGTACGTGAAGTCGACATGGCCGGGCGTATCGATCAGGTTCAGCTCGTGGCCGCGCCAGAGCACGCGCACCGCCTGCGCCTTGATCGTGATCCCCCGTTCGCGTTCGAGCTCCATCGAGTCGAGGATCTGTTCGCGCATCTCGCGCTCCGGAACCGCGTCCGTCAGCTCGAGAATGCGGTCGGCGAGCGTCGACTTGCCGTGGTCGATGTGCGCGATGATCGCAAAGTTGCGGATCCGCTCCTGCTCCATAGGAATTCGGCGCTACTCGGGAGGTGTCTCGCGCCGGCCGCGCAACAGTAGCAGCGCCTCCATTTCGCGAACCCCGAGCGCCTTGGCGCCCGCGGCGTAGAGCAGCGTCGTCGCCGCCAGGCCCGCCCCGACGCTGACGAGTTGCGCTGCGAACGAGAGTCCGAACAGACGGTCGGATGCGTACCAGGCGAGATATCCGGCCAGAGCGGCGAGCACCGAAGCCACCGTGACCCTGACGATCACGCCGAATGTCCTACCGACCCGTTCGAGGCCGACTCGACGGCGCATCAGCACGAACAGCGTCGCGGCCGCGACGACGTTCACGAGCGCCGTCGCGAGCGGAATGCCCCAGATCCCGAGGCGGTAGAACGACGTGTCGAGCAAAGCGTTGAGACCCACCGCACCGACCGCGACGCCGGTCGGCATCCAGTTCGTCTGGACGGCGTAGAAGCTCCGGTTGAGGATAAGCATCCAGCCGTTGAAGACGAGGCCGATCGAGAACGCCTGCAGGCACTGCGCGACGATCGTCGTGTCCTCGGCCGTGAACTCGCCTCGCTGGTACACGAGCCTGACGATCGGGGTGGCGAGCACGATCGTCACGAGGCTCGCGGGAATCAGGAGAAACGCGATCTGCCGGATCCCCGAGTCGAGCGAACGACGCAGACCGGCGTCGTCGCCCCGCGCGGCGAGGCGGGCGAGCGTCGGGAAGAGAACGGTCGTCACGGCGACGGCAAACACACCCTGCGGCAGCATGTACAGACGGAACGCCTTGTCGATCGCCGTCGGAGCGAGCTCCGGGTCGAGCAGGCGAGACGCGAACAGCGTGTCGACCAGGAAGTTCACGTTGATGAGCCCGATCGTCAGCGTGACCGGGAGCATCAGCGTGAGCACACGGCGGACCGCCGGATCGCGCCAGTCGATGACCATCGTCAAGCGGCCGTCGAGCCGCCGCAGCCAGGGGAAGGGGAGCAGGAGCTGGACGACCGTCCCCAGGACGACGACGCCCGCATAGAGATAGAGCTGGGCGTTCTCGCTCGAGATCCGCGGCACACCGAGGACGAGCCCGAGGACGATCACGAGATTCCAGGCGATCGGCGCGAGCGCCGGCAACGCGAAATGGTGGTACGTGTTGAGGATCCCGACGACGATTCCCGACAGGCCGAGGAGGACGACGATCGGGAACAGGACCCGCGAGAGCCCGACGGCGAGGTCGAAGTCGCCGCCCGGGTCCCCGAAAGGCCTCATGAGAAGCGGCGCCAGCAGGATGAAAAGCGCCGTCAGACCGCCGAGGATCAGGAGCGTCAGCCAGAAGAGCGTCGAAGCGACGCGCCACGCGCGCTTCCGCTCTCCTCGCTCGAGCAGCTCGCTGAAGACCGGGACGAACGCGCCCGACAACGCGGCGTCGGCGACGAGCGCGCGGACGAGATTCGGGATCTGGATCGCGACTGTGAACGCGTTGATCTTCCCGCTGACGCCGAAGAAGTACGCGGAGACCATCTCCCGCACGAGCCCGAGGACGCGCGACACGGCCGTCGCTATCGAGAAGACGGCCGTAGATCGCGCGAGTCGACGCCGATCGCCGTGCTCGGCGTCGACTGCAGGATCGGGGAGCTCGGACGACGTCACGACGCCGGATTGTCTCAGTGGCTCCTGCTACCATCGCGGCGGCCCGCGCACCGACAGGCAGTACCGGGCATCTCCTCGGCTATGGCGAACATCAAACAGCAGAAGAAGCGCGTACGGATCCAGGGGCGGCAGCACCTCGAGAACCTGCGCTACCGCTCGACGATCAAGACGCTCACGAAGCGGCTCGAGAGCGCTGCCGCGGACGGCGACGCCGAACGCGTGACCTCGGAGCACCGGGAGCTCGTACGCACGATCGACCGCGCGACGAGCCGCGGCGCGCTGCATGCCAACACGGCCGCGCGGAAGAAGTCGCAGGCCGCGAAGATCGCCGCCGGCTCGGCCGGCTAAGTCAGCCGGCTAAGCCAGCGCCAGCTGAGCCAGCGCCAGCTGAGCCAGCGAACGATGCCGGCGAAGCCGCCCGGCCCGTTACGTCCGGCGCCGACCGGGCGGGGCGCTCTGTGACGTCAGGTCGATGAGCGCTCGCTGCACCTCGAGGTCCGGCGCGAGCTTGCTGCGACCCTTGAGCGCGCCGTCGAGCTCCGCGAGCCGAACGACTCCAGCTCCAAGCTCCTCCGGCGAGAACGCCTCCGCCTGGGCGAACAGCTTCTCTGCGTAGTACGGGTGCATCCGAAGCTGTCCCGCCGCATCGCGCGGCCTGACGCCGTCGGCCGCAAGCTTCTTCACCGCACTCAGCCGTCCGGAGTGCGAGCCGAGCGCGCCCGCGAGACGGCTCGCAGTGTCGCGCCGGGGCTTGGCGCTGCGCTCGAAGATCGTCTCGCTGACCCCGAGTGCTCGAGCCGTGTTGCGAGCGCCCCAGGCATCGGTCAGCAGGAAGACCGGCTCGTCGCCTGCGGGAGCGGCCAGCTCGAGGACTTCCCGCTCGCCGATCGGCTCGTCGCCTGCCCACGTCGCGAGCTTGTCGATCTCGGCGGCAAGCGCGTGCAGGTCCTCGCCCACGAGCTGGACGAGAGCCGTGACCGCTTCGGGTTCGGCGCGGGTGCCGCGCTGCCGGAACCGTTCGGCTACCCATCCGTTCAGCTGCTTCTTCGCGACTGCGTACTCGAGGATCTCCCCCGCTTTCGCGCATGCCTTCCCGAGCGCGGAGGTCTTCTTCACGTCCTCGCCGACGAGGCAGAGGACGGTGCTCGGTGCCGGGCTCTTCAGATACGCGGCCACGGCTTCGGCGTCCGCTGCTCTCCAGCCACCCTTGCGGCGCCCGTCGGAGTCCTTGCGACCGTCGACGTCCTCGACGACCACGAGCCTCGTCTCCCCGAACAGGCTCCCCGCGTTGCAGAGCGCGACCGCAGCATCTCCCGGCGTGTCCGTCGCGCTCACGACCTCGGCCGTCTCGGCGGCGAAGCGGCCCTTCAGGCGGACGAGGGCGGTCTCGATCTTCGGACGATCGCTCCCGGTCAGGAGGTAGACGGGCTTCAGGTCTTGCTCGGACGCCACGTCGCAACCCTATCCGCCCGTCCGTACGCGCAGCCGACCGCGTTCGTCGGCCTCGATTACGACCCGTCCGTCGCGGTCGGTCCGGTAGACCGTGAGTCCCGGCGCCGCCGCCAGCGCGGCGAGAGTCCCTGGCCGTGGATGCCCGTAGTCGTTGCCGCGCCCGACCGATATGACCGCGATCCTGGGCCGAAGAGTCCGGAGCTCGTCGGCGAGACCCGGATCCTCGGATCCGTGATGCGCGACCTTGAGCACCTCGACCGCGGGGAGCGGCAGCCTGGCGGTTATCTCCGACTCGGCGTCGGCGGGTAAGAACACATCGGTCTCGCCGTACGTCGCGACGATGACCACGGCGTTGAAGTTCGGGTTCTCGCTCGGCAGCCCGGGACCCTCCGGCGAGAGCACTCGAAGCACGAGGCCTCCCGCCCGGAGCTCCGAGCCGGCTCTGATCTGGCGGACGGGGACGCCGCGCTCACGCGCCGCAGCGACTGCCTCCTTGCGATCGGGCCCGGTTGCGGCGAGAAACGGGTCGAGCACGACCCCGACTCGAAGACGACGCACGACGTCGGCGGCTCCGCCCACGTGATCCCGCTCGGGATGCGTCAGGACGATCGCCGAGAGAGAGCGGACACCCATCCGCGTGAGCTGCCTCGCGACATCCGCCTCGGGCGGCCCCTCGTCGACCAGGACACGGGCGGATCTCGTCTCGAGCAGCGCCGAGTCACCCTGTCCGACGTCGAGGAACGTCACCCGGAACCCCGCCGGTGCGTGCCACGCTGGAGGGGGACGGAGCGACCATGCCCCCGCTGCCGCCACGAGCACGAGTCCCGTGGCGACGGCGATCGCCGTTCCACGCCCCGTGCCGCGACGAGATCGCTCGAACCGGAACGCGAGCACGGCTGCAGCAGCGGCCAGCCCGATCCACATCGCAGTGCGGGAACCCACCGAGGCGCCTGGTAACCCGGAGACAAGGCGCGCGACGAGCCCGAGCCATGCGGCGGCCCAGCCGGCGAGCGACGCGAGTGCGGTCGCCGCGTCGGGCGACAGGGGATCGACGACTCCGGAGAGGAGCCCGAGAGCGAGGACGCACGGCATCGCGGGTTCTGCGAGAGCGTTCGCGGGGACCGTGTAGACGGGAGCCGAGTGGAACTGAACGAGCACGATGGGAGCGGTCACCGCGCCGCAGACCACCGCGACGCCGAGGGCTTCGGCGACGCGCCTCGGCACCGGATACCCCTCGGCAATGCGCTGGACGCGTGGAAGGCCGACGAAGATCGCCGCGACGGCGGCGAACGAGAGCTGAAAGCCCGGCTCCAGCACGCTGGCGGGCGCCCACGCGAGCAAGATCAGCGCGCCGACGGCGAGGAAGTGCCAGCGGTCCTTCGGGCGAGCGACGATCCAGGCGAGCGACGCCAGCCCGCCGGCGACTCCGGCCCGGACGACAGACGGCTGCCAGCCGACGGCAAGCACGTACGAGGCGATCGCCGCCAGCACGAAGAGCTCCCGGACGAGGCGCGGCAGCCTCAGCAGCCAGCCGAGCCCGTAGATCCCGAGGGCGATGAATGCGACGTTCTGGCCAGAGACGGCAAGCAGG
The DNA here is from genome assembly GCA_963716975.1 of uncultured Actinomycetes bacterium. Classification (GTDB taxonomy): domain Bacteria; phylum Actinomycetota; class Thermoleophilia; order Gaiellales; family Gaiellaceae; genus GMQP-bins7. Next base: position 3,905 of record CAVQVA010000043.1, on the reverse strand, counting down.
TGGTAGAGACCCGAGCGGCGAAACTCCAGCCGAACGCTGTCGGAGAGACCTTCGTCCTCGCCGAGGACGACGCCGAGGACCAGCGCTCGCCTCCGACCGGTGGTTCCTCGTCCGACGGCGCGCTCGACCCGGTCGCGCAGCCGGTCACCGAAGCCTTCGACGCCGCCCCGGCGTCCGGTCTGATGCCACGAGCTCGCACGCAGGACCACGTGAACTCCCTGACGTCCGAGCCAGGCTTTCTCGTCGAATCCGCCTTCGGCTCCGGCCGTGCGTGGCTCGGCCACGCGGACCGCCGCCTCGAGGATGGCCCCGCGCGGAGGCGATCGTCCCAAGGGAAGCACGAGCAACACTCGTTCGTGAAGGCGTCGTCCTCGGAAGGAGTGCGCCTCGGCAAGTGCGCGAACCGCCCAGGCGGTCTGCCTCGGAGGACCGGCGACCACGAGCTCTGCCTCTCCCGAGGCGCCCACTTCGGAACTGAGCACGCTCCGTGCCATGGCCTCGACCCGCAGCGATCCCCACCACAGGCCCAGAGCAGCGAGCGCGAGCCCGAAAGCCACCAGGCGCCACTGGGTGCCGGCCAGAAGGAGCATCACGAGGCTCCCCGTAGCGAGTAGGGCGACGACAGCCCACGCACCCGGGACCCAGTTCGAGAGCGCAAGCCCGACGCACGCGGACGAGACGAGGAGCGCCGGCCAGTGCAGCTCGACGAGATCCCTCACGGGGTCACGAGGTCGCGCAACTGCTCGATCCGCGTCGGACCGATGCCGGGTACTGCATCCAGATCGTCGACCGATCGGTAGGAGCCGTGCTCGGCTCGGTAGTCGAGGATCTTCTGCGCGGTGACAGGTCCCACCCCGGGGAGCTCGTCGAGCTGTTCTGCCGTCGCCGTCGAGAGGCTCACCTTCTGTGCGGGAACAGCCGGCGAGCCGGTGCCGTCACCCGCCGCCGACCCGGAGACGACGGCAGGGGCCCGGGCGGGTACGAGCACCTGCGTGCCGTCGACGAGCGGCGCGGCGAGGTTGAGCCCGGCCAGGTTGGCGTTGCGCCTGGCGCCTCCAGCTCGAGAGACCGCGTCCGCGACGCGTGAGCCGTCGCGCAGTCGGTAGAGACCAGGCCGACGAACCGCGCCCACGACGTGGACCACCAACCGCGGTAGCGACGCCGCTGTGGTGGCGACGGGCTCGAGCGGTGCGACGACCTCGGGCGCGCTCGCGGCACCAGCGCCCGCCAGCCGATGGCCGGCAATGACGAGCACGGCGACGAGCGCGCAGATGACGACGAGCGCCGTCGAGCGAGAGACCGAGACGGACGGCATGAGCCGATCGTGGCCGCACGCCGGTCACGGATGGGGAACGGCTTCGCCCTAATCCTGTGCCGATCGCGGCGGCGCGGCCCCGGCCGCGCCGCCGCGCCTGCCTAGGTCGTCACGAAGTTCACGAGCCTGCCCGGGACAACGATGACCCGGGCCGGTGGCACACCGTCCAGGTGGGACTGAACGCGCTCGGATGCGCGCGCCAGCGCCTCCAACTCGTCGTCCGGCGTGTCAGGGGGCACGTGCAGGCGATCGCGAATGCGCCCGTTCACCTGGACGACGACCTCGACCGTCTCCTGCTCGAGCAGCGCCGGGTCGGCAACGGGCCAGGGGTGCTGCCAGAGCCTTTCTCCCCCCAGCCGCTCCCAGAGCTCCTCGGCGACATGGGACGCGTAAGGCTGGATCACGCTCACCGCAGTCTCGACGGCGAAGCGGGCCGCCGGGTCGTCCGGTGACTTCTGGATCTCGTTCACGAGTTCCATGACGGCCGCAATGGGAGTGTTGAGGGCGAAGCGCCGCCCGATATCGTCGGTGACCTTCTCGATGGTCCGGTGCGCCTTTCGAGCCAACGGCGTGTCGGGCACGGGCTCGACGGTGGGCTTCTCCGCCTGCTCGAGCGCGGTTCGCCAGAGGCGGTGCAGGAAGCGCACGATGCCCTCGAAACCCGCGTCCTGCCACTCCGCGTCCTGGTCGACGGGTCCGATGAAGAGGAGATAGAGGCGCGCCGCGTCGGCGCCGTAGCGCTCGACGTACTCGTCCGGGGAGATCGTGTTCCCCTTGGACTTGGACATCTTCGCTCCGTCGCGGTAGAGCATTCCTTGTGTGAAGAGGCGCGCGAACGGTTCACGAAAGCCGACGAGCCCGAGGTCGTTCATCACCTTCACGAAGAAGCGTGCGTACATGAGGTGCAAGATCGCGTGCTCGATCCCGCCGATGTACTGGTCGACGGGCAGCCAGTAGTCCGCCATCTCGCGCGAGAACGGCTCGCGGTCGTTCTGTGCGTCCGCGTAGCGGATGAAGTACCAGGAAGAGTCGACGAACGTGTCCATCGTGTCCGTCTCCCGGCGCGCAGGCCCTCCGCAACTCGGGCACGTCGTCGCGACCCAATCCTCAGCGGCAGCAAGCGGTGAGCGCCCCTTGGGCAGGTACTCCTCGACCTCGGGCAGAAGGACGGGGAGGCCTTCGTCGGGGACGGCGACGATCCCGCATCCCTCGCAGTGCACGACGGGGATCGGGCAACCCCAGTACCGCTGGCGCGAGAGCAGCCAGTCGCGGAGCCGGAAGCGAATTGCCGTGCGCCCGGCCCCCTGTCGCGCGAGCAGCTCGACGATCGCCTTCTTGCCGTCGGGCGCCGCCATGGCGCTGAACTCGCCGGAGTTGACGAGCACCTCGTTCTCCGTGTGCGCCACGTACGCGCCGCCCTCGACCTCCGACCCGTCGCCCGGCGAGACGACCTGCCTGATCTCGAGGCCGTACCGCTCGGCGAACGCATGATCTCGTTCGTCGTGGGCCGGGACAGCCATGATCGCGCCCGTCCCGTACTCCATGAGCACGTAGTCGGCGACCCAGATCGGGATGCGCTCGCCGTTCACGGGGTTGGTCGCGTACCGGCCCGTGAAGACGCCGTCCTTCTCCTTCTGCTCTCGCTCCACGGTGGAGCGAGCCGCCGTGCGGCGGACGTAGTCGAGGACTTCGGCCTCGTACTCCGTCCCGGCGACGAGTCGTGGCACCAGACGGTGCTCAGGGGCAAGGACGAAGAACGTCGCACCGAAGAGCGTGTCGGGGCGTGTCGTGAAGACCTCGACTTCCTCGTCCAGGTCCTCGATTCGGAAGACGATGTCGGCACCCTCGGAGCGGCCGATCCAGTTCCGCTGCATCGTCAGGACGCGCTCCGGCCATTCCTCGAGGAGGCTCATCTCGTCGAGCAGCGCGTCCGCGTAGTCGGTGATCTTGAAGAACCACTGCTCGAGGCTCCGCGCCTCGACCTCAGCCCCGCAGCGTTCGCAGTGCCCGTCCACCACCTGTTCGTTCGCAAGAACGGTCTGATCGTTCGGACACCACTTGACGGGCGCCTCCTTCCGATACGCAAGGCCCTTTTCGAAGAAGCGAATGAAGAGCCACTGCGTCCAGCGGTAGTACGAGGGCTCGTGGGACGAGAGGACGCGGCTCCAGTCGATCGCCCAGCCCATACGCTCCATCTGGGCGCGGATGGAGGCGATGTTCCGCGGGGTCGTTTCGCGCGGGTGGGTGCCCTCCTGGATCGCGGCGTTCTCCGCGGGTAGCCCGAACGCGTCGAATCCCATCGGCCGCATGACCGCGTACCCGTGGCGGCGACGGAAGTGCGCGACAACCTCGCCGAGCATGTAGTTGCGGACGTGGCCCATGTGCAGCTCGCCCGACGGGTACGGGAGCATTTCGAGGACGTACGTCTTCTGGCGGTGCTCGTCGATCTCGGCCGGATCGGGGTTGGGCACCTCGAATGCGCGCTCCTCGCGCCAGACGCGTTGCCACTTCTCCTCGATCGGCTTCGGGTCGTACCGCTCCATCTCACCGTCTCAATTCGTTCTCGGGAACAAAAAAGCCTCTCGCGCGA
>CAVQVA010000042.1:0-29012 GCA_963716975.1 uncultured Actinomycetes bacterium | reverse complement strand
TCGCGCCCGTATCTGTCGTCGAGCCTCACCACGTCGCCGAGGTGCGACGTCGAGACCTCGAGCACGAGCGTGTCCTCCACGGCGGTCAGGCGGTGAACGGTGCGAGGAGGGAGGTGGAACGCCGCCCCGGACTCCACCTCGATCGTCTCGAGGTCATCGTCCGGAGTGCCGAGATCGATTCGAACGCGCCCCTCTCGCACGAGCCACGACTCGTCCTTCTCCTCGTGGTACTGGAGGCTCAGCGCCTCGCCCGCTCGGACGAAGAGCAGCTTGCCGACGTACAGGTCGGTCTCGGCCCAGATGAGCTCCCAACCCCACGGCTTCTCGACGCGCCGGGGCACGGTCTCGAAGCGGCTCGGGCTCCTGGGGTCCGTCACGAGAACCGGAGAGCCACGTCCGGGATCGACTGGTCGGCCCCGATCCGTAGCCCGTGGTCGACGGCGTTGCCGCGGCCGAGCTTCACCCCGGGGCCGATCACGGCGAGATTGCGCACCTCGCACCCCGGGCCGACGTCCGCGTCGTCGCCGACGATCGAGCCCACCACTGCGGACGCGGCTCCGACGGTCGAGCGAGCACCGATGACAGCGTTCTCGACGAGCGCGCCGCGAGCGAGGTGCGAGCCCGCGCCGAGCACCGCCAGGCTCCCTGCCCGCGCTCCGTCCTCGACCACCGCTCCCGGTCCGATGTACACGGGCGGCACGAGCCGGGCGCGCGGGTGGACCTTCGCGCTCTCGTCGACGAGCATGAAGTCGGGCCCGAGCGCATCGCCCGTCTCGGTCGCGAACGAACGCTCGAGGACGTCCCGGTGCGCCTGGAGATACGCCTCGGGAGTTCCCACGTCGAGCCAGTAGCCGTCGAGCGCGATGCCGAACACGCTCCCCTCCCCGGCCAGCTTCGGGAACACGTCTCGCTCGATCGAGACGGGCCGCCCGGGCGGGACGAGGCCGAGCACCTCCGGCTCGAGCACGTACATGCCCGCGTTGATGAGGTTTGTGTCGATCTCCTCCGGCCTCGGCTTCTCGAGAAAGGTCGACACGCGACCGTCCGCTGCGAGCCGCACGAGCCCGTAGCGGCTCGGGTCGGCAACGGGCGTGAGGAGGATCGTGGCCTTCGCTCCCGTCTCGCGATGGAAGCGGACGATCTCGTCGAGGTCCGCGTCACGCAGTGAGTCCCCGTTCAGGGCGAAGAAGGTCTCGTCGAGCTCGCCCGCAGCGAACGCGATGCCACCTGCGGTGTCGAGCGGCTCCTGCTCGACGTAATAGCTGAGCTCGAGGTCGCCGTACGCAGCACCGAAGTGCTCCTCGATCTGCGTCGGCAGGTATCCACAGGAGACGATCCCGCGCCGAACGCCATGCCTCCGCAGATGCTCGAACGTGAACGCGAGGAGAGGCCGGTCGACGAGCGGCAGCATGTCCTTGCGGATGCGCTCCGTGAGCGGCCGCAGCCGTGTTCCCTGTCCGCCGACCAGGATCACGGCCGGCAGGCTCATTCTCGTCCCTCGTCCGTACGTGTCGCTCGCCCGATCCCCTCGTACTCGAAGCCGTGTGCGCGCAACTCCTCCGGGTCGAGGTGATTGCGGCCGTCGACCAGCAGGCGGTTGCGCATCCGAGAACCGGCATCCGCCCAGTCGAGGTCCCGCAGCTCCGGCCACTCGGTCACGAGCACGGCCGCGTCGGCGCCTTCGAGTGCCTCGAGCGCCGAGGTCGAGACCGCGACTCCGTCGAGGCGCGCGCGACCATCGGCGACCGGGTCCCATGCGCTCACGTCTGCTCCTTCCGCGAGCAGGCGAGCCGCGAGGACGAGGCTCGGCGCGTCGCGCATGTCGTCGGTCCCGGGCTTGAACGCGAGGCCGAGGAGGGCGACCTTCTTGCCTCGCAGAGAGCCCAGACGGCGTTCGAGCTTGCCGATGACACGCCGCTTCTGGAGCTCGTTCACCTCGATCACGGCGTTCAGGAGCTGGAAGCTGTACCCCGAGTTCGCCGCGAGCTGCTTGAGCGCCAGCGAGTCCTTGGGGAAACACGATCCGCCGTAGCCGATCCCCGCCCGCAGGAACGACGGCCCGATCCTGCGGTCGAGGCCGATCCCCTCGGCGACGGTGAGGACGTCCGCCCCCGTCGCCTCGCAGACATTCGCGATCTCGTTGATGAACGAGATGCGCGTGACGAGCGCGGCGTTCGCCGCCAGCTTGATCATCTCGGCGGAGGCGACGTCGCAGCGCACGATGGGGGCGTCGATCCCGTCGTGGAGGCGCGCCACGAGATCGCCGTCTGCGGCCTCGAACGCACCGATCACCACGCGGTCCGGGTGGAGGAAGTCCGTCACGGCCGTCCCCTCGGCGGTGAACTCCGGATTCGACACGTAGCCGACGTTTCCGAGCCCTCGCTCGTCGAGGCGGTGCCGGACGATGCGGCCCGTCCCCACCGGGACGGTGCTCTTCATCGCCAGGACGATCCGGCGATCGATGCGAGGCAGCTCGTCGACGACGGTCCACACCGCCGACAGGTCCGCATCTCCGGAGACCGTCGGGGGCGTCCCGACCGCGACGTAGACGACCTCGGCTTCGTCGAGCGCCTCGTCGACGCGCAGTCGTGAAGCGGAGCCGGTCGAGATTGCGTTCGAGGAGCTCGTCGAGACCCTCCTCGTGGATCGGCACCTCGCCGCGTCCGAGAGCCTCGATCCTGTCCTCGGCGATGTCGCGGACGACGACGTTGTGGCCGAGGTCCGCGAAGCATGCGCCGGTGACGAGGCCGACGTAGCCGGCACCGAAGACCGCGATCCGCATGCGCCTACCGGCTCCTGCCGAGCGGCCGGAGGCCTTTGGCGATCGCGATCATCGTCTCGTTCGACAGGCGGTCGAGGAGCGTGTTCACCACCCAGTACCGCGCCTTCGGCGTGTTCAGCACGACCATGTGCAGCTTCGGGCCGTTGTAGTAGAGGTCGTACGTGCGACCGCCAATGCGCCGGGTCAGGCTGCGGTCGCCGAGGACCGACGCGTCGTCCCAGTTCGTCATCTCCACGCCCCAGTACTCGTTGGAGCCCATGCGATAGACGAGACGGACGGCCCTGTGCTTGTGGTCCGGGTCGATCCAGTACATGCGAATGGGCGTGTCGCTGTCCGTCCAGGAGCTTCTCTCGATGACCGTCGGGACCATCAGCGGGAAGGGGACTCGGCGCTGCTGCTCGCGCAACAGGTCTCGCGAAGCGCTCGCGCCGGACACGACGTTCGGGACCTCGCGCCGCGGGGTCTGGTCGATCGGCGCCGCGGCGAGGCTGTCGTGGAAGGTCTGGCCGACGACGATCGTCAACATCGCGCCGTTCGAGACCTGCGAGACCGACGCTGGGAGGCGTGCCACTTCCGCCGAGCCGAAGAGATTGGCGACCTTTTCCGCGGCCGCCCGAGCTCCGCGCCGACTGGGGTCGAAGTACACCTTCGTCCGGAAGTAGTCGAACGATGGTGCATTCGCAGGCAGCCCGTTCGGAGGTGTGAGGATCTGATAGCCGCGGTCGCCGAGCTGGCCGCCGGCCGACGATGCCGAGCCCGTCCTCCCGTTCCCGTTCAGGACGGTGACGGTCGTGTCGCGAGGAGCAGGCGTCGACCGGCGTAGCTTCTGGCCGAGCGCGACGGCAGTCGCCTTCTCGGACGACTCGACGTCGGGATGCGTGAAGGTGTCCACGGCGCGGGTCACATTCGAGGAGTCCGTGGTCAGCTCGGCAAAACCCTCGAGCCCTTCGATGCGGGTCTGGAACACCCGGCCCCGCGGGAGCCCGTAGGCGAAGAGCGCATAGGAAAGGACCGTGCGCCCCGCCACGTCCTTGCCGCCGCCCTGTGCGACCTCCACGTTCTTCGTGATCGCATTGACGACCTTCGGCAGCGAGGTGGGCGCAAAGCTCTGCTTGATCTCGTTCTTGAACGCCTTGACGAACTGCTGCTGGCGGGCAACCCGGTAGAGGTCGGAATCCGTGTGCCGGAAGCGCACGTAGTCGAGCGCCTTCCGGCCGGTAAGCCGCTGGTAGCCGGGCTGGAGGTCGATGGTCGCGTATCCGGTCGGGCCGCTGTGGTCGTTGAAGTAGCGTCGATCGACGTCGATCCAGGCGCCACCGAGTCGGTCGACGATCTGGACGAAGCCCCGGAAGTCGACCGTGATCAGGTAGTTGATGTCGAGGTTCGTCAGCGCCTTCACCGTCCGCAACGACCCCTGCGGACCGCAGTACACGTAGGCCTCGTTGATCTTCCCCGTGAACGGAGTACGTCCCGGACACTGGATCTGGGCGAGCATGTCGCGCGGGAACGAGAGCAGCGAGATCGAGTCGGTCTCCGGGTCGGCGCGAACGAGCATGAGCGTGTCCGAGCGCGAAGGCGCACCCTTGCCGTCCGCGGAGCGGTGGTCGGAGCCGATGATGAGCGCGACCGCAGGCTGGCCCGGGAGCGGGACGTCGAGCGACTGCGCGGCGCGCCTCACGGCAGGGGTCCTTGCGGCAACCGCCGCGACGGACTCGTGGAAGTAGAGGTATGCGCCGCCGGCAGACCCCGCCATGAATACGAGCGCCACGATCCCCGCCCACGCGAGCGCGCGACCGACCAGCGCCATGCGCGAGCGGCGCGGCGGCACGTTCTTGTAGACGGTGACGGGCGAGATCGAGCCGGGCGGCAGGACCGGCTTCCCGTTTCCGTTGGCGCCCGAGGCGCGCCCGAGGCCTCTCTTCAGAGTCGTTCGCATGCAACCGTTCTCATACAGTCGACGAGCGCCTCCACGGCGCCCGCATCCCCAGGATACCGGGACTACCGGAGCGCCGAGACGACCGACGCGAGCGCTTCGCCGAGGTACGCGACCTCATCCGGGGTCCCCACGGTGATTCGGAGCGCGTTCGGGGCGCCGAACGGGCCCATCGGCCGCACGATCACCCCTTTACGAAGGAGCGCCTGGTCGAGCGCCGGGGCGTCGTCCACCTCGACGAAGAGGAAGTTCGCCACCGCCGGCCCTACGGGCTCGAAGCCTTCTCGACCCAGCGCCTCCACGAGCAGGGCACGTGCCTCTCGGTTCGAGGCGCGTCGCCGCGCGATTTCCGCGCTCTCGCCGAGGCTCGCAAGCGCAGCCTCCTGACCCGAGGACGTCACGTCGAAGGCCCGGCGCACCTTGCCGATCGCGGTGATGATCTCGGCCGGACCGACGCCGTACCCGACGCGCAACCCGGCGAGCCCGTAGATCTTCGAGAACGTCCGGAGCACGAGCACCCGATGACCCGCCTTGGCGTAGGTCTCGATCGCATCCGGGTAGTCGGCATCGTCGATGTACTCGAAGTACGCCTGGTCGACGACGGTGAGCACGTGCGCCGGGACAGAATCGAAGTACCTGTCGAGCTCGGCGCGCGAGTTCGTCGTTCCCGTCGGGTTGTTCGGTGCCGCGATGAAGACGAGCTTCGTCCGCGGCGTAATGGCGGCCGCCATCGCCTCGAGATCGAGCCGGTGCTCGCGAGTCGGAACACGCACGGGAACCGCACCCAGCTTGAGAGGGTCGATGACGTAGCTCGGGAAGGACGGCCAGCCGGTAACGACCTCGTCGCCCGGGTCGAGAGCGGTCACGCAGACGTACCCGATCACCGCGTCCGCGCCGGCACAGACGGTGACTTCCTCGAAACGGACATCGTGTTGCTCCGCGAGCGCACCGCGCAGGCGATACGCGCCGCCGTCCGGGTAGCGATTCAGCTCGAGCGAGGCTCGCTCGAGCGCTTCCAGCGCGGAGGGAAAGGGGCCGTACGGGCCCTCGTTCGACGCGAGCTTGACGACGCGTTCGAGCCCGAGCTCGCGCTGGACCTCCTCGACAGGCTTTCCCGGCTCGTAGGGGACGAGACCCGCGAGTGCGGGGCGGATCAGATTCGGATCGACGTCGCCCGGCAGATCGGTCACGCGGCGAAGCCCGGCTCGGGCAGACCGAGGCCGAACTCATCGTCCGCGGATGCGAACCCTTCGAGCCGCTGGCCCTCGTCGAGCGCACCGCCGTCCGCTCGCTGGCGGCGGATAGCCACCGCCAGGAGCCCCGCGAGAATCCCCGCGGACACGAGTGCGAGGGCAACGAACGCCGCGAGCTTCAGTATCCGCAGTCGCCGATCCCAACGCCTTCGTTGGAACGCCATGAGCGTCAGGTAGCCGACGATCGCGTTCCGCTTCGTGAAGATGTTCACCGCTGGAGGGTAACGAACTGCGGCTACCTGCGCCGAAGCGGAATGTGGATCGGACGCCCGAGCGCGACGAGCCCGGCCTCCTTGAATGCCTCGGAGAGCGTGGGGTGCGCGGTGATCCCGTCGGCCACGGTCTCGATCGTCGCCTCGCTGTCCAGGGCCACGACGGCGGCCTCGATCAGATCAGTGGCGTGCGGTCCCACGATGACGACGCCGAGGAGCTCGCCGTAGCGCGTCTCGTGGATCGACTTCACCCAACCGGTCGCCTCGCCGGACATGACCGCACGGGCGTTCGCAGCCCAGGGGAATCGCCCGACGGCGACCTCGTCACCATGCTGGTCGCGCGCCTGCTCTTCCGTCAGACCGACCCCTGCGATCTCCGGATCCGTGTAGATCGGCCTCGGGACAGCGGGATCGCCGATCGTGGCTTCGTGGCCCGTGGCGTTCTCGGCTGCGATCTCGCCCTCGCGAAAGCCGGTGTGGGCAAGCTGCCAGTAGCCGGCGACGTCGCCGGCTGCGTAGATGTGCGGGACGGAGGTGCGGCGATGGCCGTCGGTCTGGATTCCGGCGCGCATGTCGAACGCCACACCCGCCTCCTCGAGCCCGAGCCCGTCCACGAGCGGAGCCCTGCCGACGGAGACGAGCATGAGATCGCACTCGACCGTCTCACCCTCGCCGAACTGCACCGTCAGGCTCGAGCCGCTGTCCGAGACTCCGGTGCACTGCTTGCCGAGGTGGACGACGATCCCGCGACGCGCGAACGCCTTCCGGAGCTCGTTCGCGGCCTCCTCGTCCTCCTGCGGGATGAGCCGGTCGAGCATCTCGACGATCGTCACCTCGGTGCCGAAGCGCTCGAAGATCGAGGCGAACTCGCAGCCGATGATCCCGCCGCCGAGGACGACGAGGCGCCGCGGCACCTCGGTCTGGGCGAGAAGGCCGGTCGAATCGACGCATCGCGGCGAGTCGAGCCCCGGGATCGGAGGCCGCATCGGGTACGAACCGGTGGCGATGATGGCGCTCGCGAAGGTGACGGTCTCACCACCCTCCACGACGATCGTACGAGCATCGGAGAAGCGCCCCTGACCACGCACCGCCGTGACGCCGATCGCCTTGAAGAGCAACGCGACGCCGCCCGTCATCTGCTTGACGACCGCCGCCTTCCACTCGTTCGCCTGGGCGAAGTCGAGCCGCGGCTCGGCGGTTACGACGCCGAGCTTCGGGTTGATCTCACGGGCTGCGTGGAGGGCGTGCGCCGTCTGGACCCACGCCTTCGTCGGGATGCAGCCGACGCGCAGACACGTCCCGCCCAGCTCGTCCTCCTTCTCGATGCACACGACGCGAGCGCCGAGCTGGGCCGCGCGAATCGCGGCGGTGTAGCCGGCCGGACCGCCGCCGAGGACGGCGACATCACATTCCATGCTTCGGACTCCTCACTCCCGGGCGATCCTAGCCAAGTGCCGCGGCGCCGCTCGACGGTCAGGGAGCGGACGCGAGCTCACGGAGCATCGTCACGCTCGTGTCGTCGTCGCGCATGCGTGAGAACCCGTGCTTCTCGTAGAACGCCAGGAGCGCCGCGTCGTCGCTCGGGACGCTCAGGCTCAGGGCACCGTAGCCGTCCGCACGCGCGCGCTCGACGAGCGCCTCGAGCAGCGACTCGCCGAGGCCCCGGCCGCGCCGGCTCGGGACGACGGCGATGGCGAGCTCCGGCGTCTCCTCGTCGACGAAGCCATACGCCTGGTGGTCGCGGCGAAAGAGGCGGTACCACGCCGCCCCGACCGGGAACCCGTCATCGACGGCGATCAGGGCGGTGTCGCCGGGTCTCCCCCACCCCTTCACGTACAGGGCAACGGGCCCTGCGCCCTCGCCGGGATCGCGCTCGCGCCAGTAGTACGCATGGTGAAGCATGTCCCGCAGGAACCGAACGTCCTGACGTCCGCCGCGGCGGATGACCATTCGTCGAGCCTATCGCTCCCGCTCGGCCGAGAGCGCTGGGTTCAAAGTGCGAGCGCCGGGGATTCGACGAGCATCTTCACCGTCCGCAGGAACTCCGCTCCCTCGGACCCGTCGATCGCCCGGTGATCGCACGTCAGCGTCATGGTCAGCGCAGGGACGACGACGAGGTCTCCGTTCACGACGATCGGTCGCTCCTCGATCGAGCCCACGGCGAGGATCGCCACCTGCGGCGGGTTCAAGACGGCGACGAACTGCTCGATGCCGTACATGCCGAGGTTCGAGATGGTGAACGTGCCGCCGTCCAGGTCCTGGAGTTGGAGCTTGCCGCCGCGCGCGCGCGTGACGAGATCGGATCGGGCGACCGCGATCTCCTGGACGTTCATGCGATCCGCGGCCCGGATGACCGGGACGACGAGCCCGTTCTCCGTCGCGACGGCGATTCCGACGTTCGCCGTCGGGTAGCGGTGGATCTCGCCGCCGACGAACTGCGCGTTGACCGCGCGATGCCGCATGAGTGCCGTCGCGACGAGGCGCGTCAGGACGTCGGAGACCGTCGGCTTCGTCTCGCCCTCGCGGAGATGCTCGACCATCCGCTCGCGCGCATCGACGAGATCGGACACGTCAGCGGTCACGGTCAGCTGGAAGACCGGGGCCTCCCAGGCTTCCGTCAGACGCCGGGCGATGGTCTTCCGGACCGACGTGAGCTGGACCACCTCGATCTCGCCGGCCAGAGCTGCAGGCGCCACGGGGGCGGCGGCCGGCATCGTGACGGTCGCCTGCTCCACGTCGTCGGCGACGATGCGTCCGTCGGGCCCGGTCCCGGTGAGCCCGGAGAGCTCGATGCCGCGCTCGCGGGCAATACGGCGCGCGAGCGGGCTCGCCTTCACGCGGTCATCGCCTGCGGTTGCAGCGACGCGCCCTGCCGGAGCTACGGCCGGGGCTGGTGGGCTCGCCTCCGCCCCCGGCGAGGCTGCCGCGGCCGGCGCTGGGGTCTGCGCCGGGGCCGGCTTGGCGCCATCCGTCGGAAGATCCGCGACGTCCTCTCCCTCCGCACCGATGACGCCAACGGTCGTCCCGACGTCGACCTCTCCTTCGCGAACGAGGATCTTGAGGACGACGCCGTCCGCCTCGGCCTCGACCTCCTGCGTCACCTTGTCCGTGTCGAGCTCGTAGAGGGGCTCGCCTTTCGTGACCTGGTCCCCCTCCGACTTGAGCCAGCGCACGATCGTCCCTGCCTCCATTCCCTGGCCGAGACGTGGGAGCTTGACCGCGACGGCCATGTCAGCCCCGAGCGACCGTCCGCCGGATCGCCTCGAGGACGTCGGCCGCATGCGGGACGACGTACTCCTCCATCACCGGAGCGAAGGGAAGCGGCGCGAACCTGGCGCCGACCCGCTCGATCGGCGCGTCCAGGTAGTCGAAGGCGCCGTGCTGGATCACGGCCGCGAGCTCTGCCCCGAAGCCCCCGCGCGTGACGGCTTCGTGGGCCGTGACCGCGCGGGTCGTCTTGCGCACGGAGGCGACGATCGTCTCCTCGTCGAGCGGGAGGAGCGTCCGGGGGTCGACGACCTCGACCGAGATCCCTTCCTGCTCGGCGTCGTCCGCGGCCTTCAGCGCGTCGTGGACGAGCCTGCCCGTCGCGACGACCGTGACGTCCTCACCCTCGCGGTGGATGCGCGCCTTGCCGAGCGGTATCGGCTCGAGCTCCTCCGGCACCTCGCCTTTCAGCGGGTAGAGCGTCCGGTGCTCGAAGAACAGCACCGGGTTGTCGTCGTAGATCGAGGACCAGAGCAGGCCGCGGACGTCCTCGGGCGTCGAGGCGAAGACGACCTTGATCCCCGGCACGTGCGCGAACCACGCCTCGAGCTGCTGCGCGTGCTGGGCTCCCGGGGACCAGCCCGCGCCACCTTGCGTCCGGATGGTGAGCGGCACGGTGACCTGGCCTCCGGACATCGTTCTGTGCTTCGCGGCCTGGTTGACCAGCTGCTCCATCGAGAGCGTGAGGAAGTCCTCGTACATGATCTCGACGACGGGTCGGAGCCCCTGGATCGCCGCGCCGATCCCGCTGCCCACGATCGCCATCTCCGAGATCGGCGTGTTGCGGATCCGCTTCGGGCCGAACTCCTCGAGCAGGCCCTGCGTCACTGCCATGGAGCCGCCCATCTCGGCGATGTCCTCGCCCATCAGGAAGACCCGCTCGTCCTCACGCAGCGCGCGCGCGAGCGCGTCCCGGACGGCCTCGCGGTAGGTCAGCTCAGGCATAGACGTACTTGAGCGCGTCTTCGGGCTGGGGATCCGTGCCCGCCTTCGCGAACTCGACGGACGCCTCGACCTCGGCGGTCACCTCGGCGTCGATCGCAGCGAGCTCCTCGGCGGAGAGCTCGAGGCGCGAGCGCAGGAGCTCGATCGGGTCTCTCGTCGCACGCGTCTCCCGGAGCTCGTCCTTCTCTCGGTAGATCTGCGGGTCGCCGACGAAGTGGCCCGTGAGCCTGTAGGTGCGGACGTGGAGGAGCACCGGCCCCTTGCCCGAGACGGCGTGATCGCGCGCGGCCAGCGTGGCGAGATGCACCGCCTCGACGTCCTGGCCGTCCGCCTCGATCAGCTTCATCCCGTACGCGTACGCACGCTTGCCGAGATCGTCGACCGGAAGCGGCAGCTGCTGCGTCGCGGGAGTCGACTCGGCCCAGCCGTTGTTCTCGAGCACGAAGATCGCCGGGACCCTCCAGAGCTGTGCGAGGTTCATGGACTCGTGGAACGTGCCGGTGTTGGTCGCACCGTCGCCGAAGAACGCGACTGCGACGCGCGGCTCGTTGCGCATCTGGAATGCCAGTGCAGCACCGACGATCCCGGGGATGCCTCCGGCGACGACCGCGTTCGCTCCGAGGTTGCCGACCTCGACGTCGTACAGGTGCATCGAGCCGCCGTAGCCGTGGGAGCAGCCCTCGAGCTTCCCGTACAGCTCGGCCATGAGCCTCGCGACTGGCGTCCCCTTCGCGATCGCATGTCCGTGTGCCCTGTGGGTCGACGCGATCACGTCGTGCGACTCGAGCGCGGCGCAGACGCCGGTGGCGACCGCCTCCTGGCCGATCGCAACGTGCAGGAACCCGGGGAGCTCGCCTGCGCGAAAGCGCTCCTCGACCTTCTCTTCGAAGCGCCGGATCAGGAGCATCTCGCGGAAGAATCCGCGGAGCACCTCCTCCGAAACCCTGCGGCCGCCGGCGCCGGCCTTCTCCTCCACGGTAGCCATCGACCGGCCATTATGCTGATCGACCGATGCGGGCTGCCGACCAGTGGAAGCAGATCGAGGCAGATCTCCCGTCGGGCTGGACTGAGGCCCGGCTGACCTACACGGTCGAGGACCCCGCATCCGCGCCCACGGCGGCCGCCGTGCTCGCGCCTCTCGGTCCCGGCCGCTCCGGCAACGAGCTGCGACTTCACGTCCGGCCGCTCGGCCCGGCCGGCGCCGAGTCGGCACGAAACCTCCTGCAAAGACTCGACCGGAAGCGTCTCTGGGGAGATCTCGCGCTCGCCGACGTCCAGGTGGCGGACGCTGCTGCGGATCTGGCTCCAGTGCGGACGCCGGTGGCCCGGGAATCGGCGCCGTCCCTCGTCGCTGCGTGGGACGAGCAACTCGAGACGCCGCCGCCTGACTGGAGCGACCTCTACTGCGAGCTCGAGGTCTACTCGAGCGACTACCTGCCGCGCGCCGCACTCCTCGGAGCTCCGCTCAACCCGACCCGCAACCCTGCGAAGCTCGCGCTGCGCTTCCGCGTCTCGCAGCGCGGATACGGCACCGCGCCGTCCATGGCGCGCCGCTGTTTCGAGAGAATGGACGCCGAAGGGATCACGGGGCGACTCACGGTGCTGAACGGCCTCTCGGCCGTCGGCCACGTCGCGACCCAGGGGCCGGTGTGGCGTATGGCAGGTCGCTCGGTCTGACCCGGGCCGTCGCTAGGCGACGATCTTCGCGGACCCGCGCATGCCGGAGAGGGCGTGTACGTCGCAGAGGTAGCGAAGCGTGCCCGCACGCGCCAGCTTCACCTTCCAGGTCTGCGTGCCGACGTATGCCACCGTCGTCTTCCGGTTGTAGCCGGGTGCGACGAGATGGACGTTGTGCGATGCCGAACGGTCGCGGACGATCACCGTGTACGTCCCTCGCTTCAGCGTCTTGACCCTGGCGCCGCGCGCTGTCTTCAGCGTGATCACGCTGGCGGGGCCGGCGGTCACGACCAGCTTCGTGCGCGATGTGGTCGCCGGGGGCGGCGACGGCGCCGGAGGCGGCGGAGAGGTCGCCGGATTCCCGACCACGAACGTGCCGCGCAGCGATGGATGCGGATCGCAGTGGTAGACGTAGTTGCCGTCCTTGAAGGTGACGGTCCACCGCGCCTTCCCGGTGAACTCGACCTCCGTGCGCTCGTCGACCCCGGGCCCCTCGAGATGGAACGTGTGGACGTCGGACTTGTCCTCGACCTCGACCTCGTACGTACCGGGATCGAGCTTCGTCACCTTGTTGCCCTGGTCGTCGCGGAGCGAGATCTCGTAATCCGGTCCGACGCTGCCGTGGAGCGTCGGTGTCTGCCTCGGGGCTGCGCCGCCCGTCGCCGCGGCCACGAGACCCGCGGTGACAAGAGCTGCGACAGCAACGACGAGACGGCTCATCGAACCGAAGTACGCCCTATCCGGCGCATCGGTTTGCGCTACGCGCGGAGCTCTGCGCCAAAGCGCTCGCCGAGCGCATCGACGATCGCGCCCCGAAGCTCCGCCGCTTCCTCGTCCGTGAGGGTTCGCTCGGAGGACTGGAAGACGAGGTGGATCGCCACGGACTTCTTCCCCTCCCCCACCTGCTCGCCCCGGTACACGTCGAAGGCACGGGCGTCGCGGAGGAGCGGACCTGCGGCGGCTTGCGCGGCCTCCACGAGCGATCCGACCTCGATCTCCTCGTCCACGGCGACCGCGATGTCCTGGTTCACCGCGGGGTAGGTGATGACGTCCTCGTACTGCACCGGTACTCGAGCGGCGGCGGCCAGTGTCTCGAGATCGAGCTCGAAGGCGCCCCACGCGCCCTCCAGCAACGCCGGGTGCAGCTCTCCCACGACGCCCGCTTCGATCTGCGCCGACTTCCCCGGATGCAGGAGCGCGTGGTGCGTACGAGACCAGGCGGCGTCCGCGTGCACTGCCCGAAGAAGCGCTTCGATCGCGCCCTTGATGTGAAGAAAGTCGCCTTCGGCGATACCCGCAACACGCAATCGCTCCTCCGGAAGCTCGGCCTCGCCCTTCGGCAGGTACACACGCGCGATCTCGAAGAGCGCGATCCGCCCGTTGCCCACCTCCGCGTTCTTCCTCGCCGCGACGAGCAGCGACGGCAGGAGCTCCGTGCGCATGACGGCGAGCTCGACGGTGATCGGCTCTTGCAGAGCCAGCGCGAGGACATCTGCGTCTCGTTCGACCAGCGACGGCGTGTAGACCTCGGAGAAGCCGAGCGCGGCAAGCGTGTCCTCGATCCGGCGCCGGATGAGCTGTGTCCGGCTGAGACGCCCGACCATCTCGCGCCGGACCGGCAGCGTGAACGGCACGTCCGAGAGGCGGAAGCGCGCGACCTCCTCGATCAGGTCGACCTCCCGCGTCAGATCGCGGGCGCGCCAGGTCGGCACGACCCACTCGCCGTTCCGGGGCTCGAGGCCGAGACGGGCGAGAATGTCGGCCTGCTCGGCGGGATCGATCTCGAGACCGATGTAGGCACTCGCCCGCTCGGGGCGGAAGCGGACGACCGGGCGCTCGGGAAGCTGGGCCTTCACGTCCGCCGCGCCGACCCAGCGCCCGTCCGCCAGCTCGACGAGCAGCTCGGTCGCCCAGATCGCTGCCTGCTCTGCCAGGTACGGGTCGACGCCCTTCACCCACCGGTTGGAGCCTTCCGTCGGGAGCCGGAGCCGCTCGGACGTGCGCCAGAGCTCGGTCGGCTCGAAGTTCGCCGCCTCGAGCAGGACGTCAGTGGTGCTCTCCGAGATCTCCGTCTCCTCGCCTCCCATGATCCCGGCCAGGGCGATCGCGTGCTCGGCGTCCGCGATCAGCAGATCGGAGGGCTCGAGCTGCCGCATGACACCGTCCAGTGTTCGCAGCTCCTCTCCTTGACGGGCGCGCCGCACAACGATCCTGCCCCCGGCGAGCCGTGCGTGATCGAACGCGTGCAGAGGGTTCCCGAGCCCGAGCATCACGTAGTTCGTGACGTCGACGACGTTCGAGATCGGCCGCATCCCGGCCGCGTCGAGCCGCGTGCGCAGCCAGAGCGGGGACGGCCCGATGCGGACGTCCCGGAACAGCCGGCCGATGTAGCGCGGCGCCCCGTCGAAGTCCTCGATCGTGATCTCCACGGGCTCGTCGCCGACGCGCTCGGGCTCACGCCCCGGCGGCGGTGCGAGCTCGAGCCGGAAGAGTGCCGCGATCTCCCGGGCGACCCCGTAGACGGAGAGCAGGTCGGGCCGGTTCCCGGTGATCTCGAGGTCGAGCACGACCTCTCGAAGCGGAAGCACGTCGCCGAGCGGCGCGCCGGGCTCGCCCTCCGGAAGGACGATGATCCCCGTATGGTCCTGGCCGAGCTCGAGCTCCCGCTCCGACAGGATCATCCCTGCGGACATCTCGCCGCGAAGCTTCCGGCGCTCGAGGACGAGGCCTCCGGGCAGCATCGCTCCCGGCAGCGCGACGGCGACGGTCGCACCGGCGCCGAAGTTCCACGCTCCGCAGACGATCTGATACGGCTCGCTCTCTCCTACGTCAACGAGGCAGAGCTGGAGCCGGTCCGCGTTGGGATGCTTCCCCGCCTCGAGCACCTTGCCGACGCGGAAGAGCCCGAGATTGCCGTTCTCGTCCGGAACCCCTCGGCGCTCCACCGCCTCGACAACGGCTGTCGACACGTCGAGGCGCGAGGCTAGCTCCTCGACCGGCATGTCGAGGGCGACATAGTCACGGAGCCAGGAGAGCGGAACCCTCATCAGAACTGCCTCAGGACGCGCAGGTCGTTCTCCCAGAAGGGCCGGATCTCCGAGATGCCGTGCCGCAGCTGGGCGGAGCGCTCGATGCCGCAGCCGAACGCGAAGCCGGTCCACTCCTCGGGGTCGATCCCGACGTTCTCGAGGACCTGCGGGTCGACCATCCCACAGCCGCCCAGCTCGATCCAGCCGGTGAACTTGCACATCCGGCAGCCCCGCATGTCGCAGATCGGGCACGAGACGTCCGGCTCCATGGACGGCTCGGTGAACGGGAAGAAGTGCGTGCGGAAGCGGACCTGGCGCTCCTCGCCGAAGAGCGTCCTCATGACGTGGAGCAGCGTTCCCTTCAGATCGGCGAGCGTAAGGTTGCGGTCGACGGCGAGCCCCTCGAACTGGTGGAAGATCGGGAAGTGCGTGGCATCGATCGCGTCGCGCCGGTAGCAACGGCCGAGCGAGACCATGTAGATGGGCGGCTCCTTCGCCTCCATGACGTGGATCTGCGACGGCGAGGTCTCGGTTCGGAGAAGTCGCTCCGCGTCAAGGAAGAACGTGTCGCGGTGCGAGCGAGACGGGTGCGCCGGAGCGAACGCGAGCTGGTCGAAGTTGTAGTGGACGGTCTCGACCTCCCGATCGTCGATGACCTGATAGCCGAGGCCGAGGAACGCGTCCTCGACGGCCCGCCGCGTGAGCGTGATCGGATGCAGGGTGCCGAGCGCGCGCTCCTCGCCGGGAAGTGTCACGTCGACGACGTCCTCCGTGAGCCTGCGGTCGAGCTCGGCGCGCTCGAGCTCCGCTTCACGTGTTGCGACCGCGGCTTCGACCCGCTCGCGCACCGCATTCAGCGCCATTCCGGTCTCTCGGTCGCGCACCTCGCGGAGGGCCAGCTTGAGAGCGCTCTTCCGCCCCAGATACTCGACCCGGGCATGCTCGAGAGCCTCGCTCGAATCGGCGGCGGTGACGGCGGCGAGTGCGGCGTTCTCGAGTGCCTGGGCGTCCACGGGGGTGAGCGAGGTTACCAACGCCCTCGCCGCAAGTAGCAGGTTGTAACTTGACGGTTCGTGAGTCAATACGACGGGTTCGCCCCGATCTACGACGTCTGGTCGGCCGACATGACCGACGACGTCGACTTCTACGTCGATCTCGCCCGCGAGGCGGACGAGCCTGTCGTCGAGCTCGCCGTCGGGACCGGCCGCGTGGCGATCCCCATTGCGGAACGCACGGGAAAGTGTGTTATCGGGATCGACTCCTCGCCGGCGATGCTCGCCGTCGCCCGCGACCGGGCGGCCGCGGCAGGTGTCTCGCTCGAGCTCCGCGAGTGCGACATGCGCGACTTCGCGCTCACCGAGCAGGTGTCGCTCGTCATCTGCCCGTACCGGGCGCTGCTCCACCTGTCGACCTGGCGCGATCGCCGAGCGGTATTCGAGCTGGTGGCGGCGGCTCTACGTCCGGGTGGCCGCTTCGCGTGGAATGCCTTCGTCTTCGACTTCTCCATCGCCTCCCGAATCGACCGCACCTGGCAAGAGGACCCCGTCCGTCACTACATAGAGCAGTTCCCCGCCGACAACCGCGTCGACGTCACCGTTGACGAAGGGCCGAGTATCTCGCTCTGGTGGGTCTCTCGCGGGGAATGGGAAGGCCTGCTCGACGTCTCCGGCCTGGAGACCGAGGCGCTCTACGGCTGGTTCGACCGGCGACCGTTCGACGAGACCAGCCGCGAGTTCGTGTGGATCGCAAGGAAGCCGCTGTGACGCTCTACGACTCGATCGCGGAGATCTACGACCCATGGAGCCGGTCGGTGACCGAGGACATCGGGTTCTACGTCGATCATGCGCTCGCGTCGGGGGGCCCCGTCGTCGAGCTCGCCGTCGGTACCGGGCGCATCGCGGTCCCGATCGCGCAGGCGGGAGTTCGCGTGATCGGGGTCGACTCGTCGCCCGGAATGCTTTCGGTCGCACGCGCGGCAGCCGAGTCGGCAGAAGTGAGCGAGCTCGTCGATCTCCGCGTCGGCGATCTCCGCAGGCCTCCCGTCCCGGAGACAGTCCCGCTCGTGATCTGCCCGTTCAGAACGCTGCTGCACATGACGAGCGAAGGCGACAAGCTGGAGGCGTTGAGCGCGGCCCGCGACCTGCTCGAGCCCCGGGGTAGCTTCGTCTTCGACGTGTTCGCCCCCAGCGCAGAGGACATCGAGGAGACTCACGGGCGGTGGCTCGAGCGCGAGCCCGGGATCGAGGAGCTTGCGATGTGGGACGAGGGCACACGCACGCTCTCCCTCTCCGTCCGGGCCGACGGCTCCGCGGCGACGTTCGAGCTGCACTGGCTCTCTTCCGGTGAGTGGTTGCGCCTGCTCGACGAAGCAGGGCTGGAGGTCGAGGAGCTCTACGGCTGGTTCGACCGGCGGCCGTTCGACGGCCACGAGGACATGATCTTCACGTGCCGAGCGCGCTAGCCGCCATGTGCGCGGTTGCCATGCGGAGGGCGTACCCATAAAGTCGGAGCCGTCGTGATCTGGCTCATCGTGCTCCTGGCGATCGTCCTGATCGTCTTCCTGCTCGTCGTCGCGCTCTACAACCGGCTCGTTCGGTACCGGAACCGCGTCGACAACGCCTGGGGTCAGATCGAGGTCCAGCTCAAGCGGCGCTGGGATCTGATCCCGAACCTCGTCGAGACGGTCAAGGGCTATGCAGCGCACGAGCGCGGGGTGTTCGAAGAGGTCACCGCGGCCAGGACGCGCGCGCAGCAGGCGCAGACGCCGGCTGCGACCGCCGAAGCCGAGGGGATCCTCGGACAGGCGCTGGGCCGCCTCTTCGCCGTGGCCGAGGCCTACCCCGACCTGAAGGCGACACAGAACTTCCAGGAGCTCCAGGCCCAGCTCTCGGACACCGAGAACAAGGTCGCGATCTCGCGTCAGGTCTACAACGACAGCGTGCTGACGTACAACAACGCGGTGCAGACGTTCCCGGGCGCCGTCCTCGCGGGGCCGTTCGGCTTCAAGGTGCGGGAATTCTTCGAGGTCGAGGCGGAGGCCCAACGGGAGGCCCCGCAGGTCGACTTCACCAGCTGAGCCGTCCAATGAGTTATCGCAGAGCGCTGGCGGTCGCCATCGCAGCACTCGCCGCGCTCGTGCTCGCCCCGAGCGCCCTCGCGCAGACGTACGACCTCGAGTCGGCCGACGTCCGCGCCGATGTGCTCCCGAACGGAGCGCTCTCCGTCGCGGAGGACATCCGGGTCGCCTTCTCCGGATCGTTCACCTATGGCTACCGCGACATCCCCGTTCGCCAGGGGGAGCGGGTGCAGGTCCTCGGCGTGAGGGAGGCTGACTCGGTCTACCTGCCGGGAGCGCCGACGCAACTCGAGCCCGGCGGCCCAGAGGGCAGGTTCGGAGTGGAGCGATCCGACGACCGCGTCCGGATCGTCTGGCGATTCAATGCAGTGAACGAGACGCGCACCTTCACGGTCCGCTACCGGATGACGGGCCTCGCCGTCGCCTACGACGACGTCGTCGATGTGAACCTCCAGGTCTGGGGAGATCAATGGGAGCAACGGCTCGGGCGCCTGACCGCAGCGATGGCAGGGCCGGGAGACGTCACGCGCGCCTGGGGCCACCCGGTGTGGGTGCACGGCGACGTGAGGCTCGCCGGCCGCCGTGCCTTCCTTCGCGCGCTCGATGTGCCCCCACACCAGTACGTCGAGCTGCGCGCGCTCTATCCGCGCGACGCATTCTCCTCGACGAGCGGCATGCGAGTCGTGCGGGGTAACGGGCTCGAGAAGATCGCGGGGCAGGAGCACGACGACGCGGCGAACTTCGAGCGCGACCAAGAGCGCATCGACGACCTGAAGCAGCACTGGCTGCGGACCGCGCTCGTCCTGCTCGCGATCGCGGTGCTGCCCGCGCTGGCCGCGATCGGAGCAGTGTGGCTCGCCTTCGGCCGCGAGCGCGCCACTCCCTACGACCGCGAGTACGAGCAGGAGCCGCCCGCCGACACCGCGCCCGCTCTTGTGCCGGTGCTCCTCCGTCAGGGGGGCGAGTCCGGCTCGTTCGAATGGACCGCGACGCTCTTCGACCTGATCCGACGTGGTTACTTCAAGGCTCAGCCGGTCACGACCGAGCGATCGATCTGGGGTGGCCTGCGCACGCAGCAGATCGCCGACCTCGAGGTGTCGAAAGGTGAGGGCATACCGAGCGAGGAGTGGGAGCAGGACGTTGCTGACGTGGTGAACGACGTTCTCGCCGACGGCCCAGAGCGCCTATCGCAATTCCGCCACCGGATCGAGGATGAGCGCGAGTCGATGAGCAAGCGGTTCACGGCCTTCAGGTCGGACGTGGGGACCGAGACGGATCGGCGCGGGTGGTTCCTCTCGATCGGCGCCCTGCCACTCGCGGCGGCGGGCGTCTTGCTCGGCGGCGTCGGCGTGCTGCTCATCCTCCTGGCCGCGAACGGCTGGAGGACCGTCTATCCGCGCTACTCGGACGTCGTGCTCGTGGGGCTCGGCCTGTCTCTGATCACGGGCGCCGTCGTGGTCATCGCGACGCTTGCGCTGTTCCGCCGGATCTGGCGGCGCCGATCAGCAGCTGCCCAGGTCGAGGCCGAGCGCTGGGACGCCTTCCGTCGTTACCTCACCGACTTCCCCCGCCTCCAGGAAGCGCCGCCGGCGACGCTCGAGCTCTGGGAGCGGTACCTCGTCTACGGGATCGCGTTCGGCATCGCCGAGCGGGTTCTTCAAGGTGCGCACATCCATATGCCCGAGGCCATGCACACCGCCAGCGCCATCTACTGGATCTCGCCCTCGGGTGATCTCGGTTCCGGCCCGAGCGCGCTCGCCATCGGCGACCTCGCCTCGGGATTCGGGAGCGCGCTCGCCCCGCCCGGCTCCGGCGCCGGTGGCGGAGGCGGCGGCTTCTCCGGCGGTGGCGGAGGGGGAGGCGGCGGAGGCGGCGGGGGCTTCGGCTAGACCGTCGCTGAGAAGGAGCCGGCTAGAGACGCGTACGACGGGAGAGCTCGTAGAGCGCGATCGCCCCAGACGCGGCGACGTTCAGCGACTCGGCCTCTCCGGGGAGCGGGATCGTCGCCCTGCGGCAGTCCCGAAGCAGCTCCTCCGGCAGCCCCATGCGCTCGGAGCCGAGCAGGAATGTGAGTGGAAGCTCGAGGTCGAGATCCACGAGAGCGTCCCCTCCGTGCGCGACGAGCGCCACCCGGCGAGCAGGAAGCTCTTCCCACGAGACGAGAGGCACCCGAAAGATCGCCCCGGCCGTGGCTCGAAGCGCACGGGGACCGAACGGGTCCGCGCACTGGTCGGAGAGCGCCACCGCCGCACTGAAGGCATCCGCGGTGCGGACGAGCGTGCCGACGTTCCCGGGATCCGCGAGCTCCCAGAGCGCGAGCACGACGTCGCGCGCACCGTCCGGAAGCCGGTCCCGGCGGAACACGCCGACGACCCGCGGAGCATGCCCGAGCGTCGAGACCTCGCCGAGGAGCTCCGGCTCGACGTTCTCGCCCGCGACGAGCACGAACTCGGGCTCGATCCGCTGTGCGAGCGCGGCATCGACGAGATCCTCGCCCTCCGCAGCGAAGAGACCCGTCTCCTCGCGGTGCTTCCGCCCGGAGAGAAGCTTCCGGACGAGCCGGAGCTTCTCGTTCTGGCGGGACGTGATCAGGCGGCTTTCGAGACCTCGTCGTCGAGAGCGGCCTTCGCGGCATCGGCGACGACGGCAA
Organism: uncultured Actinomycetes bacterium; assembly: GCA_963716975.1. Lineage (GTDB taxonomy): Bacteria > Actinomycetota > Thermoleophilia > Gaiellales > Gaiellaceae > GMQP-bins7. The sequence continues at coordinate 8,188 of CAVQVA010000042.1, read as the reverse complement.
ACGCCTTTGGATCCGATACGGCGATCTCGGCAAGCGACTTGCGGTCGAGCTCGATGCCGGCCTTCCTCACACCCGACATGAAGCGGTTGTAGGACAGGCCGTTGGCGCGCGCCGCAGCGTTGATGCGGACGATCCAGAGCGACCGAAACGTTCGCTTCTTCGCCTTCCGGTCACGGTACGCGTGCGCGAGCGAGTGCTCGACCTGCTCCTTCGCGAAGCGGTAGCTCGACTTCTTGCGCCCGTAGTAGCCCTTCGCCTGGCCGAGTACCTTCGCGCGCTTCTTGCGCGCATGGACTGCTCTCTTCACGCGAGGCATCGCTCAACCACCTCTCAGGAGCTTCCTGACGCCCTTGACATCGCTCGGCGCCACGCCGTAGGTCTTGCGAAACCCGCGCTTACGCTTCGACGACTTCTTCTCGAGGTTGTGGCTCCTCATCCCGTGCCGGCGCAGGAGCTTCCCCGTCGAGCTCGTCTTGAACCGCTTCTTCGCCCCCCGTGATGTCTTCATCTTTGGCATCCGTCTTCACTCCCGCGTTCTTCGTCGGCCCGAGAACCATCACCATGTTGCGGCCGTCGAGCGTCGGCTGCTGCTCGACCGCACCGATCTCCTTGACATCCTCAGCAAGCCGCAGGAGGAGGTCTCGCCCCCGCTCCGGGTGGAGCGTCTCGCGCCCCCGGAACATGATCGTGACCTTCACCTTGGCCCGCTGGTTCAGGAAGCGGACGACATGGCCTTTCTTGGTCTCGTAGTCGTGGACCCCGATCTTCGGTCTGAACTTGATCTCCTTGATGTGGATCTGGAGCTGGTGCTTTCGTGCCTGCTTTGCGCGCTGCTCCTGCTCGTAGCGGTACTTCGAGTAGTCCATGACGCGAGCGACAGGCGGATCCGCGCCGGCCGCGACCTCCACGAGGTCGAGCCCCTTCTTGAACGCGAAGTCGAGTGCCTCACGCGTCTCGAGGATCCCGACCTGTCCGCCCTCTTCGTCCACGAGGCGCACGCGCTGCGCGCGGATCTCCTCGTTGATGCGCTCGGGCCGGGCTCGTGGGACGACCCTCTCGTTCAGAGAGGGTCGGCGTCGCCGTGGTCTCAAGTGGCCTTCACCAAGCTCTCAGTTCCTTCCTTCGAACGACACGTGCCCCAGCAAACAAAAACCGCTGCAGGCAGCGGCACGGTTCCTCCAACCTTCTCGGTTGAACCCCGGTCGTCGAGCCAGCGACTCAAACCGCCGAGGTGAGGAAGCTGTTCGCCCCTGCTTGCAGACGGTGGATGCTAGCACCTACTGGGGATCGGCCTCATCGGCGAGCAGCTTGAACGTCTCGAGGAGCTCTTCGAGGGAACGGGTGGACTGCTCCCCTCTGCGCTCGCGCACGGCGAGCGCGTCCTCCGACTCCCGGTCGCCGTACACCACCACGAACGGGATCTTCTCGACCTCCGCCTCGCGAATCCGCTTGCCAAGGGTCTCGTCCCGCTCGTCGACCTCGACGCGGTACCCGTCTGCGACGATCCGGTCGCGGAGCGCGTGCGCTGCTGGACGGTGCGATTCCCCGACCGGAAGGATCCGTGCCTGCACGGGTGCGAGCCAGAACGGAAATGCGCCGGCATAGTGCTCGACGAGGATCCCGATGAAGCGCTCGAACGAGCCGAAGAGCGCGCGATGGACGACGAAGACGCCGTGCTCACTGTTGTCCGCGCCCATGTACGTGAGGCCGAACCGCACGGGCATCTGCGCGTCGAGCTGGATCGTTCCCAGCTGCCACGAGCGCCCCAGGACGTCCGTCAGGTGCAGGTCGATCTTCGGCCCGTAGAACGATCCCTCGCCCGCCCCGACGACGTAGGGGACGTTGTGCCGGTCGAGCGCCGAGAGCAGCTCCGCCTCGGTGAAGTCCCACTCGTCGTCGCTCCCGAGCTTATTCTCGGGTCGGGTGGAGAGCTCGGCGTGCGGCGCGAGGTCGAACAACCCGTAGAGGTACCTGAGGTAGTCGAGGCAGCCGTCGAGCTCCGCCGGGATCTGCTCGGCCGTGCAGAAGATGTGCGCGTCGTCCTGGGTCACGTAGCGGACGCGCGTGAGCCCGTGGAGCGTGCCTGCGAGCTCGTTCCGATGGAGCGGCGCGGCCTCGGAGTACCGGATCGGCAGGTCGCGGTAGCTCCGCAGCTGGCTACCGAAGAGGAGCATGTGCCCGGGGCAGTTCATGGGCTTGATCGCGTACGTCTGGTCCTCCGTGTCGCCCGGAATGAGGAACATGTTCTCGCGGAACTTCTCCCAGTGCCCCGAGGTCACCCAGAGCGCCTTGTCGTAGATCAGCGGCGTCTTCACCTCGAGGTAGCCGCGCCGCTCGTTCTCGCGGCGCCGGACGGCCTCGAGCTGGTTGTAGAGCACCATTCCCTTCGGATGCCACAGCGGCGAGCCCGGGGAGTGCTCGTCGAAGTGGAAGAGGTCGAGCTGGACACCAATGCGCCGGTGGTCGCGCGCCCGCGCCTGCTCGAGCCGCTCGAGGTGCGCGTCGAGATCCCCCTGTGAGTAGAACGCCGTCCCGTAGATCCGGGTCAACTGCTTGTTGTGCTCGTCGCCGCGCCAGTACGCCCCGGCGAGCGACGTGAGCTTCAGCGCCTTGATCGGCGACGCATCCTGGAGGTGCGGCCCCCGGCAAAGATCCGTGAACGCACCCTGCGTGTAGAGGGAGATCGGCTCGTCGGCTTCCTCCGCCAGCTCGACCTTGTACGGCTGCGACTCCGCGAGGAACCGCTGCCGCGCCTCTTCGCGGGGGATCTCCTCGCGAACCCAGGTGCGCCCTTCGCCGATCTCGCGTCTCATCTCGTCCTCGATCGCCTCGAGATCGGACTCCGAGATCGGCTCGGGGAACTCGAAGTCGTAGTAGAAGCCGTCCGCAATCGGCGGGCCAATGGCGATCTTGACTCCGGGGTGAAGCCGCATGACGGCCTCCGCGAGCAGGTGCGCGGACGAGTGACGGAGGACCGAGAGCGCGTCCGGGTCCTGCGTATCCCTCGTCGTGAGAAGCTGGATGCGCTCGCCGTCGCCGAGCGGAAGTCGCAGGTCCCGGACATGGCCGTCGACCCGGACGAGCACTGCCTGTTCGGCGAGCTTCGGCCCGATCGCGCGCGCCGCGTCGAGGCCCGATGCGCCGTCGGGCAGCTCGAGCTCGGACGAGTCGGGGAGGATGACCTTCATCGCGAGGAGGATAGGCGGCACGACGCCGTCGCGGCTGCTAGAAGGATCGTCGATGCGCATCGCGACCTGGGCCGGCGTGATCGCCGCTCCGCTCGTGCTCCTGGCGGTGCTGCTCGCGCGTCCCGCGGTCGATCCGGCGTGGGAGAACCATCCCGCCCACTTCTGGCTCGTCCTCACGGCCGCCGCGATCGCGACGGCGCTCGGCTACAGCGTGAGCTCGGCCGCGCGGCGCCGGCGCGACGCGCGCCTCTTCCTCATCTCCCTCGCATTGATCGCGAGCTCCGGCTTTCTCGGGCTGCACGCCCTGGCCACGCCGGGAGTCCTGCTCGGGAAGAACGCCGGCTTCGAGCTCGCGACACCGTTCGGGCTCGTCGTCGCAGGCGCGTTCGCCGCCGCGTCTTCCGCCGAGCTCGACCCGGGACGTGCCCGCTTCGTGATGCGACACGCGCGTGCTCTCCTCGTACTCGTCTTTTCGTTGCTCGGCGCCTGGGCGTTCGTCTCGCTGGCGGAGCTCCCGCCGCTGGACGACGCGCTCGCCGCGGAGGAGCTCGACGGCTGGCAGCTCGTGCTCGCGGCGATCGGAGTCGCGCTGTACGGGCTCGCGGCCTTCGGCTTCTATCGTCTGTACCGCCGCCGGGCAAGCCGTTTTGTCGTGGCGTTCATGCTTGCATTCGGGCTGCTCGCGGAAGCGATGATCGTCATCGCATGGGCACGCAACTGGCAGCTCTCGTGGTGGGAGTGGCACGTGCTGATGCTCGGCGCGTTCGTCATCCTCGGCCTCGCCGCGCGTGCGGAGTGGCACGAGGAGCGGTTCAGTGCCCTCTACCTCGACGAGACGCTTGCGGGCGCAAAGGAGGTAAGCATCGTCCTCGCCGATCTCGAAGGGTTCACGAGCTACTCGGAGCGGCACGACCCGGCAGAGGTCGCGACCATGCTCAACGCGTACTTCGAGCGCCTCGTCCCGCTTCTCGAACGCACCGGCGGGGAGGTGCACCAGATCATCGGCGACGAGCTCATGGTCGTCTATGGAAAGGAGGGCGAGACCCCGGATCACGCAGCACGGGCCGCGCGCGCGGCTCTCCTCCTGCAACGCATGGCAACGCGGATCGCGCACGACCACGACGACTGGCCTCGGTTCCGCGTCGGCGTCAACAGCGGCGAGGTGCTCGCCGGTGTGCTCGGCGGCTCGACTGGCCACCGCAAGCACGGTGTGGTCGGAGACGTCGTCAACGTCACGGCCCGACTGCAGGCGCAGGCTCCCGTCGGGTCGGTGCTGATCGGCGAGGAGACCTTCCGGCGGCTCGGCTCGCGAGCTGTCGTGGAGCCGCTGCCGCCGCTCCGTGTGAAGGGCAAGGCGGAGCCGGTTTCCGCATACCTCCTGCGCGGGCTCGATTCGGAGAAGACCGGATAGCCGTTCCGTCCATGGCCGGGAGTGGCGCCTGACGTGCTCCGTACACTCCGGGCGATGGGCACACCGCACGCGGCAGAGACGCCCGGACGGATCGCTCGGCTCGTGCGTGGGCCCTACGCCTTCGTCATCGGGCTCACTCGCGCCGTTCCGCGCGCGGTCGAAGACCTCTTCAAAGATCGCTGCCCCCAGTACGCGGCCGCAATCGCGTACCGCGTCCTGTTCTCGCTCTTCCCGCTCACCATCCTGCTCGTCTCGGTCTTCGGCCTGGTCCTTCAGGACGACGAGCTTCGAGAGCGCGTGGTGTCCGAGCTGCTGTCCGTCCTCCCGGTGTCCGAGTCAGGAGGGCAGAACGTCCAGAGCACGATCGAGCAGATCGCCTCCCCGCTGTCGGCGATCGGGCTCATCTCGCTCGTCGCCCTGCTCTGGGGCGCCTCCGGGATGATGGCGTCGATCCGGATCGGGCTCGAGGCCGCATTCAAGGTCGAGAAGGGACGGCCCGCCGCACACGCGAAGCTCGTCGACTTCGTCCTCGTTGGCGCGAGCGGGCTCCTCGTGCTCGGCGTCATCGGGATCTCGACCTTCGCCGCGTTCTTCAGCCGGGCGGTCGAGTACACCGTCGAGCGGTTCGGCCTCGACCTCGCCACGACTCCCTCGGGATCGTTCATGCGGGACGGCCTCCAGCTCCTCCTCATCGCGGTGATGACTGTGATGCTCTACCGCTTCGTTCCGGCCGAGAGCCTCGGCCGTCGCGCCGTTCTCGTGGGCGCGACATTCACGGCAATCGGCATCTGGGGTGCATCGAAGCTGCTCGCCGTCTTGCTCGACTTCACCCGCTACAACGTCATCTACGGGTCGCTCGCGGGCGTCATGACGTTCCTCATCTTCGTCTACGTCGTGGCGATGATCCTGCTCCTCGGCGCCGAGCTCGCGTACGCCTGGTCGCTACCTCCCGAGCCTCCTGGCCCGCCACTCCGCACGCAGCTGAAGAACTTCCTGCTCGGGCTCGTCGTGCGGACCGAGGAGCCGAAGGACGACGAGTCCCGGACCGAGATGGTCAGCGAAGAGCAGGCTCGTCGACCGTGAGGGTGCGTGCATCCGCGTCGAGCGTGCAGGTCACGCCGAGCGGAAGCGCCGCGAGGTGCTTGCCGTGCCCGAGGGGAAGCCCGTAGAGGACCGGCACGCCCAGGGGCTCGAGCCGCTCTTCGAGGACGTCCTCGATCGAGCGTGAGCGCGCCCAGTCCGAGACCTGACGCAGGTCGCCCCAGTCGCACTTGTCCATCTGTCCGACGACGACGCCTGCGACCCGGTCGAGCTTGCCGGCGTGCGTGAGCTGGAGGAGATTCCCGTCGATGTAGTACGGCGGGCAGTGCGTGTCCTCGAAGAAGAGGATCGCCCCGTCGAGATCCACCTCCCACGGCGTGCCCATCGTCTGCATGAGGAGCCAGAGGCAGCCGCCGACGAGGGGCGCCGTCGCTTGCCCACCGCGGATCGTGCGCAACCAGGGGTCGTCGGGGTTCCCGGGCACCTCACCAGCTCCGCCGTCGCGCAAGACCTCGAGGAGCCGCTGCTTCGAGAACGCGGTCATCTCGGCGCTGCCGACGCCTGCCAACCCGTTGCCGTAGATGGTCGCAAGCCCGGTCCGCTGCCGGATCGCCACATGCAACGCGGTGATGTCCGAGAACCCGACGAGCGGCTTGGGGTTGGCGCCGATGGCGTCGAAGTCGAGGTGCGGAATGAGCTGCGCGGACCCGTAGCCGCCCTGGAACGCCTGCACGACGTCGACGTCGGGATCCACGTAGAGGGCGTTCAGATCGGCCGCGCGGCCGAGGGCGTCACCGGCGACGTAGTCGTCGCGTTCCCAGATCCCGGGCGCGAGCTTCACGCGGTAGCCCTGCGACTCCCACCACTCAACTCCACGCAGCACCTCGGAGCGGCTGTCGTACGGACTCGCGGGCGCGGCCACGCCGATCGTGCCGCCGTCCGAGAGCGGCGCTCCGAATCGCGTCGCCGTGGATCAAGGCGCCAGGATCAAGGCGCCAGGGTCGGCGGCTTGGTGTTCACCCACTCGGTGTCCTCGTTCATCGACACAGCCGGACCGGGCGGGCCGCCGACGACTCGCGCCCGGAGATGTCCGACGCGATCGCCTTCAGCACGTGCGCGCCCTTCTTGCCGCGCGGGCGCCAGTTCAAGCTGTAGATCCCGGACTGGTTCTTGCGGACGCGCCCGATCTGCCTGGAGCCGTCGAAGAATCCGACCGAGGAGATCGGAGACGACGAGCTGGCGATCACCTGCAGCCTCGTCTTTGCCGCCAAGCAGGCGCCGACCCCGGGCGTGATCCAGTTGACGGCCGGACGGTTCACGACCGTGATCCGGAAACCGCGGAATCGCGAGTTGGGCATCGGGTTCTTGCCCTCGGTGTTGATGTTCTTCGTCTCCTGGAAGTCGGACGCGAACACCCGCATGAACTCCGCGTTGGTCGGTTCCAGCGGGCGACCGCTCGTCGGGTACGAGAACACGGCGACGCCGGTCACAGGATCGAAGCTCGTGGCCCCCACCTGGAAATTCTTTCCGATGAGGAGGAGAGACAGCGGATCGACGCCCGAAGCCGAGTCCCGCACGCGTACGGCAATCGTCGGTCGTCCGCTCGAGATCTCGTGCGAGATCAGCGCAATGTTCGGCGGCCGGACGTCGTTGACCCACGAGCGGAGCACGTACCCGCCGGCCAGCGGGCGGCCCGTGAACAGATCCCGGCCAGAGTCCACCGAGACGTAGTAGCGGCCCGCGGGGAGGAACACACCACCTGCCGAACCGACGTTGAACAGGAAGTCGGGCATCGAGCCGTTCGCGTTCACCGGAATCCCGGCGTACCCGAGCACGTCGTTCTCGTCGAGAGAGCCGAGGAACCACGGATGGATCGGAGCGTTGGAGCTGAGCAGGGCCCTGATCGGAGCGTCCACCGAGACGGCCGGTCGAACGACGACGACTCCCGCGTTGACCACCTGCTTGGGCAGGTCGAGGGAGTACACCGTCTCCTTGCCGTCCTCGTTCACCGACGGGTCCACTCCGAAGATCGAGAGGATCCCGAACGGCAACGTCGGCCAGCGGTAGACACGCGCCCGATCGTCACCGCTCACCGTGCTTCCCGTCTGCGTCTTCTTGAGCGGGATGACCTTCGAGCCCGAGAGCTGCGGCCGCGTGACGGAGAACGCGTACGGGATCCGCCGAATGTCGCTACCGCGCCGCAGGACAACGAAGCCGAAGTTGTCGCCCTGCGGAGAGCCTCCCGCGGCACGCGCGACGATCTGCACGATCGCCGTGCCGCCCGGCGTGAGCGTGAACGGCGCGGCTTCGATCGTGGCGCCGGAAGATGCGACCTGCGGCCTGATCTCGATCGACCAGGTCCCGGCGCCGTTCCCCGCATCGGACACGGTGACCGGGATCGTGCGGCTCGCCGCCCCGGAGTTGACGTCCAGATAGCCGAACGAGAGCGACTGCGGGTCCGTGAATACGAGCGGCCGGTCGGCGGCACCGACGTTGACGAGCCCAGCGCCTTCCACCAGCACCGAGGACTCCTGGGTGAGCGTGCTGT
>CAVQVA010000041.1:0-30825 GCA_963716975.1 uncultured Actinomycetes bacterium | reverse complement strand
AGGCGGGGCCTGCAGTGGAATGAGCGCGCGTGGCCGCGACCAGCGGCCACGCAGCGACTCACCGATCGACACATCGATCTGGGCGGAGAGAACGCCACACCCGCTCCGGTGTGTCAGCTATACCTCGTCTGTGAGCACGTCGAAGCCCGTCGAGCAACTCGAACGGGTCGTGATCCGTTTCGCCGGTGACTCGGGCGACGGCATGCAGCTCACGGGAGACCGCTTCACGAGCGAGACCGCCATCTTCGGGAACGATCTCGCGACGTTCCCGGACTTCCCGGCGGAGATCCGTGCACCCGCCGGATCGTTGCCGGGCGTCTCCGGCTTCCAGGTCCACTTCGCCGACCACGACATCCTGACCCCGGGCGACCAGCCGAACGTGCTCGTCGCGATGAATCCGGCCGCGCTCAAGGTCAACATCGGCGACCTGGCGAAGGGCGGGACGGTGATCGTCAACACCGACGCGTTCAACGACCGCAACTTCCAGAAGGCCGGGTACGACGGCAACCCGCTCGAAGACGGGTCACTCGGCGACTTCCACGTCCACGAGGTGGCTCTCTCCTCGATGACCGTGGAGGCTCTCAAGGGCATCGAGGGCATCACCTCGCGCGAGGCAGAGCGCTCGAAGAACTTCTTCGCCCTCGGGCTCATGTCCTGGCTCTACCACCGACCCATCGAGGGGACGCTCGCGTTCATCGAGAAGAAGTTCGCGCGACGTCCCGAGATCGCCGAGGCGAACACCAAGGCGCTCAGGGCAGGGTGGAACTACGGCGAGACGTCGGAGGACTTCGCCGTCTCGTACGAGGTCGCGCCGGCAAAGCTTGCTCCCGGCACGTACCGCCAGGTCTCGGGCAATACCGCGCTCTCGTACGGGCTCGTGGCCGCGAGCCGGCTGTCGGGGCTGCCGCTCTTTCTCGGGGCGTATCCGATCACTCCTGCGTCCGACGTCCTCGAGCAGCTCGCGCAGCTGAAGCATTTCGGCGTCAGGACGTTTCAGGCCGAGGACGAGATTGCCGCTTCCGGCGCCGCACTCGGTGCTGCTTTCGGCGGATCGCTCGCCGTCACGACGTCTGCGGGCCCCGGTGTCGTGCTCAAGTCCGAGACGGTCGGGCTCGCCGTCACGCTCGAGCTCCCGTTGCTCGTCGTCGACATCCAGCGGGCCGGGCCGTCGACCGGAATGCCGACGAAGCCGGAGCAGGCCGATCTCCTGATGGTGATGTTCGGGCGGAACTCGGAATCGCCGGTGCCGGTGATCGCCGCGTCGACACCGGCGGGGTGCTTCGACGCGGCCATCGAAGCAGCACGGATTGCGATCAAGTACCGCACGCCCGTGTTCCTGCTGTCCGACGCCTACCTCGCGAACGGCTCGGAGCCATGGCTCATCCCTGACGTCGCCGAACTGCCGGACATCTCGACCGTGTTCGCGACCGAGCCGAACGATGGCGATCAATTCCTGCCCTACAAGCGAGATCTCGAGACTCTCGCTCGGCCTTGGGCGATACCCGGGACTCCGGGCCTCGAGCACCGGATCGGAGGGCTCGAGAAGGAAGACGAGACCGGGAACATCTCCTACGACCCCGACAACCACGACCTCATGGTGCGGCTTCGCGCGGCCAAGGTGGCGGGTATCGCATCGGACATCCCCGAGCTCCAGGTCGACGATCCGGGCGGTGCGGACGCGCTCGTCGTCGGCTGGGGCTCGACGTACGGCGCCATCGGGGCGGCAGTGCGCCGCGTGCGAGCGAGCGGACGTAAGGTCGCGTCAGCACATCTCCGCTACCTCAACCCGTTTCCGCGCAACACGGGGGACGTGCTGGATAGCTACGAGAAGGTGCTCGTCCCGGAGATCAATCTCGGCCAGCTCCGGATGCTGCTCCGGGCGGAGTTTCTCGTGGACGCGGTCGGCTACAACAAGGTGCGCGGGCGGCCGTTCCAGTCGGCCGAGCTCGCTGATGCGATCACGGCGCTGGTGGACGCATGAGCGAAGGCAATGGCGGCGGGCTCGTGCAGCTGACTGCGAAGGACTTCAAGTCCGACCAGGAGGTCCGGTGGTGCCCCGGCTGCGGCGACTACGCGATCCTGAACGTGATCCAGGGCTTCATGCCCGAGCTCGGGCTCGAGCGGGAGCGGATCGTGTTCGTCTCGGGCATCGGCTGCGCCGCGCGCTTCCCGTACTACATGCAGACGTACGGGATGCACTCGATCCACGGCCGCGCGCCGGCGATCGCCACCGGGCTCGCGACGACCCGGCAGGATCTCTCGGTCTGGGTGGTCACGGGCGACGGCGACGCGCTCTCGATCGGCGGCAACCACCTGATCCACGCGTTGCGCCGTAACGTCAACCTCAAGATCCTGCTCTTCAACAACCGGATCTACGGCCTGACGAAGGGTCAGTACTCCCCGACGTCGCAGCTCGGAATGGTGACGAAGTCGACGCCGCTCGGGTCGCTCGACCACCCCTTCAACCCTCTCTCGATCGCGATCGGGGCCGAGGCCTCGTTCGTCGCGCGTGCGATCGACACCGACAAGAAGGGCCTGACCGACGTGCTCGGCGCAGCCGCGCGGCATCGTGGATCCGCGTTCGTCGAGATCCTCCAGAACTGCAACATCTATAACGACGGCGCCTTCGACTATGTCCGCGAGGACAAGGGAAACCGGATCTACCTCGAGCACGGCAAGCCGATCCGCTTCGGGCTCGAGGAGGAGAAGGGCGTGATCCAGAACGCGGACGGCTCCGCGCAGGTCGTACCTGTCGCAGACGTCGGTGAGGACGCGCTCCTCGTCCACGACTCGGGGCACCGGGAGCCGAGCCTCGCGTTCGCGCTTTCGCGCGTCACCTTCGAGACCGACGGAGCAGTACCGCTCGGGGTGTTCAGAAGCGTCGAGAGCGAGGTCTACGACGATCTGATGAGCGAGCAGCTCGCGGCGGCGCGCGAGAGCTCGGGCGAAGGAGATCTCGAGTCGCTCCTCCGCTCCGGCGATACCTGGACGGTCACCGGCTAGCTCGCCTGGAGGAAGCGGACGATGCGCTCCGCGATCTCCTCTCCCTTCTCCTCCTGGAGGAAGTGACTCGCGCCCTCGACGATCTCGGCCGGGCCTGCACCTGGAATCCGTGCCGCCAGCCGTTCCGCGGCCGCCGTCGAGAAGATCGGGTCGGAGGCGGAGAAGAGGACGAGTGCCGGCCTGTCCCAGCGCTCGAGCCCGGCACGCACCTCGAGCATCTTCGGGGTCGACGGATGATCGAGCTCCGTCGGGACGAGCTCGGGGAACGCGAGGATCCCGGCCTTCGACTCGGGTGTGGGGAAGGGTGCGTTGTACGCCTCGACCACCTCGTCCGCCAGCTCGGTGACGCAGGTGATCCGGATGAGCTGGCCCGGTACGAGCTCGGTTCCGACGCGCCGCACGAACTCACGGAAGCGCAGCCACTCCTCTGAGGGAGCCCTTCCCGCGCCGATCCCCGTGTTCAGGATGACAAGTCGCCCGACGCGGTCGGGGCGTTCGATCCCCAGCCGCAGCCCGATCGGCCCTCCCCAGTCCTGGACGACGACCGTCGTCTCCCGCAAGTCGAGCTCGTCGGCCAACCGCTCGATCGAGGCGTAGTGGAAGTCGTACGAGTAGTCCTCGATCCGAGTCGGCTTGTCGGAACGGCCGAAACCGAAGTAGTCGGGCGCGACGACCCGTGCCACGCCGGCGAGCGGCGGAATCATCTTCCGATACAGGTATGCCCACGTCGGCTCCCCGTGGAGCAGGAGCACCGGCGAGCCAGCTCCCTCGTCGACGTAGTGCATCCGCAGCCCGTCTTGCTCGATGTACCGCGGCTCGAACGCGTAGCCAGGAAGTCCTTCGAACCGGTCGTCGGGCGTGCGATAGAAGTCCACCGACCGATCATGACGACGAGGAGGACCAAGGTGGAGGCGACCCCGAACATCTGGAGCGACGAGTGGAAGTTCGAGAGCGAGGAGGAGTGGGCCGCCAGTAGGTCCACGCCGCTGCCGCGGGGAGACAAGATCGGCGCGACCGTCTACGAGATCGCTCCGGGACAGACGGGTGGCTACTACCACTTCCACCACGGCGCCGAGGAGCTGCTCGTCGTTCTCCGCGGACAGCCGACGCTTCGTGAGCCCGCCGGCGAGCGGATCCTCGAGGAGGGAGCCGTCGTCCATTTCCCGGTCGGCCCCGACGGCGCCCATCAACTCGTCAACCGTGGCGAGGCGCCGGTTCGCTACCTCGTGATGAGCAACCGTCCGTCTCCAGAAGCGGTCGAGTACCCGGACTCGCGCCAGCTCTCCGTGATGGCGTTCACCGACTCGCAGCTCGGCGGGAGGCTCTGGGACATCCGCACGCTGGAGCCCGACGAGTCGGAGAGCTAGGCGGGTTCGGCTTCCGGGGCGACGATGCGAGCGCGGCGCATGTTCGCGAGTCCGATCGCCACGAGCGAGGTCGCACCTGCCACAGCGAACGCGAGCGTCGTCCCGCCGACGTCCGCGAGCCAACTTGAGAAGAGCCCACCTATCGGCGCGACACCGACGAAGGCGAAGAGATAGATGCTGATCATGCGCCCGCGCAGGTGATCGGGGGCGCCGAGCTGCACGAGGGCGTTCGCGTTGGCGGTGAAGAGGGTGAACGAGATGCCGATCGCGAAGAGGATCACGGCCGCGAGGCCCGTGTTCTGAACCGGGGCGAGAGCGAGGGCGAAGACGCCGAACCCGGCGGCGCCGGCGGAGAAGAGCCGCCAGCTTGCGCCGCGGAACGATGCGGTCGCGAGCGCTCCGACGAGCGCACCCAGACCGAACGACGCGGACAAGAAGCCGAAGCCCTCGGGGCCGACGTGGAGGGTGTTCGAGGCGAGCAGCGGCACGAGCACGTGAAAGTTGAAGCCGACCGTGCTCACGAGGGTTACGACGCCGAGCAGCGCCCGTAGCTGGGGGTCGTGGCGCACGAAGCTCAGCGCCCTGTGCATGCCCTCGACGACTCTCGCCGAAGGATCGTGCGTGACCGCATGCAGCTCGTCCACACGAAGGCAGGCGAGCGCGGTCAGTACCGCGAGGAAGCTCACCGCATTGAGAACGAAGCAGACACCGGTTCCCGCGACGGCGATGACGAGCCCCGCTATCGCCGGCCCGATGACGCGCGAGGCGTTGAACAGCCCGGCATTGAGCGCGACCGCGTTCGGAAGCTCGCGTGGCCCGACCATCTGGTAGGTCAGCGACTGGCGACCCGGTGCGTCGAACGCCAGGGTGATGCCACCGAGGGCCGCGAGCGCGTAGACGAGCGGCAGCGTGGCGGTTCCGGTCAGCGTGATGACTGCGAGCAGGATCGAGACGACGAGCGCGGCGCCCTGCGTCGCCATCACGAGCCGGCGTGTGTCGACGCGGTCGGCGACGACACCTGCGATGAGCCCGAAGACGGTGAACGGAAGGAAGCGCCAGAACATCAGGGCGCCGACTGCGAGAGGCGACCCCGAGAGCTGGAGCACGAGCCACGCGATCGCGACGTTCTGCATCCACGTCCCGGCAAGCGAGACGAGCTGGCCGGTGAAGAAGATCCGATAGTTGCGGTGGCGCCGGAGGCTTCGGAAGGTCCGCGTCCGCAGCGCGATCGCGAGCGTCGTCATTCGCCTGGCTCCACAAGCCGAAGCAACGCGGGAAGCGCCGCTGAGATCGCCTCGAGGTCAGCCTCGTCGAGGTTCCGCAGGCGACCCGCGAGCCAGGTCGTGCGACGGGCACGAACGCTCCGCATCAGTCGTTCGCCTTCGTCGGTGAGTCTCAACCCGACTCGGCGGCGATCAGCGCTCGAGCGCACTCGCTCGAGCAGGCCAGCGCGTTCGAGCCGGTCGACGTGGCCCGACAGTGCCGGCGGGGAGATGCCCTCCTCGGCTGCGAGCTCGGCGAGCGAGAGCCCAGGGCTGCGCTTGACGAGCCAGAGAAGCGTGGCCTGGCGCGCCGTCACCCCGAGCTGCTCCGTCTCCTTGCGGAGCTCCCTCGCGAGCCTCAGCAGCGCCGGGCGAAGCTCGGCGGCGACCTGCTCGTGGCTAAGAGTAACGTCACTAATCATTAACCTGCCTAAGCATAACGACGAGCGCACTCCTGTCGACCCCCATATGGTTCAGGCGTGTCCGAGCCTTCGGCGAGCAGAGACCTGATGGGCGAAGCAGTCTTCGAGGATCCGCTCGTGGAGGAGCTCCTCGGGGCACGCCTCGTAGCGGTGCTTTCGACGTTCGACGACGCCGGGATCATCCACGCGGTTCCGATGTGGTTCGCTCGCGACGAGAGCTCCGTGCTCCTCGCGACGGGCGCGCGCAGCCGCAAGGTGCGAAATCTCGAGCGCGACGTCCGCGCGACTCTCGTCGTCCACGACTCCCGTCCCGGGTTCGAGGTCTGCGGAGTCTCGATGGCGGGCGAGGTGGAAGTCGTCTCGGGAGCGGCAGCGCGTCCGCTCGTCGACCGAGTTCACCGTCGCTATGTCACCGAGGCCGCCGAAGCGGACGAGATCGTGAGCCCGTTCCTGGAGTCGGACGACGTTGCGCTTCGCTTCTGTCCCCGTTCGGCCATCACGTGGGACGAACGATCGAGCGTCGCGAGCAAGAGGCTGCGCGACCTCGGCGGTGCGTGGCCCCTCGTCCCCACGGAACCTCGCCCGTAGCGCGAACTACTTGGGCTGCGCTTCGAGCTTGTAGCCGACGCCGTATCGGGTGTGGATGAAGTCGTGGCGTGACGCCCGACGATCGACCTTCTCGCGGAGCTTGCGCACGAACACGTCCACCGTGCGATCGCGATGTGTCGCGCGGCGCCCCCAGACGCGCTGGAGGAGCTCGTCGCGTGTCAGCACGCGACCCTGGTCGCGGGCGAGCGTATAGATGAGCCGGAACTCGGTGGGCGTGAGGTCTGCGCTCTCGCCGTCGACGTATGCCTGCACGTTGTCGGGGTCGAGTCGCAGCTCCTCGATGACGATCGCGTCGCCCCGTCGAGGCTCCGTGTGACCTGGCCCTCGTCGAGCGGCGACGCGCACGCGAGCGGCGAGCTCCTTCATCGAGAACGGCTTCACGAGGTAGTCGTCGGCGCCGATCTCGAGCGCGTGGACGCGGTCGTGTTCAGTCCCGCGAGCGGAGACGACGACGATCGGCGTCCCGATTCCTTCCGACCGGGCTTGCTCGATCACCCGCCAGCCGTCGATCCCGGGGAGCATCAGGTCGAGGACGCAGACATCGGGCCGCTCGTACCGAAGCCGCGCGAGACCCGTCTCGCCGTTCGCGACGCCGACCGCATCGAACCCCGCGGCCTCGAGGTGCCTCGCCATCCCGCGGGCGATGACGTCGTCGTCCTCGATGATCAGGACCTTCGCCACAGGGCGAATGATTGCGGCCCCCGCGGGTCTCGGGGGCCGCCTAGTGGTTACCGGCCGGTATCCGGATGGTGAAGGAGTCGGCCCTCCCGTCTAGCCGTCGGCCTCCGCGTCGGCGTCGGCGTTCTCGCCCTCCGCCTGGTCGGGGCTCAGATCGACGACGAGATACAGGCGCTCACAGCCGATGAGCCGCGTTCGCGGGCGCTCCGCGCGAAGGACGTAGGCGGCGTCGTCTCCGCGGCCGCAGTCGAGGACGTCCTCCTGGCCGTCCGAAGCGAGCGCGTGCAGTAGGTCGTTCCCGTCGCCGCCCGAGACCACATCCGCGCCCCAACCTCCAAAGAGCGAGTCGCTCCCGTTCCCGCCGGACACCGTGTCGTCTCCCTTGTTGCCTGCGACGCGGTCGTTCCCGTCGCCGCCCGAGACGGTGTCGTCGCTCGATCCGCCGTACAACCGGTCAGGGCCGTTCCCGCCCGATATCGAATCGGAGCCCTTTCCGCCGTACACGAGATCCATGCCGTCTCCCGCTCGCACCGCGTCGTCGCCCGAGCCGGCCCGGACGAGATCGCCTCCGTCCCGGGCAAAGATCGAGTCGTTTCCGGCGAACGCGTGGATCTCGTCCGCCTGCTCGGTGCCCCGGAGCAGGTCGTCACTTGGCGTGCCGTTGATGATCGCGGCCGTGGCAGCGGTTGCCAGCGCGAGCGTCGAGCCGATCGCCGCCACGAGCGCAATTGCCTTCACGCCCATCCTGTCGCTCCTTTCGAGTGGACAGGACGGATTCACCGCGATGTGCGTTTGGCGGGAGTGAGCGCCGCGAAAGCGATGCGCAAACCTTCTGTTAGAAACCTGTGCTGATAGAAGCTGGGTGATGGACTCGGACGCGATCAGAGGGCGCGCGCTCGTGGACGAGAGCCGCGAGGCGGTTGTCGTCCTCGACGACGACGATCGCGTGCTTCTTGCGAGCCGCCGTGCGCGACAGGCGATCGACAGCATCAGAGAGGGAGAGCCACTTCCGTCGGAGCTCCTGACCGGCGGGCTGGGAATGATCCCGCTCGTCGTTCCCTACGAGGTCGACGGAAGGCGGGAGCGTCTCGTGTACCTCTCGCGCGAGGGTGACCTGGCGGCGTACGAGGAGCTGCGCTCGGGATTCACGGCAGCCGTTTCGCACGAGCTCCGTACCCCGCTTGCGCGTCTTCTGACACTGCTCGAGACCGCCATGCTGCCTGGCGAGGACGTGTCCGATGTGCTCGATCAGGCCGTGGGTGAGGTCAACCAGATCACCGAGCTCATCGACGAGGTGCTCTTCCTCAGCGAGCTCGAATCGGGCGCGAGAGTCGTCGCGCTCGGAGCCGAGCCCGTTCGGCCGGTGCTGGATGAGGCGATCGACGAGCTCGGGGAGAAGGCGAGCAGAGCGGGGGTGAGGCTCGAAGTCCAATGCGACCCCGAGGTCGAGTTGCGGATCAGGCCGAGGATGCTTCGGGTCATCGCGCACAACCTCGCCGAGAACGCAATCCGCTACGCAGGCCCCGGCGCGACATTCACGCTGTCGGTCGAGCGTCAGGCGGACGGCAGCGTTCAGCTGCTCGCCCGCGACGACGGGGTCGGTGTCGAGGAGGCCGAGCTGACACGGCTCTTCGAGCGCTTCTACCGCGCTGATCAGGCACGCGCCTCACGCGGCACCGGGCTCGGGCTCGCGATCGTCAAGCACGTCGTGACGCAGGCCGGCGGCACGGTCGAGGCATTGGGTGGTCGCGGGCGAGGCCTCGCGGTTCGGTGCGAGTTCCCGGCGCCCTAGCGTCTACCGGATATACACCTGATCTTCACCATTCATCGCCACTGGCAGCCCCCGGCGGCCGGGAAACTTCGTGCGTGAGTGCGTACCAGAAGCGGCGCTCGTGACGCTCGTGGACGAGGCGCCGACGGCACCTGCGCTCGACAGCCGCAGGATCGGCGAGCTGGCGGGAGCGGCGGCGACGGACGTCCGCTCACGCGAGGCGGTGTTCAACATCGATGATCTATCTGTCCGCTACAGCGGCGCGCTTGCTCTGAACGGAGCGACACTCAGCGTGCACAAGAACGCGGTGACGGCCTTCATCGGCCCGTCCGGGTGTGGCAAGAGCACGTTCATCCGCTGCCTGAACCGCATGAACGACCTCATTCCAGGTGCGGATGTGTCCGGCAACGTCCTCTACCACGGTCGCGACCTGTACGCGTCGGAGGTCGACCCGGTCGAGGTGCGCCGCAGGATCGGCATGGTCTTCCAGAAGCCGAACCCGTTCCCCAAGTCGATCTTCGACAACATCGCTTTCGGCCCCAGGGTCTTGGGAATGAAGAAAGACCTCAGCGGACGGGTGGAGAGAACACTCCAGCAGGCAGCACTCTGGGACGAGGTCAAGGACCGGCTGAAGGAGAACGCACTCGGGCTCTCCGGCGGGCAGCAGCAGCGACTCTGCATTGCGCGAGCATTGGCCGTGGAGCCGGACGTCATCCTGATGGACGAGCCGGCCTCTGCTCTCGACCCGATCTCCACGACGCGCATCGAGGATCTCATCCACCAGCTCAAGAACGACTACACGATCGCGATCGTGACCCACAACATGCAGCAGGCGGCGCGCGTCGCAGACATGACGGCCTTCTTCAGCGTCGAGATCCGTGAGGACGGCAAGGGCCGGCACGGCATCCTCGTCGAGTACGACCTGACGACGAAGATCTTCACCAACCCGTCCGACAAGCGCACCGAGGACTACGTCACGGGACGGTTCGGTTGAGGACCGAGCTCCAGTCCGATCTCGATTCGCTCGAGGCGAGCTTCCAGGAGGTCGGGGAGATCGCGCTCCGGTCGATCCGCGGCGTCGTGGACGCCCTTCGCACCCAGGACGTGGAGCTGTGCGACGAGGTCATCGCGTTCGACGACGAGGTCGACGACCGCTACCTCGCGATCGAGAAGCAGGTCGAGCTCGTTCTCGCACGCCAGACGCCTGTCGCCGGTGATCTCCGTCTCGTGCTCGCGCTGCTTCACTCGACTCTGCACATCGAGCGCATCGGAGACCAGTGCGTGACGATCGCGAAGCTCACGAAGCTCTCGAGCCATCTCGGCACGAGGCGCGAGGTCGTCGACGGCCTCGTCGAGATGGGCGAGCGCTGCGTCGAGATGGTCCGCGTTGCGCTGAACGCGTTCTCGACCCGTGACGTCGCATCCGCGCACCACCTGCATGAGCTCGACGAGCTGGTCGATCGTGCCAACCGGCAGGTGTTCGAGGAAGTTCTCGGGTACGTCAACGACGTCGAGGCGCTGGAGTGGGGCATGCGACAGATCACGGTCGCGCGCTGCTTCGAGCGCATCGGCGACAACGCCGTGGACATCGGTGAGCAGACGGCCTTCCTTGTGACCGGGGAGTTCCACGAGTTCACGGACGCCTCCCACTGAGGTCACCAACGCGTCACCAGACGTTCACATCTCGGAAGCACACACACGAGGGTGCGCCCGAGAGACTTGCCTCGGCAGTGCAGGCGGAACTCAGACATGGGAGAGGAAGGACAATGGAGAGAAGAAGAACGGGTAGGACGCTGACGCGAGCGCTCGTGCTCGGAGTCGCAGTCTTCATCGTGGTCGCCGTTGCTGCTGTGGCCGGCAGGACTCAAGCGGCGTCGGCCAAGCCCGCAGCGGGTTCTCTCGTCGGAACGGGAGCGACCTTCCCGTTCCCGCTCATCTCGAAGTGGATCCCGGCTGTCGACCAGGCGCTCGGAATCAAGATCACGTACTCGGCCACGGGCTCCGGGGCAGGGATCGCACAGATCACCGCTCGCACCGTGGACTTCGGAGCCTCCGACGCGCCGCTGTCGCCTGACCAGCTCAGCGCATGCAACGGCTGCGTGGTGATCCCGTGGGCGCTCGCCGGGATGTCCGTCCCGTACAACGTTCCGGGGGTTGGTGGGCGCATCAGGCTCTCTGGCCCGGTGCTCGCCAACATCTATCTCGGCAACATCACGAACTGGAACGCGTCTGCGATCAAGGCGTTGAATCCGAAGCTGAACCTGCCCGACCTGAAGATCACGGTCGTGTATCGATCGGACGGGTCCGGCTCGACCTACGCCTTCACCAACTACCTGGCCGCCGTCAGCCCGCAGTGGAAGAGCAAGGTCGGCGTCAACACGAGCGTCAACTTCCCGGTCGGAACGGGCCAGCGCGGAAGCTCCGGGGTCGCCGGAGTCGTCAAGTCGACTGAAGGCGCACTGACCTACGTCGACGCGGCGTACTCGATCACGAACAAGTTCCAGTTCGCGCTGATCCAGAACAGGACAGGCGCTTACACAACGCCGGGTATCCGCGGCGTGACGGCCGCACTCTGCGACGTGCCCGCCAAGGTCACCGCGCTCTCGCAGCTCAAGATCGTCGATCCGCCCAAGAAGTGCGGGAAGAGGGCCTATCCGATCTCGACCTTCACGTACGTGATCATTCCGACCAAGTCGGGTGACAAGGCGGCGACGTTGCGCCAGTTCGTCTACTGGGCCGTCACGGCAGGGCAGAAATTCGGTCCTCCACTCTTCTTCGTGCCGCTTCCGAGGGCCGTGAACGCGTTCATCTACCGCGAGCTCAAGAAGGTTCAGCAGTAGGCGACACGGGCCGGTCGGTTTGACATCCACCACCTACGAGCCTGCCGCGGCGCCGGATGTCGATCTCCGGCGCCGCGGTATTCGGCTGGGAGACATCCTCTTCAAGGGGATCGCCGTCGCGGCCGCCCTGGCGGCGACCGTGCTGCTCGGCCTCATCGCCTGGAAGGTTTTCGATCTCGCCTGGCCCGCCATCCAGGACTTCGGGCTCAGCTTCATCTGGACCGACGCATGGGACCCCGTCACCAAGACGTTCGGGGCGCTCATCTTCATCTACGGAACGGTGGTCACGTCCCTGATCGCCCTAGCGATCGCGACGCCGCTCTCGATTGCAATCGCTCTCTTTCTCACCGAGATCGCTCCCAAGAAGCTCGCGGCGCCGATCGCGACGATGGTGGAGCTGCTCGCGGCGATCCCGAGTGTCGTGCTCGGGCTCTGGGGGATCCTCGTCCTGGGGCCGTGGGTGCGAGACCACCTAGAACCCTGGCTCAAGGACGTGCTCGGCTTCCTGCCCATGTTCTCGGGTGAGCCCAGCCCGTCGGGGATCCTGCCGGCAGGTCTCGTGCTGACGATCATGATCATCCCGATCACGTCGGCGATCTGCCGCGAGCTCTTCATCCGCGTTCCCAAGGACCTGACAAACGGTGCCCTAGCGCTCGGCTCGACACGCTGGGAGTCGATACGCGGCGTGATGCTCGCTTACGCCGCGCCGGGCATCGTGGCAGCAGTATTGCTCGGACTTGGCCGGGCGTTCGGCGAGGCGATCGCGGTCAACCAGACGATCGGGAATCACAACGTGATTCCGACCTCCTGGTTCGAGCCGGGGGACTCGCTCGGCAGCAAGGTCGCCTCCGAGTACGTCGGCGCGACCACCGTGGAGCAGGCCTCGTCGATCCTCTACCTCGCCGCGATCCTGATGGTCATCTCGCTCGTGACCAACGTGGCTGCGCAGTTCATCGTCGTGCGCTTCGAGAAGGCGAGGAGGGGCGTATGAGCACCGGCTCCGGAACCGTCGATCCGTACGACATCACCGTTCGTTCGAACGGGCTCAAGCGGCGCCGCACCATCGAGAAGGTCTTCGGAGTTCTGTCACTGCTCGCGGCACTCTTAGCCTGCGGGATTCTGGCCATCGTCCTGGCAACGCTCATCTACAAGGGTTTCAGCCAGCTCAACCTCGACTTCTTCACGAAGCCGCGGGCGCTCTACGGCGAGAAGGGCGGAGTCGCGGACGCGCTCATCGGCAGCGTGATCATCGTCGGCATGGCGATGCTCATGGCGATCCCGGTCGCGGTGCTCGTGGCCATTTACATGTCCGAGTACGCCGGGCCACGTGTCTCGCGCTCCCTTCGCGTCATCCTCGACGTCCTGAACGGTGTGCCTGCGATCGTCGTCGGAGTCTTCGTCTTCGGCTTGCTCGTCGTCGGGAACGGGCAGAGCGCGGTCTTCGGTGCATTCGCGCTGGCGATCCTGATGCTGCCGATGGTCGCCCGGGCGACACAGGAGATCCTCGAGGTCGTTCCGCGAAGCCTGCGCGAGGCGAGCCTCGCGCTCGGGGTCACGAAGTGGCGGACGACGTGGAACATCATCCTGCCGGCGGCCATCGGGGGGATCCTCACGGGAGTCGTCATCGCCGTCGCGCGTGTTGCGGGCGAGACCGCACCGCTCCTCTTCACGTCCTCCATCGCCGCGAACGCGATCTCGTTCGACATCCACCAGGCGCTGCCGACGCTTCCCGTGACCATCTACTCCGACTCCGAGTCGGCCGATCCGGGCGAGCAGGCCGCGGCCTGGGCGGCTGCGCTGGTGCTCATCGGCTTCGTGCTCGTCATGAACATCCTCGCCAAGCTGTTCGCCCGCCGGAAGCGCCGCAGCTTGGAGGGCATGTGAGAACCGGGACTCCGAGCGTGCGCACGTTCTTCTCCTCCATCCGAGTGCCTGTCCGATCGCGAAGGGACGGCAGCAGGCAGCCGTCCCTTCGTGGATCGAGCGACCGCGTTGCGGCCGACTGCGTTCTGCGCGGCGACTGACTCGCTCGACGATTCACCGGATAGTTACCGCGACCGTGCTTCGGCGGACTACTCTGAGACGCCGTGCGCAAGACCGTCGAACGCGAGGTCAAGCTGGTGCCCGACGAGAGCTTCAAGCTCGCGGACTTCGGCGAGCCGTCGGCGCCGCGCGTTTTCACGTCGACGTACCACGACACAGCTGACCTTCGACTCGCGCGACGCGGGATAACGCTTCGAAACCGCGTCGAGGACGGCAGTCGGCTGTGGCAGCTCAAGATCCCTTCGGGTGCCTCCCGGATCGAGCTCGAGGTTCCCGGGCCGCCGGCGAAGCCACCGGCCGAGATGACAGAGCTCCTGGTCGTGCATCTTCGAGACGGCGAGCCCCTCGTGAAGGTCGCGCGTCTTCGCACGCGGCGTCAGACCGTCCTTCGGGACGGTGCGGAGATCGTTGAGGACTCGGTCTCGGTCTTCGAAGCTCGGCGGATCGTTCGTCGCTTCCGCGAGGTCGAGGTGGATCTCGTCGGTGGTGACGAGCGCACTCTCAGGAAGCTCGAGCGTGCGCTCGGCCGCGCCGGAGCACGTCCGGACGTGTTCACTCCCAAGCTGTTTCGAGCGCTCGATCTCCCGTTCGAGAGCGCATCGCCGGTGCTGGCGTCGGATACGCCACCGGGCGTGGCGCTCGGTCATGCCCTCCTCGAGCAGCAACGCAGCCTGGTCGACCATGACCCGGGCACGCGCCTGGGCGTGGACGCCGAGGATCTCCATCAGATGCGCGTCGCCACCCGGCGAGCGCGGGCTTTCCTGCGTGCCGCGCGCGTCCTCGTAGACCCCGTCTGGGCGGAGCCGCTGAGGAGCGAGCTCGGATGGCTCGGCTCTGCTCTCGGCCCCGCGCGCGACGCTGACGTCCTGGTCGAGCACATCCGCCGAGAAGTGGACGAGCTGGGAACGCGTTCGAAGCAGGCACGCGGTCTCGTGCGTACTCTCGAGACCGCGCGGGATCGGGCGCGTGAATCCGCGCGTGCGGCCATGACCGAAGCTCGGTACTTCACGCTGCTCGATGCGCTCGAGCGAGCCGAGAGTCCGGTACTCGCCGAGGGGGCCACTGCCACCCTCACGGAGCTCTGGTGGAAGGAGTTCGGTCGGACGCGACGCGCGTTCGCGTCGCTCGACCGGAACTCACCTGACGCTGCGCTGCACGATGCGCGAATCCACGTGAAGCGTTCGCGCTACGCAGCCGAGCTCGCATCGCACGAGCTCGGAAAGCCGGGACGGCGCTTCGTCGAAGCTGCGAAGCGACTCCAGGACATCCTCGGCGAGCATCAGGACTCGACCGTGGCCAAGGAGCAGATTCTCGTCTGGGCGGAGCAGCACCCGGGCGTGGAGGCTGCCGCCGACGATCTCCTCGAGCGTGAGCTACGTCGGCGCAGGAAGACGCGGCGGGACTGGCCCGACGCCTGGGACGCGCTGCGGCGAAGAGCGCGTGCCGCACACCCGTGAGTCATGTCGTCCGTGCAGCAGGGGGTGTCGTGACTCGGAACCAGAACTCGCTCGAAGTGCTCGTCGTGCATCGCCCGCACTACGACGACTGGTCGTTTCCGAAGGGCAAGGCAGAGCCGGACGAGAGCGACGAGGCTTGTGCCCTCCGCGAGGTGGAAGAGGAGACGGGGCTCGTCTGCTCGCTGGGCGAGGAGCTTCCGGCAACGGAGTACACGGACTCGAGAGGGCGTGCGAAGCGAGTGCGGTACTGGCGGATGGACCCCGCCGGCGGCGAGCTCGCGTTTCGACACGAGGTCGACGACGCGCGCTGGGTCACGCTCGACACGGCACGTTCGCTCCTCTCGTACCCTCGCGACAGCGAGCTGCTCGCGGCATTCGAAGGCAGCGCCGACGGTCCCTCTTGACCTGAGCACTCGGACTGTCGAGAATCGCGCCTCGGGGCTAGGAGGCGCGAGTGTTGCTGCTCAGACATGCGAGTGCGGGCGAGAGGTTGCCGTCCCCTGCGGAGGATCGCCTTCGCGCTCTCGACCGCGCCGGGCGCGCCGAGGCGCGACGAATGCGTGATCTGCTCGCACGCTTCGAGATCGACAGGATCGTCACGAGCCCTCACGCACGCTGCGTGGAGACAGTGGGCCCGATCGCCGGAGCGCGGCGTCTCGAGGTCGAGCAGTGCACGGAGCTCGAGCCCGACGCCGCTCTTGCCGACGTCCTCGCACTCTTCGCCGAGCTCTCCGATGCGACACTCGTCTGCACGCACCGCGAGGTCATCGAGCGGCTCTTCTCGGGTGAGATCAGCTGTGAGAAGGGTGGCTGCCTGTGCGTCGAGCGACGCCGTGGACGCCTCGTGCCGGTCGACTACATGCCGCCTCCGCCGAGCGTCCGGCGCACTCGCGCCAAGGCTGCGCTCGCCTAGCTCGGCTGTCGGCGTAGCATCGCAGCGTGGTGGATGTGTTCCTGGTGCGCCATGCGATTGCGGAGCCGCGCGATCACATACGCTGGCCCGACGACTGTCTGCGGCCGCTCTCCAGGGACGGGGCAGAGCTCTTCCGCCAGGCGGCACGGGGCGTCGAATCCCTCGGGATCCAGGTCGACGCCGTGCTCACGAGCTCGTGCGTCCGGGCTGCGCAGACGGCCCAGATCCTGACCGAGGAGGCAGGTTGGCCGGACGCGGAGTCATGCGATGCGCTCGAGCCGTTGGCTCCGGTTCCCGCTGCGCTGCACGTGCTCGAGGAGCGAGCCGAGGCATCGGTGACTCTCGTCGGGCATCAGCCCGAGCTGGCCGAGCTCGCCTCCCTCTTGCTCACGGGCGCGGAACGGGCCGTGGCGATCGAGTTGAAGAAGGGGAGCGTGACGTGCATTCGTTTCGCGGGCCGGCCAGCGCGGGACGCCGGCGTTCTCCTGTGGAGCCTGAGCCCGAAGATCCTCCGGCGGCTCGGCCGATGAGTACGCCGGTGAGCTAGGCGGCTGCGAGCGCAGGGCGGGCGAGCGCGAGAGCGGCGCCCTCTCGGAGCCCGCCGCGACCGACTTCGAGCTCGCAGTCGAGTCGCTCGGCGACGGCCGCGAGCACCAGCGTTCCTCCGAGGAGGGTCTCGGCGCGTTCGTTCGTGATGCCGTGCAGTTTCGTGATGCGAGTCGCGGGAGCGTTCGCCAACGACTCGACGAGCACGCCGAGTTGCTCGGGTCCGAATCGCCGGCCCACGATCCGTCCGACGGCCCGTGCGGTACCCCCGACCGCGAGCGCGGCTTCAGGGCTCGGAGGATCGAGCTGGCCGAGGAGAGCCGGGAGCTCCTGTCGTGCACGTTCGAGCTGCTCTCGTGACGGCGGGTCTTCGCCGAGAAGTGCCCGGGTGACTCGTAGCGCTCCGGCATCCACCGATCGCACCCAGGTGGGCCCTCGGTCAGGCGCCCCTACGGCGACTTCGCACGACCCCCCGCCCAGGTCGACGACGGCAACGGTCTCGGGCGGATCGTTCATGCGCGCCACCGCGCCCTCCCAGGCGAGTCGACCTTCGTCGTCGGCACCGAGGACCACCACGGACGCCTGGGTCGCGTCCGAGAGGACATCGATCAGCTCAGCGGAGTTGGAGGACTGCCGGCCCGGCGCGGTGACGACCGTCTCCAGCCGGGCCACACCCTTCTTCCTCGCAGTTCGGGCGAACCGTGCCGCGACCTCACGGGTCTCCTCGAGCTTGGAACGGCTGATACGTCCAAGTGTGTACGCGTCGTCTCCCAGCCGGACGTAGACCCGATCGCGATGCAGCTGCTTCAGGCCGCGCTTCCCCACCGAGGCAACCAGCAGGCGGACCGAGTTCGATCCGACGTCGACGATCGCGACCTTCACGGGCTGCATTGTCCCCGGGTCGTCGGCTGGGCTAGCTCGCACGGTGTTCGCGAGCTCTACGGCGTGCTCGCGTGAGAGCGCGTCGCATCATCGTCTCCTGATGCGAGTGCGGCTTTGCGCCGTTCGGACTGAGTCGCGTCCACGTGCCCCCGGCGTCGAGCTCCCATGCGTTCGTGTTGTCGCGCAGTGCACTGTCGAGAATCGCGTTGGCCTCCTGCCGCACTCGAGCGTTCTCGATGGGCGCCAGCACCTCGATCCGGTGGTCGAGGTTTCGCTGCATTAGATCCGGGCTTCCGACGTAGATCGTCGTCCGGTCGCCGGCTTCGAACGCGTAGAACCTGCTGTGCTCGAGGAAGCGACCGACGATCGACCGCACGCGGATGTTGTCCGAGAGCCCCTCGACGCCCGGGCGGAGGGAGCACGTGGTCCTCGCAATGATGTCGATGCTCGCACCCGCCTGCGA
The DNA here is from genome assembly GCA_963716975.1 of uncultured Actinomycetes bacterium. Classification (GTDB taxonomy): domain Bacteria; phylum Actinomycetota; class Thermoleophilia; order Gaiellales; family Gaiellaceae; genus GMQP-bins7. The sequence continues at coordinate 12,569 of CAVQVA010000041.1, read as the reverse complement.
AGCGGCATAGAGCTCCTCGACGATCCCCGGGTCGACCAGGTGGTTCATCTTGAGCCGGATGCGGGCGGTCTCGCCCGCGGTGGCCGCAGCCGCGACGGTGCGGATCGCGTCGACGAGACCGGTGCGCATCGTGAACGGCGCGACGAGCAGCTTGCGGAACTTCTGGGGCCGGCCGAAGCCCGTGATGTAGTTGAAGAGGTCCGCGACGTCGGCCGTGATCTCCTCGTCCGCGGTGAAGACCCCGAAGTCCTCGTACTGTCGCGCGGTTGCGGAGTGGTAGTTGCCCGTCGCTATGTGTGCGTAGCGCCGGAGACCGCTGCGCTCGCGACGCACGACCAGGGTCATCTTCGCGTGGATCTTGAGATCCGGGAAGCCGTAGACGACGTGCACGCCGGCCTTTTCGAGCGCTCGCGACCACTCGATGTTGCGGCGCTCGTCGAAGCGTGCCTTCAGCTCGACGAGGCAAACGGACTGCTTGCCGTCCTCCGCGCACTGGATGAGCGAGCCAACCAGGACGCTGTCGTCGCTCGTTCGGTAGACGGCGGTCTTCATCGCGATGACGTTCTGGTCCCGAACCGCAGCCTGGGCGAATACCTCGAAGCTTCCGTGGAACGACTCATACGGTTGGTGGATGGCGATGTCTCCGCGCCGGATGTCGTCGAAGATCCGTGGTAACTCGCTCTGTGCCGCAGCGAGGCGCGGCGGAACGACCGGCAACCACGGCTCGTACTTGAGGTCGGGACGTTCGAGCGCGGACAGCTCCATGAGGTCGGCCAGGTCGAGGGGACTCTCGATCCGGTAGATCTGCGTCTCGTCCGCGCCCAGCTCGCGGGTGAGCCGGTCGACCATCTCGGCGGAGGCGGAGGAGCCGATCTCGACCCGGACGACATCGCCGAACCGCCGCTTCCGCAGCTGTCGTTCGACAGCCTCGAGCAGGTCGTCGGCATCATCCGACACCTCGAAGTCGGCATCCCTCGTCACCCGGAAGATCGCGCGCTCGAGGATCGTCACTCCGGGGAACAGGGTCGGTAGGAAGTGTGCGATCACTTGCTCCAGCGGGACGTAGAGCCCGCGGCCGCCGATCTCGAGGAACCGGGGCAGGCCTTCCGGGATCTTGACGCGCGCAAATCGCTCCTCGCCCGTCTCCGGGTCGGCCGCGAACACCGCGAGCGACAACGAGAGCCCCGAGATGTACGGGAACGGCTGTCCGGGGCCGACCGCGAGTGGTGTCAGCACGGGGAAGATCTCGCGCTGGAACTGTCGACCGAGGTGCTTCAGCTCTCGCTCGTCGCAGTCCTCGATCCCGCCGACCACGATGCCCTCGGCCGCGAGTGGCGTCCGCAGGTCCCGCTTCCACAACCGCGACTGCTGTTTCGTGAGCTCGAGGACGCGGTGCCGGATTCGAGCAAGTGCCTGCTGAGGCGTGAGGCCGTCGGCAGAGCGAACCGCGAGGCCCGCCTCTGCCTGGCCCAACAACCCCGCGACCCGAACCTGGAAGAACTCGTCGAGGTTCGACGAGAAGATCGCGCAGAACTTCACGCGCTCGAGCAACGGGAGCGATTCGTCCGCAGCCAGCTCGAGCACGCGCGCGTGGAAGTCGAGGAGCGATACCTCTCGATTGAGAAGTCGCTCGGCGTGCTCATCGGTTACGCGTGTGGGCATTCCCACATCTTCTATCGGCTGAGGGGTCGGTGCGGGTAATTATCCGGTGAACGTCTCGGATGAGCTGCTGAGCGGGGCCGGCCTGGACGGGCCCCGCTCAACGCTTCCCCTGTGCCCGATCGCTGGCTCTCGAGCCCGTACCCACGACTGACGACCTCGAGAGTGCCTCCACCGGAGTGATCGCATGCGCAAGCGAGCGCATGGGTTTCGGCGCGGTGGCCCGGTGATTGGGAGGTGGTGAAGGTGGCGCTGCTAGTCGGACAGCGCGTCGAGCACGAGCGACTGGAAATGCGCCACCAGCTGCTCCGACTGCGGCATGAGCCGACCCTCGAGGAGCAGCCCGGAGCGCACGCCTGCCTGCACGCGCTCGACGAGTACCCGGTCCTCGGCGCCGACCTGGGCGTCGAAGGCCAGCATCTCCTCGACCCACTGGTCGTCTGCGTCCGGAGCGACGAAGTAGTCGAGGAAGCGGTACGTGCGCTCGGGTGCCAGTGGGATGATCGGGCCGATCGAGAAGTTGGGTCGACCGGGCATGACGTTCACGACCGTGCTCGGGAAGAGAAGGTGGAACTGGCCCCGTTCGACCTCGCCTGCCGGGTCGTACGCGCCCCTCGGTTCCGCTCTCGGTGGCCCGTGCTGGGTCATGCGCAGGTTTCCGGTCTCGAGGAGGTACGAGTCGGGCGACACGTCCATCACCGCGGAGAAGCCCGGATGGGCGGTCGGGCAGTGGTAGCACTCGAGGAAGTTCTCCGCGCAGATCTTCCAGTTCGCTTCGTACTCGGACTCGGCGCGAGACAGGAAGCGGAGGGCGCCGACGTCGATGCCGGCGGCTGCGATGCGCTCGGGGACGTCCTCGAGCGTCTCCGCGAGCGGCGCCGCATCGCGGTCCGGGTTGACGAACACGAATGGCCCCCACGTGTCGAGCTGCAACGGGACGAGCCCGAGCTCGTCGGCGTCGAACCCTCCCTCGCGCTCGGATCTCGGCGCCTTCAGGAGCCGCCCATCGAGGCCGTACGTCCACGCGTGGTACGGACACTGGATCGTCTCGCGCCGACCGGAGCCCTTGCACACGATCGACCCGCGGTGGCGGCATACGTTGAGGAAGGCTCGAAGCTCTCCCTCCCGGTCGCGGATGATCAGGACGGGTATGTCACCGGCGCGAGACGTGTGGAACGAGCCCGGTTCCGCGATCTCGTCGATCCTCGCGACGTACTGCCAGTAGCGGCGGAAGATGCGCTCGTGCTCGAGCCGCAGCGCCGCCTCGTCGACATACCAGCTCCACGGGAGCGTCCGGGTCTCCGTCGTGCTCACGGGGTTGAACGCTACAGCGCGATCAGGCGGCCGCGCGCGAGGTCTCGGCGTCGAGTCGCGCGAGGTAGACCGGCCGGGACGATCTCAGGTACTCGACCACAGCCGACTCCTCGTGGCGCGTCGGCAGGAGCGTCTTCCAGCCGAAGGCGTGCTCGGTTCGGTGGACGTCCCCGGTCGCGACTGCGGGCAGCGCAGCGTCGGCAACCCAGCCGAACAGCTGCGAGCGATTGAACAGCTCGAAGCGGTGAGCGAGGTCGCGGAGCTCTTCGTCTCGATAGAAGCGCTGCGTTAGTCGGCTGTCGTTCGGAGGGGGTGTGCCGTCGGCAGTCGACCCTCCGCTCGGATCAGGGGATGCGCCGTAGGGGTGTGCGGCGATGATCGCCGCTCCCGCCTCGGCGGCCGCACTCATCGCCTCCGCTATTCCGGCGTCGACCGAGACGAACTCTCTGAGCCCGACGGCGACCGCGTGCGCTGCCTGGCCGGGATCCTCGTCGTTGAACGTGAGCTCGAGCCCCGGGACGACGAGCATGCCGTACGTTCTCCACGAGCGGGCGGCCTCGCGTTCGATCTCGAGGAGATATGGAGCCCAGTGCTCCTCCTCGACCCAGCTCGCGAGCCCGGGTTGCCGCTTTCGCCACGGGTCTCCGGTCCGCACGACGTGGTCGGTCACGCACAGGACGTCGAATCCGCTGCGGCCGTGCAGATCGACGAGCTCCGGGATTGTCAGGTCGCCGTCGCTCCAGCTCGTGTGCGCATGCAGCTCGCAGAGAAGCGGTCCCATGGTTCGTCGCATCCTTCGACATGCTGATTCGAACCTCTCGCCGGCGGTGCGTAGAAGTGGTGATTTTCCAGGGAAAAAGAAGCGTGCGCCGTGCCGCCCGATGATCATCGCTGCGCTGCCGCGGGCGGGATTGCACGGAGAGTCGGCTCCGAGGGCCCGGGTAGGATCGCGCGCGTGCTCGGGAGCGTGGGAGTCTCGGATCGCGAGATCGTGGACGCCGTCGCCGCGGTCGAGGGCGAGATGCTCGACCTCCTCTCGAGCCTCGTCGAAGCGCCGACGACGCTCGGGAACGAGGAGCCGGGACAGGCGATCATGGAGGACGCGTTCCGCGACTCCCTCGACCTCGAGCCGTTCGACGTCGTCATGGGGTCGAATGCTCTTCGAGCCCATCCACACGCGGCGCCGTTCGACTGGGACGTCGAGGGAAAGCGCAACGTCTGTGCTGCCTGGCGCTCGCGTGAAGCCGTCATCGCCGGCTCTCGGTCGCTGATCCTCAATGGGCACATCGACGTCGTCGGCCCGGCATCGGAGAAGCTGTGGCGCACTCCACCCTTCAAGCCCACGCGCGACGGCGACTGGCTCTACGGTCGCGGCGCGGGGGACATGAAGGCGGGGCTCGCGGCGATCGTCGGTGCGGTGCTCGGGCTGCGGGCTCTCGGCCTGGAGCCCTGTGCACCCGTGCTCCTGCAGTCCGTCGTCGAGGAGGAGTGCGGAGGCAATGGCACCCTGCAGTGCCTGATGTCGGGCCACACGGCGGAAGCGGCAGTCATCCCCGAGCCGTACGCGGCCTTCATCCCGACGTCTCAGGTCGGTGTCCTCTGGTTCCACGTCGACGTCGCGGGTGCGCCCGCGCACGTCGCGGAGGCGCAGGAGGGCGTCAACGCGATCGAGGCAGGACACGCGATCGTCCGCGAGCTGCACGTGCTCGAGGACGAGCTGAACGCCGACCCGCCTGCGCCGTTCGACGCGATTCCGCACCCGATCAACTTCAACCTCGGCGTTGTGGCGGGCGGGGACTGGCCGTCGACGGTTGCAGCGGAGTGCACGCTCTCGTGTCGCATCGCGACGTATCCCGGCGCCTCGATCGAGGAGCTGAAGTCGCGCGTCGAAGAGGCGATCGCGCGCGCTGCGACGGGCAACTCGTACCTCGCCGAGCACGCGCCGGCGGTGCGGTACTCCGGTTTCGCGAACGAGGGCACGAGCGTCGCCGCCGACGAGCCGATCGTCCGGGTGCTCGCCACCGCGTGGGAGGCGGTGACCGGTGAGGGGGTCGTCACCGGGCCGACGACCGCGACGACCGACGTTCGTGCGTTCTCCGTGGCGGGAGTGCCTGCCGCGTGCATCGGCCCGCTCGCCGAGCACGTCCACGGGGTCGACGAGCGCGTCTACCTTCCTTCGGTGGTGCAGACTGCGCAGGTGCTCGCGCTCCTCGTTCGCGACTGGTGCGGCCTCCGTGGGTGACCCAGCGACAGCCCGGCCGCTCCAGAGCGTCTCCGAGATCCGCCGCTTCTTCCGGACCGCGACGACACCGGTCTACTTCGTCTCGGCGACCGCGTTCAACCTCCTCGGGATCGATCGCTGGATCCCCACGTTTCGCTACGTGAACTACTACGACTCGTTCGACGGCCACCACCCGAACGTGTTCGTGCCGCGCCATCACGAGCCACCGCTCTTCGAGTCGATCGAGGAGATCTGCAACTACCTCCTCGCGCACAAGGACGTGCACGACTTCGTCGGTGAAGCGGGGCCGGGCAAGGCCGTGTTCCTCATGTTCGACGAGGAGACGGAGGGGCTTGCGGAGGAGGCCGGTCTCGAAGTCGCCATGCCGTCGGCGGCGCTGCGCACACGGCTCGACTCGAAGATCGAGACAACCCGGCTCGCCGACGAGGCCGGCGTGCCGAGCGTCCCCAACGTCGTCGGGCGCGCCGACTCCCACGACGACCTGCTCGAGCTCGCGCTCGGTGCGAACCTCGGCCAGGACCTCGTGGTGCAGACGCCGTACGGCGATTCTGGCCAGACGACGTTCTTCGTCAGCTCACTCTCGGACTGGGAGGAGAGCTCCGCCGAGCTCGTCGGGCAGGACCTGAAGGTGATGAAGCGCATCGATCCGCAGGAGGCCGCGATCGAGGGCGTCATCACGCGGCACGGGACGCTCGTCGGCCCGCTCATGACCGAGCTCACGGGCTTTCCCGAGCTCACGCCCTACGGCGGTGGCTGGTGTGGGAACGACGTCTTCGCGACGGCGCTCACCGAGCGCCAGCGCCTGCTCGCACGCGAGTACACGCAGCGGATGGGGGACCGCCTGCGCGAGGAAGGCTACCGCGGCTACTTCGAGCTCGACTTCCTCGCCGATGCCGACTCAGGCGAGCTGTACCTTGGGGAACTCAATCCGCGCGTGACGGGAGCCAGCTCGATGACGAACGTCACTGCGGTCGCGTACGGCGACATGCCGCTCTTCCTCTTCCACCTACTCGAGTTCGCGGACGTCGACTACCAGATCGACGTCGCTGCACTGAACGAAGCATGGGCACATCCGGGCGCCGTCGACGAATGGAGCCAGTTCATCCTCAAGCAGACCGACGACGACGTCGAGCAGATCGTGCACGCCCCTCGTTCAGGTATCTGGCGACTCGATTCCGAGGCACCTGGCGGGATCCGGTTCGTGCGCAGGGAGACGGACTGGCACGACGTCTCCGGCGGGGACGAGGCGTTCTACCTGCGCATCGCGGGCGAGGGGCAGTACCGCTACCCCGGCGCCGATCTCGGGATCCTCGTGACCCGCGGCCGCCTGCAGACGGACGAGCACGAGTTGACCGATCGCGCCTTGGCGTGGATCTCGGGTATCAAGGCGCAGTTCCAGGGTGTCCCGACCCCGCTCGCGGCCGAGCTGCCTCCGCCAGAGCCCTTCTCCTTCAAGATGCTGTGACGCCCGCGCTCACATTCCAGGCCGTCGAGGAGGGCGCGCCCGGCCCGAAGTGGCAGGCGCTCTTCGAGCGGCACTGGCCTCGTTACGAGCGGTGGTTCTTGCACGAGGGCGAGCAGGCCCGAGCCTCGTACGCGGAGTCGGCGCGCATGCTGCGCGAGCACATGCCGGAGCTCGTACCGGTGTACGAGCGCCTGTGCGAGCTCGCCGGAAGCGGGGACCTCGAGGCGCGGATGCTCTCGATGTGGCGTCCGCCGTCGTACCTCTCGGGCTGCTCGCAGGGCGTCTGGACGCGCGGCGAGCCTGTTCTCGTCCGCAACTACGACTACTCGCCGGATCGCATCGAGGGCACGATCCTCGGCACGGCGTGGGAGGGGCGGCGCGTCATCGGGATGAGCGACTGCCTCTGGGGGCTCCTGGACGGTGTCAACGACGCGGGCCTCGCTGTCTCGCTCGCGTTCGGCGGCCGACGGGTCGTCGGTCGGGGCTTTGGAGTCCCCCTGGTCGTCCGCTACCTCCTCCAGGTGTGCGAGACCGTCGAGGACGCGCGCACGGTGCTCGCGCGTCTTCCGTACCACCTGGCCCACACGCTCACGCTCGTGGATCGGGGCGGTGCGTATGTCACGGCGTACCTCTCACCCGATCACGGCGCAGTGCTCCGCGAGGTGGGCGTCGCAACGAATCACCAGGGTGACGTCGAGTGGCTCGAACACGCGCGGCTGACGCGGTCGCTCGAGCGCGAGCGCCGTATCCTCGCGACGCTCGACGAGGCGAGCGATCCGCACAGCTTCGCCGCCTCGTTCCTCGAGCCGCCGCTCTTCTCCGTGGACTATGCGTCCGGTCTCGGGACCCTGTACACGGCGGTCTACCGTCCCGTGTCCGGATCGGCCGAATACCGCTGGCCAGGCCTGCGGTGGGAGCACTCGTTCGGCCGGTTCCGGGAGGGCAGCCGCACGGTCAGCCTGCCGGAGTCGACCGCCGCCTGATGGTCGGCCGGGTCGGGAACCTCTTCCGGATCCCCGACTCGCTACCGAACGACGAGATCAGCGAGGTGCTTGCCGGCGGCGGCGACGTCATCGTCGAGCGAATCGTCTCCAGCGGCCAGGCGACGCCTTCGGGCGAGTGGCTCGTCGGTGAGCGGGACGAGTGGGTCGTGCTCCTCCAGGGCGAGGCCGAGCTCCGCTACGAAGCCGGCGCTCGACTCGTGCTCGGCCCCGGTGACTATGTCTTGATCCGCGTTGGCGAGCGGCATCGCGTTGAGTGGACGCGCGACGACCCGCCGTGCGTCTGGCTGGCAGTGCATGCCGCGAGCCTCGGGCCGCCGCGCGAGGAGGTTCGATGAGCGAGATCGCCGCGCTCGTCGGTGAGCCGACGGAGGAGGAAGAGGAGCGCAAGACGAGCTACCTCGAGCTCTTCTTCGACCTCGTCTTCGTCTTCGCGTTCACCCAGGTGACGGCCCTGATCCTCGACGACACGTCGATCGCCGGGTTCGCGCGTGCCGCGCTGGTGCTGGCGATGGTCTGGTGGGCGTGGTCGGCCTACACGTGGATGACCAACGCGATCGACGTCGAGAGCCCGGTGACGCGGTCGATCGTGTTCGCCGCCATGGTCGCCGGCTTCTTCATGGCACTCGCAGTGCCTGACGCCTACCGCGACGAGGGCGCCTGGTTCGCGGTCGCGTACTTCGTCGTTCGCGTCCTCAACTCGACCCTCTTCAGCTGGGGAGTCCGCCACGATCCGGGACAGCTCAGGGCGACGTTCAGGCTCGGCCCGTGGTTTCTCGTGGCCGCCCTGGTGGCGCTCGCGGGCGGCTTCGTCAGTAGCGACCTCCGCCCCTGGGTCTGGCTCCTCTCGCTCGCGATCGACGTCGTGGGCACGTTGACGGTCGCGCGGGCGGACTGGCGAGTCTCGCCGTCGCACTTCGCCGAGCGGTTCGCGCTCATCGTGATCATCGCCCTAGGCGAGTCGATCGTCGCGATCGGAGTCGCGACCTCGCACCTCGAGCGTGATGCGACCTTCGCACTCTCGGTCGTCGTTGCGTTCGCCGGGGTCGCAGCACTCTGGTGGTCGTACTTCGACTTCACCGCGCTCGCGGCCGAGCGCTCGCTCAGGCGCGCATCCGCCGGTGCCCGCACCTCGATTGCCCGCGACGTCTTCACGTACTTCCACTACCCGATCGTGCTCGGGATCATCCTGTACGCGGTCGCGGCGAAGACGACCCTCGAGGAGCCGCTCGACCCGCTCTCCCGCGCGGGCCGCTGGGCGCTCGGTCTCGGGGTGGCGCTGTTCCTCCTCGGCTTCGCGTTTGCCCGGTTCCGCGTGATCCGCCGCGTCGCGTGGGAGCGGGTGCTGGCCGCGGTCGCGGCGATCCTGGCTGGAGTCGTCCTTCGGGGGGTGGATGCGATCGTCGTCCTCGGGGTCGTGATCGCGATCGTCGTGGTGGCAGTCGCGGTCGAGACTGCCCGCTTACGCGAGGTACGGGCGGACGTCAAGGCCGGTTAGCGGGGAGCGAGCGACTCAGTCTCGCTCGAGCGTCGCTGAGCGCCGTGGCCTCGCTCACTCGTCTGCGAACACCGTGGCCCAGTCGTCCTTCATGCTGACGATCGTCCAGTTCTCGGCTCTCGCGCGCTCGAGCGACTGCTCCGCTCCCGTGACGTAGTCGAACTCGCGCTCGGCGTCGTCGTGCAGCACGAGGAGGCGCAGGCCGGGTCGTCCCTTGCCACCCGTGAAGCGGAGCATGGGCACGTCGCCGTTCGAGTTTCCGGCGCCCACGACCGGGCGGCGGCCGATCCTGCTCCAGATCCGAACCGGCTTCGCCGGCCCGTCGTCGAAGACGTCGGGCTCGGCGACATAGACGAGCGAGCCCCCGTGCTCGTCGTCCGTGTACCGCAAGCCGTTCGAGCTTCCGACTACGCGCTCGGGTGGGATGCCGTAGATCTCGTGGGTGATCACCCGCATGAAGTCGCGACTGCCGCCCGAGGCGATGAAGCAGACGAACCCGTGCGTCTCGAGGTAGCGCAGTAGGTCGACCATCGGCACGTACCAGCAGTCGCGGAGCCGCCGGCCGAGCGTGGGGTGGGACGCGTCCCTGAGGAACGAGGTCGCTGCGTCCGCGTACTCGTCCACCGATTGATCAGCGAACGCTCGCAGGACCCCGCCCAGGAGCACCTTCACGTCGCTGTCGTCCCCGGCGTAGTGCTTGTCGAGCGCCCCGCCGAGCCAGGGGTAGTCCTTGTCGTACGCCGCCCGCCACGGTTGTTTCTCACGCAGTGACGCGTCCGTTTCCGCCATGGCAGCCATCCGCTGCAGGATGAACCCGAGCTCGATCGGCATCGGCTTCTCCGACCAGAGCGTGCCGTCGTTGTCGAAGACCGCGACCCGTTCCTCGGGTGGGATCTCGCAGGTCGCGGTCTCGACGAATCCGACGATCGCTTGAGTCGTTCTGGTGTCGTTCCAGGAGCGCAGCTCCGTCAACCGCGTGCTCCGCTCATCGACTCCGACATCTTCTCGAGCGCCTGGTCGATCGTGAAGCTCGCCGCCTTCTGGCGCGGCGGGAAGTCCTTGAACGTCGCGAGGAACTGACCCACGATCGCCTGCGCAGCCATGATCATGTAGGCCTTCGAGAGGTACCAGTCCCAGTACGTATTCGAGGTCGTATCCGCCCGCTCGAACGGGTCGGTCCGGAGGTTGAAGAGTTTCGGGACACGGAGCGCGACGAACGGCTCGGCCCATAGCTCCAGCGTCCCCCGCGCCCGCTGCTCCATGAAGACCAGCTTCCAGTTGTCGAAGCGCAGGGCGACGAGGTCCCCGTCGTCGGAGAAGTAGATGAACCCCTGGCGCGGGCTCTTCTCCTCCTCGCCCGTGAGGTAGGGCAGGAGGTTGTAGCCGTCGATGTGCACCTTGAACGTCTTTCCCTCGGCCTCGTGGCCCTGCTTCAGCTTCTCGATGACGTCGGGCTCGCCCGCGGCCGCGAGGAAGGTGGGCAACCAGTCGTGGTGCTGCACGATCTCGTTGGAGACGACGCCGCCAGGGATCTTGCCGGGCCAGCGCACGATGAGCGGCACGCGGAAGGCGCCTTCCCAGTTCGTGTTCTTCTCACTGCGGAACGGAGTCATCGCGCCGTCGGGCCACGTGTTCATGTGCGGGCCGTTGTCGGTCCCGTACATGACGATCGTGTCGTCGGCGATTCCGAGCTCGTCGAGCAAGTCGAGGAGCTGGCCGACGTTGGCGTCGTGATCGAGCATCGTGTCGTGGTAGTTCGACTGCCAGCGGCCGGCCTTGCCGAGGCTTCTGCGCTTGGTGTGCGTTCGCGCATGCATGTGGGTCGTGTTCACCCAGCAGAAGAACGGCTTGCGCCGGTTGTGCTGGCGCTTCATGAAGTCACACGCAGCATCGACGAACTCGTCGTCGCAGGTCTCCATCCGCTTCCGCGTCAGCGGACCCGTGTCCTTGATTCGTTGCTTGCCGACGCGACCCCAGCGGGGATCTTCCTTCGGGTTGTCCTTCGTCGTCGCATGGCAGTGCAGCACACCCCGCGGGCCGAAGCGCGCGTGGAAGTTCTCGAAGCCATGCTTGCTCGGATAGTCCGGGTCCTCGGGATCCTCCTCCGCGTTCAGGTGGTAGAGGTTTCCGAAGAACTCGTCGAACCCGTGCACCGTCGGGAGGAACTCGTTCTTGTCACCCAGGTGGTTCTTCCCGAACTGGCCCGTCGAGTAGCCGTGGTTCTTCAGGAGCTCGGCGATGGTGGGATCCTCGGCCCGAAGCCCGGTCGCCGCTCCTGGGAGCCCGACCTTGCTGAGCCCTGTGCGGAAGACGCTTTGCCCGGTGATGAACGAGGAGCGTCCGGCGGTGCAGCTCTGCTCGCCGTAGGCATCTGTGAAGCGCATCCCCTCGTCCGCGATGCGGTCGATGTTCGTCGTCCGATACCCCATGAGGCCGTCGCTGTAGCAGCTCAGATTGGTGATCCCGATGTCGTCGCCCCAGATCACGAGGATGTTCGGCTTGTCCTGCGGCATGGTCGCCCCTCTCTCTCCTGGGTTCTCGGCTAGGCGCGCACGAGGCAGCGAAAGCCGAGGTGGTTGGTCGACGTGTCGATGGGTTGAGCCATACGCGCTGCGGGCCGGTAGCGCCGGCAGTAGTTCGGCGCGCACAGGTGTGATCCACCCTTCATGACCCTGCGCGGGATCGCGGAGGTGTCGTTCGGGTCAACACTCGCGGCTCGCAGGTCTCCGGCGCAGCACGGCGAGACGGCCACGTGGTTCGTCGTGTACCAGTCGGTGGTCCACTCCCACACGTTTCCGGTCATGTCGTAGAGCCCGTACCCGTTGGCCGGGAACCTGCCCACCGGGGACGTCCCCTCGTAGCCGTCCTCGAGGGTGTTCTCATGTGGGAACTCGCCCTGCCACGTGTTTGCCATTGGCTTCCCCTTCGGCATGAACTCGTCGCCCCAGGGGTATTCGGCCCCATCCAGGCCGCCACGAGCGGCGAACTCCCATTCGGCTTCTGTCGGGAGCTCCTTGCCTGCCCAGGCCGCGTACGCCTCGGCGTCGCGATAGGTGATGTGCACCACGGGGTGCCGCTCACGTCCGTGCAGCGAGCTTTCAGGCCCCTCGGGGTGCCTCCAGTCGGCCCCCCGGGTCCATGTCCACCAGTTGAAGTGGTTGCTCAGGTCCACCGGCCCCTCCGACTTCGTGAAGACCACGGATCCCGCGAAGAGCATGTCCGGATCGGCGCCGGGGTAGTCCGCTGCTTCCGGGAGCTTCTCGGCGAACGTCACGTGACCTGTCGCCTTCACGAACCGCGTGAACTCGAGGTTCGTGACCGGATGGTCGTCCAGCCAGAAACCGTCCACGGTGACGTCGCGGACCGGTGCCTCCTCCGGGTAATGGCGGT
>CAVQVA010000040.1:0-196406 GCA_963716975.1 uncultured Actinomycetes bacterium | reverse complement strand
GGAGCCCCGTCTCGAGGAGCCACCACTCCCCGAGATCGAGGACCTTCGCGAGCCCGAAGCTCTCGAACGTCAGCTGGCCCTCGTGGATGAGGAGTCCTGCATCCGCACGGCCTGAAGCGACCTCTGCCGGAATGGCCTCGAACGCCAGCTCGCGGTAGGCGAAGTCGCCGAGAACGAGGCGGAGGGCGAGGAACGAGCTCGTCAGCGTCCCCGGGACGACGATCTCCAGCCCGGAGAGCTCGGCCTGCGCGAGGGACGTCCGCGCGACGACGATGGGTCCGTAGCCGGACCCGATGCTCGCGCCGTGCGGGAGGAGCGCATAGTCGTCCTGCACGAACGGGTACGCCGCGAGCGAGAGCGCCGTGACCTCGAGCCTCCCCGCGCGCGCCCACTGGTTGAGCGTCTGGATGTCCGCGAGCACCTGCTCGCACTCGAGCCCACGGGTGTCCACCCGGTCGGCGGCGAGCGCCCAGTACATGAACGCGTCGTCGGGATCTGGGCTGTGTCCGATGCGGATCCGCACGAGGTCGAGGACGCTAGCACTGCGTTCTCCTCCATCCCGCGAGAACCGGCGGCTCCGATCACACTCCTGCCGACGTCAGCGGTTGAAGAACCAGCGCTCGAGGAGCGGGAGAACTTCCTTCCTCGTGAACGGCCGTGCGTCCGCCTCGCGACCGTCCCCCTCGAGGACGCTCACGTCGTCCTCGAGCGCCTCGTTCGCATGCTCGAGCGCATCCTCGAGCTCGTACCCCTCGAAGACGACGTCGTCCGCACGCGGCTCGTCCGACTCGCGCAGCTGCGGGTTGACGACGCGCCCGACCGCCCAGAGCGCACCCGGCCGCCTCTCGATCCAGAGGACGATGCGCTCTTCCTCGCCGAGGTCGTCGACTCCGACGAGAACGCGCTCCGCGTACCGACCCTCGCGCGAGCTCCGTCTCATATGACCGGGATACAATCGCGTTCGGTGGCCGTCTTCAAGAATGTCTACTCGTTCCTCTTCCAGCGGAGCTCGGCGGAGGAGCACGTTGCCCGGTACGTGATTCGCGAGCACGACCGCGGTCGGTCACTCGAGGAGATCATGGCCGACAAGTACGTACAGAACCGTCTGACGCCGGAGCAGCAGAAGCGGCTGCTCGACCAACCCGAGATCATCGAGGCGATCTCGGGAGACATGCTCGAGGCCGCGAAGGCCTCGCTTCCGTCCGGCAGCACCGCCTAGAGCGTCGTTCCCAGACCCTGTTCGCGAGCACGTCGGAGCGCCTCTCCGCCTAGCGCGACGTCCCAGGAAGCGAGACCGTTCGACTTGAAGACGACGATGTCGTCCTCGGATTGACGGCCCTGGAGCTCGCCGGCGACGACCTCGTGGAGCTCGTGCACCTCGAGCCAGTCCAGCACCCCGGCCGCCACGGGGTCGATGAGGTCGCCAGATTCCACGCGGGCTTGCTCGCGCCAGTCGCAACAGACGAACGCGGCGCGCTCGAGGACGACGTTGTCGAGCTCGCGCCGGCTCGAGTGGTTCGCTCCGGCGGCGATGACGAGCGCCCCTGACCTGAGCCACTCGCCGCGGAGGACGGGGTCCTTCGACGTCGTGATCGTGACGACGACGTCCTGGTCCGCCGCCTCTCGATGGCTCTCCGCGGGCTCGGCTCCGGTTCGCCCGCAGAACTCCGCCAGGCGCTCCGGGGTACGGCAGTACGCCACGACCCGGTCGATCGACGGGAAGCCGGCACGCACGCAGGCAACCTGCGTCTCCGCCTGGCTCCCACAGCCGATCACGCCGAGAGAACGTGCTCCGGGGCGCGCGAGGTGACGCGCAGCAACGCCGCTCGCGGCTCCGGTCCGGAGCCGTCCGAGGTGGTCGGCTTCGATGATCGCGAGCAGCTCGGGCATCGTCGCGTCGAAGAGGCACACGACGAATGCGGCACCTTCGGAGAAGGCCGAGTAGACCTTCGCGCCAGCGAGATCCAGCCCGAGATCGACCGCCGCCATGTCCGCCAGCCCGCCGTTCCGGAGCCGGAGGCGGCGCCGGGGGGCGATCTCGACCTCGCCCTCGGCCATACGGCGGAAGCTCCCCTCTACGACGTCGACCGTCTCGGCCGGCGTCAGCAGGGCGGCTACATCGGACTCGCTGAGAAAGAGCGGCACGGCGCAACTCTAGGTTGCGGGTCGCACGCGTCGTAGACTCGACGCTCGTTGAACGACGAGAACTACCTCGAACTGCGGCTCGACGAGTTCCTCGGCCGAATCGCGGCCGGCGAACAGGCCCCCGGCGGGGGCTCGGGCGCCGCGTACACGGTCGCCGTGGCCGCCGGCCTCGTGGCGATGGTGGCGCGCTGCTCGCGCGACGCGTGGGGAGACGCACGTGGAGTCGCGGCGCAGGCGCTCTCGATCCAGGACCGCGTGGCCCCGCTGACCAGTGTCGACGCGCGCGCGTGGGAGGAGGCGAACGAGGCGCTGCGCAAGGCGGCGCAGGGGACTACCGGCCCCGATGACGAGGGCGACCTCGAGCGCAAGCTCGAGGAAGCGGCCGCCGTGCCGCTCGAGATCGCCCAGCTCGGAGCGGACGTGGCCGAGCTGGCGGTGATCGCGGCAGATCGCTGCGACGGCGAGTTCAGGGCGGATGCGGCGGCGGCAGCCGCTCTGGCGGCCGGCGGATCCCGTGCTGCGGCCCATCTCGTCAGGATCAACCTGGCCGTGCGCGACGACGACGTACGCCTCGCCAGGGCACGTGCGAGCGAGCAGGCCGCGAGCGCGGCAGCGGAGCGAATCCTCGGCCCGATCCGCTGAACGCCTGTGAGTGGACTCTTGATGTTGTCCGACGCCGAGCTCGTGCGGCGCTGTCGCTCGGGTGACCCGGAGGCATGGAACGCGCTCGTCGAGCGGTTCTCACGCTACGTCTACGCGATCTGCACACAGGGGTTCCACCTGGCGGCGGCGGACGCGGAGGACGTGTACCAGGAAGTCTTCACCCGCGTCTACACCCGCCTCGAGACGCTTCGGGACGACGGCGCGATACGACCGTGGATCGCTCAGCTGACGCGCAGGCTCTGCATCGACGCACGGTCGGCCTCGGCGCGCGAACAGCCCACGGCGGAGCCCATCGACGAGGGGAGCCCGGACGTCCTCGCCGAGATCGACGAGGCGTTCGAGGTGCGGGAGGCGCTCATGGAGCTTCCGGATCACTGCCAGGAGATGCTCGATCGCTTCTTCGCGCGAGACGAGAGCTACCGCACGATCTCGTCGGAGCTCGACCTGCCGTCCGGAACGATCGCGAGCCGTATCGCCCGTTGTCTCGGCAAAGCTCCGGGAGAAGCTCGAGGGAAGAAACGAGGCTTCCGGGGGGTCTAGGGGTTAGTGATGCAGAACTACGACGAAGAACGGCTCGGCACGCTTCTGCGCTTGCTCCGCCCTGCCCCGGCGGGCTGGGTGCAGGCGGCCAAGGAGCTGCCCGCTGCTCGCCGCTCGCTCGACGAGATCGTCGCCCGTGCCGAGGCCGACGCAGCGTTCCGGAAAGAGCTCATCGCCGGGCTCGAGAGCGCGCTCGAACGCGAAGGCGTCGAGCCCGATCCCCGCCTCGTCGCCGAGCTGCGGAAGCGATTCGAGAAGAGCTGAGCCTCACCGCGTCTAGAGTCCGCCGCGTGGACGGTGTGCTCGCCCATGCCTGGGACGCAAGCCGGGAGGCGCTTCCGGCCTGGAGTCTCCCGAAGGACGCTGTCGACCGGATTGCGCTCCCCTCGACGTGGCCCGAGCGGGTCACGCGCGAGTGGGCATGGGGCGACTCGACCGGCGAGGGAGTGCGCGTCTGCATCCTCGATTCCGGCGTCGACGGAGGCCATCCGCTCGTCGGGGGCCTGGACAGCGCGGTGACGATCTCGGTCGGCGAGGACGACGAGGTGGTGGCGGAGGAGGACAGGGAGGGCGACCTCTCCGGCCATGGCACGGCATGCGCAGGCATCGTGCGCGCGATCGCGCCCGGCTGCGCGATCTCGAGCGTGCGCGTGCTCGGAGCGGGCTTCACCGGAAGCGGGGGGGTCCTGCTCGCTGGGCTTCGGTACGCGGTCGAGCAGGGGTTCGACGTGATCAACATGAGCCTCTCGACGACCAAGAAGCCGTTTGCCGCGGTGCTGCACGAGCTCGCGGACAGCGCGTACTTCCGCCGCACGGTGCTCGTGGCCTCGGCGCACAACATGCCCGTGGAGAGCTACCCGTGGCGGTTCTCGTCGGTGATCTCCGTCGGAAGCCACGAAGACGAGGACCCGCTCGCGTTCTACTACAACCCCAATCCGCCGGTCGAGTTCTTCGCTCGCGGGGTCAACGTGGACGTCCCGTGGCTCGGAGACCGGTCCATCCGGGTCTCGGGAAACAGCTTCGCGACACCGCACATGACGGGCATCTGCACGCTGATCCTCGCGAAGCACCCCGAGCTGACGCCCTTCCAGGTGAAGAGCGTCCTCTACCTGACAGCGACGAACGTCGGAGGTGGCAAATGACGGATTCGGACGATCTGCGCGCCGCGGTGGCAGCGGGAGTCGTCGGCTCCTCCGAGTCGTTTCGCGCACTGCTCGGCGCGCTCGTACGAGTGGCGCGCTCGATCTTCGGCGCGAAGGCGTCGTCCATCCTGTTGCTCGACGAAGCGACCAACGAGCTCGTGTTCGAGGCGGTCGTCGGCGAAGGCGAGGAATCCCTGCTCGGCATGCGCTTTCCCGCGGAGCACGGCATCGCAGGCTGGGTGCTCGCGACGCGAACTCCGCTGATCCTCGAGGACGTGCGCAACGACCCGAGGTTCGCCGGGGACGTCGCCGAGGGGACGGGCTACGTGCCGAGCGGGCTGATGGCCGCGCCGCTGCTTCACGACGAGCGTGCGCTCGGCGTCCTGGAGGTCCTCGATCGGCCGGAACGAGCTCACTTCTCGCTCCAGGAGATGGACCTCCTGGGCCTCTTCGCGAACCAGGCGGCGATCGCCGTCGACCTCCTGCTACGGGCCCGGCAGGCCGAGCGGATACTCGAGGGGGGTGGCGACTCCGCCGACGACCTGGCTGTCGTGGCCCGCCTCGCGGCCTCCGTCAACGCTCTCGAAGAGGATCGGCGGACGGCAGGTATGCGACTCCTTCGAGATCTCGCCGACACGCTCGGCGCGGATCGGAGCCTCTGACAAGAGAAAGGCCCGGGCGGCTGTACATCCCGCCCGGGCCTCGAGTGCTTCGGTGACGCCGGAGCTACTCGGCGACCGGGCCTTCGGCGACAGGGCCTTCGGCGACTGGACCTTCGGCGACTGGGCCGTGAGCCTCGACGTCCGGCTCGTCATCCGACATCTCGGCGACGGGACCCTCGGCTACCGGGCCCTCGGCGACTGGACCTTCGGCGACTGGGCCGTGGGCCTCGACATCCGCGGCGGTCTGCTCGTCCGACATCTCGTGCTCCTCCTTGGTTGGCGCGCTCATCTGCGCGGTTCTGATCAACAAGACCGCGCTTGTGCGAGAAATCTTCCCTCGCCCGTTGCACTTTCGCAAGAAGCGGTGAGATGCTCTCGCCCGTGACGGGCCTCCGGGAGCGGCTCGCCGTCTCGATCGCGGCGTTCAAGGCCGTCTTCAGCAATCCGAGCCTGCGCTCGCTGGAGCTGGCCTGGACCGCTTCGATCGTCGGGCACTGGGCCTACCTGGTCGCCGTGTCCGTGTACGCGTACGA
Organism: uncultured Actinomycetes bacterium; assembly: GCA_963716975.1. GTDB lineage: Bacteria > Actinomycetota > Thermoleophilia > Gaiellales > Gaiellaceae > GMQP-bins7. The sequence goes on along the minus strand of CAVQVA010000040.1, from coordinate 190,721 downwards.
GGCGGGCGGCGAACGTGCCGTCGGAATCGTCTTCCTGCTGCGGCTCGTTCCGGCCGCGCTGATCGCGCCGTTCGCCGGGCTGATCGCAGATCGCTATCGCCGAGAGCGCGTGCTGCTCGTGACGAATGCTGTCCGCATCGTCCTCATCGGAGCCGCCGCCGCCTGCGTGTTCGCCGACACGGCTCCCGAGGTCGTCTATGGCCTCGCCATCGCCGCGGCGATCGCGACGACGCCGTTTCGCTCGGCGCAGGCAGCACTGACGCCAACGCTCGCGCGGAGCCCGACCGAGCTCACCGCCGCGAATGCCGTGGCGAGCGGGGTCGAGAGCCTCGCAGTCTTCATCGGACCGGCGATCGCAGGCCTCGTCCTCGCCGTGGCGGACACCGGAGTCGCGTTCCTGCTCACCGCGGTCCTGCTGGTCGTCTCGTCGATCTTCCTGCTCCTCATCCGCGTCGAGCAAGCACAGCGACCGCGTCGGGAGATCGAGGCAGGCACGATCGTGTCCGAGGCGTTCGCGGGCTTCCGCGCGATCGGCTCGAACTCGTCGCTGCGCGTGATGATGCTCCTGCTCACCGCGCAGACGCTGGTAGCCGGAATCGTCCAGGTGCTGATCGTCGTGACCGCGATCGACCTGCTCGACCTCGGCACGGCAGGGGTGGGCTACCTCAACTCCGCGATCGGGGTGGGTGCCTTCATCGGAGCCGTGCTCTCGCTGTCGCTCACGGGGGCGCGGCGATTGAGCCCTGCGTTCATGTTCGGCATCGTGCTCTGGGGGCTCCCGCTCGTCGCCGTCGGGCTCTGGCCGAGCGCCGGCCTCGCGTTGCTCCTCTTCGCCGTCCTCGGACTCGGGAACTCCGTCGTCGACGTCGCGGGGCTCACGCTGGTACAGCGCGCCGTGCCGGACGACGTGCTGGCCCGCGTGTTCGGCGTCATCCAGATGCTCTGGCTCGGCTCGATCGGGATCGGCGCGGCGATCGCGCCGCTCCTCACGGACTGGCTCGGAGTCGAGGACGCGCTCGTCGTCGCCGGCCTGTTCCTCCCGGCTCTCGCCGCGGTCTTCGGCACGCGCCTCGTCCGCATCGACGCGACCGCCGAAGCACCGGAGCACGACGAGTTGCGGATCCTGGCCTCGATTCCGATCTTCACCCCGCTACCTGGCGCGTCGCTCGAGCATCTCGCCGGCCGGCTCGTGCCTCTCCGTCTAGACCCGGAGACCGTCATCGTGCGCGAGGGCGATGCGGGCGATCGCTTCTACATCGTCGCCGAGGGCATCGTCGAGATCTCCGAGTACGGCCGGGTGATATCCGAGCTGGGCGCGGGTGGCTACTTCGGGGAGATCTCCCTGATCCGCGACGTGCCCAGAACCGCGACCGTCACCTCCACGACGGCCGTGGTGCTGTACGCCCTCGACCGGGAGGACTTCCTTGCTGCCGTGACGAGCCACGCGCCGAGCGCCGAGGCGGCAGAGGAAGTCGTGAGCTCGCGGCTCGCCGGCATCCCGGTCGCGGGAGCCCGGCTTCCCGCGGGCTGATCGGCATCGTCGACCTGGTCGTCCTACCTCTCCCGCTCGTGATCGAAGCACCGACCGTCGCGCAGATACACGGTCGGCAGTGGGCGCGGGCGTTGGAGGCGCCGAGGGCTACACCTCCATCGGCGAGCGCGAGCAGGAAGTCGACGGCGTTCGTCGGCGTGATTGGAAAGAAGGAGCATCCATGCATGCGACCATTCGCCGCTATGACGGTGTGGACCAGAATCGCACGGTCGAGCTGACAAGCAAGGTCAACGAGACCCTCCTCCCGAAGCTCAGCAAGCTCCCCGGGTTCAAGGGCTACTACCTGATCGAGGCCGGCGACGGCGTGTTCAGCTCGCTCAATCTCTTCGAGACTCCGGAGCAGGGGATGGAGTCGTCGAAGTTCGTGGCCTCGTGGATCCGCGATGAGAACCTCAGCGCGATCGTCCCCAACGAGCCCAAGATCACGACCGGCAAGATCGTCGCCAAGAGCAACGGCGGAGCAGTCGCGTAGCTCGACCGCTCGGCACATGACGGGTGAGGGCGGGGCATTGCCTCGCCCTCACACTCGTCGCGCAACAACCCACGAAAGGTTGTCATGAGCAAGAGCTCCGACAAGCCGAGGAGGGGCGTCAAGCAGAAGCCCCAGAAGACGCTCAAGGAGCGTCGAAGCGAGAAGCGTGCGGCGAAGAAGCATGGCTCCGGCTCGCTTCTCCAGACAGACGGATAAGGCAGGAAGCACTGCAAGCGATAAGGCAGGAAGCACTGCAAGCGAGGTCAGGACGCTATCGCGTTCCGGTGTGCTGCTCGGCCCCGCCCACGAGGGCACCGCCGACTCTCGGGCTGGCCGATTTCTCCCCGGCGCTCGTGATTGCAAAGCTCATGAGCGCGAGGGCGGCAGCGGTCACGAACAGCCACGGTGACCAGAACGGCCGTTTTCTCAGTCGTGCGTAGACGCCGCGAATGACGACCGCTATTCCGAGACCCGCCGCCAGGTAGACAGCGGCGACACCCGCGCCTCCTCCCTCGTCGCTCGATAGGCGCGCCAGTGGAAGAGCGCGAGCACCCGAGCGCGATGCACAGCGCATATCCGACGAGGCGTTTCCGATGGAGGCTCCTCCTACGATCCTCCTCGAACGTCTGCCTGTCGTCGCCGGCGGTGGACGACTGATGGGGGTCGGACATCTCGTCAGACTTCCTCGACTAGTAGGTAACTCTCGTCACTATTTAACACGCGACGTATTGCGCGTCGGTGGCGCTTGCCAAAGTCCTCAGACTGGGTCAGGTGCTCGCGGCAGCCGGCCGCGTCGGCGCGCCAGGGTGGTCGCGGCATGCCATCTACGCCGATCTCGCACCTAGACTCAGATCGTGCGCTTTGTCTGGGTCGTGGCTGTCGCAATTCTGGCGTTTGTGGCCGGCTTCATTCCGACGTTCCTGATCGGAATTGACCAGACAGCAGACTGGACATGCGACGGGGTCTGCTTCGACAGACTGGACGAGGTCGGACTCTATGCGTTGATTATCGGTGGCCTGTGCGCCGTCTCTGGCGCATCCCTCATGTGGTGGTGGCTCGATCGCAGCAGCGGCCACGCTCCGCTTTAGGGGTCACACCTACACCGCCCGCAGCTTCGCCGCCGGGGGGTGCCGATCGAGGGCGTGATCCGAAGAGAGCTTACGCGTGGAGTAGGCGTCAGGCCAAGCGCTGACGTCGAGCGCTGAAAGAGACGAAAGCCCCGGATTGCCGGGGCTTTCTCGTGGTGCGCCCGGCATGATTCGAACATGCGACCTCTGCCTCCGCAGGGCAGCGCTCTATCCCCTGAGCTACGGGCGCGGGGACGGGAAGTCTAGCGGCCGTGCCGAGCGCCCCTCGACGATGAGCTCGGCGTCGCTCGGGACCTCGACCCGCACGTAGCCGAGCGCGACCACGCCGCCGAGCGCCGGGTCGCGAATCGAGCTCGTGATGCGACCGACCACCTTCTCCTCGTACATCAGCTCGGCGTCGCGCTCAGGCAGGACGTCGCCGTCGACGGCGAGCAGCCGCAGCGTTCGGTTGATCCGGCCGCGGTAGTGCTGCCGGGCAATCGGCTCCTGGCCCGGATAGCAGCCCTTCTCGAAGTCGATCGCACGCTGTTCGAGACCCGCCTCCGCAGGCAGCACTCGATCGTCGAGCTCGTGCTCCCACCGGGGTGTCCCTGCCTTGATCCGCAGCAGTCTCGAGCTCCTCGCCGGCGACCGTCGGCTCGAGCTCGGCGTCGAGCAGCTCGACGGCCGGGAGACCGTAGTCCGCGGTCGGGATCCCCCCGCTCCCACCGAGCACGATCAACGACGCGTGCGCCTCGGGCTCGATCGCGCACTTCGCCGCGAAACGCGAACGCATCAGCGTCGCCCGCACCCGGTCACCGAGCCCGGGCTCAGTGAGCAAGCAGGTAGTCCTCGGGCGCCCGCCTCAGCACCACGAGCGGGGCGATCACGCGCGCCTTCGGCGTCAGGAGGAGCGCCTCGCATGCCTCGCCGGGACCGAGCGCCTCGACGTCGTTGGAGACCATCGCCTGCAGGTACGACGGCGCGTCTGGCCCCGTCACGCCGACGTAGTCCCTGGGGCGGGAGGCGACTCGGAGCGTCGTCACGGCCACGAGGGCTAGTGTAGGAGCGTGTTCCGGGGCCGCGCCGAGAAGAAGGTCGTCGAAGCAGGATACGACCCCGCGCGACTGCCCCCCGGGCAGTACTTCACCGAGAAGTGGCCGGTATTGCACGCGGGTTCGATACCGGATACCGACCTCGAGACATGGGACTTCACCGTCTCGGGCGAGGTCGAGACACCGATCCGGCTCTCATGGGACGAGTTCAACGAGCTCCCGCGGACCGAGATCACCGAAGACATCCACTGCGTGACCCGCTGGAGCCGGTTCGACGTCACGTTCGAGGGTGTCCACTGGTCGGCGCTCGAGGAGCTTGTGCGACCGAAGGAGTCGGCGCACTACGTCGTAGCGCACGCGGAGGAGGGATACACCGCCAACGTACCGATCGCGTTCCTCCGCGATCCGCTCGCCCTCCTCGCGACGCATGCCGACGGGGCGCCGCTCGAACCGGAGCATGGCGGCCCGCTTCGGCTCGTGATTCCGCGGAAGTACTTCTGGAAGAGCGCAAAGTGGCTGCGCGGCATCGAGCTCACCGCGAACGACCGCCCGGGCTTCTGGGAGCGCTACGGCTACCACAACGACGCCGATCCGTTCAAGGAGGAGCGGTACGGCTTCTGATCACGGTCGATAGAGAGGTCCCGGCTGCCTGAGGGATTTCCCTCGAACGGGGCATCAGCGCGGACAGCCTGCGGCCGAAAACCTCAGCAACCCATCCTCCCCAGTTCTTCCCCTTGAGAGCGGCCGTCCCAGCGGCCGCTCTTGCTTGTTGGGGGAACTCGTTGTTGGGGGAAACCATGTTTCCCACAACAGCCCCCTTCTTCAGCACCTCTTGTCCCTGGACGCACAAAGGGCCGGCTAGCGCCGGCCCTTTGCATTCCTCGCCGATCGTTACACGATCGGTCTAGAAGTCGACTCGCTTAGAAGTCCATCCCGCCGCCGGGCATGCCCGCCGGCATCGCCTGCTGCTTCTCCGGCGCCTCGGCCACGACGGCCTCGGTGGTGAGGATGTTCTTCGCAATCGACGCCGCGTTCTGCAGCGCAGCGCGGGTCACCATCGTCGGATCGATGATCCCGGACTTCACGAGATCCTCGATCTCGCCGGTCTCGACGTTCAGGCCCTCGCCCTTCTTGGCGTGGCGGACCTTGTCGACGACGACCGAGCCCTCGAGGCCCGCGTTGTACGCGAGCTGGCGGAGGGGCTCCTCGACCGCGCGGAGGATGATCTGCGCGCCCGTCTTCTCCTCGCCCTCGAGACTGTCGATGATCGCGGCCACGGCACCCGAGGCGTTGAGGAGCGCGACACCGCCGCCCGGCCCGATGCCCTCTTCGAGAGCGGCCCGGGTCGCCTTGAGAGCGTCCTCGACGCGGTGCTTCTTCTCCTTGATCTCGACCTCGGTGGCGGCGCCGACCTTGACGACGGCAACGCCCCCGGACAGCTTCGCGAGGCGCTCCTGGAGCTTCTCGCGGTCGAAGTCGGAGTCGGTGTTCTCGATCTCCGCCTTCAGCTGCTTGATGCGGCCCTTGATCGCATCGGTCTCACCGGCGCCGTCGATGATCGTCGTCGTGTCCTTGTCGACGACAACCTTGCGGGCGTGTCCGAGCTGCGAGAGCTTCGTGTTCTCGAGCTTGAGACCCATCTCCTCGGTGATGACCTCACCGCCGGAGACGATTGCGATGTCCTCGAGCATCCGCTTGCGGCGGTCGCCGAAGCCGGGAGCCTTGACAGCGACGGCGGTAAAGACGCCGCGCAGCTTGTTGACGACGATCGTCGCGAGCGCCTCGCCCTCGACGTCCTCCGCCACGATGAGCAGCGGCTTGCCCGCCTGGATGACCTGCTCGAGCACCGGAAGGAGATCCTTGACCGCGCCGATCTTCTGGTTGGCGATCAGGATGTACGGATCCTCGAGCACTGCCTCCATCCGCTCGGCGTCCGTGATCATGTACGGCGAGAGGTAGCCCTTGTCGAACTGCATTCCCTCCGTGAACTCGAGGTCGAGGCCGAAGGTCTGGCCCTCCTCCACGTTCACGACGCCGTCCTTGCCGACCTTCTCGATCGCGTCGGCGATGACATCGCCGATCTCACGCTCGCGCGACACGACCGTGCCGACACGGGCGATGTCTTCCTTGCCCGAGACTTCCTTCGACTGGGCCTTGAGATCCTCGACGACCGCATCGACTGCCTTCTCGATCCCGCGCTTGAGCCCCATGGGATTCGCACCGGCAGCGACGTTCTTCAGGCCCTCGCGGACGATTGCCTGGGCGAGGACGGTGGCGGTCGTCGTGCCGTCACCGGCGACGTCGTCCGTCGAGGTAGCAGCCTCGCGTACGAGCTGCGCTCCCTGGTTCTCGAAGACGTCCTCGACCTCGATCTCGCGAGCGATCGTGACGCCGTCGTTCGTGATGGTGGGCGCGCCGAACTTCTTGTCGAGCACGACGTACCGCCCCTTCGGGCCAAGCGTCACCTTGACCGCGTCGGCCAGGATGTTGACGCCACGCTCGAGAGAGCGCCGCGCGTCCTCGCTGAACTTGAGCTCCTTATGAGCCATGTCTCTCGTTGCCTCCTTGCTACCTATACGGCCGCACGGTCGCCGACGACCTTCGCCAGGACGTCCGACTCGCGCAGGATCAGGATCTCGTCGGTGCCGACCTTGATCTCCGTCCCGCCGTACTTGGAGAAGATCACCTCGTCCCCGACCTCGACGTCCATCTTGATGTACTCCCCGTCCTCGTCACGCGGGCCGGGCCCGACCGCGAGGACACGGCCGCGCTGCGGCTTCTCCTTCGCGGTGTCGGGCAGCACGATGCCGCTGACCGTGATCTCCTCCTCCTCGAGGACCTCCACGATCAGGCGATCACCGAGTGGCTGCAAATCCATTCGTAAGACCTCCCTGAAAGTTTGTAACAGACACTGGCACTCTCTGAATCGGAGTGCCAACCCAGAATAGCAGCATTCGTCCGTCTCACCAAGCGGAAATGAGTCCGCATGACGCAGATCCGGTGAATCTGAAGCCTCCGATTGTCACAAAGTCATGACACGACGCGAGCTCTCGGCCGGAGTCGTGCTCGTTCGCGGGATGCGCGGGAGAACGTGGTTTGCCGCCATTCGTCCGCGCGGGAAGCCGGAAGGGACGTGGGTGCTTCCGAAGGGGCTCATCGACCCGGGCGAGACACCGGCCGAGACGGCGCTGCGAGAAGGTCACGAGGAGACCGGAGTGCATGGACGTCTCGTCTCGAAGCTCGGTGACGTCCGTTACGTCTACACGTGGCGCGGCGAGCGCGTGTTCAAGATCGTGAGCTTCTACCTGGCGACGGCGGTGTCCGGCCGCATCGGGGATATTCCGCCGGGGATGGAGCGCGAGGTCGCGGACGCGCGCTGGCTCCCACTGGTCGACGCACGGCGTCTTCTCGCATATCGAGGCGAACGCGACATGGCGAGAAAGGCGCTGGAGAAAGTCACGAACGAGCCTCTATAGTTTCGCGGCCGCCGTGCCGACGTTCGCCCTCAACTTCTACAACCCTGCCGTCGCCGACCAGCTCCGCAGCCATCGCAAGACGGCGACGATTCGGCTCGGTGACAAGTCGTCGAAGTACCGCAAGGGAATGATCGTCACCGTGCTTGCGGGCGCTCGCTTCGGGCCGCGCGAGCGAGTCTTCGATGCGGTTGTCGACAAGGTCGAGGTGAAGCGGCTCGCCGATCTCTCGCCCAGGGAGATCGAGCACGACAACCCGGAGCTCCGCCGCACCGAAGAGCTCGCGCACTTTCTGAGCCAGCTCTACAACCGCGAGGTCACGGAAGAGGACATCGTCACCGTGATCCGCTTCTCGCAGATCGTCGCGAAGTAGCCCTGAACGCGGGATCAGCGGCCGGGCTTGCGGATTCCCGTCCCGAAGAGCTCGGGCGGGCGGATCTCCGTGTCGCACTCCTCGCAGCTCACGGCGAACGCTGACGGGATCGGTGCCGAGCAGGCGGGGCAGCGGTTGCGCAACGCGCCTCCACACTGCGGGCAGGCCGTCGGCAGCGTCGACTCCGACTCGAGGAAGTACCTCTGGACATGACCGCAGTCGAGGCACAAGGCAACCCAGTCACCGAGCGTCTTGCGCCGCTCCTCCTGGATCCAGTTGCGCTTCGGACGAGCCACCTGGCGACTGTAGCGTCGGACGAAGTCCTGCAGATGGGCGAGCAGGCGGAGTGCGGCACCATGATCGACAGGCCCACTCGCTAGAGTGACGGCGACCCAACCGGACGACGGGAGATCGTCGCATGGCCGTACGTGAAGCCGAGCCAGTCGGCTCGTTGCAGGAGGTGAAGGAGGCCGGCCTCGACCGCGAGGACCTGCTGTCCATCTACCGCAACATGCTGATCACCCGCGGGATCGAAGAGCGCGGGCACATCCTCTACAAGCAGGGGAAGATCCCGGGCTCCTTCTACACCGGGCGCGGGAACGAGGCCGCTGCCGTCGGCGTCGGGACGGCGATGGGGCCGAACGACGTCGGTACGCCGCTCCACCGCGACATGGGAGTACACGTCACGAGAGGTGTCGAGGCTTGGCGCGTCTTCGCCCAGTACATGGGTCGCGAAGACGGTCCGACACGAGGCCGCGACGGGAACGTGCACATGGCCATGCCCGAGCTCGGGCTGCATTCGATGGTGAGCCATCTTCCCGCGATGCTCCCGGTGGCGACCGGGATGGCGCTCGCGTTCAGGGTCCGCGCCGACAAGCGCGTGGCCGTCGGATGGTTCGGCGAAGGCTCCGCAGCGAGAGGCGACGCACACGAGAGCATGAATCTGGCCGGAGTCCGGCGGCTTCCGATCGTCTACGTCTGCGACAACAACCAGTGGGCGTACTCGACGCCCACGTATCTCGGCTTCGCGGTGGAGCACATCGCCGATCGGGCGGCCGCTTACGGCTTCGAGGGCGTGGTCGTCGACGGGACCGACGTGCTCGCCGTCTACCGGGAGGCGAAGCGCGCGATCGAGAAGGCGCGGGCGGGCGGTGGGCCGACGCTCCTCGAGTGCCTGACGCTGCGCATGGAGGGGCACGCGGTTCACGACGACGCGTTCTACGTCCCGAAGGAGATGTTCGAGCAGTGGGCCGAGCAGGATCCGATCGAGCGCTTCCGGCACTGGCTCCGATCGCACGCCGAGATGACCGACGACGAGGAGGACGAGATCACGGCAGGCGTGAAGCGACTCCTGAACGAGGCGCTCGAGCGGGCCGAGGCGTCTCCACTCCCCGATCCGGCTGAGCTCGAGGACAGCGTGTTTGCCTCTCCGGAGGATCTCGACACCCCGCATCACAAGTAGATGTCGGAGCGGACCTACATCCAGGCGATCTCGGACGGTCTCCGCGAGGAGATGCGCCGCGACCACAGGGTGTTCGTCCTCGGGGAGGACGTCGGCGTGTACGGGGGAGCGTTCAAGGTCACGCTGGGGTTCCAGGAGGAGTTCGGTCCGTGGCGCGTCATCGACACGCCGCTCTCGGAGACCGCGATCGTGGGCGGAGCTACCGGGGCCGCACTCATGGGGCTCCGGCCGGTCGCGGAGATGCAGTTCGCGGACTTCATCTCGTGCGGCTGGGACCAGCTCGTCACCGTCGCTGCGAAGCAGTTCTTCCGCGCTCGCACGCCGATTCCGATCGTCGTCCGCCTTCCGTCCGGCGGCGGCTTCTCCGGCGGGCCGTTCCACTCGCAGAATCCCGAGAGCTCCTTCGCGCACATCCCCGGCCTCAAGATCGTGTGCCCGTCGACCCCCGAGGACGCGAAGGGCCTTCTCGCATCCTCGATCGAGGATCCGAATCCGGTTCTCTACTTCGAGCACAAGCACCTGTATCGGAGGATCAAGGGCGAGGTTCCGGACGAGCGGTACACGATCCCGTTCGGCCAGGCTCGCGTCCACAGGCCCGGCGACGACGCGGTCGTCGTCACGTGGGGCGCGATGGTGCACACGGCGAACGAGGCCGCCGAAGCGCTCGCCGGAGAAGGCTCGGACGTCGAGGTGCTCGACCTTCGCACCATCATCCCCTGGGACAAGGAGCGCGTTCTCGAGGACGTTCGGCGCACGTCGAAGGTGCTCGTCCTGCACGAGGACACGCGCACCGGCGGATTCGGCGCGGAGATCGCCGCGACCATCGCGGAGGAGGCGTTCGAGGACCTCGACGCTCCGGTGATGCGGCTCGCAGCGCCGGACATGCCCGTTCCGTACTCGCCTCCGCTCGAGAAGGCGTTCATGCCGCAGGTGGAGGACGTGCTCACTGCTCTCCGAGAGCTGATGGCCTACTAGGCGGCGCAGGGAGCGCCGCCTCGAGGAGGACGACAGGTGTCGACAGGAACGCAGGTCCAGGTCGTGATGCCCCAGATGGGCGTTTCCGTGTCGGAGGGCACGGTCACGAAGTGGCTCAAGCAGGTCGGTGAGCAGATCGAACAGGACGAGCCGCTCCTCGAGATCTCCACGGACAAGGTCGACACCGAGGTCCCGAGCCCCGGAGCCGGAACCGTCATTCAGATACTCGTTCCGGAGGGTGAGACCGTCGAGGTCGGGACGGTCCTCGCACTCATCGGCGCGGCCGGGAGCCAGGCGGCCGCCGAGCCCGACGCCGCGGAGCCACCCGCGGAGGCGGCAGCTCCGGAACCACAGGCCTACGAACCTGCGACAGAGCAGGCACCTGCAGCTGCACCGCCGGTGCCGGAGCCGGCGGCAGTCAGCGCTCCGCCCCCTGCCCCCGCGCCGGTTTCCGCACCCTCGGGCAACGGAAAGAGCTTCGTCTCTCCGGTCGTCGCACGGATTGCCGCCGAGCACGGGGTCGACCCCTCCGTCGTCCCTGGCACCGGGACCGGAGGCCGCGTCACGAAGAAGGACATCCTCGCCTTCATCGAGTCGGGCGCCCAGGCACAACAGGCCCAGGCACAACAGGCCCAGGCACAACAGGCCCAGGCACAACAGGCGCAGGCACAACAGACACCGGCACCCACGCCGGCTCCGGCACCGGCACCAGAAGCGGCACCGGTTGCAGTCCCCGAGCCGGCTCCGGTGGTAGCGCCCCCGCCCATCTCAGCGCCCGTCGCGGTACCGCCGGCACCGGTCGCACCACCACCGCCGCCGCCGCCGCCGCCTGTCGTCCCTGCTCCGGCGACTGCCGCAGAGGCAGCTGCAGGCCCGGCTCCAGGCGAGCAGCTCGAGCCGATGACGGCGATGCGGCGGGGGATCGCCGAGCACATGCGCCGGTCGCTCGACACCTCGGCTCACGTGACGAGCGCGATCGAGGTCGACATGTCGCGCGTCGTCGCCCTGCGGAAGAAGCTCAAGCCCGAGTACGAGCGAAGCCACGGCGTCAACGTGACGTACCTCGCGTTCATCGCGCGCGCCGTCGTCGAGACACTGAAGGACTACCCGTGGATCAACGGCGAGATCAGAGGCGACCAGATCGTCACGCGCAACTCCGTCAACCTCGGGTTCGCCGTCGAGCTCGCCGACGGCAAGGGGTTGATCGTGCCCGTGCTGAAGAACGCCGAGACGCTGAACCTCCTCGGAATCGCAAAGGGCGTCGTCGACATCGCCCAGCGGGCGCGCGACAAGAAGCTCCTTCCGGACGAGGTGCAGGGCGGCACCTTCACGATCACGAACCCCGGCGGGTACGGCACCTTCCATGGGACGCCCGTCATCAGCCAGCCCCAGGCTGCGATCCTCGGCACGTACGCAGTCGTGAAGCGGCCGTGGGTCGTCCAGGACGAGATGGGCCAGGACGTGATCGCGATCAGGCCGATCATGAACCTGACACTCACGTACGACCATCGCCTCGTCGACGGGGCGCTCGCGGGTCGCTTCCTGCGCGACCTGCGCGAGCGGCTCGAGACGTGGGACGAGGCCGCGTACTGAGCCGAAACTGGCGATGAGCATTCAGGGGAGCTGTCTCTGCGGCGGAGTCCGGTTCGAGGTCACCGAACCGTTCATCACGCTCTCGCACTGCCACTGCACCAATTGCAAGCGGCTCGCGGGAGGGGTGGGCACGACGAGCGGCCGGTCGCGCACGGATGCGATCCGGATCCTCGAGGGCGCGGAGCTCTTGCGCTCGTACACCCCGCCGGGAGGGAGCGCGAAGACCTTCTGCTCCGTGTGCGGATCGAACCTGTTCGGTGGGGGATGGCCGGAGTCGGAGCTCTGCGCCGTACGGCTCAGCGCGATCGACACCGAGCTGGACGGCATGCCGGAGGCGCACAACTTCGTCCGCTCCGTCGCTCCGTGGGAGACGCTTCCCGACGACGGCCTCCCGCGCTACGAGATCCGCGCGACCTGAAGAGTTCTTCGTGGCGCAGCGGATCATCCCGATGATCGCGTACGAGGACACGGCGGCCGCGATCGACTGGCTGACCGCGGCGTTCGGCTTCGAGGAGCGCGGACAGCGATACATCATGGAAGACGGGACCATCGGCCACGCCGAGCTCGAGCTCGACAGCGAGGTCGTCATGCTCGCCACCCCGAATCGGGACTACCAGTCGCCGAAGCGGCACCGGAAGGACTGCGATGCTGCCCGCCGCTGGCTCGACAACCCGTGGGTGATCGACGGCGTCCTCGTCCTCGTCGACGACCTCGACACGCACCACGCCAGAGCTGCGGCTGCCGGGGCGACCGTGATCCGGCCGCCGGAAGAGGGCCCGGACGGCCGCCTGTACACCGCGGAGGATCTCGAGGGCCACCGCTGGATGTTTCAGCAGCGGCGTTGAGCAGCGATCTCGTCACGCTGACGGTCGTGTCGAACGAGTTCGAGGCGGAAGTCATCCGCTCTCTGCTATCCACGGCTGGAATCGACTCGATGCAGCGTTACACCGATGTCGGTGCCGGGGCATACGACGGCATGCCCTCGGGTGGCGGACCGCGGGAGATTCTCGTCCACGAAGGCGATCTCGAGGCAGCACGCGAGCTCGTCGGCTCCAACTAGCCTTCCACGCGTGCCGCGTGGCGCATACCTCCTGAATCTCGGGCTCGTCCCCTACCGGGACGCTTTCGACCTCCAGCGCTCGCTCGCAGGGGGCGTCTCCCAGGGAGCGATCCCGGAGACGGTGATCTTCCTCGAGCACCCACCGGTGATCACGGTGGGACGTCGCACCGAGACGGACAGCGAGCTTCACGTGCCGGAGACCGTCGACATCGAGATCGCGGAGACCGACCGCGGTGGGAAGTCGACCTTCCACGGGCCGGGCCAGCTCGTCTGCTACCCGATACTCGACCTTCGAAATCACGGGAAGGACGTGAAGCGCTACGTCCGGGATCTCGAGAACGCGCTGATCGGGACCTTGGCGGCGTTCGACCTGGAAGCGGAGCGGTACGACGGGTTGACCGGGGTCTGGATGCCTCCGAGCAACGGACAGGGACCTCGAAAGATCGCTTCGATCGGCGTCCACGTGGCGCGCTGGGTGACGACGCACGGATATGCGCTGAACGTCGATCTCGACCCCGCGCCGTTCACCGAGTGGATCACGGCCTGCGGCCTCGAGGATGCCGCGTTCACCACCATGGCACGCGAGCTCGACCGCCCCGTGACGGTCGATGACGTGAGACCCGTTGCGGTGGACGCGGTCGCAGAGGTCTTCGACCTCGAGCTCGAAGCTGCTACCCGCGGACGGAGACGCCGGCCTCTGGCCGCAGCGAATCCATGCGTCGCTCGCCGAACGGTGAACGTCGACATCCGCCCGATTCCCCGTCCCGGCTGGGATCCGCTGCCGTTCGAAGGGTGCGTCGGCGTCGTCGGTCGAGTGCTCGTCCGGGAAGAGGACTTCTTCGCTGGCCGAGCTTCGGTTCTCGGAGCACGCGACCATTCACGAGCACCCCGGCGAGCGGGACACGATCGTCGTCTGTCTCGCAGGAGAGGGCTTCACGTCCGTCGCAGGCGAGACCTCGCCGATCCGCGAGGGCGAGCAGGCGCGGTGGCCGAAGGATGTTCCACACCGTCTCTGGACGGAAGGCTCGACCATGACGACGCTCATGGTCGAGCGACTCGGCTGATCAGCCCCTGCTGATCAGCTCCCTTGTGATCAGCCGTCTGGGAACTCGTCGGGGCAGGAGATGGGCTTGTCGTCCGGGTAGCGGGCGTAGGCGACGCTCGGGTCGGACGTCTCCTCCTCGACCCCGGCGCCGTGCTTCAGCGCCGTCTGATTGACGGGGTAGCGCAGGCCCCTGCCCTTCCTTCGCGCCCCCATGCCGACGACCACGCACGGGCCGTCGCCGGCGCCGACGAAGACGTGCTCGGTCCATTGCGGGCAATGGACGAAGTCCCACGCGCGAAGCAACCGCTCCTCGCCCTCGACGATCAGCAGGCACTCGCCCGCGAGCACGAGGAAGTCCTCCTGCGCCTCCTCGGCGTGGTACATGCAGTTCGGCTCCCCCGGGCGGAGGATGCCGACCCCGATGCCCACTTGCCGAAAGCGCGACTCCTCGCTGTCGAAGAGTGCGTATCGCCCGAGGCCGTCGCTCTCGAACCAGCGGGTGTCGCGAACGTTCACGACGAACCAACCCTCGCCAACGGGACGCAGGCCGTTCTCGGAGTGCTCGAGAGGTGCCTCGGGAACCACCGTCTCTAGACTAGTCGGGCGATGCAGAAGTCGTTGCCAGTCGCCGAGCGCCCGCGGCGACCAGAGTGGATGCGCGTGCGCGCCCCGAGCGTCAACTCGCGCTACTACGAGGTGAAGAACCTGATGCGGGAAGGCGGACTCGTCACCATCTGCGAGGAGGCTCGCTGCCCGAACATCGGCGAGTGCTGGGGGCGCGGGACCGCGACGTTCCAGATCCTCGGCGACACCTGCACGCGTGCTTGCCGCTACTGCTACGTCCATTCGGGCAAGCCGGACGAGCCGCCGGACCCGCTCGAACCCCTGCGTCTCGCACAGACGGCGGCTCAGATGCGCCTCTCGCACGTCGTCGTGACGTCGGTGGACCGAGACGACGTCCCCGACCGAGGCGCAGCGCACTACGCGGCGACGATTCGGGCCATCCGGCGCAAGCTCCCGGACGCGGACATCGAGATCCTGACGCCGGACTTCCTCGGCGTAGAGGACGAGGCGTTGAGGACGGTGCTCGAAGCGCGCCCCGACGTGTTCGGCCACAACATCGAGACCGTTCGTCGACTGCACGCACGGATGCGTGGGGCGAAGGCGAGCTACGACAAGGCGCTCTGGCTCCTGCAACGCGTGAAGGAGCTCGCGACGTATCGCGTGCTGACGAAGTCGGGGATCATCGTCGGACTCGGCGAGACGAACGACGAGGTCGTCGCCACGATGCGCGACCTGCGCGCGCACGGCGTGGACGTCGTCACGATCGGCCAGTACCTCCAGCCGTCCCCGAAGCACGCGGAGATCGACCGCTGGGTGCACCCCGACGAGTTCAGATGGTTCCGCGAGCAGGGTGAGGAGCTCGGCTTCGGGTCGGTGTTCTCCGGCCCGCTCGTCCGCTCGAGCTACCGCGCGGACGAGCAGCGACACGCGGCCGAGACGGGCCGCGGCGCAGTCGCATACTGAGTCGAGCCGAGCGCGGGGAACGACACCGAAAAGCGAGGAGCCCCGCCGTAGCGGGGCTCCTCGTTGGATCACTCCGACTGCTGGGTCTCGTCTAGTTCAGGAACATCTCGACGAGATCAGCCTCGTTTCCTTGCGTCGAGCGATCGTCGAACGTGACGACCATGAGGCCAAGAGCCGGGGTCAACGCCCACTCCGTTGGGTTGATCGAGACCGGCACAGCGACCGATCCGTTCGGAGGCAGTGTTGCGAACATCCCCTGGCTGATGGCACTCGACCAGGCGTTGTACTTCGCCTCACCCGGCATCACGTCCGCTCCGCCGGCGATGAGGTCGAACCCGGCCGCCGCGTAGGTGATACGCGGGTTCGCGCTCGACAGACACGGCTCGGACGGGCGGCAGAGCTGACTCGTGAGAGCCGGCAGAAGCAGCGTCGCCGAGTCGGTCGGAGCAGAAGCCAGAAACATGAGGCTGGCTCCGGCGCTCCGCGTGCTGAACACGAACGTACCCATCTGACCGTTGAAGTCGCCGGTCGTCACTGCGCCGATGTCGGCACCGACCACGAAGTAGTCGACGGTTCCGTCGTTGTCGACGTCGATAGCGATGTCGAACTCGTTCGACGCCGCGTTCGACCAGCGGTCCCAGACGTTCACGGCGAACACCAAGAGCTGCTGCGTCGGGTCCCACTCGAACGATTGGACGCCGACTGCGCGCAGGTCGTTCGACACGCGGCCTTCGTCCTTCCCGTCCTGGAGACCCCAGGCGTAGAAGTCCGCGTCACCGGCAATCGGGCCGCCGTTCTTCACGTTGGCGGTCGTCGAAGGCGAGCTCGACTTGAGCGTGTGGATGTTCACCTTGGTGCTGACGTTGGAGAGTGCCCTCGGCACGAGGTAGTACGGGACTCGGAGTGCGACGCCGTTGTTCTGGCCCGCACCGGGAGTCAGGGTCACGAGCCCGGCAACCTCGCGGAACGCGCTCGAGTCGCCCACCGTGGCCACCGGAACGTTCAGTGTCACGTCGAGCGTCGCCTTCGCGCCTCCAGCCACCGTCACCGACGGAGCGCTGAAGGACACCGAATGCGGCGATCCGGACACATTCGTCTGCGAAACGGCGAACGTCACGGGCGCCGTGCCCCAGTTCCGGATCTCGATGCTCTTCTTGGCCGAGAAGTTGCTCGAGAGCTCCGAGTAGCCGAAGCTCAGGCTCCCGGTCCGTGCGTCACCCGTAGCGAGGACCTGCGTCTGGACTGCGCTCAAGGCGTTCGCCAGACCGGTTCCGCCACGGCTCGTGCGGTAGTTCGTGACACCGCTCGGTTCACCGGTGTTCACGATCGCATCCTTGATCTCGCGGGAACTCCACTTCGGATGAGCCTGCTTGACGAGGGCCGCGATCCCCGCAACTGCCGGAGAGGCCATCGACGTGCCGGAGAGGATCGTGCCTTCGTTCCCGGAGCCCACGAGCGTCGAGGTGACGCTCAGGCCCGGAGCGGTGACGTCCGGTTTGAGCCAGCTGTCACCGGTCCTCGGACCGCCCGCGGTAAGGCTCGCAAACCCCTTGTAGTTCGGATTCGGGAGCGTCGTCGGCGAGACGGCTGCTGTTCCGCCGCTCGCTGCGTAGAGCTTGCCCCCGTCGGTGCTGGCCGGAACGGGGAACGTTGCGCTGCCGCGCACCCCGAAGAACGGAATCGTGACGACGAACGGAGTGCCGTCGTCCGGGTTCGAGGTGATCTTGCCCTCGTACGGCGGATAGCCGGTCGCGTTGTTCACCATCGCCACTGCTGCGGCGCCGGCCTGCTGCCCGAAGATCGCCTTGGCGACGCGGGCACAGACGCCGCGGTACACGACTGCCAGCGCGTTCGCAGGCAGCGAGCCGTAGTCGGAGACGTTGCACCCGAGCGCCTCGTTCACGAGCGGGGTCGCCGGGTTGTCGTTGATCGCGACGACGTTGTACGAGGTCGGAGACAACGCGAATCCGTTCGAGTTCTGGGCCGTGATCGTCTGGCCAGTGCTGAGCGCCATCGTGGCCCCCGGAGTCGACTGGATCCCGTCGCTCGCAGCCACACTGATCGCGCCGGTGCCTGCTGCGGGCGCGCCGGTGGTGTACTGCGCCGCGCCCTCGTTTCCGGCCGACGCGACAACGGTCACCCCTGCCTTCACCGCGTTCGTGGACGCCACTGCCGACGGGTCGTCCGCGCTACCGAAAGGCGAGCCCAGGGACATGTTGATGACGTCCATGTGGTTCGCCACGGCCCACTCGATCGCGTCGACGGTGACGTCGGTCGAGCCCCCGCAGCCGAACACGCGAAGCGCGTACAGCGTCGCCTGTGGGGCCATACCCGGGCCGATGTTCCACGTGTGCGACGAGATCGTGGACGCGTTCCAGGGTCCTCCGTAGGTGGAGCCGTCGGAGAGCACCCCGTAACCTGCGGCCGTTCCCGCGACGTGGCTCCCGTGCCCTGCGCAGTCGAGCGGGTTGGGATCCGGATGCGGGATCGGCTGGTACGTCGGTGAAGCGGGGTCGGCGTTGTAGTCGTCGCCGACGAAGTCGTACCCGCCCTTCACCTTCGTGACCGCGTTCGGCCCGAAGAGGGTGGGATTCGCCGGGAGCGTGCTCGTGGCCGCTGCAGCGTTGAACGCCGCCACCGTTCCCGGACCACCGAAGTTGGCATGCGTGTAGTCGATGCCGGTGTCGATGACCGCGATCTTTACGCCGGTGCCGTGGAACGCCGGGCTGCCACCCCAGACCGCGGGAACGTTCACGAGCGGCGCCGTGTTCACGTTGTCCCGCTCGACGCGGGCCACCGCGTGCACGCCGACGACCCCGCTGAGCTTCTGGAGATCAGACACCTTGTCGCGCCCGATGCTCACCTTGATCCCGTTGTAGGCGTACTGGAAGTCGCTGAGGATCGTCCCGCCGAGTGCCTGAATCTGCCCCTTCAGCGCATCCTGCTGGGCGCTCAGCTGATCGACGATTTGCTTCTGCTCAGCCTCGGTCAGCGGACGTCCGGCCTCACCTTGGGCCTCCGCCACCGTCTTGCCTGCAAGCTGCACCATCACGACGGCCGGGGCCTTCGAGATCCCGAGCGGCGTGTAGTACGAAGCTTGTACGTCGCCTGTACCTACCGGTGTGAAGCGATCTGCACCCTTGGCAGACGTCACACCGCTGGCAGCCGACGAAAATACGACGGCAATTGCGAACGAGAGCGCGAGAACGACCACGACTCCCGTCCGCGACAACGAACGTTTGGACACTTTCCCTCCCCTGGGCGGCCTGCGAGCGTACTCACAGGCGTTCGGATCGATCCGTGCTAGCGCGCCGGATTGAATCCGATTACGAAACTCCTGTCAATGCGAACCGTCGTGCGGCTTTGCCATCCCGCGATAGTCGAGCGCTTCGTCGAGAATCGCCTCGTCGACACCGGCATCCCGTGCGACGTCACGGAGCGATCGCCCCGAGGCGGCCGCCTCTTTCACGATCTCCGACGCCTTGTCGTATCCGATGTACGGGTTCAGCGCAGTCGCGGCCGAGAGGGTGCTCTCCGCGAAGTGCTCCGTTCGCTCGCGATTCACCTCGATCCCCTCGACGCACTTCTCCGAGAGAAGGCGCGAGGCGCTCGCGAGCAGCCTGATCGAGTCGAGAAGATTCCGCGCCATGAGCGGGATGTAGACGTTGAGCTCGAACTGGCCGTTCATGCCGCCGATCGTGATCGCCGTGTCGTTCCCGATGACCTGAGCGGCCACCTGTGTCACGACCTCGGGGATGACCGGATTGACCTTGCCCGGCATGATCGAGCTGCCCTTCTGCAACTCGGGGAGGAAGATCTCGGCCAGCCCTGCGCGCGGTCCCGAGCCCATCAGGCGCAGGTCGTTCGCGATCTTCGTCAACGACACGGCGACGACCTTGAGCGCGCCGGAGGCCTCGACGAGCCCGTCGCGAGCCGCCTGCGCCTCGAAGTGGTCGGCAGGCGCCGAGACGGCGAGGCCCGTCTCACGCGCGAGGTATTCGCGGACGCGTGCCGCGAACTCCGGGTGCGTGTTGAGACCAGTGCCCGTGGCGGTGCCGCCGAGCGGGATCTGCGCCAGGCGAGGCATCGCGTCCTCGACGCGAGCGATGCCCTGGCGAATCTGCGCCGCATACCCCGAGAACTCCTGGCCGAGCGTCACGGGGACGGCGTCCATGAGATGCGTCCGCCCCGACTTCACGACGTCGTCGAACTCGACTGCCTTGCGCTCGAGCGAGACCCAGAGCAGCTCGAGTGCCGGGAGGAGATCGTGTACCACCTCGCCGAGCGCCGCCAGGTGCACCGCGGACGGGAACACGTCGTTCGAGGACTGCCCCATGTTCACGTCGTCGTTCGGATGAACGTCCTCACCGGCGAGTGCGGCGATCACCTCGTTCGCGTTCATGTTCGAGCTCGTCCCAGAACCCGTCTGAAAGACGTCGATCGGGAACTGGTCGTCGAACTCGCCCGCGGCGACCCGGTCAGCGGCTGCCGCGATCCGCTCCGCCTTATCCCTGTCGAGAAGCTCCAGGTCCGCATTCACCCTCGCCGCCGCGGCTTTGATCCTCCCGAGCCAGCGGGCGACGCTCACGGGGATCGGCTCGCCCGAGACCGGGAAGTTCTCGACCGCCTTCGCGGTCTCGCTACCCCACAGAGGCTGCTTCTCCGCTGCCCTGGCCACCTCGACCGAGTCTAGCGGTGCTGGTAAGACTCGCCGGATGAAGCGCCTGTCGGTGGTCGAAGCGCAGTCCCTGTGGGCGCCGGTCTCCACGTACCTCAACACCGCCTCGTACGGTCTCCCGCCACGCCAGAGCATGCAGGCGCTCCAGGAAGCCCTCGAGGACTGGCGAGGAGGCCGCACGAGCTGGGAGCACTGGGGCATTCCCGGCGAAGAGGCGCGCGCCTCCTTCGCACGCCTCGTCGGAGTTTCGGCGGACACGATCACTATCGGTTCGACGGTCTCGGGGCTTATCGGACTCGTTGCAGCGTCGATCCCGGATGGGGCACGCGTGCTCGCGCCCGACGTCGAGTTCACATCGCTGCTCTTCCCGTTCCTCGTCCAGGAGCATCGCGGCGTCACGACACGCCTCGTTCCCGCGCGCGAGCTTCCCGGTGAGATCGGTCCCGACGTGGACGTGGTCGTGTTCAGCGCCGTGCAGATGGCAACCGGTGAGGTGGCAGATCTCGACGCGATTGCCGGCGTGGCGGCCGAGCACGGGGCGATGACCGTCGTCGACGCCACACAGGCAGTCGGCTGGCTCCCGATCGACGCGGGCCGCTTCGACGTCGTGGCTGCTCATGCGTACAAGTGGCTCATGTCGCCACGAGGAACTGCATTCATGGCGATTCGGCCAGAGAAGCTGACTGAGGTCGTCCCACATGCAGCAGGGTGGTATGCGGCGGAGGACCCGTATTCGACGTACTACGGCGCGCCGCTCCGCCTGGCCGAGAGCGCACGCAGGCTCGACGTTTCGCCTGCGTGGTTCATGTGGGTCGCGACAGCGCCGACGTTGGCAGTGGTCGAGCAGATCGGGGTCGACGCGATCCGCGAGCACGACCTCGAACTCGCGAACAGCTTCAGGGCCGGTCTCGGTCTCGACCCGGGAGACTCGGCGATCGTGTTCTGCGACGTACCGGATGCCTCAGAGAAGCTCGCGCGCGCCGGAATCCAGGCGGCGGTTCGCGCGGGTCGGCTTCGGACCTCGTGGCACGTCTACAACACGGAGGCCGATGTCGAGACGGCGCTCGAGGCGCTCGTGGGCTAGCTGTCACTCGCTGCGTGCGCTGCCGCCAGGAGCTCCTCCCAGGTACAGAGCTTCACTCGCGGCCGTCCGTGCTCCGCACCCCGCGCGCGCTCGAGCGCATCGATCGCGAGCCAGCCTCCGTAGGTGACGACGTCGATCCCTCGTTCGGCGAGCACGGCGTCGATGCCCGCCCCTTCCGACCTGGGAAGCCTCCCCTCGCCCGCGTCGTCGAGCAGAAGGTCGATCGTCTCGGTGGCGTCCTTCTTGTTCGTCCCGATGACTCCGGTGGGGCCTCGCTTGATCCAGCCTGCGCAATAGACGCCGGAAACGACTACCCCAGACTCGTCGAGGACGCGACCGCCCTCGTTCGGCATCGTGCCGGTGCTCTCGTCGAACGGGGCGCCTGCGAGCCGGACTCCGTGGTAGCCGACGCTCCGAAAGACGATCCCGGCCGGGAGGATCTCTCGCTCGTCGGTCGGAACCGGGCGAACTCCCCGCTCAGGGTCGGCTTCGAGACGGTTGGTAACGATCTCGACGCCCTCGACCTTCTCCTCACCGAGGATCGCCACTGGCGAGACACGAAAGCGGAGGCGAATCGTGCGCGGCTTTCCAGTCGGCTCGCGTGATGCGAAGTCGCGGAGCACGTCGACGTTCCGCCGAACGATCGGCGTCGCGGCCTCGAGCTCGGCAACGCTCGCAGGGTCCAGCTCCAGCTCGGCGGGGTCGACGACGACGTCGGCTTCGGCGAGCTCCCCGAGCTCCGCCAGCTCGGGCGCGGTCCACGACGCCTGGACCGGGCCACGCCTCCCGAGCACGACGATCTCGCGAATGCCGGAGCCCGAGATCGCCTCGATCGCCGGATCGGTGGTATCCGTGCCGGCGAGCTCGTCCCGCGTGAGCGCGAGCATCCGCGCCACGTCGAGAGCGACGTTCCCGTTCCCGACGACCACGGCACGTTCGACGGAAAGGTCGAACTGAAGCTGCTGGAAATCCGGGTGGCCGTTGTACCAGGCGACGAGCTCCGTGGCCGACCAGGAGCCGGGAAGATCCTCTCCCGGGACTCCCAGGTGCCGGTCGGTCTGCGCGCCGACCGCGTACACGACGGCGTCGTATGCGCGCACGAGCTCGTAGTGCGTCACATCCCTCCCGACTTCGACATTCCCGAGGAAGCGGAACCCGGGACGGCTCGCGATCTTCTCGAAGGCGCGCGACACCTCCTTCAGCTTCGGATGATCCGGTGCGACCCCGAGCCGCACGAGCCCCCACGGGGTCGGCAACCGCTCGATCATCTCCACCTGAGCGCCCTCCGCCGCGTCGAGCAGATGCCCGGCCGCGTAGAAGGCCGCGGGCCCGGAGCCCACGACCGCAACGCGCAGAGCTCCAGCGGGACTGCTCATGCGGTGGTCAATGCTACGGATGCTCTCAGGCGGGAGGACGTGCGACCATGCGCCCCGTGTTCCGCCGGATGGCACGGAAGGTTGCCGCATTCTTGGGCGTCGCCCTCCTCGTCGTCGTGCTCGCGGTTCTCGCGAAGGCGTGGTACGACAGCCGGTTGCCGGGCACGTACAGCGTGATGGCCTACGGGGACGCAGACTACGGCGGCGGCTCGATTCCGGTGGACCACTCGACGCATGGAGCCGGCACCGTCAGCGTCTCCGATCTTCACGGTCCGAGGGCAGGTCGACCCGACGCCCGCTTCGAGCTGACCGCGAAGACCGGGACGGTCCGTCTCGCCTCCGGGCGACTCGTCGATGCGCTGACGTTCAACGGGTCGTCTCCCGGCCCAGAGCTCCGGGTGAAGCAGGGCGATCTCGTGGAGGTCACCCTGCGAAACGCCGACGTCGACCAGGGTGTAACCATCCACTGGCACGGCGTCGACGTGCCGAACGCAGAGGACGGTGTCGCCGGCGTGACGCAGAACGCGGTCCTCCCCGGAGAGCGCTACACGTACCGCTTCCGTGCGGATCAGGTCGGAACCTTCTGGTACCACAGCCACCAGGTCTCCTCGAGGGAAGTCCGGCGCGGCCTCTTCGGCGCTTTCGTCATCGAGCCGAGGACGTCCGAAGAAGGACTCGATCTCGCGGTCGCCTCACACACGTACGACGGCGTGCCGACGCTCGGCGGCAACGACGGTCTGGTGCAGCACGCCGTCGCTCCCGGAACCCCGGTGCGAATCAGGCTGATCAACACCGACAGCGCCGAGACACGCGTCATGATTCATGGCACGCCGTTCCGAGTCGTTGCCATCGACGGCACCGATCTCAACGGGCCGACGCCGATCGACAACGTCACGCTCGTCATCGCCGCGGGGGGACGGATGGACGTGGCGTTCACCATGCCTGCGAGCCCGGTCCGGATCGGGATCGACGGAACGAGCGTGGCCCTCGCTCTCAGTCAAAGCGGGAAAGCCACCCCAGCGGCGCCGGCAGGCGAGCCCGGGCCCGACTTCGACCCGGCGGCATACGGTCGACCGGGGCCGACCCAATTCGACGCATCGAGCCCGTTCGGCCGCTTCCAGCTCAAGATCAACCGGAAGCCGGCGTTCTTCGACGGCCATCCCGGGCTCCAGTGGGCGATCAACGGCCACGTCTATCCGGATGTGCCCACCTTCGTCGTGGAGAGAGGCGATCTCGTCGAGATCACGATCAAGAACAACACGAAGGGCATCCATCCGATGCACCTCCACGGGCACCACGTTCTCGTCCTGAGTCGCGACGGAACGGCTGTATCGGGCAGCCCGTGGTGGGTCGACACGCTGAACGTGCGACCGGGTGAGAGCTACGTCGTGGCACTCCGCGCGGACAATCCGGGAATCTGGATGGACCACTGCCACAACCTCAAGCACGCCGCCGACGGCCTCACGATGCACATCGCCTATACAGGCGTGACGACGCCTTTCATGGTGGGCGACACGCACCACAACACGCCGGAGTAGCCGGCCGCTACGTCGCCGGAGCCGGAACGGGCGCACCTCTGCGCCGCTGTGTCTCGTCCCAGACGATCCAGCCGCACAACCCGGCGATGAGGAACGCGTTGATGGGATGGAGGAAGCCGACCGGAAACGGGAGCTCGGAGCCGATCCAAGCGAGCCAGAGCTGGATGAAGAAGAGAAGGAACAGCAGGCCGTGCCTCCCGAGGCGCCACTTCCCTATGCCGGCGATGAGACCGATGATCATGAAGATCAGCCCGAACAGAATGACGAGGTAGCCCCAAGCGACATGGAGCCCGAACCCGTCCGCGAACGCCTGGTCGTCGATCGTCGAGCCTTCGTCGTCGAGCTTGTTGGCTGCGTAGAACGCGCCGTAGCCGGCAAACCCGATCTGCACGATGATCGACGCGAACAGGATCATCGACCAAACCCAGTACACGGTACGCACAGCCCCTCCCGGATCGTTGACGGCGCGAGCCTAAGCGACGCTCAGAACGAACTCAAGAGCTGGTGACTAACCGCTGATCCGCTTGCAGATCAGTGCGAACAGCCATCAACTGATCTGCTTGCAGATCAGTGCGAGCAACCGGAGCCGCAGCCGCCCATCTCGGTGCCCTCGGGCAGCTCCTCGTCCTCGGCGACCTGGAACGAGTGGCCGCAGCCGCAGGACGAGACGGCGTTCGGGTTATCGATCTTGAACCCGGACTCCTCGATCGTGTTCAGGAAATCGATCGTCGTTCCGCGGAGATACGGAGCGCTAAACGGGTCGACGACCACCGGAATGCCCTCGAGCACCAGCTCGACGTCTCCCTCGGCGACTCCGGCGTCGAAGCCGAGGCCGTACTGGAACCCGGAGCACCCGCCGCCCTGGATCGCGACGCGCAGGACGAGCGTGTCGCCGTCCGCCTCCTCGGCCATGAGCTCCTTGATCTTCGCCGCCGCGACGGGCGTCAGCGAGACCAGGACGTCACCGGGGATCTCGACGGGATGCTCTACGGTTGCCACCGACTCATCGTAGCGGACGGGGATGCGGATACCAGACGCGAGTTTGTAACACTCGTATCGCTCATTCCACGGACGGATTCGCCTTCCTTCGTGCGCCGATTCTGCAGAGTGCTAGGCTCGGCGCGACCGGGACGAATGTCCCTCGCGGGGGTACGACGCGTGCTCGAAAACTGGCTGCCTTTCCTGATCTACGCGCTCTTCGCGGCCGCTATCCCGGCGTCGATGCTCGCGATGTCGTTCATCCTCCCGAAGCGCCCGGTATCGCGCACGCGACAGCGGATGCTGCCGTTCGAGTCGGGGGTGTCGGAGGGCCCGCCGGACCGCGAGAAGCGGTTCACGGTCAGCTTCTACCTCACCGCGATCCTCTTCATCCTCTTCGACATCGAGATCGTCTTCCTCTACCCGCTCGCGGTGCGACTCGACGCGCTCGGCTGGTTCGGGTTCACCGAGTTCGTAGGGTTCATCCTCGTCCTGGGTGTCGCCTACGTCTACATCTGGCGCAAGGGAGCCCTCAACTGGCACTGAAGCGGGAGCTGCCAGTGATCTCCGACCGGCCGCTCGCGGAGGCGGGTCTCCAGTCCGAGCGCGTCCTCTGGCCCGACAAGGGGCCGAGCGTCTTCGAGCGGGAGGTTGCAGAGATCGAGGACGCGCTCCTCCTCACGACCGTGGAGAAGGCCGTCGCGTGGGCGCAGTCGAACTCGGTGTGGCCCGACACGTTCGGGCTGGCGTGCTGCGCCATCGAGATGATGTCGATCGTCTCGTCGCGCTACGACATCGCGCGCTTCGGGATGGAGCGCTTCAGCTCGTCGCCGCGCCAGGCCGACCTGCTCATCGTCTCGGGTCGCGTGACCCACAAGATGGCGCCGCCGCTGCGGCAGGTCTACGACCAGATGCTCGAGCCCAAGTGGGTCATCGCAATGGGCGCATGCGCGAGCTCCGGAGGGATGTTCTCGAACTACACGATCCTCCAGGGCGTCGACAAGATCGTGCCCGTGGACATGCACGTGCCGGGTTGCCCCCCGCGCCCCGAGGCGCTGATGGAGGGCATCGTCCGCCTGCACGAGAAGATCCGCGCGGGAGTGCCGCCCGCCTACCAGATCCGCGGGGTCGCCGAGTGAGCGCGACCGTCGTCGCCGGTGCTCCCGGCGTCGTCGAGACACGCGAATCCAGAGGTCGGACCACCGTCGTCGTCGATCCGGCGCGTCTTGTGGAGGCGTGCCGCTACCTCCGCGACGAGGCGGGCTTCAACTTCCTGAGCGACATCGCGGCGACCGACTACCTCGGCTGGGGAGAGCGCGACGTCGCCGGCTACATCGGGACCGCCGACGGACGGAACATCCACGAGCCCGGGTCCCAGGGGTACGCACGCGTTCCCGATCCGAAGCCGAAGCGCTTCTCGCTCTCGTACCAGCTCCTTCGCGTCGGCGACGACCCCGAACGGCTGTGCGTCCAGGTGTGGCTGGACGAAGGCGAGTCGATCTCGAGCGTCATCGACGTATGGCCTGCCGCCGACTGGTTCGAGCGCGAGGCCTGGGACATGATGGGCATCCGATTCGACGGCCATCCGAACCTCGTTCGCATCCTCATGCCGGAGGACTGGGACGGTCATCCGTTGCGGAAGGACTACCCACTGGGCGGAGAGCCGGTGCGCTTCTCCGACGAGGAGTGAGGGGCGGCCGTGGCGGTCAGCACCGGGAAACGGATCTACGAGGGCTCGCGCATTCCGCACCCGGTCCCGACGATTCTCGAGATCGATCCGGAGAAGCACTCACTCGACGACATCCTGCGCGTCAACTTCGGGCCGAACCACCCCTCGACGCACGGCGTCCTCCGCCTGATCGTCGACCTCGACGGAGAGACGGTCGCGGGTATCCGCGCCGTGATCGGGTACCTCCACACCGGGTTCGAGAAGAACATGGAGGCGAAGACGTGGTGGAAGTCCGTCACGTATGCGCCGCGAATCGACTACGTCTCGTTTCAGGCGAACGAGCTCCTCTACGTGCTCGCGGTCGAGGAGCTCCTCGACATCGAGGTTCCCCAGAAGGCGACCTGGGCACGCATGGCCCTCACCGAGCTCGTGCGCATCCATTCGCACCTCGTGTACCTCGGCACGTCCGCGCTCGAGCTCGGGGCGATCTCGATCTTCTGGTACTGCTTCGACGACCGCGACCAGATCCTCGACCTCTTCGAGATGGTCGGCGGGACGCGGATGCACACGCGCTACTTCCAGGTGGGGGGGCTCGCAGAGGACCTTCCACCCGGGTTCGGCGCAGAGGCGCGGAAGTTCTGCGACTCGATGCCGAAGTCGGTCGACGAGTACGAGGCGATCCTCGACCGGAACGCGATCTGGCTCGAGCGCACGAAGGGAATCGGATTGCTGTCGGCCGACGACGCGCTCGCGCTCGCGCAGTCCGGCCCCGTGCTCCGGGGTTCCGGGGTGAGCTGGGACCTCCGGAAGGACATGCCGTATCTCGCCTACGACGAAGTCGACTTCTGTGTTCCCGTCTACGACGAAGGGGACGTCTACGCCCGGTACAAGGTCCACATGGACGAGATGCGCGAGTCGGTGCGTATCGTCCGCCAGTGCCTCGACCGCCTGGACGAGATGGAAGGCGAGCCGTGGGTGACCGACGACCGCAAGGTCGTCCTTCCGCCACGCCACGAGCTGCACACCTCGATGGAGACGCTCATCCACCACTTCAAGCTCGTGACCGAGGGCTACACCGTGCCCGAGGGAGAGGTCTACACGGTGATCGAGTCGCCCAGGGGCGAGGCCGGCTGCTACCTCGTCTCCGACGGCGGCTCGCGGCCGTGGCGCGTGCGCTTCCGGGCGCCGAGCTTCGCCGCGCTCCAGGCGACGGCGACGGTCGTCCAGAACTGCCTCGTCGCGGACCTCGTTGCGGTCGCCGGATCGCTCGATCCCGTCATGGGAGACGCCGACCGCTGATGAGCACGCCTCTCTCGACGCGTTTGCGCAAGCTCGGCGCCCAGTATCCGCAGAGCACGTCGGCGATCCTTCCCGCCCTGCGGCTGGCCCAGGAGGAGCACGGCGGCTGGCTTCCGCCCGAGGCGCTTCGCGACGTCGCGGACGCGCTCGACGTCACGCCGGCGTACTGCCTCTCGATCGCGTCGTTCTACGACCAGTTCCGGCTCCAGCCGATCGGGCGCACGCTCGTTGAGGTGTGCACGAACGTGTCCTGCGCGCTCAGTGGAGCGCAGCAGGTCGTGGAGGCGTTCGAGCGCGAGCTCGGCATGGAGGCGGGCACGACGTCCGCAAACGGCCGGTTCACGCTGGGGACCGTCGAGTGTCTCGGAGGCTGCGGTTGGGCGACCGTCGTGGCAATCGACAACCGCCACCGGCTTCGCGTCACGGCCGGAGACGTGCCGGAGATCGTGGCGGAGCTCGAGGAGCCCGGGGATGCCTGAGCGGCGGCAGATCGTCTTCGCGGGCGCGGAGGACAAGCCCCTCGTCGCCATCGAGGACTACGAGGCCGCCGGTGGGTTCGAGGCGCTTGCGAAGGCACGCGCGATGGCTCCCGACGACGTCATCGCAGAGCTCGAAGGATCCGGGCTCCGTGGACGCGGCGGCGCGGGGTTCCCGACCGGACGCAAGTGGGCGTTCGTCCCCAAGCCGGATCAGCTCGCGAAGCCGCACTACCTGGTCGTCAACGCGGACGAGTCGGAGCCCGGCACGTTCAAGGACCGCGAGATCATGCTGCGCGTCCCGTTCCGCTTCCTCGAGGGCTGCCTGATCGCGGCGCACGCGATCCAGTCGCAGCACGTCTTCGTCTACATCCGCGGCGAGTACGAGCAGGAGTTCGAGGTGCTCCGCGACTCGCTGGAGGCGATTCGCGAGCGTGATCTCCTCGGCGGCGTCACCGTCGTGTTGCACCGCGGTGCCGGCGCCTATATCTGCGGCGAGGAGACGGCTCTGCTCGAGTCGCTCGAGGGCAGGCGTGGCCAGCCCCGGACGAAGCCGCCGTTCCCGGCGATTGCGGGCCTCTACGCGGCACCCACCGCAGTGAACAACGTCGAGTCGATCACCACCGCGGCGCCGATCCTCGCCATGGGCGGCGAGGACTACGCCAAGCTCGGTGTCGAGGCGTCCACGGGCACGCGGGTGTTCTCGCTCTCCGGCGACGTCGTGAACCCGGGGAACTACGAGCTCCCACACGGGATCACGTTGCGCGAGCTCGTGTACGACATCGGAGGGGGCGTTCCCGGAGGACGGGAGCTCAAGGCGATCATCCCCGGAGGGTCGTCGACGCCGATCCTCACCGCCGCGGACATCGACACCGCACTCGACTTCAACTCCCTCATCGCCGCGGGCTCGTCGATCGGCTCCGCCGGCGTGGTCGTCATCGACGACCGGTGCTGCATGATCCAGCTCGGCATCCGCGTCTCGCAGTTCTACGAGCACGAGTCCTGCGGGAAGTGCACCCCGTGTCGCGTCGGAACGCGCTGGGTGACGCAGATCCTCCAGAAGATCGAGGACGGGCGTGCGGGCCAGGCAGATCTCGACCTTCTGCTCTCCGTCTGCGACCGAATCCTCGGCAAGTGCCTCTGTCCGCTCGGCGACTCCGACGCGATCGCGGTGCTGAGCTACGTCGACCGCTTCCGCGACGAGTACCAGGCCCACATCACGCTCGGCGGATGTCCTTTCGGCGGCGAGTCCTCCCTGGAGGACATCCTCGCTCCGACCGCGATGCACGCGCGCCATGCTCACGAGGCGGCGCACGCGTGACGGAAGTGGCGGCCCCCGACCTCGTCGCCGTCACCGTCGACGACCGCGCCGTCGAGGTGCCGAAGGGCACGGGCATCGTCGAGGCGGCGATGGCGGCCGGGATCGAGATACCCGTCTTCTGCTACGAGCCGCGCCTGGGGCCGCCCGTGGGCGCCTGCCGCATGTGCCTCGTCGAGATCGAGGGCATGCCGAAGCTCCAGGCGGGCTGCACGCTGACCGTCACCGACGGGATGGTCGTCCACACCGCCGCGACCTCCGAGAAAGCGCGCGAGGGTCAGGAGGCGACGCTCGAGTTCATCCTCGTCAACCATCCCCTCGACTGCCCGGTCTGCGACAAGGGCGGCGAGTGCCCGCTCCAGGATCTCACGTTCCGGTACGGCCCCGGCTCGACGCGGATGACCTTCTCCAAGGTCACCTTCGACAAGCCGATCCCGATCTCACCCCTGATCGCACTCGACCGTGAGCGGTGCATCCTCTGCTACCGCTGCACCCGGTTCTCGGAGGACGTGGCCGAAGACGGCTTGCTCATCGCGCGGAACCGCGGTGCCGGCACGGAGATCGCCACGTTCGAGGACGAGCCGTACCGGTCGGCGTTCTCCGGAAACGTCGTCGAGCTCTGCCCGGTCGGCGCTCTGACGTCCACGCTCTACCGGTTCGAGGCCCGTCCGTGGGAGATCCAGGAGGTCCCGACCGTCTGCACCGCGTGCCCGGTCGGGTGCAACGTCTCGGCGACGATCCGCGAGGGGAAGGTCAAGCGGATCCTGAGCCGCAACCACCCGGAGATCGACCGCGGCTGGCTCTGCGACAAGGGCCGGTTCACCTATCCGCATCTCCGCGCGGAGGACCGGATCACCTCCCCGCTACGCCGAGGCCCCAAGGGGCTCGTCGAGATCGAATGGGATGAGGCGCTCGACACCGTCGAGGAGCTGCTTCGCGCAGCCAACGGGTCGATCGTTACCGCGTTCTCGGGCTCGGAGACGATCGAGATCGCGTACGCGTTCGGGAAGCTGCTCCGTGGCGGACTCGAGGCCCACTCGGCAGTCCTGGCGGAGGCGACGTCTGCCGCACTCGACGCATTCCGTCTCCCGCTCTCCGGCATCGGCAATGCTGAGCTCGTGGTCGTCGTCGGCGACGACCCGGTCGCCGAACGCGCACCCGTCGTCGATCTCTGGATCAAGGAAGCACGCCGCCGAGGCGCGGACATCGTCGTCTGCTCACCCACCGGCTCCGTCCAGACCGAGCCCGGCGGTGCGGCTGCGAAGTGCACCGAGCTCGCCGGCGCGCGCAACGCGATCGGCAGACGACTGCGCGCCTCCGACCGGGCCGTGCTGATCTGGTCGGGCCCGGGCGGAGGCGGAGGCGCTCGCATCGCGGAGCTCGCTCACGCGGTCGGATTCGAGGGCAAGCCTGGTTGCGGCGCGTTCCACCTGCCGAGCACTGCGAACGGGCGAGGGATCGCAGCCGCCTGGTCGGCTGCGGCAGATGCGGACGAGGGCAACCCCGAGCCGATCGAGCTTCTCGTCGTGTCGGGAGACGACGCCGCCGCCGATCCGAGCGTGCGCGCCCTTGCCGAACAGGCCGAACGCGTGATCGTCGTGACGATGTTTCACGGACTGGCCGCCGGCTGGGCCGACGTCGTCCTCCCGGGAACGAGCGCGCTCGAGCGGGACGGCACGACGATGAACCTCGAGGGGCGCATCCAGCGACTTCGGCGTACGACTCTTCCCCCATGTCCCGACGAGCTCGCCTGGATCAGCATGCTCGCCGCGCGCTTCGACGTCGACGTCTCCCCGCACGCATCCGCGGTGTACGCCGAGTTGCAGCAGAACGCGCTGCCGGATCTCCCGTTGGCCGAGATCGGCCTTCGCGCTGCGCTTCCCGAGCGGTCGCCGTACGAAGCCCCACCGCCGGCCGCCTCCGTTGCGTCGACGCCTCCGGCAACGTCGTCGGATCACTTCGTGGGCGAGCTTCGACTCCACCGGTATCGGCCGCTGTTCTCCGGCCCTGCCGTAGAGCGCGTGCCCGAGCTCGAGTTCCTCCGACCGGAGCCGACCGTCGAGCTGTCCGCTGCCGACGCCGATCGGCGCGGGATCACGACCGGAGAGACGGTGCTCGTCCGCTCGAACGGCACGTCGGTCGAGCTGCGCGCGCTGGTCTCGTCGAAGCTCGTCGAGGGCGTCGCGCGTGTCGCCGACGAGCACGCAGCCGACCTGCACCCGTCCGTCGAGGTGGTGAAGGCGACATGACCCCCTCGGTCGACTGGTGGGTGAGCGTGATCGAGTCGTTGGTCGTGATCAATCTCGTGCTCGTGACGTTCGCCTACCTCACGCTCGCCGAGCGCAAGGTCATGGCCCGGATGCAGCTCCGCTACGGGCCCAATCGCGCAGGGCCGTACGGGCTCCTGCAGCCGATCGCCGACCTCCTCAAGCTCCTGTTCAAGGAGAGCTTCTATCCGGCCGCGGCGATCGACTGGCTCTACATCCTGGCCCCCTTCCTCGCGGCGTTCACTGCACTCGCGACCTTCTCCGTGATCCCGTTCGGGCCGGGCTGGACCGTCGGCGGCGTCTACATCCCAGGGCAGGTCGCGGACGTCTCGATCGGGCTCATCCTGATCTTCGCCCTCGGCTCGGTCGGGATCTACGGCTTCATCGTCGGCGGCTGGGCGTCCGACTCGAAGTACGCGCTCCTCGGCTCGATGCGAACGTGCGCCCAGCTGGTCTCGTACGAGGTCTCCCTCGCGCTCTCCGTCCTCGGCGTCGTGATCATGGCCGAGTCGCTTCGGCTGAACGACATCGTGGCCGCGCAGGCCGACACGGTCTGGTATGCCGTGCCGCAGTTCGTCGGGCTCATCGTGTTCCTGCTCGCAGGCACCGCCGAGACCGCGCGCGCGCCGTTCGACCTCCCGGAGGCTGAGCAGGAGCTCGTCGCCGGCTACCACACGGAGTACGGAGGGATGCGCTTCGGGCTCTTCAGCATGTCCGAGTACATCAACCTCATCACGCTCTCCGCCCTGTGCATCACGCTCTTCCTCGGCGGCTGGCACGGGATCGTGTGGGACGGGCCGAGCTGGGTCGCGCCGCTCTGGTTCGTCGGGAAGCTCGCGGTGATCCTCTACGTCTTCATCTGGATGCGGACGACGCTGCCGCGCCTCCGCTACGACCAGCTGATGCGGTTCGGCTGGAAGGTGCTCCTGCCAGTCGCAACGCTCAACGCGGTCGTGACCGCGCTTCTGGTGGTCTGGCTGTGAGTCCCCAGCCGCTGGACACGTTCAAGGGCTTCGCCGTCACCTTCCGGCAGATCTTCCGCAAGCCGATCACGCAGCAGTACCCGGACTACAAGCGCTCCGTCTACCCACGCTTCCGCGGGCGTCACAGGCTGCACACGCACGAGAACGGCCTCGAGAAGTGCGTCGGCTGCTCCTTGTGTGCAGCGGCCTGCCCGGCGGACTGCATCCGCGTCGTCGCCGCCGAGAACACCGCGGAGAACCGCGTATCGGCGGGCGAGCGCTACGCGCGGATCTACGAGATCAACATGAGCCGCTGCATCTTCTGCGGCTACTGCGAGCTCGCATGCCCGTTCGACGCAATCACCCTCGGCAACGAGTTCGAGATCTCCGAGTACTCGCGCGACGACCTCATCTACACGAAGGACATGCTCCTCGCAGAGCCGATCAAGCGCGTGCCGGTCGCTGACCGCGGACTCTACGACACGCCGATTCCGGCGTACAAGAAGGACTCATAGTCAAGTGGTCGCTCCGGCAACAACACGCACCCGCTGGCCGACTGCAAACCGTCGCATGCCGGCGTCCTCGGTCGGCCACGTACCTTCCAGGTACGCGACCTCCCTGCGTCCTTGGCCTGCTCGGTTTTCGCGGGCCAGCGGGCACGCATGTCACCAGAGAGACCACTAGTGGGCAACTTCCTCGTGTGGGTGGTCTGGTTCGTTGCCGCGGGCGGCTGCCTTGCCAGCGGAGTGGCCGTCGTGAGCCTCCAGAACCCGTTCTACTCCGCGCTCGCGCTCATCGGGAACCTCGCGTCCCTCGCGGTCCTGTACCTGCTCCTCGCCGCAGAGTTCCTCGCCGCGGCCCAGGTACTCGTCTATGCCGGCGCTGTGATGGTGATGTTCCTCTTCGTCATCGCCTACCTCGGTGGACGCGCGGACGCACCGTGGGCGGGAGGGACGCCGCTCCTGCGGAGCGCGGCGATCGTCGCCGCAGCCGCGATCCTCGTCGAAGTCGTGGTCGTCCTCGGGCTCGCCTGGGGAGATCAGCTCTCCGAGCCAGCGCAGGTCACCGCGGGGTTCGGCAGCCCGGGTGAGATCGGCGAGCTGTTCCTCACGGATCACCTGCTCGCCTTCGAGATCACCTCGATCGTCCTCCTCGTCGCGGCAGTCGGCGGCGTGGTGCTCGGGACGACTCGCGAGAAGGAGGAAGCGCGATAGACGGCCCCGGCGTCGGGTGGTACCTCATCGTCGCGGGGATCCTGTTCGCGACGGGAGCCATGGGCGTGATGCTGCGGCGAAGCCCGCTGATCGTGCTGCTCTCGCTCGAGATCATGCTCAACGCCGGGAACCTCGCGCTCATCGCCTTCTCGCGGCAGGCGGGGGCGCTCGACGGTCAGATCTTCGCGCTCGCCGTGATGGCGGTCGCGGCCGGGGAGGTCGCCGTGGGTCTCGGGCTGATCGTCGCGATGGCGCGGCGCGGCGTGGCACTCGACGTCGACCAGGCGAATGCTCTCCGAGGCTGATCGGCGACTGACGTGATCACCGGCGCCTGGATCTGCTTGCTCGCCCCGCTCATGGGCGCAGCCGTGATCACGGCCATGGATCAGGACATCACGCGACGGACCGCCGGGTGGATCTCGACGCTCACGACCTTCATTGCGTTCGGCGGCGCCGTCGTGGCGTTCGTCGGCCTGCGCGGTGAAGATCCGGCCCAGCGCGAGCAGGTCTCGACCGCATATACCTGGCTCGCCGCCGGCGACTTCCGGGTCGACTTCCAGATCCTGCTCGATCCGGTGTCGAGCGTGATGATGCTCGTCGTCACCGGCGTCGGCGGGCTGATCGTCTGGTACTCGATGGGCTACATGGCCGGCGACGACGAGGAGCGTCGCTACTTCGCGTACATGTCGTTCTTCGTCTTCTCGATGCTCATGCTCGTGGAGGCCGGCAACTTCCTCCTGCTCCTCGTCGGCTGGGGCCTCGTCGGGCTCGCTTCCTACCTCCTGATCGGCTTCTGGCACCAGCGCCCTGCCGCGATCGCGGCCGCCAAGAAGGCGTTCGTCATGAACGCCGTCGGAGACGCGACCTTCGCGGTCGCCCTCGTCCTGCTCGTCTGGGGGACGGGGACGCTCCAGTTCGCCGGTGTCTTCGACCGGCTGGACGTCATGTCGTCCACGACCGTGAACATCGTCGCCCTCGGGCTACTCGGTGGCGCGGTCGCGAAGTCCGCCCAGCTCCCGCTGCACACCTGGCTTCCCGATGCAATGGAAGGCCCCACTCCCGTCTCCGCCCTGATCCACGCCGCGACGATGGTCACGGCTGGCGTCTACCTGCTCGTGCGCGCGCATCCGATCTTCGAGGCCGCGATCGACGTCCAGCACCTCGCGGCGATCCTGGGCACCCTCACCCTTCTCCTGGCGGGATTCGTCGCGCTCGTGCAGTGGGACATCAAGCGCGTGATCGCGTACTCGACGATGTCCCAGATCGGCTACATGTTCCTCGCCGCCGGAGTCGGGGCATACGGGTACGCGATGTTCCACCTGATGACGCACGCCTTCTTCAAGGCGCTGCTCTTTATGTCTGCAGGCGTCGTGATCCACCACCTCGACGGGGAGCAGGACATCCGGAGGATGGGCGGGCTCAAGGGCGTTCTCCCACGAACCCACATCGCGTTCCTCGTCGGCACCCTCGCGCTCGTCGGCATTCCCCCTTTTGCCGGCTTCTGGTCGAAGGACGGCGTCATCTCCTCGGCGCTCGCAACGGGCGGGGCGCTCGGCTGGACGCTCTACGTCGCCGGTCTCTTCGGCGCGCTCCTGACCGGCGCGTACGCCTTCCGCCTTTACTACGCGGTCTTCCGCGGTGAACGGCACGAGCCGGCGACGGAAGGCGAGCACTCAAGCGAGCACCGGGGGCACGGCGAGGGCCCGCTCTCGATGCTCATCCCCGTCGGCGTGCTCACCGTGCTCTCGACCATCGGCGGCCTCGTCGTCATCCCCGGCGTCTGGGAACCGTTTCTCGATTGGATCGGCAACACCGCCGAGTCGCTCGTCGAGCCGACGGTGAGTCAGGACTACCTGACGAGCCTGTTCGCTGTGACACTCGGCCTCGTCGGGCTGTACCTCGCGCGCCGCGCCTTCAAGACCGGCCGGCAGCTCGTGACGAGGCCGTCTGTCTGGCGCGTGCTCGAGCACAAGTTCTACTTCGACGAGCTGTACGACGCCGTGTTCTACCGCCCGGCCGTCGCCCTCGCCAACACGCTGCGGCGAAGAGTCGAAGAGCCCGTGGTCGAACGCTCGCTGGACGAGATCGGCTCCGGCACGATCCAGGTCGGAGGCGAGGTGGCCCGGGTCCAGTCCGGCCTCGTTCGAACCTACGCCCTCGCGATCGCTCTCGCGGTCGCCGTCCTCGTCGTCGTCTTCGTGGCGGTCCGGTAGATGCTCACGACCGCGCTCATCGTCCTCCCGCTCGCCGGCGCTCTGCTCGTCGCGGCACTACCGCTTCCGAAGCTCGGCACCGCCGGGCTGGCTCTGCTGATTGCGCTCGCCGAGGTCGCGCTCTGGATCGTCGCGGTCACCCGCTTCGACTTCTATTCCCCCGGCCTCCAGCTCTCGACGTCGCACGAGTGGGTCACGAGCCTCGGGATCTCGTACTCGGTCGGATTCTACACGTTCACGCTCTGGCTCGCAGGCACCGCGATCGTCGTCTCGGCGGCAGCGATCGGCTATGCGGTCTGGGTCGGTCGCGACCGGCCGCGCGCGTACTACGCACTCCAGCTCTTCCTCGTCGGCGCCGTCGTCGCGACCTTCGCCGCGCAGGACCTGATCCTGTTCTACGTCTCCTTCGAGTCGATGCTCATCCCGCTCTACATCCTCGTGGGAGTGTGGGGCGGTGCGCGCAGGAACGTCGCGACGCTGACGTTCGTCGTCTACACGATGGCGGGCTCGCTCCTGATGCTCGCGGCGATCGTCGCCTTCGGGGTGACCAACGGCACGTTCTCGCTCCTCGCCCCAACCCAGAGCGACAACACCTGGATCTTCCTCGGCTTCGTGATCGCGTTCGCCGTCAAGGCGCCGCTCGTCCCGCTCCACGGCTGGCTCCCGCTCACGTATCGAGAGGCTCCGATCGAGGTGACCGCCGTGCTCTCCGGAGTCGTCTCGAAGACGGCCGTCTGGGGGTTCGTCATCGTGCTGCTGAAGTTCCCCCAACCCACCGAAGACCTCCGCGGCGTGCTGCTCGTGCTCGCCGCGGCGGGAATCGTGTACGGCTCCGTCCTCGCCTTCCGCGCTCCCGACCTCCGGGGGATCGTCGCGTACTCCTCGCTGGCCCAGATGGGCCTCATCACGCTCGGGCTCTTCTCGGCGAGCGGAGGCGGGATCTCCGGATCGATCCTCCAGGCCGTGAATCACGGCCTCATCTCGGCGGCGATGTTCCTGCTCGTCGGCATGGTCGAACGACGGTGCGGCACGGGCGAGCTCTCGGCTCTCGGCGGAATGGCACGCGGGCGGCCGATGCTCGCGACGATCGTGCTGACCGCCGGGATGATCGCGCTCGCCGTCCCCGGATCGACGACCTTCGCCGGCGAGTTCCTGATCATGACCGGCGTCTACGCC
The DNA here is from genome assembly GCA_963716975.1 of uncultured Actinomycetes bacterium. GTDB lineage: Bacteria > Actinomycetota > Thermoleophilia > Gaiellales > Gaiellaceae > GMQP-bins7. The sequence goes on along the minus strand of CAVQVA010000040.1, from coordinate 152,819 downwards.
CAGGGCTGGGGCTACACCGCCGTCGTCGCCCTCGGCATCGTCCTCGCGGCGATGTACACGCTGAGGCTCATCTCGGCGGTCCTGCACTCGGCGCCAGGGATCCGCGGTGCGTGACGAGGCGCTCGACCTGCGTCCCGGCGAGCTCGGCCTCGTGCTCCCGCTCGTCTTCACGCTGCTCGTCCTCTCCGCCTGGCCCGCTGCGATCAGCGACCGGGCCCTCGGCACGCAGAACTTCACGGCGTTCGTCCGCCCCGGGGGCAACGAGTGATCGAGACCCCGCAGGTCGACTGGCTCTCCCTCTCCCCGAGTCTCGCGCTCCTGGCCGCCGCCGGCATCGCCCTCCTCGGCGCAGTGCTCGTCCCGGCGTGGATGCGCAAGGGTCTCACCGCGGCAGTCGCATTCGCCGGATTCGTGGTCGCCGCGGTCCTCGCCTGCATCGTGTTCCAGGACACCCCGAGACCGGAGGTGCTGCTCTCGGAGTCGATGGTGCGAGACCAGCTCGCGGCCTACACGCAGGTGATCCTGGCCGTGATCGGAGCCGTCGTCGTCCTCGTGTCCTGGAGTGAGCGGAGACGCGAGAACCACGGCGAGTACTACGCGCTGCTCGCCGCAGCGGGCGCCGGGATGATCTTCTTCGTCGAGGCCGAGAACCTCATGACGCTGTTCCTGGGGCTCGAGTGGTTCTCGCTCTGCCTGTACGTCCTCGTCGCCCTCGACACCGAGCGCGAGACGTCGCTCGAGGCCGGCCTCAAGTACCTGATCGCAGGCAGCTTCGGATCCGCCATCCTGCTCTTCGGCTGCGCGTTCGTCTACGGAGCCACCGGCCAGCTCGGCTTCTCCGCAGATCGCGGCTGCACGGGCGGGGGACGACGCGTTCCTGGTCACGGGTCTCGCGATGATCCTCGCGGGGTTCGCCTTCAAGGTCTCCGCCGCGCCGTTCCACATGTGGACGCCGGACGTGTACCAGGGCGCCCCCACGTCGGTCACGGCGTTCATGTCCGCAGCGACGAAGGCCGCCGCGCTCGTGGTCATGCTGCGCATCCTCGTCACCGCGTTCCCCGACGAGAGCGAGATCTGGACGATCGCCGTGGCGGTCCTCGCGTGCATCTCGCTCGCCTGGGGGAACCTCGCCGCGCTCGCGCAGCGCGACCTGAAGCGGCTGCTCGCGTACTCCTCCATCTCGCACGCCGGCTTCATGCTGATTGCAATCTCCGCGAACTCCGAGTTCGGAGCCGAGGCGCTCCTCTACTACCTCGTCCCGTACGCGGCGATGTCGGTCGGGGCCTTTGCGATCGTCGCGGCACGCGAGCGCGAGCTCGGACGCGCAGTGACGCTCGAGTCGCTCGCGGGGCTCGGCTGGGAGCGTCCCTTCTACGGGACCGCGATGTGGATCTTCATGCTCGGCTTCGCCGGGTTCCCGCTCACGGGCGGGTTCTTCGGCAAGTTCTTCGTGTTCTCGGCCGCGTACGACTCCGGCGAATGGTGGCTCGTGCTCGTCGGCGTGGCGGCCACTGCGGTGTCGCTGGCTTACTACCTGAACGTCGTCCGCTGGATGTACATGCGGCCCGGGACCCGTCGGAGCGACCGCCATCGCCGTGGGAGGCGCGCCGCCGCGTGAGGCCGTGCTCGGGACGGCCGTGGGCGCCGCGGTCGTGGTCACCGTCGGCTCGTTCTTCGTCGTCCAGCCGATCCTCGACCTCGCGGCCGACGCAGCAGCGTCGCTTCCGTTCTAGATTTCACCCATGGCTACAGAGCTCACCTGGCTGGGGCACGCGGCGTTCCGAGTGGACTCTCCGGGTGGCAAGCGGATCTACGTCGATCCCTTCCTCACGGGGAATCCGAAGACACCGGAGTCCGAGCGTGAGCCGGAACGCTGCGACCTCGTCCTCGTCACCCACGGTCACGGAGATCACGTCGGAGACACCGTGACCATCCACGAGCGGTTCGGCTGCCCCGTCGTCGCGCAGGTCGAGCTGCGCGGCTGGCTCACGTCGAACGGCGTCGCCAGTGACGGCCAGGCGCACTCGATCAACAAGGGCGGAACGGTCTCGATCGACGACGTCCAGATCACCCTGACGAGCGCGAACCACTCGTCGAGCACGCCCGACGGCGGCTACGGCGGCGAGTCGTGCGGGATCGTGCTCCAGCTCGAGGACGGGTTCAAGATCTACTTCGCGGGGGATACGAACGTGTTCGGCGACATGTCGCTGATCGGCCGCATCTACTCGCCGGACGTCGCGGTGCTTCCGATCGGCGACCACTACACGATGGGTCCTCGCGAAGCCGCGGTCGCGCTCGAGCTCCTCGGCGTCGGACGCTGCGTGCCGTGTCACTACGGAACGTTTCCGCTGCTCTCCGGGACGCCGGACGAGCTGCGTCGACTCGCGCCGTCCAGTACCAAGGTGCTCTCGCCGGAGCCCGGCGAGACGCTGACGTTCTGATGCGGGAGCGCTGGTTCGGCGCCACGGGGCGCAAGGTTCCGGAGATCGCGCTCGAGGGCACGGTCGAGCTCGAAGGCGCGCTCGTGCTCGACGACGTCTCCGACCTCGCGGCAATCCACGCCGCGCACGAGGCGGGAACACCCGTGGTCGTGCGGGCGTCGACGGCGCAACAGGTGAAGGCCGCGCTTTCCCTCGGCGCGGTCGCATGCGCCCTCGTGGACGACGAGGCACTGCTCTCCCTCGACCTCGCGGAGCTCACCTACGGCTAGCCCGCTCATCGCGACGTACTCGATCTGCGCGTGCGACCTCGACGCGCGCCAGTGGGGAGTCGCGGTGCAGTCGAAGTTCCTCGCCGTCGGGTGCGTCGTTCCGTGGGCCGAGCCGCTGGTCGGCGCGATCGCGACGCAGTCGTACGCCAATCCCCGCTACGGGCCCGAGGGGCTCGCGCTCCTGCGCGAAGGAGTCTCCGCGGCGGAGGCGGTCGCTCGCCTCACCGAGGCCGACGACGAGCGCGCCACCCGCCAGCTCGGGATCGTGGACGCCGAGGGCCGCGGCGCGACCTTCACGGGCGACGAGTGCCACGAGTGGGCCGGGGGCCGGACCGGGCCGTGCTACGCCGCGCAGGGCAACATCCTCGTGTCGGCGGAGACCGTCGACGGGCTGGCCGACACGTTCGAGGCGACAGCCGGCAAGCCGCTCGTCGAGCGCCTCCTCGACTGCCTCGACGCCGCACAGGCCGCGGGCGGAGACAGTCGAGGCCAGCAGTCCGCAGCGGTGCTCGTCGTCGGGCCGGAGCAGGGGTACGCCGGGCTCTCCGACGTCTTCGTCGACCTGCGGGTCGACGATCACCCGCGCCCGCTCGAGGAGCTGCGAAGGCTCTTCGGGATCCACCAGGAGCTCTTCGGCCAGACACCGCGGTCGAAGTGGATCGAGGTGGATCGGGCGCTGCGCAAGGAGATCGAGGATCGCCTGGCCGCCCTCGGCTACGAGCGGCTCGAGGACTGGGCCGGCGTCGAGAACCTCGAGGAGCGCGTCGATGGAATGGACGCGATCGACCCGTTCGTGCTCGAACGACTCCGGCGGAAGTCCGGGTAACGACCCTCGTGAAGATCCTCTCGACCCGGCGCTATCCGGGACCTGCGTTCGACGAGCTCCTCGACGTCGAGGTGCGATCGCTCGCAGAGCTCGACTCCTCTCGACCCGACGTCGAAGGTCTCGTCGTCGCCAACGAGCCCGTTCCGCTCGACCTCCTCCCGAACCTCCGCGTCGTCGCCAACTTCAGCGTCGGCTACGACCGGGTCGGTGTCGCCGCCTGCCTCGAGCGCGGCGTCGTGGTCACGAACACGCCCGGCGTTCTCACGAACGCGACCGCCGATCTCGCCTTCGCGCTCATCCTGGCAAGCGGTCGCCAGGTCGCCGTGGGAGATCGCTTCGTCCGCGCGGGAAGCTGGACCGGCGCCTGGTCCGAGGGAGGGCTCGAGCTCGTCGAGGAGGTATCGGGCTCGACGCTCGGCATCGTCGGCCTCGGCCGCATAGGAAGCGCAGTGGCTCGCCGCGCGCAGGGGTTCGACATGCGCGTTCTCTACACGCAGCGGCACCAGGTCGAGACCGATCTCGCCGAGTTCCGCGAGCTCGAGGCGCTGCTCGCGGAGGCGGACATCGTGACGCTCCACGTCCCGCTGACTCCCGAGACGCACGGCCTGATCGACGCGTCGCGGCTCGCTCTGCTTCGCGACGGCTCCTGCCTCGTGAACACCGCGCGCGGGGAGATCGTCGACCAGGACGCGCTGGTGTCGGAGCTCGTCTCGGGCCGGTTGCGGGCCGGCCTCGACGTCTTCGTCGACGAGCCTCGAGTGCCCTCGGAGCTGTTCGGCCTCGACAACGTCGTCCTCACCCCCCATCTCGGCAGCGCGACCCGCCAGGCACGCGAGGGCATGACCCGGCTCGTCGTCGACAACCTGCTCGCGATCGAGCGCGGCGACCCGCCGCTGACGCCCGTTCGGCTCTGAGTGCGCGGCGACGGAGGTCGTCTAGGACGAGGGAGCCCGAGCAAAGCGTCTCACCCCGAACGAGCCCAATACGAATCGCCCGGGAGCCGGCGCCCGTCGGCGAGTTGGCGGAACGCGGGCACCGGGTCGTGCTCCGGTCGCGCGACGACGAGCACGGCCCCGTGCTCGGGGCCGGCGAGTGCGGTGACGAAGAGCTCGAGACCCACCGCGAGAGCGAACGCCTTGTGCGCGTGCTCACCGCCGAACGGGACGAGCTCCTCGGGTCGCGCCGCCCCGGCGAGCACGTCGCCGTGCGTGACCGCTCCCATGGAGACATCGCTCACGATCGGATGTCCGTCGCTCGAGGGAATCGCGATCGCGAGCGGGTTCGTGCCCGTCAGCGCCGGACCTCCGTCCGGGTGCGGCAGACGACGCGGTGAGGTCGCCGTCAACGCCGCCGACGAGCCCGCCTACTGCGAGGCGACGCACCCAGTAGCCGAGCGCACCTGTCGGGAAGCAGCGCTCCGCCACCACGACTCGGGCATGCTCCGGCGGATTCGCGAGCGTCGACCGCACGATCTCGTCGAGCACGAGGTACCCGAGGGCGGTCTCTCCGCTCCAGCGCTCGAACCCTTCCTCGGCGAGAACGCGCGCCGGTCGCCCTGCCGGATCGAGCTCGAGCGTCTCCAGCCACGCGACGCGCGAGAACCCATGGCCCAGCTTCCCGCGCCGCTCGGAGTCGGCGAAGTGTGCAACGAGCACGTCGACCGCCTCCGGCTCGAACCCGAGCGCTCGCAGGCGTTCGGCCGCTTCGTCGCTCGTCACCGAGCCGGGAACGCCTTCGTCCGGAACCGCATGACCGGCCAGCCACGATCCTCCGCGACCCGCCTGAGCGCACGATCCGGATTGACTGCGACCGGGTTGCCGACCGCTTCGAGGAACGGGACGTCGGAGTGGGAGTCCGAGTACGCGGTCGAGCTCTCGAGCTCCATGCCTTCGGCCGCCGCGAACGCATCGACTGCCTCGGCCTTGGCCTCACCGTAGAGCCGTCGTTCGAGGCGGCCGGTGTACATCCCGTCGTTCACCTCGGCCCGGGACGCGATGGCGCCGTCGAAGCCGAGCTCCTGCGCGACGACCTCGACGACCTCCTGGAGCGCGGCGGAGACGATGAACACTCTCTCCCCGCGGGCGGAGTGGGACGCGGCCAGGTCCACGGCCTCGCGATAGACGAGCGGCCGGAGCACCGACTCCCACCCGTCGCGGGCGATCTCCTGCACGACCTCCACTCGGACCCCTTTCAAGACGGACATGGCACTGTCTGCCGTCTGTCCGACCCGCCCGTGGCCGGCTCCGAAGCGGACGAAGACGACCTGGGCGACCGCAGCCTTGGCGAGCTGCCATCTCCCGATGAGTCCGTGGCGGCGAAACTCCCCCGCCAGAGCCAGCGAGCTCGAGCGCGAGATCAGCGTCCGGTCGAGGTCGAAGAACGCAGCACCCGGCACGCGGCGAGTCCAGACCGGATCTAGCCGAGAACCTGGAGCGGCTTCCGGATCGTGCCGGCGCGCGAGGCCTGGACCGCCTCGGCGAGTGCCGAGATCGCCTCTGCCACCTCCGAGTCCGGCGCGACCTCGAACACCGTGTTGCCGTCGTCGGCGGCCTCGCGGAGGACGGGATCGAGCGGGATCCGGGCGAGCAGCGGAACGCCGATCTCGTCGGCGAGAGCCTGCCCTCCGCCGGAGCCGAAGAGCTCCTGGCCCGTACCGGCGAGGTACGACATGTTCTCGACCGCGCCGAGGATGCGCATTCCCGTCTTCTGTGCCATCTGCGCGGCCCGCACGGCGACCCGCTGCGCAGCCGGCTGCGGCGTCGTCACCACGAGCACCTCGGCGCGGGGAAGCAGCTGGCCGAGCGAGATCGCGACGTCTCCCGTCCCCGGAGGCATGTCCACGACGAGCGTGTCCACCTCGCCCCAGTGGACGTCGGAGAGGAACTGCTCGAGTGCGCGATGGAGCATCGGCCCACGCCACATGACCGGCGCGTTGTCGTCGAGGAAGAACCCGATCGACATGAGCTTCAGATCTCCGCGGACGGGCGGCACGATCATGTCGTCCACCGCGACCGGTCGCTGGTGCACGCCGAGCATGTGCGGGATCGAGTGCCCGTAGACGTCGCCGTCGAGGACGCCGACCTGCTCGCCGAGCAGCGACAGGGCGTACGCGAGGTTCGCGGTCAGCGTCGACTTCCCGACGCCTCCCTTGCCGGACGCGACCACCACGACCCGCGTCGAGGGGGAGAGCGAGATGCTCTTCTCGGGTCGACCGCCGCGGAGGCGGGAGACGAGCGCCGCCTTCTCGTCGGGCGTCATGACGTCGAACCCGAGACGCACCCGCGTGACTCCGGGCACCTCGCCGACGTGACGCGTGACCTGCTCCTCGAACGAGTTGCGGAGCGGGCAGCCCGCGATCGTGAGCGCGATCGTGACCGAGACCGAGCCGTCGTCCTCCACGAGGACGTCTCGCACCATGTCGAGCTCCGTCACCGGACGCTTGAGCTCCGGGTCGATGACCTGCTCCAGCGCCTTCAGGATCGCGTCGCGGTCGGGCTTCACGGTCGTGAGCGTACCCGGTGCGAGGAACACGGCGGCGTGGCCCGAAACGGGTGACATGAGCCAGAGGCTGTCTCTCGTGCTCTCGGCAACGGCCCTCGCCGTGGCCGTTCTCGGTACGACGTCGCTCGGGCGAGCGGCGGTCGACAGCGTTCTCCCGAGGAACTCGGTCGACACGGCCGCACTTCAGAACGGTGCGGTCACGGCAGCGAAGGTGAAGGACCGCTCGCTTCTTGCGCAGGACTTCAAGCAGGGTCAGCTTCCGGCCGGGCCGCCTGGTCCGCAAGGCCCCCCGGGGACGATCGTGGGGATCACCGCAGGCGGTGGCCTCGCGGGCTCCTACCCGAACCCGACGATCGCGGCGGACGCGGTGACCGGCGCCGGAGTCGCCGACGGCTCGCTGCGACTCGGAGACACCGCGGTGTTGAGCGGTCAGGTGCGCGTGGACGCACCGCTGATCCCCGCGCACTCCTGTCGCGGCCAGAGCGCCCCGGTTCCCGGAGTCAAGGCGTACGACCGGACGCTCGTGCTTCCGACGCAGAACCTCTCACCCGGGCTCTTCGTCACCCAGATCTTCAACACGAACGCCGCCGGGAAGGTCCTCTTCCGCGTGTGCAACGCGACCGGCAGCCCGCTCAACCCACCGCTCGGCGCCTGGGCCTACGTGGTCTGGCGCCCGTAGGTCAGCCGGAGAGCGCGCGAACGAGACCGGCGAGCTGCGCGTCGGTGGCCGCTGCCGCGAGCCGAGAGCGCTGACCGAGGTCGAGCGGCGCGTCACCGAACGGCGGGTCCTCGAAGAGCTCGATCGCAAGTCCGCACTCGCGCACGAGCAGCTGCGCGGCCGCGATATCGACCGAGCGTGCGGGCTTGAGCGAGCACACGGCATCGACGCGGCCGGCCGCGAGATGGCAGAGCGACAGCGCCAGCGATCCCATGACGCGCAGCCGCTCGGCGACCGGAGCCACGCTCGGCGCAAGGGCCGCTATCGCAGTCGTCGTCGTTCCCTCGAACGACAGGATCTCGATCCGCTCCCTCGGCGTGACCGGAGCGAGCGGCACGCGGTTCAGCTGCGCCCCTCCGCCGAGCGTCGCCGTCCACTCCTCGCCGGTACCGAAGTCGTAGACGTATCCGAGGACGACGTCGCTCATCGCCGGCCCGTCGGCGACCGCAAGAGAGAACGAGAAGAACGGGATCTCGCGCTTCGCGTTCACCGAGCCGTCGATGGGATCGACGACGACGACCCGCGGGCCGCCGTTCCCGAACTCGCGCGTGCCGAGCTCCTCCGAGACGAGCACGAAGCTCTCTTCCACGGCCTCGAGGCGCGCGACGACCGCGTCCTCGGCCGCCTGGTCGATCGCCGTCGTGTCGTCGCCACCCTCGCCACGACGAACGACCGGCTCGCGCTCGCGCGACGTGGGCAGCCGCTCGAGCACGGCCTTGATGTCAGTCACGCAGAGACGGCAGATGTCGAGCCAGTCAGTCATGTCTCGATCGGGTGGAACAAGAGGCCGGACAACGGCTTCGGGAAGAAGTAGGTGCTCTTCTGAGGCATCCGCTCGCCGCGCCGAGCGGACTCGAACACGTCGGCAACTCGCGGCTCGCGCAGGATGAAGGCGACGTCGGCCTCGCCGCCGTCGACCGCCGCTATCGCGGCCTCTGCCGACGGCGTGTACGAGATCCCGGTCAAGCCGTGGCGATCGACGAGAGCAACGTCGAGCTCGTCGTCCCGTCCGCTCACGAGCTCCACGTGTCCGCGGCGGTACGCGACGGCTGCCGAGCGATCGAACGGCTCGGCTGCAAGCGCGGCCAGCGCGGTCTCGAGATCTGCGAAGGGCTCACCTTCGCCCGCCTGCGTGAGGTCGGGCCGTCCGACGAACAGCCGGTGCGTCGGGAACACGTGGAGACCCGGGTCGGACGTCGACACCACGAGCGCCATGATCCTCGCTCCCTCGGGCCCGAGCTCGCGTCCGAGCTCGAACGCGCTCTCGTACCGGTGATGGCCGTCCGCGATGAGGAGCTCGCCGGGCTCGTGCGGGACGTGCTCGGGCGGCAGCCGCCAGAGGCGCGAGCCGTCCGCAGCGAGATCGGGAGGACGATCGGGGACGTGGAGCTCGAGCGGCCGGTCGACGAGCACGAAGATCGGCTCGGGCTGCACGCGGATCGCCCTGAGCAACTCGAGCCGTTCGTCGCGGATCCGGGGGTGCGTGCGCTCGTGGGGAAGGACCTCTCCGGTCTCGTACGGCTTCGCCGCGAGCGACAGAACGACCCCGTGCCGCTCGCGGGCAACCCCGTCCGGCCCGACGTACCCCTCGACCAGGAGCCAGGCTGCGGGGTCCGAGTCGCGCTCGAGCACGCCGTCCGCGAGCCACTCGCCGTAGAGCCGGCCGGCCTCGTCGACCGAGTCGGGAAGGGTCAGGTGGACGACGTTGTACGGGCTCCGCGTGTAGAGGCGCGCACGCTCGTCGGCCGTCACCGTGTCGTACGGCGGCGCAACGAGGTCGCCGAGCGGTCCGGCCGCGCCGGAGTAGCGGACGGCGCGGAACGGCTGCATGTCGGCCATCCCGGCGAGCGTACCAACGCGGTTCGTAGACTCCGGCCGTGACCACGATCGCCGATCTCGACGAGGACCGCGTCGTCGAGGGCGTGTACGCGGTCACTCGCAAGGAGCGGCGAAGGACACGGGCGGGCGCTCCCTATCTCGCGATCGAGCTCGCCGACGCGAGCGGCCGCATCGAGGGAAGGGTCTGGAGCGACGTCGAGCTGCTCGACGCCAGGTTCGACCAGGGTGACGCGGTCAGGGTGCTCGGCCGCGTCGAGCGCTTCGGAGGCAAGCTGCAGCTGCAGGTGCGCGTGCTCGAAGCAGCCGAGGACGCCGATCCGGCGTCGCTGACACCCTCACTTCGGCGCGATGCCGACGAGCTCGATGGGTTCCTCGACTACCTGGCCGCGGAGATCGTCCATCCGGGGCTGAGCGCGGTCGTGGGGTCGTTCGCGCGCGACCCGGAGATCCGCGCCCTCTACCGCGCCCTCCCGGCGGCCGGCCCGGATGGTCACCACGGCTATGCCGGCGGCCTGCTCGAGCATACGGTCGGCGTGACGACGCTCTGTCGAGAGACGCTGCAGCTCCACCCTCGTTTGCGCGGCGACCTGCTGCTGGCGGCAGCGTTGCTCCACGACGTCGGTCGCGTTCGCGAGCTTCGCACCGGCCCCGCGTTCGCGCAGACGGAGGAAGGGCGGTTGCTCGGCCACGTGCATCTCGGGCTGCGCGCGATCGAAGAGCGCGCGCACGGGCTCGAACCCGAGGTCTCGGGCCGAGTTGCTGCATGCCGTCGCCTGCCACCACGACCGGCAAGCGGCACGTACCGCTGAAGCGGCCGTCCTCTACCACGCGAACCAGCTCGACGCTCAGGCTGCGACACGCCCCGTCGGCGACGACTGACCCCGAATGGCAGCGCTCCTCGCGCTCTGCGGCGCCGTCTCCTGGGGCGTCGGGGACTTCTTCGGCGGCGTCGCCTCGCGACGTCTGGCCGTCCTCGCCGTCCTTGCCGTCTCCCAGGCAATCGGGCTGGCGGGCGTCGCGCTCTGGGTCATCGTCACTCGGAGACCCGTTCCCTGGAGTCGCCGAGCTCTTGCCCGCGGCTGCGGCCGGGATCGCCGGCGTCATCGGGCTCGGCGCTCTCTACCGCGGGCTTGCGGTCGGTGCGATGGGCATCGTGGCTCCGATCTCGGCAGCATCGCCGCTCGTCCCACTCGCGGTCGACGCCTTCCACGGACTGACACCGGCCGCGCTCCAGTGGCTCGGGATCGCCCTGGCCCTGGCGGGAATCGTGACGCTCTCGCGTGAGCCGTCGGCGGACGGCAGCCAGCGGGTTGCCGCGGGCGCAGGGCTCGCGGTCGTTGCCGCGCTCGGGTTCGGCCTCTTCGTGGTCGGAATCGACGCCGGCGCCGACGAGAGCGCGCCCTGGGCGGTCGTCGCCGCTCGGTCGGCTTCGGTCGGCCTGGTCGTCATCGTCGCGCTCCTCAGCTCGACGTCGCTCCGACCTCCGCGCACGCTTCTGCCGATGCTCGTCGCAATCGGTGTCTTCGACACCGGCGCGAACGTCCTGATCGCCGCCGCGACCACGCACGGAGCCGCGGGGATCGTCGCCGTCCTGAGCGCGCTCTATCCGGTCGTGACCGTCGTGCTCGCCCGCATCGTCCTCCAGGAACGGCTGAGCACGTCGCGCCGCGTCGGGGGCGTGCTCGCCATCGCCGGGGCCGCCCTCGTCGCTGCCGGCTGACACCGCGATGCGCAGGAGTCGCATCGGCCAGGCACGAACCCCGCGGCGATGCAGAGCCGTCGGATCATCCCGCTCACCGCTCGAGGCGGCGCTTTCGTCACGCTCGTGACGCTCGGCATTGCCGGAATCCTCGGAGTCGTCGCGGTGCTTGACGAGAGCCACGAGGCGGCCGCGTTCGGCACGGGCATTGGAGTGGCGGTCGTCGTATTCCTCTCCGGAGCGACGATCGTCTGCGGGCTCGCATGCCTCGCGCGCGAGAGGATCGCGCACCATCGCCGCTTACGAGCACCGCGGTCGCGGGCATGTTCGCGCTCGACCTCCTCGTGCTTGCGATCTGGCGCGACATCGGCAACGAGACCTATGCGAAGGTCGCTGGAATCGCCGCCGCGTGGACGTTCTTCGCGCTCATCGCCCTTGGGCTCACGCTCGCCGTCGACGCTCGTGCGCCTCGCTCGACTGCTCTACCGCGCAGCGGCGCCGCGATCTCTTCGCGGCGTCGATCTCGACCTAGCTCATCGTAACCGCAGGCGGCACGTCCTCGGTGCAGGTCGGAGGGCGCGGGGTTGCATTCGGTGTCGACGAGCGACGACGACGACCTCCGCGTGCTCGGCGTCGTACTCGTGGTCGCTGTGCTTCTGGTTCGCTGCGATGGCCGCCGATCGCATGACTCGACCGGCGCCGGCTGACTAGACGCTGAAGCGGATGTTGAGGACGTCCCCGTCCTCGACGGCGTAGGTCTTCCCCTCGAGCCGTTGCAGACCGCGCTTCGCGGCCTCGGCATGCGACCCGGTCTCGAGCAGGTCGTCCCAACGGATCACCTCGCAGCGGATGAAGCCGCGCGCGATGTCGGAGTGGATCGACTCCGCGGCGTCGAGGGCGGTCTGGCCCTGCCGCAGCGTCCAGGCCCTCGTCTCCGTGTCGCCGGCTGTGAAGAACACGATGAGGCCGAGCACGTCCTTCAGGTGGTGGATCACCCTGTCGAGCGCCGACGGGCCGTCGCGAAACTGTGCCGCTTCATCCGGCGGAAGCTCCGCGAGCTCCATCTCGAGCTTGCAGTCGATGCCGTCCGGGCCGTTCACGATCGCGATCAGGGGCTTCGTCGTCAGGGGCTCGAGCTCTTTCGGAAGCTCACCCGGTAGGTCCGAGAGCGGCTGCCCCGCGTCGAGATGCGCGAGCACCTCCTCGAGACGGGCAGCCTCCTGACGGGTCGACGCCGCGCCGGACTTCGCCTCCTTTGCGACTCTCTCGAGACGCCGCTCGACGTGGTCGCGGTCGGCGACGATCAGCTCGAGGCGGATCGCCTCCAGATCGCGCTCGGGATCGGCGTCCGACGAGAAGCCGTCCGCAACCGCGAGCAGCGCGTCGGACTGCCGCAATCCGCCGAACAGCGCTCCCCCCTTGCCCGGCACGTCCACGACCCGGATCGCGGCCGGAGTCACCTTGCGAGAGCCGATCAGCGCAGCGACGCGCTCGAGTCTCGCGTCGGGGATCGGCGCCACGCCCACGTTCGCCTTCTCGGTCACCGAGGCGTACGCGGTTACCTCCGCCCCGGCGTGCGTCAGCGCGTTGAAGAGCGTGGTCTTTCCCGAGTTGGGCAGGCCGACGAGCCCGACCTGCATCGGCACCGGTCAGACCTCGAAGCCCACTCGGCCCTCGCGGGCGAAGCGCTTCGCATACTGCACGTGAGGAAGCACGAGCAGGATGCTCCCGTCCTCGGCATCGAGGGCCAGCGTCGGAGCCCCATCGCCGGACTTGAGCGCCTTCTCGAGCGCATCTGCGCTCGCCGCGGTCACGAGCCAGCTCAGGATCTGGCCGCCTTCGAGCGCGACCTCGATCCGCACGAACTCGTCACTTGCCACTGAACACCACCTCCGTGAGGACGCCGTGGACGGCGTCGGGATGGACGAATGCGACTTCGAGCCCGTACAGCCCGCGCCTCGGCGACTCGTCGATGAGCTTCGCGCCTGCGAGCTCGAGCTCGCGGATGGCGACTCCCACGTCGTCGACGTCGAGCGCGACGTGATGCATTCCCGGCCCGCGCCTCGCGAGAAAGCGGCCGACGGGCGTGTCCTCGCCGGTGGGCTCGAGCAGCTCGATACGGCCCTCGCCGACGAGCACGGCCGCAGCCTCCACTCCCTGCGCGGCCAGCGAGTCCCGGTACTCCACGCGACCGCCGAACAGCCGCTCGTAGGTTGCAATCGCCTCCTCGAGGTCGTCGACGGCGACGCCGACGTGATGGATTCCGAGCACGGTCACGCGGGCGACTCTACCCGCGGGCCCTTCGCGTCCGGCGTCAGTCGCGAAGCGGGAGCGCGCGGACGGTGCCGATCGTCTCCGAGGAGCGCGACTCGGGCGTCACGTCGGCGAGCAACGCCTCGAGCTCCGAGCGGTCGAGCGTCTCCTTCTCGAGGAGCGCCTCCGCGACGCGGTCGAGCGACGCCCGATGCTTGGAGAGGAGCCGCTGCGCTTCTTCGTACGCGGTATCGGTGAGTCGGGCCTGCTCGGAGTCCCGCATCCGTTTTGTCTCCTCCGACAGCGCGTAGTTGTCGGCGCGCATCGTCCGCGAGGGAGCGATCTCGGACATTCCGTACTCGAACACCATCGAGCGGGCGATGTTCGTGACGCGCTCGAGGTCGTTGGATGCCCCGTTCGTGATGCGCCCGAAGACGAGCTGCTCGGCAGCCCGACCTGCGAGGAACACCATCATCAGGTCCATGAACTCCTCGCGGGTGTGCAGGTAGCGATCCTCGTTCGGAATGTTGAGCGTGTAGCCGAGGGCCTGTCCGCGAGAGACGATGGTTGCCTTCTGGGCGGGAAAGAGGTCGCCGACGAGGTGCGACATTACTGCGTGGCCGCCCTCGTGGTAGGCGAGGATGCGCTTCTCCTTGTCGGAGACGACGCGGCGTTGCTCCAGGCCCGCGACGATGCGCTCCATCGCGGCGTCGAAGTCCGCCTGCCGAATGTACTGCGCCTCCTGCCGGGCGGCGAAGATCGCGGCCTCGTTGCAGATGTTCGCGAGATCCGCGCCGGTGAGCCCGGCCGTCTGCCTGGCGACGCGCTCGAGATCGACATCCGCCGCGAGGGGCTTGCCCCGTGTGTGGACGCCGAGGATGGCTTCGCGCCCGGCGACGTCCGGCGGCGCCACGTTGACCTGCCGGTCGAAGCGCCCGGGTCGCAGCAACGCGTGATCCAGGTCCTGAAGCCTGTTGGACGCGGCCATGACGATGACCTCGTCCCGATTGCTGAAGCCGTCGAGCTCCACGAGGAGCTGATTCAACGTCTGGTCGTGCTCACGATGGAACCCGCCACCTGTCCGCGCGGATCCGACCGCGTCGAGCTCGTCGATGAACAGGATCGAGGGCGCGTTCTTGCGCGCCTCCTCGAAGAGCTTGCGGATGCGCGCGGCACCGAGGCCCGCGAACATCTCGACGAACGACGACGCGCTGGCCGAGTAGAAGTTCGCGCCGGAGGCGCTGGCCACTGCCTTCGCAAGGAGCGTCTTCCCGGTCCCCGGCGGACCATGCAGGAGAATGCCCCTCGGCACCCGCGCGCCGAGGCGCTCGAAGCGCTTGCGGTTGCGGAGGAAGTCGACCACCTCCTGGAGCTCGTTCTTGGCCTCGTCGAGCCCGGCGACGTCGTCCCACGCCACGTCCACCTGCGAGCCCTTCACGACCGGTGCGGGCTTGGCCCGCGGCATGAAGCGGATCGTCCAGATCAGCAACGCGATCACGATCCCGAAGAAGATGATCGGGAGCCACGTGATCAGCGTGTATTCGAAGTCACCCACCCCTGCCGGTATCGGCAGCGGCGGCGTTCGCCTCAAGCTTCAGCGTCTGGGTTCGCTCATGCCTCGAGCGCGAGGCACGCATCACGAGCGGCGTCTGCGACCTCGACCTGATCCGTCGACGGCTCGGCGGTCGAGAAACGGCGCTGGAGCTCGAATCCGGGACGCGCGAGCGCGCGTGCGAGCGGATTCGCCGGATTCCGCAACATCCACCCGAACAGCTCGACCGAGGCGCCGACCGCTGCCGTCGTGCCGACGAGCCTGGCCACTCCTCTCGCCTTCGGTGGCGCCTTGCCGGCGGCGACGTTCGCGGCGAGCGAGGAGACGACGAGCGGGCCGATCAGCTGCGACCCGCACCGTGGGTGCTCCTTCGGCGCCCGAGCTCCGGTCTCGTACGTCCCGATCGAGACGTGCTCGGCACCGTGGTACGCAGCGAGGTCGGGACCACGCAGCGCGAGCCCGGCTGGTATGAGCGCAGCCACGCCGGCGACCAGCTCGCGGCCGCCTGAGGAGAGGAACGTGGACCGGCGAGCAACCCGGGCGAGCACGGTCGAGGCGGCGATTCCACCGAGGACGGCACCCCGCTCGAACGGGAAGCGCGCTTGCGGAAGCGATCGGCGCACGATCGGAAGCAACGCAAAAGCCTCGGCGAGTCGGAGCGGACCTCGCAGCATCGGCGTGCTCACAGCCTGACCGAAACGCGGCTTCTTCCCCGAGGCGACGTGCAGCTGACCGTTCTCGTCCCTCACGGCACAGCCCCAGGCCGTTGGTCCGTGAACAAGAACGCCGTTCTGCAGCGCCATACCTCCGAGTCGGACTGTCTCCACGTGCCAGAGCGTAGCGGCGGCGGGCCACGACGCAGTCGCCCAGGTGGGGGCTCGCGTCAGGCGGCGGTCGCGAGCGTTCGCAGCGCCGCCTGGAGCTGATCGGCCGCCGGGCCCCGCGCGATCCGCGCTCCGTCGAGCTCGACGATGGGCATGAGCTCGCGCACGGACGACGACGTGAACGCCTCCTCGGCCTCGAGGAGGTCACGGAGCGGGAAGGCACCCGCCTCGAGCGCGTACCCGCACGACGGTGCGAGGTCGAACACCGCGGCGCGCGTCACGCCAGCGAGGATCCCGAGCTCGAGCGACGGCGTGTACAGCGTCTCTCCGCGGCGCCACCAGACGTTCGTGACCGTTCCCTCGAGGACGATCCCGTCGCCGTCGAAGAAGATCGCCTCGTCCGCACCGCGGCGCTTCGCCTCCGCATCCGCCGCCATGTTGACCGCGTAGCTCGTGGACTTGACCCCCGGGAGCAGCCACGGTACCGCGGCTCGCACGCCGAGGAGCGAAACGGCACGGGCCCCGCGGGCACGGATCTCCTCGATCCACTCGGGGACGTCGCTCAGAAGCGCGATTCCCGTGGGAGGAGCGGCCTCCGACCCACCCGTCCACACGAGCCGGAGTACCGCGTCGCTCGGGCCCGAGTGCGGAAGAACGAGCGACGCGAGACTCCGGATCTCGTCCCGATCGACCGCCGGCAAGCCGATGCGCTCGGTGGACGCGTCGAGTCGGTCGAGATGCGCTTCGAGCCGGAAGGGTCGACCCGAGTAGACACGGAGCGTCTCGAATGCGGCGCGACCGCGGAGCAGCGCCTCGTCGTCCGCGCGGATCACCGGCTGGTCCAGAGCGACGAGCCCGCGTCCCGTCACCGCGACGACACGAATGGTCATCGGACGACCTCCAGCGGCCTTCCGGCGGCGATCGCATCGAGAAGCGGGCGGGCCTTGATCCAGGACTCCTCGACCTCGGCGGCCGCGTCCGAGTCCCAGACGACGCCGCCCCCGACCCAGAGATGGGCCCGGCCGTCCGCCAAGGCGAACGTGCGGATCGTGAGCGCGAGATCGAGGTCGCCGTTGCCGTACACGCGACCGAGTGCGCCCATGGAAGCACCGCGGCCGACCGGCTCCAGCTCCGCGATGAGATCGACGGCTGCGATCTTCGGCGCACCCGTGACGGATCCCCCGGGGAACGTCGCTTCCAGCAGCTCGGCGAGCCCGACGCCGTCCCTCAGGGTCCCCTCGACCGTCGAGACCATGTGCTCGACACCGGTGAGCTCGTGCGTCTCCATGAGCTCGGGCCACCGCACGGTGCCCGCGCGACAGACGCGCGAGAGGTCGTTGCGCTCGAGGTCGACGATCATCACGTGCTCGGCCGCGTCCTTCTCGGACTCCGAGAGATCGGCCGCGCCGCCCAATGGGCGGGTGCCCTTGATGGGCATCGTCCAGACGCGCTCGCCGCGGCGGGCGAGGAAGAGCTCCGGCGAGGCGGACACGACCGCCCAGCCGTCTCCCAGGAACGGCGTAGCCCAGAGCGGGCGAAGCGGGGCGAGAGCGGACGCCAGCGAGCGAGCGACGAGCAGCGGGTCGCCCGGGCAGGGAGCGGACAGGTGCTGCACGAGATTGACCTGGTACACGTCGCCGCGAGCGATGGCTTCGCGGACGAGCTCGACTGCGGCGGCGTATTCGGACTCGTGCCACGTCGCTTCCCACTCGCCGATCGCAGGGGGCTCGTAGCGTCCGACCGAATAGTCCGATTCGCCGACGAGCCTGCACGCGGCGAGCGGAAGTGCGCACGGCTCGACCGGCTGTGGCGTCCGTCGACGGCGAATCGCCTGCGAGAGCCCGTAGCCGATGAAGACATCCGCGACGAGCTCCTCGCCTCCGGGTGCGAAGAATCCCCTGGCGCGCAGCCAGTCCTCGATCCGACGATACGCGCCCTCGGGCTCGTGGAGCTCGAGGGTCTCCGAGTCTCTACGCGCCATCCCGGGCGGGGACCCCCTCTGCGGCCAGTACGACGAGCTCCGAGTAAGTGGCGGCGGGATCGTCGCGCCAGAAGACCGCGCTGCCGGCGACGAAGAGGTCGGCTCCGGAAGCTCTCGCCCGGACGATCGTGTCCGTGTTGATGCCGCCGTCGACCTGAACGCGCACGCCCTCCGGAAGCAGGCTCCGAAGCGTCTCGATACGCGCGAGAGCGTCCGGCATGAAGGTCTGCCCCGAATAGCCCGGGTGAATCGCCATGCAGACGACGAGATCGGCGCCGGCCGCCGCGGCCACGACGTCCTCCACGGATGTCTCCGGGTTGAAGGCAACTCCCGCGCCGAGCCCGAGGCTGCGGGCGAGCGCGATCGCGCGACCCGGATCGTCACTCGCCTCGACGTGGAAGGAGACGCTGTCGCCACCTGCACGCGCGACGGCCTCGAAGTGCCGCTCGGGCTCCTCGACCATCAGGTGGCAATCGAGGAAGCCTCCCCACGCGTGGACGAGCGGGGAGAGCGAGGCGAGCACGATGGGGCCGATCGTGATCTCGGGGATGAATCGGCCGTCACCCATGTCGAACTGGAAGACCCGCGCGCCCGCGGCGACGAGTGCGGCGATCTGGTCTCCGAGCCGAGAGAAGTCGGCCGCATACAACGAGGGCACCACCTCGACCTCGCGGGCATCGCGCCACGTCATGCGATCGAGGCTAATGGAACGGCAACGGGCGCTGTAGAGTTGCCCGCCGACGTGGCCGCGGACCTCGAGCGCGAAAAGCAAATCGCCGCCGAGGCTGCCGCAGCGATGGCCGAGGGCGGAATGACGATCGGCCTCGGCACCGGCTCCACGGCGACGTACTTCGTGCAGGCACTCGCGGCTCGCGCGCTCGACGTCCTCTGCGTCGCGACGTCGCCTGCTACCGAGACGCTCGCCGTCGGGCTGGGCCTCGACGTCGTCCCGTTCGAGGGCACGGGCGCACCCGCGCGACTCGATCTCGCGGTGGACGGAGCCGACCAGCTCGCAGCCGACGGCTGGGTCGTGAAGGGCAACGGAGGAGCGCACACGCGCGAGCGGATCGTCGCCGCCTCCGCGGACCGCTTCGTCGTGGTCGTCTCGTCCGACAAGCTCGTCGCGCAGGTCCAGCCTCCGATCCCGCTCGAGTTGATGCGGTTCGGAGTCGAGGCGACGCTCGCACGGCTCGGCTCGGCTCGGCTGCGCGATGCTCCGCCTACCCCGGACGGCGGCCTCCTTGCAGATTGGGTCGGGCCGGTGGACGATCCCGCAGAGCTCTCAGCACGCCTGTCCGAGACGCCCGGAGTCGTCGACCACGGCCTCTTTTCGCCCGCGCTCGTCTCCGAGGCGCTCGTCGGCCGCGGAGACCGGGTCGACCGTGTGCCCGGACGGAAGGGCTAGCCGAGCAGCGACTGCGCCGTGTGGCGCAGCATCCGAACGCCGAGCTCGAGATCGTCGACCGCCACCCGCTCGTTCGCCGAATGGACGAGCAGGACGATGAGCTCCGGCTCCATCGCCTTGGCCGGGAAGTACCCGTACGCCGTCGTGCCGAACGCCTCGCGTAGGAAGTGGCTGTCCGTGAAGCCCGGGTTCGCAAACGGCGCCAGGCGAGCGCCCGGCTCGATCTCGGCCGTGAAGCTCGCGAGCGCTTCCCACAACGGCGTGTCGATCGCCGAGCGCGTACCGCCGACCGCCTCGTCCCACACGAGCTCGTAGTCGCCCTCTCCGAGCGCCGCCCGAATGAGCGGCTCGGCGTCCTCCGGCCGTTGCTCCGGTAGCAGCCGGCAGTCGACGGTCACCTCGCAGAGCGCCGGAATGACGTTGCGTTGGTGTGACGCGTCGATCATCGTCGGCGAGAGCGTCAGCGAGAGCAGCGGCTCGATGAGCGAGGGAAGCACCGGGTCGACCTCCGCGGCACGCGAGAGAGCCTCCTCGAGCGGAGGAGCCTCTCCGAGCACGATCTCGAGGAAGCCGCGAGCCTCGGCGATCAGCTGGCGCGGCGGCTCGTACGCGCCGAGCGCATCGATGTAGCGAGCGGCCTTGACGAGCGCGTTGTCGGCGATCCCGGGCATCGATGCGTGCCCGGACCGGCCGCGAACGCGCAGGGTGAACGGCGCGGACATCTTCTCCGCCGTCCCGCAGACATACGTCGGCCGGCCGCCGAGTATGAGGCGCTCGCCGCCGCCTTCGTTGACGGCGTAGTCGCAGCGCACCGCATCCGGATGCGCCTCCACGAGCCAGCTGAGCCCGAAGCCCGCTCCGACCTCCTCGTCGGCGACCGAGACGAAGAGCAGATCGCCTGCGGGCGTGAAGCCCTCGCGCACGAGAGACGCGAACGCGACGGCCGACGCTGCGGCCTGGTCCTTCATGTCGAGAGCGCCCCTTCCCCACACCTCCCCGTCGACGAGATCGCCCGACCAGGGGTCCCGGTCCCATTCGTCCGGGTCCGCCAGCACGGTGTCCGTGTGAGAGAGGAAGGCGAGTGACGGACCGTCCCCGCCCCGGACGCGCGCCACGACGTTGGGTCGATCGGGATCGCGTGCATAGAGGTCGACGTCGATCCCGTTGAGAGCGAAGTACTCGCGCAGCACGGCTGCAGCACGAATCTCGTTCCCCGGCGGGTTCACGGTGTTCGCGCGAAGAAGCTCCTGGAGGAGCCTCGTGACCTCGTCTCGACGCGTCACTCGGTTTCGGCTTTGGACAGTGCGGTCAGCTCGTTGCGCGCTTCCCAGAGCTCCGGAAACGACGTCTTCGAGATGAGCTTCCCGAGCAGCTCGACCGGCGTTCCCTGAGTACCGACGACCTGGTCGCCGATCACGCGCGCGACGACCTGGTAGTGCCGCATGCGCCAGAGCTGGGCCTGCTCGTCGAGCTCGATGAGCGCCTCCGCAAGCTGGTAGAGGTACTCGTGGTCGCGGCCCTGGACATAGAGATCGCTGACCGAGAGACCGGCGGCATGCCGCGCGGCGTGGAACGCTTGCCCGAGTCGCGGGAAGACACGCCGGAGCTCGTTCCAGCCCGGGGAGTCGAACCCCGACCCGTGGCCCAGGACCTCGCGAATCTCCTGGTACTCCCACGGCGACATCTGCTCGAGCATGTCGAGCTGCTGCACGAGGAAGCGGATGCAGAGCGATGCCCGCTTCAGCAGGCGGAGTGCGCCACGCAGGTCACCCGTCTCGATCAGCCGGACGGCCTCGTCCGCGTCGTTCCAGCAGAGCTTCAGCCAGAGCTCCGAGGACTGGTGCGTGACCTGGAAGAGGAGCTCGTCGCGATGCACCCACTCGTCCGGGCCCTTCTGGAGCGCGAGCAGCTCGTCCGTGTTCAGGTAGCGCTCGTAGTCCGAGGCAGCTCCGCCCGGAAGAATCGGTTGCGAGTAGTCCGCGGCCTCCTGGACCTCGTCGGCGGCCATGGCCGGAGCATACTTCGCCGCGTGGGAGACCTCTTCGCACAGGCGGCGCAGGAGCGCCAGGCCGCCACGGCTCCGCTTGCCACACGGCTCCGGCCGCGCACGCTCGACGAGCTCGTGGGTCAGGAGCACGTACTGGGCGAAGGCACAGCTCTTCGCCTCGCAGTCGCGGAGGACCGCATCCCGTCACTCATCGTCCACGGGCCTCCCGGAGTCGGCAAGACGACGCTGGCGCGCATCGTCGCGGAGACGACTGGCGCGGTGTTCGAGGAGCTCTCGGCCGTCTCCGCCCGCATCGACGACGTCCGGGCCGTCATGGCGCGCGCCCGCGATCGCCTGGGGGCAAACGACGTGAGGACGATCCTCTTCGTCGACGAGATCCACCGCTTCAACAAGGCGCAGCAGGACGCTCTCCTCCCGTCCGTCGAGGACGGGCTCGTGACGCTGATCGGCGCGACGACCGAGAACCCGTACTTCGAGGTGAACTCGGCTCTCCTCTCCCGGTGCACCGTCATCGAGCTCGTCGCGCTCGGCGCGGACGAGCTCGCCGTCGTCGTCCGGCGTGGAGCGAAAGCGCTGGAGGCCGATCTCTCGGACGATCTCGTCGTCCTCGTCACCGACCGGGCGGGAGGCGACGCACGAGGAGCGCTCCAGATCCTCGAGCTCGCCGTCGACACCGCACGTTCCGAGGGCGAGCCCATCGCGGAGCGACACGTCCTCGATGCGGCGCGCAAGCGCCCGCTCCTGTACGACCGAAAGGGTGACCAGCACTACGACTTCGCCTCGGCGTTCATCAAGGCGATGCGCGGCGGAGACGCCGACGCGACCGTCTACTACCTGGCCGCGATGCTCGAGGCCGGAGAGGATCCCCGATTCATCGCTCGGCGCATGGTGATCCTCGCCTCCGAGGACGTCGGCAACGCCGACCCACGGGCACTGACCGTGGCGGTCGCCGCCGCACATGCGCTCGAGCTCGTCGGGCTCCCGGAGGCTCAGCTGAATCTCGCCCAGGCAGCCATCTACCTCGCGAGGGCGCCCAAGTCGAACGCCTCGGCGACGGCCATCTGGGACGCGCGACGCGACGTCCGTGAGCACGGGAATCTGAGACCGCCGGCGATGCTCCGCTCGACCGGGCACAAGGCCGGGGCCAAGGCCCGCGGTCACGGCGAGGGCTACGTGTACCCGCACGACGATCCGGCCGGCTTCGAGCTCGAGTATCTGCCCGAAGAGCTCCGGTCGGCCGAGGGCAGCTCTCGCGGCCGTTACTACCGACCGTCCTCCCCGCTGGAAGGGATCGACCTGAACGCGATCGTCCAGTACCTGAGGGACACCGGCGAGACGAGCGCCGCGGACACGCTCGCCGGCCTCACGCGTTCGCTAGAGGACGATCAGCGCAACTCCTGACACGACCAGAGCTGCGCCGACGAGGCGGGAGACGCTCACGCGCTCGCCAAGAGATCGAGCCGCGAGAGCCACGACGATCAGGACGCTCGTCTCACGCACCGCAGCCACGGAAGAAGCCGGTGCACGCAGCAGCGCGGCGAGCACGAGTGCGTAGGCGGCGAAGGACACGAGCCCCGCGAGTGCTGGTGTGGGGCGGACCGCAGACCGTAGGCGCTCGCGGCCGGAAGGCAGCGCGGCGACGAGCACGAGCGCTCCCAGGGCTGTCGGAGCCATTGCGAGCTCGAGATAGACGATCGGCTCGGCAAACCGGATCCCGGACTTGTCGACGAGCGTGTACGCAGCGATGGAGGACGCGATCGCCACCGCGAGCAAGCCTCCGGCAGCGTCCCGCTCGCCGCCGATGCCACGCACGAGCAGGATCCCGACTCCCACGAAGCACACTCCCGACGCCTGGGCCACGGTCGCACCGGTTCCCAAGGCGACGACACCGACGACGAGGACGAACACGGGCGCCAGTCCACGCGCGACCGGATACACGAATGAGAGCTCCGCCTTCCGGTAGGCCGTGGCGAGGAGCGCGAAGTACAGGAGCTGGAGCGCCGAGGTGACGGCGATGTACGGCCAGACGCGCGGGTCGACATCCCACAGGACCGCAGTGACCGGCGCGAAGACCACGACCGACGTGCAGATGGCCACCGCCGTCGCCGGCTCCGGATCCCGCTCGCGGGCGAGCAGGATGTTCCAGAGCGCATGGAGAAATGCCGACCCCAGCGCGAGGGCGAATGCGGTGAGCGGCACGACCGCCGAGCCTAGGCGGGGGCGCGGCTGAGCGCGCGCTCGAGCCCGCGCTGCCACTCGTCTCGCCTGACTGCCGCCTCGTCCCTGCTCATCGCAGGTTCGTAGCGCGTCCCGCGGCGGATGTGGCTTCGTAGCGCGTCGGTGTCGGGCCAGACGCCGACCGCCAGCCCCGCGAGCGCGGCCGCTCCGAGAGCGGTCGTCTCCGCCTCGGCCGCGACCTCGACGGGACCACCGAGCAGGTCGGACTGGAACTGCATCACGAACTCGTTCGCAGCCACGCCGCCGTCCGCGCGCAGGACCAGGACGTCGTCGGGGTAGGCGTCGAGCACGTCGGCGACCTGAAAGGCGATCGCCTCGAGCGTTGCGCGCACGAGATGCGCACGGGTCGTACCGCGAGTGATGCCCGTGACGAGCCCTCGTGCATCCGGATCCCAGTGCGGGGAGCCGAGGCCCGTGAGAGCCGGAACGAAGATCACGCCCTCGCTCGACTCGACCTCGGTCGCGAGCGCCTCTGCCTCGCCCGCGCTCGAGATGAGGCCCAACCCGTCCCGCAACCACTGAACGGCCGCCCCCGCGACGAGGACCGCGCCCTCGAGCGCGAACTGCGGTGGCTCTCCGGGCGCGACTGCCGCAGCCGTCCGGAGGAGACCTTCGGGTGGCGAGTCGACGTCACCTCCGACGTTGACGAGCACGAAGCTGCCGGTGCCGTATGTCGCCTTGGCCTCTCCGGCGAGGAAGCATCCCTGCCCGAAGAGCGCCGCCTGCTGGTCGCCGGCAATGCCCGAGATCGGAATGCTCGCACCGAGCAGCGTCGCCTCGGCTACCACACCGCTCGAGGGGACGACCTCCGGCAAGAGCTCGCGATCGACGCCGAAGAGCGCGAGCAGCTCGTCGTCCCAGTCGAGGCGGTCCAGCTCGACGAGAAGCGTGCGCGACGCATTCGTGACGTCGATGACGTGTGCAGCGCCTTCCGTCAGCTTCCACACGAGCCACGAGTCGACGGTTCCGAAGGCGAGGTCGGCCTGCGGTCGATCCGTCCGTTCCAGGATCCACTCGAGCTTCGTCGCCGAGAAGTACGGATCCGGCACGAGCCCGGTTCGCGTGCGAATCAGCTCGCGCGGGAGCGTCCGGCAGCGGTCAGCCGTTCGGCGGTCCTGCCAGACGATCGCCCGCTGGAGCGGATGCCCGCTCGCCCGATCCCAGACCACCGTCGTCTCGCGCTGGTTGGTGATCCCGACCGCGGAGAGATCGTGTGCGGTCACATGCGCCTGTGCGAGGGCCTCACCGGCCGCCGCGAGCACGCTCTCCCAGATCTCCTCGGCGTCGTGCTCGACCCAGCCCGGCTCCGGAAAGTGCTGTTCGATCTCGCGGTAGCCGCGGCCGACCACCTGGAGCTCGTCGCCGACGACGAGGCATGTCGTCCCGGTCGTCCCCTGGTCGATGGCGAGGAGCACGGGCGGAGCATGCCGGAGTTCCGCTGCCGGCAGAGGTACGCTGGCGCGCGGATGAGCGTCGTCCGCGCTGTCGCCTTCGACTTCAACGGGACGCTCTCTCGCGACGAGCCCATCCTCTACGCCGTGTACCGCGACATGTTCGCCGAGCGCGGTCGGCCCCTCACCGAGCACGACTACTACGGAACCCTCGCGGGCCTCTCGGAGGAGACGATCATCGGGACCTGGCTCGGCGCCACCGGCCCGGAGCTCGCTGCGCTCGTCGAGGAGCGGATCGATCGCTACCTCGCGCTGGTGGGACGGGGAGAGACGGTCCCGCAGGGTGTCAGGGACGCCGTCTTGTACACAGCCGACCGTGTGCCGGTCGCCGTCGTCTCGGGCGCGTTCCGGCGAGAGATCGAGCCGGTGCTCTTCGGAGCAGGGCTCCGCGACGCCGTATCGATCATCGTCGCCGCAGACGACGTCGAGGACGGGAAGCCGGATCCGGCGGGCTACCTCCGTGCGGTCGCGCTACTCGGCTGCGAGGCAAGCGAGGTCGTCGCGTTCGAGGACACGGAGGCAGGTGTCGCCTCTGCCCGCGCCGCGGGGCTGTACTGCGTCGGCGTCCTCGGTACCCATCCGCCCGGGCGCCTCAGCGCTGCAGACGAGCTCGTCCAGGACGTCGCCGTCCAAGTCCTCGAGCGTCTCTTGGCGTGACGTTGGTCATCGCACATCGTGGAGCGTGCTGGACGCTTCCGGAGAACACACTGGCTGCCTTCGAACGGGCCATCGAGGTCGGAGCCGATTTCGTCGAGTTCGACGTCCACGCGTCCGCCGACGGCTCGCTCGTCGTCTGCCACGACCGCCCCCGAGGCGGCGAGCTCCTGCTCGAGCAAGTCATCGAGGTGCTCGGCAGCCGGATCGGGATCATGTGCGAGCTCAAGACTCCCTGGCGGTACCGACGCCACGACGTCGTCCGCCGAACCGTCGAGCTGCTACCCGAGGACGCGATCGTCGTCTCGTTCGACCCGCGCGCCCTTCGCGCCGTCCGTGGGCGACGGGTCCTGCAACACGTCGGATTCGGAGTCTCGATCCGGTCCGCAGCCGCCTACGCGTGGGGCGTCGGATTCCAGGACGCGCGGGTCACTCGACGCGGTCTCGCCAAAGCGAGGTCGCTCGGACTCGCGACGACCGTCTACACCGTCAACGACGCGCCGAGGATGGCGGAGCTCGCGACGCTCGGCGTCGACGGGATCTTCAGTGATCGTCCGGATCTGCTGCGACTGACACTGGCTGCTCAGCCAGGCTGAGCAACCGCGCACTGTCCGCGGGAAAGCTCGCGACAACGCGCGTTCCCACGGGAGTGGCTGCCGCGCGTGCCGGCGGGATGTCGGCGGTGACTCCCTGGCCGTCCGCCGCTCCTGGATCCTCCACCCGCACGCGCGTGACCGAGCCGAGGAAGATGTGCGACACGACCTCGCCGACGATCGCGCTCTCCGGCTCGGGCCCGGAGTC
Source organism: uncultured Actinomycetes bacterium (assembly GCA_963716975.1). Classification (GTDB taxonomy): domain Bacteria; phylum Actinomycetota; class Thermoleophilia; order Gaiellales; family Gaiellaceae; genus GMQP-bins7. Next base: position 126,359 of record CAVQVA010000040.1, on the reverse strand, counting down.
CGCCGCAGCGATCTCGACCGTCTCGGGACGAATGAGCACGAGCACGCGCTCGCCGGGCGGCAACCCCTGTGCAGCGTCGACCCGAAGCTTGCGGCCGCCGTGTTCGACGTACCCATCGGCCGCCACGGTCGACACGAGCCGGTTCATCGTGCCGATGAACTCGGCGACGTAGGGGGTCGCCGGATTGCCGTACATCTCGGGCGGCGTTCCGACCTGTTCGATCCGGCCGCCGTAGAGGACCGCAACACGGTCGGAGATGGAAAGGGCCTCCTCCTGGTCGTGTGTGACGTAGAGCGTCGTGATCCCGAGCTCGAGCTGGATGCGGCGGATCTCCTCGCGCAGCTGCACGCGAACCTTCGCGTCGAGAGCCGAGAGCGGCTCGTCCAGGAGGAGGACCCGCGGCTCGATCGCGAGCGCCCGCGCGAGTGCGACCCGCTGCTGCATGCCGCCCGACAGCTGGTGTGCGTAGCGCTTTCCGGCATGTCCGAGGCCGACCAGCTCGAGCAGCTCGGACACGCGCTTGCGCCGCTCCGTCTTTCCCTGGCGCCGGATCTTGAGCCCGTACTCGACGTTCTGCTCGGCGGTCATGTTCGGGAACAGGCTGTAAGCCTGGAAGACCATGCCCATGTCGCGCCGGTTCGGGGGGACGTTCGTCAGGTCCTTGCCGTCCACGACGACCCGGCCCGAGTCCGGGCGGTCGAAGCCAGCCACCAGCCGCAGCGCTGTCGTCTTGCCGCATCCGCTCGGGCCGAGCAGCGAGACGAACTCACCGGTCTCGAGCGACAGGTTGATCCCCTGGAGGGCAACCACCGGGCCGAACGAGCGATACAGCTCCTGGAGCTCGAGGTGGGCCATACGACCCTCCCTACCTGCCGATGCCCACGCGCACCGTGCGCTGGCCGCCGCGGCGGCCGATCAGGAGGAGCGACAACATCGCGGCCCAGGTGATCCCGAAGCTCAAGAGCGTTGCAGCTGCCGCGGGATAGGCCTCGGTCTCATTGACGTACTGCAGATAGGTCGGAAACGTATGGAACGCGGAGAGGGTCGCGATCGTGAACTCGCCCATCACGATCGCGAGGGTCAGGAATGCGCCGCTCAGCGCCGCCACCCGGATGTTGGGGAGGATCACGCGAAACAGCGTCGTGCGCCAGCTCGCCCCGAGGTTCTGCGACGCCTCCGTCAGCGTGTGCACGTCGATCGAGCGAAAGCCGGCGTCGAGCGAGAAGTAGATGTAGGGGAACGCGAGGATCACGTATGCGCCGACGAGGAACAGGTCCGGCTTCCCGAGGAACCAGAAGGGCGCGTGCAGCGTGTCCTTGTAGAACTTGAGCAGCCCGACGACGAGGATGATCGGGGGCACGACGAACGGCACGAGCGCGAAGAAGCCGATGACCGGCCTCACTCGCGGCAGCTTCAGGTGTACCCAGTAGACCGTGGGGACGAACAGGAGCAGGCCAACGACGATCGTCTCGAGCGCGAGCCGGAACGAGAGCTTGACGGTCGTCCAGAACTGCGGATCGTGCAGGATCACGCCGTACGCCGAGAGACTGCAGCACTTCCCCGTCTGCGAGTCCTTGAGGCTGAAGAGGAACGTCGCGAAGAGCGGGATCAGGAAGTAGGCGGCACCGAGCACGAGCCAGACGACCGCCGAGGGCGCGATCCTCCGCTTCACCGAATCCGCCTCACTTGGACCACCTGGACGCGCGCCGCTGGAGCGGGACGTAGAAGAGCATCATCGCCGCGAGCACGACGAACATCCCGAAGGCGAGCGCCTGCCCCTCGTGGGGGTTGGAGAGAACGTTCCCGGACAGGTCGGCGCCGATCTGGATGGGGACGAGGGGGACGGAGGAGCCCGCCAGCCCGTACGCCGTCGCGTACGCCGCGAACGAGTTGCCGAACAGCAGGATCATCGCGCCGAGGATCGACGGCATGAGCACCGGCAGGGCTATGTACCGCCAGTAGTGAAACGAGCCGGCGCCGAGATTCGAGGATGCCTCGCGCCACTCCGGGCGTAGCCCGTCGATCGCAGGCGCGATCACGAGGATCATGAGCGGGATCTGGAAGTAGAGGTAGACGATCTCGATCCCCGTCTTGCCGAACAGCGTGAAGCCGTGGAAGTACAGGTTGAAGCCGAAGACGTCGATCAGGAGCTGGGTCACGATCCCGATCGTCCCGAGTGTCGCGATGAAGGCGAACGCGAGCGGGATCCCGCCGAAGTTGGCGGCGACGCCGGAGAACGTGCCGAACGCCGAGCGGATCCAGCGAGGTGTCCCCTCGCGAATCGCGGCGAAGGCGATCAGGAGCCCGAAGAGCCCCCCGAAGAAGGCCGTGACGAAGCTGATCTCGACGCTCGTCTTGAAGGCGTTCCGGAGGTTCTCGGTCTCGATGACCGCGCGGACGTTGTCGACCGTGTAGCCGCCGCTGGTGCCCTTGAACGCTCCGACCATGACCTCGAGCGAGGGGAGGACGAGGAACATCGCCGTGTAGGCGAAGAACGGAACGACACCGAGCCAGGCGAACGAGGGACGCCTCCGGCCGGGCGCGGGGCCCGGCCGAAGAACGTCTACTGCAACCGCTTCTGTCGCCAGCGCCGCAGCCTCAGATGCTGGCCCACTGCGCGTTGACAAGCGCCTTGGCCTTGGCCTGCTGGCCCTGACTTGCGAACTTCACCTTCGCATAGATGCCGCCGCAGGCAGTGCCTGGAGCAAGGCCTTTGGGACGACCTTCCGGCCGACCATGTCGGTGAAGAGCGCCGGGTGCGTGTAGCCCTTCAGCCAGAGCAGCTGTCCCTGGTCGGTGTAGAGATACTCCTGCCACAGCCTCGCGGCGAACGGGTGCGGAGCGTCGGCGTTGATCGCCTGGCAGTAGAAGGCGCCGTAGACGCCGTCCGACGGGACGTTCGTCACCCACTTCGCCGCCGGGTACAGCTTCCCGTAGCCGAGGTTCAGATAGTCCCAGTCGATGACGATCGGCGTCTGGCCGGAAGCGACCGTCTGCGGCGTGGCATCGACCGTGATGTAGTTGCCGGCCTGCTTCAACCGGTGGAAGAAGTCGATTCCCGGCTGGATGTTCGAGAGCGATCCGCCGTTCGCAAGCGCAGCAGCGAACACGCCCGCGAGCGCAGACCCCGAGGTGAGCGGGCTGCCGTTCATGGCGACCTTGTTCTTGTACTCGGGCTTGAGCAGGTCGGCGAACGACTTGGGCGGGTTCTGGATGATGTTCCTGTTCGCCCCGATCGACGAGGCACCCCAGTAGTCCCCGACCCAGAATCCCCGGCCATCCTTCATCGCCCGCGGAACCTTCTTGAAGTGCGTGTTGTAGTACCTGGCGTAGAGGCGCTCGTTGGCTCCGGCTCCTGCGAACGACGGGCTGACGTCGAGCACGTCGGGGGCTCGAGGATCACCCTTGAGGGAACGGACGGCCTGGTTCTCCTGCGCGGAGGACCCGTCGGGGTTGTCGTTCGTAATGGCGATGCCGTACTTCTTCGTGTACGTCGCCATGACCGCGCCGTAGTTCGCCCAGCTGGGCGGAAGCGCGATCGTGTTCAGGTGATTCTCCTTCTTTGCCTCCGCGATGAGCTCCTTGAGCGACATTGCTTTGCCCCGCATCGGCGGGTCGGCGAGCGCGCGTTGGCGCGCCGCGAGCGCGACGTCCGAGAGCGAGAAGATCGTCAGCCCTGCCCCCGCTGCGAGGCCCCGCTTCAGAAGCTTCTTCCGGTCTAGTTGCTCCTCCTCGAGACGACGCCAGAACTCGTACTCCTGCTCTTGATGGTCCTCCATCACACCTCCTCGTGGTGAACTTGTGGTGAAGGCATCGATCGTATGAGATCGGTGCCGAGGGTTCAACACGGATTCACCACGTCGGGACCAGTCGATTGCAAGCTCGCTACAGGGAGGAGGAGGCAAGGATGTCCACTACGCTCTCGCGTCGATGACCGCGCCCTGGACGACCGACGGCAGCTGGCTTCGCTGTGCCCTGCATGCGCACACGAACCGCTCGGACGGCGAGCTCGCGCCCAGGCACCTCGCGCGGCACTACGCGCGCGCGGGCTACGACGTCCTGGCCATCACGGATCACTGGCGGATCACGGACGACGACTCGGTCGACGGGCTTCTCGTCATTCCGAGCGTGGAGCTCAACTGCATCCTCCCCGGCGCACGCGACGGCCACGTCCTCGGCTACGGGGTCAGCGCCGACGAGGCCGAGCTGCACGAGCTGGCGCAGGAGCACGCGGACCTCCAGGTCACGTCCGACTGGATCGAGGCGCACGGTGGCATCGCCTTTCTCGCGCACCCGTACTGGACGGGGGTGACTCCGGGGCTCGAGCTTCCGGACAACGTCGTCGGCCTGGAGGTCTACAACGCGGGGTGCGAGCTCGAGACCGGGCGAGGCTTGTCCGTCGTCCACTGGGACGAGCTGCTCGAGAGCGGCAGGCTCTGTCCGGGAATCGCGGGCGACGACTCCCACTACCCGGCGTACGACTCGGACCTCGCGTGGACGTGGGTCAAGGCCGCAGAACGATCGCAGGCGGCCGTTCTGGCCGCTCTCGTAGAGGGCTCCTGCTACTCCTCGACGGGGCCGCTCATCCACGACATCGTTCGCGAGGGAGACTCGGTCGAGGTGCGCTGCACGCCCTGCCGCTCGGTGACGCTGATCTCGGGGAAGGCGACCGGCGCGGCGGTTCACACGGGCCGTCTGGGGTACCGGCACGCGGGCCGCGAGCTCGAGTGCGATCGAGACGGGCTCGTCGTCCACGCGCGGCTCGACATCCCTCCGTCCGCGAAGCACGTGCGAGTCGAGGTGGCCGACGCGGCAGGAAGGAAGGCGTGGGCGAACCCGATTCGGACCTGACCCGAGAGCGCGCGGTCGAGGAGCTCGCCGGGCGGCGATTCGACCTGCTCGTCATCGGCGGCGGGATCATCGGAGCCGGGGTCGCAGCCCACGCAGCCCGAGCCGGCCTCTCCGTTGCGCTCGTGGAGAAGGGCGACTTCGGAGGAGCCACCTCGAGCGCGTCGTCGAAGCTCATCCACGGTGGCCTTCGCTACTTGCGGCTCGGCGATCTCCGCCTCGTCCGCGAGGCGCATCACGAGCGGCGGATCCTGACGAAGATCGTGGCCCCCCATCTCGTTCAGCGAACGCCGTTCCTCCTGCCGCTCTACCGCGGCGGCCCCTACCGGCCGGCGTTCGTCCAGAGCGGAATCGTCGTCTACTCGATGCTCGCGCGGTCGAGGATCAACTGGCTCGTGGATCCAGATCGTGCCCGCGCGATGGTGCCGCCGCTTCGCGCCGACGGGCTCCGCTCGTGCGCCCTCTACGCAGACGCGACGACGAACGACGCGCGGCTCTGCCTCGAGAACGTGCGCGCCGCCGCCGAGGCCGGTGCGTGCGTGCTCAACGGCGCAGAGGTGCTCGCTCTCCGCACGTCGCACGGGAAGGTGTCCGGCGCAGAGATTCGTGTCGACGGCGAGGAGATCGAGGTCGACGCGCGCGTCGTCGTCAACGCTGCCGGGCCGTGGGTCGACCAGGTGCGCCGGCTGGAGGACCCCGGGCTCGGCTCGTCGGTCCGACTGAGCAAGGGAGCGCACGTGCTGGTGGCCCTCGATGGGGACTGGAGCGCCGCGCTGACGATCACGCAGGACCCCGTGCGCGTCACCTTCGCCGTGCCGTGGTACGACATGCTCCTCCTCGGCACGACGGACGACGAGCACGAGGGCGAGCCCGGTGAGGTCGCTCCCGACTCCGGAGACGTCGATCGGATCCTGTCCGAGGCGTCCGTCGCGCTGACGGCGGACGTCGTGGCCGCGAGATCGTGTGCGCGCCGCGTACGCGGGCCTGCGGGTGCTCCCGGCCGGCGAGGGTGCGAGCGTGAGCGCGAAACGCGAGACCGTGTTCACTCGAAGCGCCGGCGGAATGCTCAACGTCGCCGGAGGCAAGCTCACGACGTACCGTCGTATCGCGCTCGAGGCTCTCGACAGACTTCGCTCCGATCTCGGCCTGCACCGGATCGATTCGCGCCCCTGGCCACTTCCGGGCGCAATCGGTCTCGATGGTGTCGCGCTCCCGGTCGCACTCGACGACGACATTCGTGAGCACCTCATCCACCTGTACGGCAGTCGCGCGCCCGCCGTGCTCGCTCCGGCGATCGACGACCCCGCGCTGCTCGAGAGGATCCACCCGGGCGGCCCCGACATCGTCGCGCAGGTGAGGTACGCGGCGACGACACGAGTGGGCGAGGACCGCCGACGACGTCATCCGGAGGCGCACCACGTGCTTCGTCCGAGGGCTCGATGACGACCTGACGCGCGACCGGGTGGAACAGCTTCTCACGCACGGGCTCGTCGGATGATCCTCGACCGCACCGGCGGTCGCCGCGTGCGAGCGGCGTTACTATCGCCCGGCCGAAGCCGATGCCGTGGAGGCCGAGCATGACGATCCAGACAGGTGACCAGGCGCCCGAGTTCGACCTCGAGGTGAGACCCAACGAGCGCGTCCGCCTGTCCGACTTCCGCGGAAGCTCGAACGTCCTCCTCGTCTTCCACCCGTTCGCGTTCACACAGGTCTGCGAGGACGAGGCCCGCGACCTCCAGGAGAATCTCGAGTCCTTCCGCAACGCGCAGACGGAGGTCATCCTCGTCTCGTGCGATCCGTGGCCCGCGAGGCAGGCCTGGAAGAAGGATCTCGGAGCGGAGTACGTCTTCGCATCGGACTTCTGGCCGCACGGTGCCGCCGCCAAGGCGTACGGCGTCTTCGACGAGCAGACGGGCGCGCCGTATCGTGGCACGTTCCTCATCTCGAAGGACGGGATCGTCATCTGGTCGCTCGTGAAGGAGCCCGGAGAGCAACGCGTCGAGATGGTCCCGGAGTCACTCGAGACGCTGCAAGCCGGGTGACGCTCGCCCTCGAGGAGTGGGGCGCGCCGGGGGATCCACGCGTCGTCTGCCTCCATGGCGTCACGAGCCATGGCCGCCACTTCGCGAAGCTCGCCGAGACCGGCCTCGCCGGGTTCCACGTGCTCGCGCCCGACCTGATCGGCCACGGTTCCTCGCCGTACGTGCCGCCGTGGAGCATCGACGCCCACGTCGCCGCGATCGTCGAGACGGTCGGAGTCGAGCCCGCTTCACTGATCGGCCACTCGTTCGGAGGCAGGCTCGCGTTCGAGATCGCCGCGAGGGCGCCGAAGCTCGTTCCCCGGCTCGTGCTGCTCGATCCCGCGATCCACCTGCCGCCCGAGATCGCGCTCGCTGCGGCCGAGAACGCGCGCCAGAACCGCGCGTACGTCTCCTTCGACGAGGGGATCGACCGGCGCTACGACGAGAGCCAGCTCCGCGATGCTCCACGAGAGCTGCTCGAGGAAGAGCTCGTCGAGCCACCTCGTGTGGAGCGACGACGGCTTCCGCTATCGCTACTGCCAGCCCGCGGTGATCGCTGCGTACGGGGAGATGGCTTCGCCGCCTCCGCCTTTCGAGAGCGTTCGCGTCCCGACGCTCCTCGTCCTGGGCAGCACCTCGTACCTGCCGTACGACCACCTGCTCGACGCCCACAGGGAAGCGCTCGGAGACCTCCTCGAGGTGGTCTCGGTCGACGGCGGACACACCGTCCTCTGGGACGCTCTCGAAGAGACGGCGGCCGTGGTGAGCGCGTTTCTCAGCTCATGACACAGCGGAGCCGTGCACGCCGCGCTCAGCCGTCGGCGAACTCGTCCGCGACCGCAAGCGCCTCGTCGAGGACCGCGATCCCCTCGTCGACCTCCTCGCGCGTGATCGTCAGCGGCGGCACGACCATGACCACGTTCCAGTGCGTCATGAGGTAGAGGCCCCGGTCGAGAGCGGCCTTCGCCATCCGCGCTACCGGCGCGGCTGCCTCGCCGCCCGCGTTGAAGGGGACGAGCATCTCGCGCGTCTGGCGGTTCTTCACGAGCTCCACGCCCCAGAAGCATCCGAGCCCTCGCACCTCGCCGATCGACGGATGGCCCTGAGCAAGCTCGCGTAGCCGGTCGCCCAGATAGGCGCCGACCTCGGCGGAGTTCTCGACGATGCCCTCCTCGCGGAACGCCTCGATCGAGGCCACCGCCGACGCGCACGCCAGCGGGTGCCCGGCGTACGTCAGTCCGCCGGGGAAGTACTTGTCGCGCACCCAGTCCGCGAGCGGCTTCCGGAAGATCATGGCGCCGAGCGGGACGTAGCCGGAGTTGATCCCCTTGGCGACCGTGAGGATGTCCGGGACGACGTCCCAGTTCTCGCACGCGAACCAGCGGCCGGTGCGGCCGAAGCCGGCCATGACCTCGTCCAGGATCAGCAGGATCCCGTGCCGGTCGCAGACCTCGCGAATCGACTGGAGATAGCCGGGTGGGGGCGGGATGACGCCGTTCGTCCCGGTGACGGTCTCGAGGATCACCGCTGCGACCGTCTGCGGCCCCTCGTACTCGAGGATCTCCTCGAGGTGCGGCGCTCCCGAGCAGACCGGGCACGGGTCCGGGTGCCCCGCGGGACAGCGGTAGGTGTACGGGTCGAGCATCCGCACGACGCCGGCCATTCCCGGCTCGTTCGGCCAGCGGCGCGGGTCGCCCGTGAGCGAGATCGACCCGTGTGTCGCTCCGTGGTAGGAGCGGTAGCGCGCGACGATCTTGTGCCGGCCGGTGTACAGCCGTGCGAGCTTGATCGCGTTCTCGTTCGCCTCGGCTCCCGAGTTCGTGAAGAAGGACATGCAGAGATCGCCCGGAGTGACCTCCGCGAGCAGGCGCCCGAGGCGCGATCGCGACTCGTTCGCCATCGGCGGCCCGATCGTGCAGAGCTTGTCCGCCTGCTCCTTGATCGCCGCGACGATCTTCGGATGCTGGTGGCCGATGTTGACGTTGACGAGCTGCGACGCGAAGTCGAGGTAGCGCTTGCCGTCGTAGTCCCAGAAGTAGCGGCCCTCGGCTCCGGCGACCGCGATCGGGTTGATCGCGTCCTGCACCGACCACGAGTAGAGGACGTAGTCCTTCGCGTCCCCGACGATCTCGCTACCCAGGTTCGGGTTCGTCTCGACAGTTGCCATTACACGCTCCTTCGCGTCGCTCTCGGTCGATCCTAGCCGCGGGCTCCTTGCGCAGCCGACCCTTCGAGGTGCACGATCCCTCCATGGCGACGACCGTCCGCAGCGAGGGAATGCGAAGCAGGCAGCTGCTCGAACGAGAGGGAGCCCTGGACGAGCTCATGGCCTCGCTGTCGGAGACGCGGACCGGTACCGGCAGGCTCGTGATCGTCTCCGGGGAGGCCGGCATCGGCAAGACGGCGCTCGTCCGGGCGTTCTGCGAGTCGATCCGGTCGTCCGACCAGGTCCTCGAAGGAGCGTGTGATCCGCTCTTCACGCCCCGCCCGCTCGGTCCGTTCGCAGACGTCGCCGCCCGGACCGGAGGCGCACTCGCAGAGCTCGTCGAGCGCGGCGCCGGTGCGCACGAGGTTCTGGCCGCGATCCGGGACGTGCTTCAGGCGCGCCCGACGGTGCTCGTGCTCGAGGACGTGCACTGGGCGGACGAGGCGACGCTCGATGTCATGCGCATGCTCGGACGCAGGATCGACGACCTCCCAGCGCTCGTGATCCTGACGTATCGCGACGACGAGCTCGATCGGTCCCATCCTCTACGACTCGTGCTCGGTGAGCTGGCGACTGGACGTGGCGTCGTCCGCGTGCCGCTCCGCCCCCTTTCACCGGAGGCAGTGGCCGAGCTCGCGCATGGCTCCGGGATCGACGCCGGCGAGCTGTACCGGCGAACGACGGGAAACCCGTTCTACGTCAGCGAGGTCCTCGCCGGCGGTGGCGCCGAGATCCCGTCCACCGTCCGTGACGCCGTGTTCGCCCGGGTGGCGCGCCTCTGTACGTCGGCGATCGCCGTGGTCGAGGCGGTCTCGATCGCGCCGCCGCACGTCGAGCCCTGGCTGCTGCAGGAGATGTGCGGTGACAGCGTCGACGCGGCCGACGAGTGCCTGACGTCGGGGATCCTCGTCACCGTCGACGCCGGAACCGCCTTTCGGCACGAGCTCGCCCGCCTAGCCGTCGAGGAGTCGCTTGCGCCAACGCGGCGCGTGTCGCTGCACCGCGACGTTCTTCGTGCGCTCACACGGCACGTGCCGCTGGATCCGACCCGCCTCGCACACCACGCCGAGGCCGCTGGAGACGTGCAGGCGGTGCTCGAGTACGCCCCGATGGCCGCTGAGCACGCCGCGGCCGCGGGCGCGTACCGGGAGGCAGCGGCCCAGTACGGACGCGCGCTCCGCTTCGCGCACGATCTGCCGCCGGGCCGCCGCGCAGAGCTGCTCGAGCGTCGCTCCGAGGCCTGCTACCTCGCCGACGACCAGATCGAGGCGATCGCGCTGCTCCGCGAGGCAGTCGAGTGCCGGCGCCTGGAGGGAGCGGCCGGAAGTCGTGCGGACGCACTCTCCCGACTCACGGGGTACCTCGTCTGCCGTGGCCTCTACGACGAAGCCGAAGAGGCGACGGACGAGGCGACCGCGCTCGCAGGAGTCGAGCCGGAGAGCCCGGAGCTAGCCCGCGCGTTCACCGCACGCGCTCTGCTTCGCCTGAACACCCACGAAGTCGACGAGGCGATGGATTTCGCCGGACGTGCAATCGCGATCGCGGAACGCGTCGGCGACGACGAGACGCTCGGCCAGGCGCTCGTCACCTATGGCACCGCGACGAGCGAGCGCGACCTGACCGCGGGGAGAGAGATGCTGGAGACGGGCCGTCGCCGAGGGTCGCGAGCGAGGCGACGTGGTGCAGGTCGCGCGTGCTCTGAACAACCTCGGACGTGCCGGCGTCGTCCATCGCTCGCACGACCTCGCCAACACGTACCTGCGGGAAGCGTTCGACTACTGCACGGAGCAGAACCTCGACCTCTGGCGCATCAACGTGCTCGCGTACATGACTCGGTCGGAGCTCGACCAGGGACGCTGGACCGAGGCTGCCGACGCTGCCGTGCTTCTGCTGGAGGATCCGCGCGAGTCTCCCTGGCCGCAGTTTCAGGCGCTCCTCGTGCTGGCGCTCGTACGGGCACGGCGGGGAGACCCCGAGGTCGCACGTTGCGCTCGACCAGGCTCGCGCCATCGGCGCGCCGGCCGACGAGCTCGAGTCGTTCGGCGCACTCGCCGCGGCACGCGCGGAGATCGCCTGGCTGGAAGGCAGGCAAGACGAGATCGCCGCCTTCACGGAGGATGCGCTCGACCTGGCCGTGCGGCGTCGATCGAGCTGGTGGATCGGAGAGCTCGCCGGCTGGCGGCGCAGAGCCGGTGTCGACTCCGTCGGCATCGCGGGAGCGGCAGAGCCGTACGCGCTCGAGCTCGCAGGCGACTTCCCGGGAAGCGCGGCCTGCTGGGCGGAGCTCGGCTGCCCCTACGAGCAAGCGCTCGCACTCGCGGAGACCGGCGACGAGCAACTGCTCCGTCAGGCGCACGACGCTGCTCGAAAGCTCGGCGCAAGGCCGCTCGCGAAGGTTGTCGCGCGGCGGTTGCGAGAGCTCGGTGCGCACGATGTGCCGAGCGGCCCGAGATCGTCCACGCGAGACAACCCGGCACAGCTGACCTCCCGAGAGGTCGAGGTTCTCCGACTGGTCGCCGACGGCCTGCGCAACGCCACGATCGCAGAGCGTCTCTACCTCTCGCGGAGGACCGTCGACCACCACGTGTCGGCGATCCTCCGCAAGCTCGGCGCGAGCACGCGGGGCGAGGCGACCGCGACGGCCTCGAAGCTCGGCTTGCTCCAAGTCCAGTAGCACACGGCGAAAACTGGGCAGTCCTGCCGATGTAGGAGCGCAGCTCCCTCCCTACTGTCGAGCGATCGATCTCGAGCGGGGAGGAGAGCCTGGATGGAGACATACGTCATCCTGCGCCGCGGCGGTTGGCAGACCTCCGAGGAGCACCAGGACGCTGCCGTGCGCTCGACGCTCGTCGGCGAACGCATGCAGGACGACGTGGCATGGATACGGAGCTACGTCTCGAGGAATGCGACGGCGCAATCGGAACCGCTGTGCGTCTACCAGGCGGTCGGGCCGTGAGGCAATCCGTCGTCACGCAGCAGCCGCCGACCTTCCCGTCGACGAGATCGTGAAGGTCGCCGACACCGTGATCGTTTGCGCCGACCCGGTCGGGTCGGTCACCTGAGTAAGAGGAGGAACCATGATCCGAAGAGCGTCGATCCTCGCCCGGTCGCATCCTCGGGGCGATCGTGCTCGCCGGCGTTGCGTGGAGCTCGCAGAGTCCCGCAGCCACACCGGTGGCAATGCACCACCACGTCAATGACCTCGACGGGCGTTCCGCAAGGCCTTGCCCGCTCGTCGCCAACGGACGTATCGCGACCGCGAAGTACGCGACGAGCCTCGCCCGCGCGAAGAGAGACGGCTACACGGTCATCGTCACGCGCCAGATCCCGGACATGGGCTGGCACTTCATGAACCCGGCGTACACGAAGTTCGACGTCAAGAAGCCGCCGATCCTCGTGTACGACAAGCGCGGCGCGAACTGGCAGCTCGTCGCGTTCGAGTGGGTGTTCCCCGAGAAGCCGGCGAAGCCGCCGCTGCCGGGAGCGACATACGGCTCGTTCGCGGCCGCGTGTCACTACAAGGACGGCACGTTCGTCCCCGCGACGTCGCAGGACGACTGTGCGACCGAAGAGCCCGGAGTCGGGAGCGCCGTTCGCCTTCTGGCACCCGGACTTCGTGACGTTGCACCTGTGGCTCTGGTACCCGAATCCGGACGGCATCTACGCGGGGATGAACCCGCTGATCAAGTCCCTTCAACAAGGGCTAGCCGGCGGGGCCGGACCGAGGCGCAGGACTCCGGCCTGGATCCCGGCCGGATGCTGAGCGGGGCGGCACGAGCCGCCCCGCTTCGTCTGGGCAGTGCGCGGTGGGCGCCGAGCTAGGGGGAAGGCGCTCGGCGCGCCTCCGCGCACTTCCGGGTCAGCGTGCCGCAGCGGGCAGGAGCTCCTGCCCGAATGCGGCTCGCTCGACGAACTGGCCGACACCGGGTTCCGCGACGAGCTCGCCGCCTTCCACGAGCACGGTTCCGCGGAGCAGCACGGTCTCGGGCGAGCCTGTGACCTCGGTGCCTTCGTAGAGGTTGTAGTCGGTCTTCGAATGCTGGGTCGATGCCGAGATCAGGTGCCGCTTCTCGGGATCGAAGACGACGATGTCGGCATCCGAGCCAGGCGCGATCGTGCCTTTGCGCGGGTAGAGGCCGAAGAGCTTCGCCGGGTTCGTCGAGAGCAGCTCGACCATGCGATTCAGCGTGATCCGGCCCGTCCGGACACCGAACTCGTGGATCATGTGCAGCCTGTTCTCGAGTCCAGGTCCGCCGTTCGGGATCTTCGAGAAGTCGTCCTTGCCCATCGACTTCTGCCCGTCCCAGAGAAACGCGCAGTGGTCGGTCGAGACGACGGAGAGGATGTCCGACCGGACCGCGTGCCAGAGGACCTCCTGGTTCTCCTTCGGCCTCGGCGGCGGCGTGTAGACGTACTTCGCGCCCTCGAAGTTCGGTCGCTCGAGGTACGTGTAGTCGACGAAGAAGTACTGCGTGCACGTCTCCCCCCAGACGTCCCAGCCCTGCTCGCGAGCCCGGGCGATCGGCTCCACGGCCTCGCGGCACGAGACGTGGACGACGTAGAGCGGCGCCCCCGCGACACGCGCGAGCTGGATCGCGCGGTTCGTCGCCTCGCCCTCGAGCTCGGGCGGACGCGTGAGCGCGTGGAAGTGCGGCGCGGTGTTTCCCGCTGCGAGCGCCTGCTTGACGAGAACGTCGATGGCGTCTCCGTTCTCGGCGTGCACCATGACGAGCGCGCCGGTCTCGGCCGCGACCTCCATCGTCTTGAAGAGCGTCTCGTCGTCCACCATGAGCGCGCCCTTGTAGGCCATGAACAGCTTGTAGGACGTCACTCCCTGCTCGGGCAGGCGCGCGAGCTCCTCGAGTGAGCCGCCCTCGCGTAGATCGGTGACGGCCATGTGGTAGCCCATGTCGATCAGCTGCTTGCCCTCGCGCTTCGCATGCCACGCCTCGAGCGCATCGGCGAACGACTGGCCGGGCGTCTGGATGCAGAAGTCCACGTGGCACGTCGTTCCTCCGAACGCAGCCGCGGTCTGTCCCGACTGGACGTCGTCGATCGTCGTCGTGCCGCCGAACGGCATGTCGAGATGGGTGTGTGGATCGACGCAGCCCGGAAGCACGTACTTCCCCGTAGCGTCGATCACGCGATCCGCGTCCACGTCGAGCGACTCCCCGACGAGCGTGATGCGCTCGTCCTCCACGTAGACGTCGCCGACGTAGTCGTCGGCCGCGGTGATGATCCGACCGCCCTTGATCAGAACCGACACGTCGTCACTTCCTTCCTGGCCGGGCTTCCTGGGCCGCTTCCTGAACGAGCTCCGGGCCGGCAGCGCCACGGCGTCGCCGGCCCGATGCCCGAGTCTCGCTTGCTACTTCCCCTTGAACTTCAACACGACGACTGCCTTCTTCCACTTGTTGCCGTTGACGTCGATGCCCTGCTTCCTGAGATTCGCGACCGCCTTCTTCGCGAGATCCGTGCGGTACGACGCCTTCGATGCCGGCTTCTTGATGACCTTGTAGGTCTTCGAGATCGCCGCCGTCTTCTTGTAGTCCACCGGGTTCATGACCCCGATGCCGAGCTTGTTCGGCCAGATGAGCGCGTTGATCTCGTTCATCTGCCACGTCTGGTGTCCACGCGGTAGCGCCGGCCCGTTCGCGAGCACGATGTTCACGCACGCCTTGTAGTGGTCGCGGCAGTAGATCCAGCCCTTGAACGTCGCCTCGAGGAACTTCACCGCCGTTGCCTGGTTGGCCGGATCCTTGATCCAGTCACCGCGGACGAAGATGCCGTCCTGGAGCATGCCCGTGCCGAGACTCCGAGTACTTGAAGACGTTCAGGTCCTTGAGCGTGTAGAGCTTGCCGGTGTCCGGGTTCTTCGTCTCGAGCACCTGCGCGAGCTCGTTGTAGGTCATCGCGGACGCCGCGTCGATCTCGCCGTTCAGGAACGCGAGCATGTCGAAGTTCTGCTTGACGAGCGTCACGTCCTTGTCCGGGTTCATCCCGTACTTGACGAGCGCGGCGCGCTGCTCGAACTCGTTCCCGAAGATCCACACGCCGAACTTCTTGCCGCGCATCTTCTTGAAGGTGTTGATCCCGTCCTTCTTCCAGGTGACCTCGGTCGTCCCCGAGCGTGGGAAGACCTGTGCAATGTTCACGAGGTCGTTGCCCTGGTCTCGGCTCGCGAGCAACGCCGGGAACCAGTCGACCCCGAACTCCGCCTGCTTCGAGAGCACCGTCTGCTCGTTGACGATGTCGGGACCACCGACCTTGAGGTTCACGTCCAGGCCGGCGTCCTTGTAGTAGCCCTTCGCCTTCGCGGCGTAATACCCCGCGAACTGTGCCTGGGTCACCCACTTGAGCTGGATCGTCACCTTCGTGAGCTGCGGGCTCGACGATCCGGCGAGAGCCAGCCCCGCCGTCGAGAGCGCGGCTGCCGCCACGACCGCGATCCCTGCGAGATACCACGTACGTCTCTTCACGTGCCCTCCTTTTCAGAGCTCCGGCGAGGCGGAGCCCATCGTTCCTGCCTGCCCTACGTTCCCCTCCGGCTCACGGAGGGGTGCCAACTCAGTGCGTACCGCTCGACGAGCGAGATCGTCGCGTAGAACGCGATCCCGAGGATGCTCGCGACCAGTATCGCCGCCCAGGCGACCTCGAAGCGGGAGAGCGCGACGGAGCTCAGGATCAGAACTCCAAGCGCCTTCGTCGAACCGCCGAAGTAGTCGCCCACGACGGCGCCGATCATCGCAAGGACACACCCCACCTTCAAGGCGGAGAAGACGAACGGCAGGGAGTTCGGGATCCTGACCCGCCGGAACACGGCGGACTCCCGGGCCGCGTAGGAACGCATGAGCTCGATCGACTCCGGGTTCACGGACGTGAGCCCACGCAGGGTGTTCACGAGCACCGGGAAGAAGCACAGGATCGCGGAGATCACGATCTTCGACCAGGGGCTGAGGATCCCGAACCACGCGTTCGTGATCGGGGCGAACGCGATGATCGGAATTGCGTTCGCGGCGATCATGTACGGCATCAGTGCGTCTCCGAAGGGTCGCCAGCGCGCGAGAGCGAGGGCGCTGACGAATGCGGCACTGCTGCCGAGGACGAACCCGCCGAACGCCTCCTTGAACGTGATCCATGCCCCCTCCGCCAGCTGCGCACGCTCGTCCCAGAGCGCACGCATCACGTCGGAGAACCTCGGCACGAGGTAGCTCTGGACGTGCAACACGTCGGGAAGGAGCCACTGCCAGGCGGCGATGCCAAGGGCGAACACGAGCACGGCCGGCAGCCAGTAGCGGATCCGCTCCCCGAGCCGGCGCGACGAGGGGACCGATGCGGACACCGTGCTCACTCGAGCGCATCCTCGGAGGCCAGCGTCTCCTCGATCTCGTCGGCGCCGGTCGCATGGAGCTGCTCGCGGACCTCGGTGACGAGCTCGAAGAACCGCGGATCCTCACGGGTCTCGAAGGTGCGCGGCTGCGGGAGATCGATCGAGACCACCGACGTGATCCGGCCGGGTCGCGCGGACATGACGGCCACCCGCGTCGAGAGAAACACGGCCTCCGAGATCGAGTGCGTGACGAAGATCACGGTCGAGCCCGTTTCGACCCAGATCCGGAGAAGCTCCATGTTGAGACGCTCTCTGGTCATCTCGTCGAGCGCCCCGAACGGCTCGTCCATCAGCAGCAGCGCCGGCGAGAACGAGAGCGCCCGTCGCTATCGACGCCCGCTGCTGCATCCCGCCCGACAGCTCCCACGGGTGGTGGCCTTCGAAGCCCGTCAGCTCGACGAGCTCGATCATGGCCGCGACACGGTCGGCACGCTTCGCGCGACTCCAGCCGAGCATCTCGAGCGGAAGTGCGATGTTCTTCGCAATCGTCCGCCAGTCGTAGAGCACGGGCGCCTGGAACACGATCCCGTAGTCGCGATCGAGCCGCGCAGTACGCGCAGGCTTCCCGTTCACGGTGACCTCTCCCGCCGTCGGCTGGACGATGTCTCCGACGATGCGTAGGAGCGTCGACTTCCCGCACCCGGACGGCCCGATGAGCGAGACGAACTCGCCCTTGCCCACCTCGAGATCGATGTCCTGGACCGCCGTGACGTCTCCCTTGGCGAAGACCTTCGACACGCTTCGGAGCGAGACGACCGACACGTCGCTCATTTTCCGCTCCGACACCGGCGGAGCCGGCGCCTCCACTCTTGGGAGCGTCCGTCGAGCCTACCGCTCATTTTCCGCTCCGACACCGGCGGAGCCGGCGCCTCCACTCTTGGGAGCGTCCGTCGAGCCTACCGCTCATACGAGGCGCTCCGGGGCTCGCCGCACGATCAGCTTCTCGGCGAGGACGACGGCGAGGAAGAACAGGATGCCGAGGCGAGCGGCGTAGAGGTTCGTCGCCCACAGGTTCTCCGGCTCGAGCACGTAGTACTGGTTGAAGTTGATGATCGCTCCGCCGAGACCTCGCTGAATCGACGCCGGCGCCTCGCCGATGATGGCTCCGACGACGCTTGCGGTAGCCGCGATCTTCAGAGCGGTGAAGATGTACGGCAACGCGGAGGGCACTCTCAGCTTCCACAGGATCGTCCAGCCGCGCGCTGCGTACGAGTGCATGAGCTCGAGCGCCCACGGGTCGGCCGACAGCAGGCCGCGCAGCGTGTTGACCGTGACCGGGAAGAACGTCAGATACGCCGCGATCACGGAGACGCGCACCCAGTCGGGCGGCGGCGAGCCGCCGATGCTCACGCTCCCGAGACCTCGGACGACGATCGGGGCGAGCGCGAGGATCGGGATCGTCTGCGACGCGACGACGTACGGCATGACCCCGCGTCGCAGCACGTCGAACTGGGCGAGGATCACGCCGAGAGCGAACCCGATGACCGCTCCGATGAGAAATCCCACCACTGCGGCACGCCCGGTGAAGAGCGACGCATGGAGGAGGTACAGCCAGAGGTCGTCGCCCGTGGAGGTCGGCTCGCGGAGCTGCAGCACGATGTCGTGCAGGTGGGGCATCGTGTACTCGTTCACGCGAAACGGCTTCGTCCACCCGGTTCGCTCCCAGAGCCACCTGTATCCCTCCCAGAGCGCCCAGAGACCACCGAGGACGAGGACGAACACGAGTCCACGCTTGAGGATCGAGCGCCCGCGCACCGCCGGAATCTGTCACAGACTCGATCCTGCTGCTGGACGATCGCCCACGTGAGTCTCCCCTATTAGTCTCCGCGATTAGTCTCCCGGCGTGCCTCTCGATCCCAGCCGCACCGTGGCCGAGCTGAAGGAGCTCCGCGAGCTCACGGGCGACGAGAACGGCGCCCAGCGCGTCGCCTGGACGGACACGTGGGAGACCGCACGCGGCTGGCTGCGCGAGAAGCTCGCCGGCGTCGGTGTCTCCGAGGAGATCGACCAGGCCGGCAACCAGTGGTTCACGCTTGCCGGAGCGTCCGAGCGGTCAGTCCTGATCGGGGGCCACATCGACTCGGTGCCGAACGGAGGCTGGCTCGACGGCTGCCTGAACGTCCTGGCAGGAGTCGAGGTACTTCGCCGGATCGCGGAAGACGGGGCGCCGCCGGTCACGATCCGCCTCGTCAACTGGGCGGACGAGGAGGGAGCGCGCTTCGGCCGCAGCCTCTTCGGCTCGAGCGCAGCCGCGGGGTCGATGGCCGATCAGGACGAGCTGCGTCAGTTGACCGACAGGGACGGCATCACGTTGCCGGACGCGCTCGCCGACCACGGAGTCGATCTCGACCGTGCGCTCGAGGCGCGGGCACAGCTCGAATCGGCGGCCGCCTACCTCGAGCTCCACATCGAGCAGGGCCCCGTTCTCGAGTCTCTCGACCTCCCGCTCGGAGTCGTGCTCGGAACCTTCGGCGTCGAGCGCCACCGCATCACCTGGCGCGGGCAGGCTGCGCACGCCGGCTCGACCCCGATGGACCAGCGCAGAGACGCGCTCGCCGGAGCGGCCAAGCTCGCCCTCGAGATACGCGCGATCGCGGCGCGCGTCGGCGACGGGGCCGTGTGCACGTCGGGCGGCGTCGTCTGCAAGCCGGGGATCGTGACGTCGGTCGTCGAGACCGCCGAGCAGCTTCTCGACCAGCGACATCTGGATGCGACGAAGCTCGCAACGCTTCTCAGCGAGGCGAAGGAGGCAAGCGAGCGCTTCGCCGAGGAGGAGAAGATCGACGTGGAGTTCGAGCGCATCTGGTCGATCGAGCCGATCCTCTTCGACGACACGCTCCTCGGCTTCTGCGAGGAAGCGGTCGTGGATACCGCCGGGACCTCACATCGACTGCCCTCGGGCCCGCTCCACGACGCGGCCGAGGTGGCGAGGGCGGGCATTCCCACCGTGATGATGTTCGTCCAGAGCCTGCGCGGCCTGTCCCACACGAAGCTCGAGGACACGAAGGAGGAGCATCTCGAGCTCGCCGTCCGGGCTCTCGACCGGCTCGCCGTCGAAGACCGTGAGCTGGGTCGCCGCCGGCGGCGGTCGCTAGCGCGGTTGGACGCCCGCCGCTGACGCGCAGCTGGATCGGTGTCGCCGCCGGGCTCGCGGTCGGCGGCTGCCTGACCTGGAACGTGTCCAACGTCGGCGCCGTCGCCGACCCGCTCGCGGCGCACTACGGAGTCTCCATCGCCGCCGATCGGGCTGCTCACGACGGCGCTCTTCCTCACGCACCTCGCTGTCCAGCTGCCTTCGGGCCGTCGCGCGGATCGCCACGGGCTCGAGCTCGTCGCCCTCGCTCGCGATCGGCGTGGTCGTCGTCGGAAACGCGATCCTCCTCCTGGACGACGGCTTCGAGCTCGCGCTGCTCGGACGAGCCATCGTCGGGTTCGGCTACGGGCGCCGGCTTCGTGGCCGGTCTCGACCTCGTGCGCGCCGGAGGCGGCGGCACCGATCTTGCAAGGCGTCTACGGCGGTATCGACCATGGCCGGTGGCGGTCTCGCCCTCATGGTCGTGCCGTCGCTGACCGACGCCGACGGCTGGAGGGCGCCGTACTGGAGCGCCGTGCTCCTCGCGCTCGCGGCCCTCGTTCCGACACTCGCGGCGACCGGTCTCCCACGCATCGGCCACGCCAGGGATGGCGTTCTGCGCGATCCCGGGCTCGTCCCGCTCGGCCTGCTTCAGGCGGCCACGTTCGGTCTCGCGGTCATCGCCGGAAACTGGGCCGTGCCGCTGCTCGAGCATCAGGGAGTAAGTCCGACCGCTGCAGGACTCGCGGCCGGGCTCATCCTCTCCGCGGGCATCGTCACACGACCGACCGGCGGGACGCTGGCAGGGCATGCACGCTCACACGCCGCACATCGTCGTCCGCGCTCCTCGGCGTCGCCCTCGGCGCTGGGCTGCTCGCGGTCGGCGGCCCATTCTGGCTCTCGGTCGTCGGATCACTGGCCATCGGGCTCGGAGCCGGTCTTCCGTTCGCGGTCATCTTCGCCGCGGCTCAGCGACGGCGGCCGGACGCACCCGCCGCCGCTATCGCACTGGTCAACGGCATCGGCGTACTGACCATCCTCGTCGGCACTCCGCTCGCCGGCATCGCGTTCCAGCTGCCGGGCGACGGCCGCCTCGCGTTCGTCGCAATCGCGGCTCTCTCGCTGTCCGCGCTCCTGGCCCTCCGCAAGGCGGACGTCTAGCGCGATAATCCCGAACTCCGACTGCGCGAAGGAGAGAGAGCATGGCCCTGAGCTTCGGCGTCACCGTCCTTCCCGATCCGCCGTACAGCCGCCTCGTCGAGCTGCTCCAGCTTGCGGAGCAGAACGGCTTCGAGTACGGCTGGACATACGACTCCCACGTCCTCTGGCAGGAGTCCTTCCCGCTTCTGACCCTGGCGGCACAGGCGACCTCGACCCTCAAGCTCGGTCACTGCGTCACGAACCCCGGTACGCGCGAGCCGACGGTGCTGGCCAGCGGTTACGCGACCCTCCACGACATCTCTGACGGCCGGATGGTGATGGGGATCGGACGCGGGGACTCCGCGCGCCGCTACATCGGCCAGCAGCCCGTCCGGGTCGCCGAGTTCGAGCGGCGGCTCGCGATGATCCGCGACTTCATGAACGGGCGCGCCGTCGACTGGAACGACAAGGAGCTTCAGCTCAAGTGGGTGCGGCCGGAGCTGCCGCTGATTCCGATGTGGGTGGCGGGGTACGGGCCGAAAGCCCTCGCGGTCGCGGGCCGAGTCGGCGACGGCGTGATCATCCAGCTTGCCGACCCGGACATCATCCAGTGGATCATGGACACCGCCCGCAAGGCCGCCGAGGAGGCGGGCCGCGACCCGTCTGCGCTCCAGTGCATCGTGTGTGCGCCGAGCCACATCTCGAACGACCTCGCGGACGCGCGCGAACAGGTGCGCTGGTTCCCGGCGATGGTGTCGAATCACGTGAAAGACCTGATCGAGCGGTACGGCACGGACGGATCGGTCGTGCCGAAGGCGCTGACGGACTACGTGCAGGCGCGGAAGTTCTACGACTACGACGAGCACTCGCGAGTGGGCGCGAAACACGGCGAGTTCGTCACCGACGAGATCTGCGACCGCTTCTGCGTGCTCGGCACGCCCGAGCAGGCGACCGCGAAGCTGAAGCAGCTCGAGTCGATCGGCGTGGACCAGTTCAACATCTACCTCATGACGCAGGGTCAGGAAGACGTGCTGGCCGCGTACGGGCGCGACATCATCCCGCAGTTCACGAGCGTCGCGGCGCCCTAGACGATCGTCTTTCCGAGAGCGCTCGCGACGAGCTCGACTGCGGTGAGGGCGGTCGTGTTCTCGCGATCCAGGATCGGGTTCACCTCCACGACCTCGAGCGAGCCGGCCACTCCGGCTTCGGCGACGAGCTCGAGCGCGAGGTGCGCCTCGCGGTAGGTCAGCCCCCCGCGGACCGGTGTTCCGACTCCCGGTGCGAGCTCGGGATCGAGCGCGTCCATGTCGAGTGACACGTGGACGAATCCCGAGCCGGACACCCGGTCGAGCGCCTCTCGGATGGCCCGCTCGACTCCGATCCGATCGATCTCGCTCATCGTGAACACGCGAACGCCTGCCTCTCTCAGCAGTCGCCGCTCACCCTCGTCCGTGTGGCGGATGCCGACGAGCGCAGCGCGCTTCGGATCGACGGCGGGAAGCGGCCAGGCGTCGCTCGCGAATCCGTCTCCGGCGAGGCCCAACGCGGCAGCAAGACCCATCCCGTGAACGTTTCCGCTCGGACTGGTCTCGGGTGTGTTGATGTCAGGATGGGCGTCGATCCAGAGCACTCCCCCCGGTCCGTGCGCGGACGCGAGGCCCCCGAGCGTGCCGAGTGCAACGGAGTGGTCGCCACCGAGAACGATAGGAGTCGCTCCGGCCTCGAGCTCCTCCACGACCTTCGCCGCGATCCGTTCGCACGTCGCCTTGATCTCGGGCAGGAAACGCGCGGTCTCGTCGTGGACGGCGGTCGCCTCGGGCACAGCCGTCTCGACGTTTCCGTGATCCCGTACTTCGAACCCGAGGCTCTGGAGACGCTCGTCGAGACCCGCATAGCGGATTGCCGAAGGCCCCATGTCGACACCTCGCCGCTCCTGGCCGAGGTCGAGAGGCGCACCGATGATCGCGACCTGTCGCTGCCCGCCGTGCGTCACGGCGAGCAAGCGTACTGATCGCGAGAGTGGCGAGGGCCGGACTTGAACCGGCGACACCACGGTTTTCAGCCGTGTGCTCTACCAGCTGAGCTACCTCGCCGAGCGCGTCGCAGTGTACCCCGCCTCCGCTCGGTTCCCGGCGATACGGTGCCGCGGTGGACCTCGCGTTCCTCCCGGCGATCGAACAGGCCCGGCTCGTTCGTGCGAGGGAGGTGTCGTCCGGCGAGCTCGTCCGGCTCTACCTCGAGCGGATCGAGCGGATCGACCCCGAGCTCAACGCCTTCGTCACGGTCTGCGCGGAAGAGGCGCTTGCAAGCGCACGCGCCGCAGACGAGAGTCCGGGCGAGGGACCGTTCCACGGCGTCCCCATCGCCATCAAGGACCTGACCGCCACTGCGGGCATCCGGACGACCTACTCGTGCAGCGGGTTCGCCGAGAATGTCCCCGACTTCGACACCGCGGTCGTTCGCAGGATCCGCGACGCCGGCTTCGTGCTGCTCGGGAAGACGAACACACCGGAGTTCGGAACGGTCGCCTTCACCGAGTCGGAGCTGAACGGGGCCACCCACAATCCGTGGAACACCGCTCTGACACCTGGCGGGTCGAGCGGTGGAGCAGCAGCCGCTCTCGCAGCCGGGCTCGTCCCCCTGGCGCACGGTAGCGACGGCGGCGGGTCGATTCGGATACCCGCGTCCTGCTGCGGGGTCTTCGGCCTCAAGCCGTCGCGCGGCCGAGTCTCGTCCGCGCCGTTCTCCTCGCTCGAGGGCCTCTCGACTTCTGGGCCTCTCACCCGCTCGGTCGCAGACGCAGCAGCGTTCCTCGACGTGCTCGCCGGCTACGAGTCCGGCGACCCGTGGTGGGCACCGCCTCCTGCTCGGCCTTTCGCCGCCGAGGCCGGCGAGAGCCCCGGGCGTCTTCGTGTCGCGGTCACGACGTCACCACCGATAGACGCATCGGTCCACCCGGACTGCGTCGCAGCGACACGGCTCGCAGCGACTCTTCTCGAGGAGCTCGGCCACGACGTCGAAGAGGCAGCGCCTTCCTGGGCCATTCCAGGCCTCATCGACGACTTCATCACCGTGTGGCAGATCGGCCCGACTCTGTACCCGGTCGCCGACGAGCACCTCACGCCGCTCAACCGGCGGCTCGCCGCAAGGGCACGCGCGACCTCCGCCGCAGAGTACGGAGCGGCCGTGATCCGCCTTCAGGGGGCGGCACGGCACATCGTCGCCTTCTGGGAGCGATTCGACGTGCTCCTCACGCCCACGCTCGCTCTGCCTCCCGTGCCGATCGGGTGGCAGGAGCAGGACGCCGACGACGAGCTCGAGCAGCTGCGCCGGAATACGCTGTTCACACCGTTCACGGCGGTCTCGAACCTCACCGGCCAGCCCGCGATGTCCCTACCCCTTCACACCTCCGGTGACGCGCTCCCGATCGGCGTGCAGGTGATCGGGCCGCCTGCGGGAGAGGGACTGCTCCTCCGGCTCGCGGCTCAGCTCGAGGTTGCACGACCCTGGCAAGAGAACCGGCCTCCGATCTCGTGAGCCGGGCGGTCAGCGCGCAGGCGTGATCCGGATGCGCTGACCGGGGGACGCGTGGAGCATCCGGGCTGCGCTCCCGCGCGAGATCGCAACCGACATGTTTCCGTAGCTGTCGAGGTAGAGGATGACGTCGCCGGGACGGGCGTCCGCGAACGTCCTCGCCATGACCGCGTAGTAGTTCTCTCCGGCGAGATCGAGCTCCGCGCGCGTTCCGAGAGCGATCCCGATCCCCTCGACGTCCTCTCGGGTGAGGTTGAGGACGACGTTGCCGAAGCTGTCGACGTACAGCACCGTGGCGACGGCCGCGCCGTCGCTCGTCTCCGGCTCCGGGAGATCGAGAGTGACGAGGCCCTCGGGATCGATCGGCGGGCCGATGTCCGCGAGCGGTACCCCGAGCGCGAGATGGGCGGCCGCCGGCGAAAAGAGGTCTCGCGCATGGAACGTCCTCGAGATCGTCTCGAGCGCGTACTTCGGATTCGCGAGCTCGTGGGCGGCGACGATGCCGGCGCGCGTCGCAGCGGGAAGGAGCAGTCCGTTGTCGGGGCCGACGTAGAGCCGTCCTTCGCCGTCCTGGATCGCGAGCGGGCGGCGCGGGCCGCCGACTCCCGGGTCGACAACCGTCAGATGCACGCCAACGGGCATGTAGGCGATGGTGTTCGCGAGCACGAGCGCCCCCTGCAGCACCGCCTGCGGCGGGATCCCGTGGGTGACGTCGATGATCTCGACCTCGGGCGCGATGCGCTTCATCACGCCGTGACAGGTTCCCACGAAGTCGTCCTGAAGCCCGAAGTCCGTCAGGAACGTGATGAACACGCGCGGAGCCTAACGTCGAGGTCGTCTCGTCGCGGGGGCGCGAGCGTCAGCGGCGGCGATACGCGGCGACCGGGACGCACCCTCGACGACGACCATGCCGGCCCGCGCCGCAGAGTCGCCCGCCACGCGCACGGATGCGTACGAACGCCGTCGGCGCCTGAACCGGAAGGGGCCTGCCGTAGAGCCGGTGATGAGTCGTCGGATAGGCGCCCGGGTCGAACACGCGCGCAGCATAGACCCCGGACCGGCCGGTCAGGTCGTCGGAGTCGACTCGGTCCGTATCGCCGTCTGAGCGGCCGAGCCTCGCCGTGCCTCCGCCAGGAGCTCGGCAACCTGCCGCTGTATCCGGACGAGCTTGGCGGCGATGATCGCAACGTACGCAAGCACCACGACGAAGACGACGCCGTACACGGCTGCGACGTACTGTCCCTGGCTCATCCCGGCCGACTCATCGCAGTTCGTTCGCCGAGCGTCTCGCGAAGCTCTCGAAGGTCGACGTCGATTCGCTTGCCGAGGAGCTCCACGCGGTACAGGACGTAAGCAAGCAGAGTCACAGCCGCCCAGGATGCACAGAAGGTCAGGAACATCGTCGTGCTCATCTGCGGGCCGTCTCGCGTGAACACCGTCGGATGGATGAAGTCGTTGGCCAGCCGGATCGCGAGGAAGCTGATCGGGATCAACACGACCCCGAAGAGCGCGTACACCGCAGACGATCGCGAGCGACGCGGGCCCTCCGGAAGCGAGAACCGGAGCATGAAGTACGCGCAGTAGAAGAGGAACAGGACGAGGAAGAGAACAAGCTGATTCGAGTCCCACGTCCACCAGACTCCCCAGGACGCCTTGGCCCAGAGCGAGCCGGTGATGAGCGTCAGCGACCCGAAGATCGTCCCCTGGTGGATCGCGACGTACCCCTCGAGGTCGTAGCGCTCGTCGCGATGCCAGAGGAGCAGAAGCGCTTTCAAGGCCCCGAGGCCGAAGCAGAAGTACGCGGTCAGCGCGATGGGAACGTGGATGTAGAAGATCCTCTGGGAGATCCCCTGGTCCGCGTCCTCCGGCGCGACCAGCAGCGCCATCAGGATCGCGAGTCCCATGAGCGCTGCTGCAAGAGCAGCGAGGGCCGGAAGGCCGCGAATCGAGGAAGCAGTGCTCAGTGGTCTACTCGGTGACGACGTACTCGAAGGACGCCCACGAGAGTACCGCGAAGACCGCGTCGTACAGCGCGAGGAAGAGGAGGAACCGCCCGCCGTCCGGCGAGATCGCCGAGCCGACGCCACCGACGACGAGCGGGATCGACAGGGGAAGGACGAGCAGCGGGAGCAAGAGCTCTCGCGCGCGTCCGGCGGCGGCCATCGCTGCCAGCAGCGAGCCGACCACGCAGATCCCGACGTCGGCGAGCAGCACGCCGGCCACCGCGGTGGCGTCGAGCGGCGCGAAGAAGAGCGCGAACGCCGGAAGCGCTACCACCTGCGCTGCGAGCAAGAAGGCGAGGGTCGCGAGCGTCTTCGCGAACCAGATCGCGCTGCGATCGCAGGGAGCCAGGACCAGCGCGTCGAGAACTCCGTGCTCGTGCTCGGGCACCCACGCACGTGCGAGACCGAGCAGCGCGGTGAAGACGATGGCGACCCAGAGCAATCCGTAGGCTGCGTCGCCGCCGCTGTCGTTCGGAAGCGCGAACCGGAAGACGACGAGCGTGGAGAGGACGAAGAGCAGCATCGCCGGCAGGGTGTCCCGGGCACGAAGCTCGACCTTCAGATCCTTCCTCGCGAGCGCGGTCACGTCGGCGACGTAGGTCATGTGAGCGCCAGCCTGCTGGTCGCATGCCGCGCGAGCCGGGCCGGATCGTGAGTCGACACCACGAGCGTGCGAGTGCCGACGAGCGTCGCGAGCTCCGCATCGAGCAACGTCGTACCCGCCTCGTCGAGGGCGGCGAACGGCTCGTCGAGGACGAGGAGCTCCGGGTCGTGAAGAAGAGCACGGCAGAGCGCAAGCCGCTGGCTCATCCCCTGCGAGTACGCATGCACGCGCACGTGGCGGGCCTCCCAGAGACCGAATCGCTCGAGGAGCATCCCGATTCGCTCGCGCCGCTCCGGAATTCTGTAGAGCCGACCGAAGAGATCGAGGTTCTCGAGCGCGGTGAGCTCCCGGTAGACGAGCGGCTCGTGGGAGAGGAAGCCGATGCGTCCGCGATCGGCGTCGACCTCGAGCGTTCCCCGCGACGGCGCGGCGAGACCGACGAGGAGCCGGAGTAGCGTGGTCTTCCCGGAGCCGTTCGCACCCGTCACGACGAGCGTCTCACCACGTTCGAGCTCGAAAGAGACGCCGCGAAGCACGCGGCGCGCTCCGAACCGCTTCTCGAGCTCGATGGCGCGAATCACGCGCGGGACGCTACTCGACCTACTCGAAGAGCGAGAGCACGATGGAGCTTCCGGCTCCCGTTCCGCGCATCCGGAAGCCGTCCCCCTCGATCTCGACCCGCATGCCGATGAGCTGCCCCGTCACCTTGATCGGCAATGGCTCCCCGTTTAGCGCTCTCCTGGATGATGTGGATGAGCGTGCACGGATCGAAGACGATCCCCGTCAGCTGAGGTCCCTGAGCCGCTCACCTCGAGATCTTCCATGTCCTTGCTGCAGATCTCCTCTCGCACCGGTCCGTCGTCGTCGGTCGGAGTGGTCACGTTGGGAGGAACGAAGAAGAGCAGCCCTTCGGTGTATGGCGTGAAGGAGTTCCGCTCGCCCTTGATCGTGATCTGGCGAGCGATGACGGTGATCCGCCCCGTGACGTCGTTCGCGTCGACGGTGAACTTGTCCGCGCAGTAGACGCCGCTCGGAATCATCGGCGCCGTCCGGTCGATGCGGATCTCCCGTGCAGTGACGATCGTTCGCCGCTGAAGTCGGCTCCGCTGCAGGTCGGCCACCCGAAGTCAGCCGGTGTGAGCCATGCGGCCAGCTCGCATCGTGCCAGGCTCCCGCGGCGGAAGTCGGGCTCCCGGGCCATCGACCGCACCGTCAGGCCGGGTCGAGTTCGAGACGCAGTTCTGCCCAGGTCGTTCCATCCGCAGCCCAGTAGCGCCTCGTTGCCGGGGCCCTGAACCTCGTAGCTCCCGTCAGAGTGAACGTGTCCCCTGATCTGCTGGTTGTCGCCCTCGAGCAGGAGAGCGTCCTCGACGCATCTGTACTCGTGGGAATAGATCGCGAGGCGGCCACCCTCGACTCGTTCGGCGACTGCCCGCCTCGAGACCGTCGGGGCGATGAGCCCGAACAGCCGGCCGAAGAACGTTCCGGTGGAGTGGCTGACCGTGACCTCGATCTTCGTATAGTCGGGCTCCCCGCCGCCTCCGCCTGTCCCGGCACCGAATCGTCCGGGATGTACGGGAACTCGACGCTCGGTGTCGGCGCATCGGGCATGTTCGCCCTGACGTACGTGATGGCGGTAGCCACGGCCGCATCTCTGTTCGGAAGCTCGCGAGCCGCCGCGAGCGCGGCCGCGTCGGCCGCGTCCTGAGCCTCTTTCTTGACGACGTACCAGTACCCGACGTCGACCGCTAGCGCACCGAGCCCCAGGAAGAGCGGGAGCAGAAGGGCAAAGAGCACAACGGTTTGTCCTGCCTCGTGTCGGAGGCGGCCCACCATCGCGAAAAGTGTAGGAACGGCGTCAGACGAGAACGTCGAGCGCGACGAACGCGCAGAACACGACGCTCATGACGCCGTTCACCGTGAAGAACGCCGCATCGAGTCGTCGAAGGTCTCCGGGTCGGACGAGCGAGTGCTCGTATGCGAGCAACGCGACGACCACGAGAATGCCGAGCCAGTAGAAGACGCCGAGCCCGAGGCCGAGCCCGGCGGCGACGAGAAACAGCACCGTGAGAGCGTGGAACGCGCGAGCGCCCCAGAACACGCCGTGCTCGCCGAAGCGGGTCGCCCAGGAGTGAAGGCCTTCAGCACGATCGTGCTCGAGGTCGTAGAGCGAGTAGAAGAGGTCGAACCCGGCAACCCAGAAGAGCACCGCAGCTCCGAGCGCCCACGTCTCCCAGACCGTCGTCCCGGAGATCGCAAGCCATGCGCCGACGGGAGCGAGGCCGAGGCACGCTCCGAGCCACACGTGGCACAGCCAGGTGAGGCGTTTCAGATACGGGTAGACGACGAACATCGCGACCGGGATCGGCCACAGCCAGCGAACCACCGGAGCGAGCTGGAACACCGCGACGAGGTAGACGCCGAACGCGATCGCACAGAGACCGAGAACCTGCTGGCGAGTCAGCGCGCCCGATGGCAGCTCGCGACCCGCCGTCCGTGGGTTCCGAGCATCGAGCTCGGCATCGACGAGGCGGTTGAGCGCCATCGCCAGCGTGCGCGCGCCCACCATCGCCACCGTCACCCACAGCATGTCGGAAGCTCCCGGCCATCCCTCGACCGCCAGCAAGGCGCCGGCGTACGCGAACGGCAGCGCGAACACGGTGTGCTCGATCCGGACGAGAGATGCGAACCGCCTCGGAAGGGGGGCCGTCGCGGTGCTCACGACTGCCGATGCGCGGTTGCCGTATCGCCCGATGCGAGCTCGAGCCCGTGCCGAAGCGCAGGCCGGAGTACGGCAAATCCATCTCGACAACCACCGGGCGAACCGGGGAGGTTGACGATGAGCGTTCGCCCGCGAAGCCCCGCCACCCCTCGCGAGAGCAGGGCATGCGGTGTCCGAGCGAGCGCATCCGCACGAATCGCCTCCGCCAGCCCTGGAGCATCGCGATCGATCACCAGTCGCGTCGCCTCGGGAGTCACGTCCCGTGGCGCGAAGCCGGTCCCGCCTGTTGTCAATATGAGCAACGCTGAGTCGGCGAGCTCTCGCAACGTCGTAGAGATGTCGTCGATCTCGTCCGCCACGACGCGCCGCTCCACGTCGAACCCGTCCTCGCGAAGCAGCTCTTCGAGAACCGCACCGCTCGTATCGTCGCGCTCCCCGGAGCTGACGCCGTCCGAGACCGTCAACACTCCTGCCTTCACGCCGTCGGCTCCTGCTTCGTCTTCTCCACGAGCTCCACGGCCGAGATCGACATGCCGGAGTCGATTGCCTTCGCCATGTCGTACACCGTGAGCGCGGCGACGGTGGCAGCCACGAGTGCCTCCATCTCGACCCCGGTTTGCGCCGTCGTCTCCGCCGACGCCTCGATCTCGACCGATGCATCCACGACCCGTGCGCGGACGTCGACATGGGTCAGTGGAAGCGGGTGACAGAGCGGGATGAGCTCCGCGGTGCGCTTCGCCGCCATGATCCCGGCCAGCTGGGCGGTCACGAGAGCGTCGCCCTTCGGGAGGCTTCCGAGCCGACCCGCGGTGTCCGGTGCCATCTGGACGCTTGCCCGCGCAACGGCTCGCCTCCGCGAGAGCGGCTTCGCACCGACATCCACCATCCGCACGCCGCCGGAGTCGTCGATGTGTGAGAGATCGCTCACCGGTCTGCCACGTCCACAGCGGGATCGTAGACGGGCCGTGGGTGACGGCTCGCGGTCAAGACAGAGCGTTTTCACGTGAAAACGCCTCGTCGTGCTCGGTCGCACCCGCGGTGTGGACGCCGGCCGGGAGATCGAGCGTGAAGACCGTGCGGCCTGGACGGGACTCGACTCGCACCGACCCGTCCATGAGCAATGCCAGCTCCTTGGCGATCGCCAGGCCGAGCCCGCTGCCCGATGCGACACCACCCTCGGCACGATAGAAACGCTCGAATACCGAGTCCTGCTCCGTCGCGGGGATGCCCGGTCCGTCGTCTTCGACAACGAGCTCGGCCCGGTCGCCCCGTCGCCGCGCCCCCACCACGATGCGTGTGCCGTCTGGAGTGTGCACGAGAGCGTTCGCGATCAGTGCGCGTCCGATCTGGAGGATGCGTTCCTCGTCGCCGAGCCCCCACGGATCGCCCTCGACCCTCGCGTCCAGCCGATGCCCCGACGCGGTGCTCATGTGCTCGAGCTCGTCGGCGAGTGCGTGGGCAATTCCGCCGACGTCCACCGGGTCTCTCGCGACGCTGAGTTGCCCTGCATCGACTCGGGAGAGATCGAGGAGATCCGTCGAAAGCTTCGACAACCGCTCGACCTGGGTCTGCATCGTCGCAAGGAACGTCGCTCGCGTCTCGTCGTCCAGGTCCTCGTCGGTTAGCAGCTCGAGGAATCCACCGATGGAGAACAGAGGCGTACGCAATTCATGGGAAGCGTTCGCGACGAACTCCTTCCGAGCGTTGTCGAGCTGCGCGAGCTGGACCCGCATCCGGTCGAACGCTCGGGCGAGCTGGCCGATCTCGTCGTCGCCACGGTCGATGACGGGCTGGCCGAAGTCGCCGCCCGCGATTCGCTCAGCGGCGTTCTCGAGCCGTCGCAAGCGGTGAGCGAGCAGCCCCGACGCGAACAGGCCGAGAACGAACGCGAGAACGAGGGCGAATGCCGTGGCGAAGAGGAAGCGCCGCTCGACGAGTCGAACGGTCGCGAGCGAGTCGGCGAGTGACGCTCTGAAGAGAACGACCGCATCGCCATCGTGCGGAGCCGCCAGATCGGCGAAGTCCTCCCCGGGGCCGACCACACGGTCGCGCTCGACCTTCCCGGTCTCGAGTGCGCGCAGCGCCGTTGGGTTCGTCGCGACCGCGAGCGAGCGGCTTCCGAGCGAGTCCGCAGAGACGGTCAGCGCCGGCGGCTGCTGCGTCAGCACGTCGAACGCGATGACCCGCGAGTTGGTCGCGATCGCCCACGAGTCGACCATGTCGCTCCAGAGGAAACGATTCTTGGGCAGAGTCTCGACCAGTGGCACCGCGAGCTTCTCGAGCTGATCGAGTCGTGCATCGACGAGTCGCTGCTCGAGCGACGGAATGACGATGAAGTACGCAGCGCCGAGAGCCGCGGCGACGATCCCGGCGAGCGCGAGCGCGATGCGCACGCGGATACCACCGGGGATTCTCACTCGGCTCTGAAGCGGTAGCCGGCCCCCCGGATCGTCAGGATGAGCTCCGGGTTGCCCGGATCTTGCTCGATCTTCTCGCGCAGGTGACGGACGTGTACGTCGATGGTCCGCGGCTCGCGATAGTCGGCGCTCCCGCGCAACCGCTCGAGGAGCTCGCGGCGCGAAAAGACGACTCCTGGGCTCGACGCCAGCACCACGAGCAGCTCGAACTCGATGAACGTGAGTTGGATGACGCCGTTCCGAATCTCCACCGTGCGTCTCGGAATGTCGATCCGGAGCTCGCCTCGCTCGATCACCTCATCGCGCTCGCGCCCGAGATGCGGAGTCACAGCCCTGCGCAGCAATGCCCGGATACGGCTTCGGAACTCTCGTATGGAGAAGGGCTTCGTGATGTAGTCGTCGGCACCGAGCTCGAGCCCGAGCACCTTGTCGAGCTCGTCGCCGCGTGCGGTCAGCATGATGATCGGGACAGTGCTCTCGCCGCGGAGTCGCTTGCAGACCTCGAGGCCGTCGAGCTTCGGAAGCATCACGTCGAGCACGACGAGATCCACTTCCTCCTCGGCGAACCTCTCCAGGGCCTCCTCGCCGTCCCGCGCCTGCACCACCCGGTAGCCGTCCCGCTCCAGCGGGTACGTCAGCAACGTCTGGATGGAGTCCTCGTCGTCGACGAGGAGGATGGTCGAAGGATTCGGCATGTAAGGCGATGGCCGAGACGCGCAGGTCTCTACCTGCCTGCCTACTATAGCCCGGCAATGGATGCGGCTCGGCCCCGAAGGCGGAGGCGGCGGCCGCGTCGCGGCACGGTGGACAGGCCTCTCAACACCCGGCTCGTACGGGTGTCCGCGCTCATCGTCGCGCCCGCACTGCTAGCGCTGTCTGTTCTCGGTTACGACAACGGGGGTCTTACCGCGGCCACAGCTCGAACCGCTGTTCGACGCGGCCACCGCCACGGAGCTCGCGACCCAGTTGTCCACGGAGTTCCCCTCGCGAGTGCCGGGCACCGTCGGTGCGGAAGACGCGGCTCGTTGGTTCCGGGAGACCGTCGCCGCCTTCGGGTTCACCGTGGACGAGGACGACTGGCGTGAAGATGTTCCGGGCCTCGGATACGTGCAGCTCAGGAACGTCGTCGCGGTCATTCCGGGACGATCACCGCAGACGATCATCGTTGTTGCTCATCGTGACAACGTCGGCGCGTCTGTGGCGTATGGCGACAACGCTTCGGGTACCGCAGCACTCATCGAGTTCGCGCGCGGCTTCGCTCCACGCGGAGCGACCGTCGCTCCCAGACCGCAGCGCACACTCGTTCTCGTCTCGACCGACGGTGGCGCCTACGGAGGAGCGGGTGCCGCGCGCTTCGCAGCAGAGTCACCTCTTGCCGACGGCGCGTTCGCCGCGATCGTCCTGGACGGTCTCGGCGGCAAGGGAACTCCGCGGATCGCGATTGCCGGCAACGCGCCCCGTTCGCCCGCCCCGGTACTGGTGCGTACCGCCGCAGCCAGGATTCGCGAGCAGGTCGGCGCGGAGCCGGAGTTGACCGCAAGTCCCGGCCCAGCTCGTCGATCTGGGCATCCCGTATGCGGCCGGCGAGCAGGGACAGTTCCTCGGCAGGGGGGTTGCCGCAATCGCGCTGACGACGGACGAGCGCGGCGAGCCGCCGATCCCGTTCGGCGATCCGAGCACCTCGCTCGCGGTGCAGCGCTTCGGGCAGATGGGGCGAGCGACCGAGGCTCTCGTCGGGTCGATCGACATCAGCGTCGGTGCCGCGTTCCGGACGTCCGACACGATCTTCTTCGGAGATCGGGTGGCAAGCGGCTGGGCCGTGCGACTGACGTTGCTCGTCGCGGTGGTGCCGTTCGCCCTCGGTGTTCTCGACCTCTTCGTACGCGGTCGCAGGCGGCGACTGCCCCTCGCACCAGCGGCCCGCGCCCTTCGTGCACGCGTCTTGGTCTGGCTGTACGCGGGATTGCTCCTCTGGGTCGCGGGAGTCGCCGGGATTCTCCCGACCGGCGCGGCACTACCCGTCCCGCCGTATTCGTCCTTCGTGACCGACTGGCCGTTCGCAGGCCTTGCCCTACTCCTCATCGCATTCGTGACCGGCTGGGTGGTTGCACGGCGGCGGCTCGTCCCAACGCGGCGGGCCACGCCCGAGGAACGGCTTGCCGGCTACGCGACTGCCCTGGCGTGGCTCGCCGTCCTCGCCATCGTCATCGGCCTCGTGACGCCGTACACGCTCGTATTCGTGCTTCCGTCCTTGTACGCCTGGATCTGGCTTCCACTTCGCACCCGTGCGTGGGCACGTGCGGCGCTGTTCGGTGTGGGGCTGCTCGGGCCGTTTCTCGGTCTCGTGATCATGGCGTCCGAGGTCGGGCTGAGCCTGGCTCACACATCTCTCTATCTCGCGGGACTCTCCACCATCGGCTACATCTCGGTGGCGTCCGTGTTGTTCGCGGTCGCATGGGCTGCCGCCGCCGTTCAGCTCGGAGCGCTCGCGCTGGGTCGCTACGCACCGTACGCGGGGGGCGCCGAGCCGCCGCCGCCGGGACCGGTCAGGAACGCGGTCGCATTCGCCTCGAGGAAGGTCGGACGTCGCTACGTAAGCAACAGGTAACGGACCATCGCGCCGGCGGCAATCTCGCCGTCGCCGCGGGGAACATGGATGAGAACGTCCGCTGACGCGGCACGGACGACCATGTGCGACTCCTGGCCCGTGACGGCTGCGAGGACGGTGCCGGCGTCATCGAGCGTCTTCCGAGCTCGGACGAACTCGTCGCGGTGCGGATTGCGCCGCAGCGCCGTGCTCGTCCGCCCGGCGTCGTAGAAGGGGCCCGGTCGAGCTGCGCCCTGCAGGGCGAGGAGCGCCGGCGCGACGAAAACGAGCGACCCCACAAGCGACGAGACCGGGTTTCCCGGAAGCCCGAAGACGAGCGTGTCGCCTCGGACGCCGAACGACAGCGGCTTCCCCGGCTTCACCGCCACCCCCCAGAACAGCTCCTCGACACCGAGCTCCGACTCGATCCGCCGCACGAGGTCGTGCGGTCCCATCGAAACTCCGCCCGACGTGACGAGGACGTCCGCCGTGAGGCCCCGCTCGAGTGCATCGCGGTGTGAGCCGTCGTCGTCGGGAACGACGGGGAGTACGTTGATCTCGGCTCCCGTGTGTCGAAGTGCGGCGGCGATCATCTGCCGGTTCGACTCGTAGATCTCGCCGGGGGCAAGCGCATCGCCGGGCGAGCGCAACTCGCTTCCGGTGGCAAGCACGGCGACCCGCGGACGGCGGGCGCTCCGAACCTCGGCGACTCCGGCCGCCGCGAGCGCCCCGATCTGCGCAGCTCCGAGCCGCGTCCCCGCGTCCGCGACAACGTCTCCGGCATTGACGTCGCCGCCTCGAGGGCGCACGTGAGCGCCGGCCTCCGGCCGATCGGTGATCTCGACGTACCCGTCACGTTCCTCGGTGTTCTCGACCGGCACGACCGCATCTGCGCCATCCGGGACGACTCCTCCGGTGGCGATCGCGGCCGTGGTCCCGCGTTCCAGCGAGCCAGGTGCCGGACTTCCCGCCGCTACTCGCACCGAGACGGGTAGCACGCCGGGCGTGTCCTCAACCCGCACCGCGTAGCCGTCCATGGCGGAGCTCGGAAACGGAGGAAGGTCGACGACTGCGAGAGCCGGCTCCGCGAGGATCCGGCCCACAGCACTTTGGAGTGTCACGGCCTCGGAAGGAAGAGGACGCGCGCGCTCGAGGATGCGAGCGAGCGCATCGTCGACTGTCAGGAGCTCCCCCACGACGCGCTCGCTCAGGGGTTCGTCGACCGCGTCGGCTGCTTCGCCGGCTTGGCGGGCTTCTCGGATGTCGAGGTCGTGTCGCTCTCGGTCGTGTCGCTCTCAGATCGGTAGTACGGGTCGTACGTCAGCGCGTATCGGCCCCGGGTGAAAGGCTTCCAGGTCGGCCAGTGATCCGGCTCTGCGAACTGGCTCTCGGGAGTGCTCTCGAGCGCGCCCGACATGAAAAGCCTCCAGATCTCCGCAGGGAACGTGCCGCCGGCGACCGCGATGCCGTGAACGCTCAGCATCGGGATCTCGCCCTTCGTGTACCCCACCCATACGGTCGTTGCGAGATCCGGCGTAAAGCCCGCGAACCATGCGTCGGTGTGATCCTCGTTCGTACCCGTCTTCCCGGCCGCAGGGCGGGGGATGTTCGCGCGTACGCCCGTCCCGTACTGGATGTTCTGCTCGAGGATCCTCGTCACGATCGCCGCGGTTCCTTCGGAGATCGCTCGGCGGCGCTTCGGCACACCCCAACCCGCCTCGGTGTCCTCACGGCCGCCGCGGAGAACGACCTTGCGGATCGCCATCGGCTCGGCGTAGACACCACCCGCGGCGAGGGTCGCATAGCCGGAGCCGATGTCGAGCGGTGAGACGGCGATGGAGCCGAGACCCATCGCGGGAACGAACGCCCCGTTCACGTTGAGCGGCGTTCGAACGCCCATCCGCTGTGCGACCTCGGCGACCCGTTCCGGGGTCACGTCGAGAGTCAGCTGCGCATAGACCGAGTTGTCGGAGCGGATCGTCGCGCTCCTGATCGAGCTCCACCCCGAGTAGCTGTTGTCGTAGGTGTGTACGCACCACCAGCTGCCGTCATCGCAGTTCCCGTCGGTACGGGTCTTGTAGGTGAACGGCGCGGAGACGTAGTACGTCGAGTCCGGGTTGATCCCCATCTCGACGGCAGCCGCGAGGACGAACATCTTGAACGTCGACCCGGGACCACGGCGTGCCTGCGACAGGAGGTTGAACTGGTTCTTCGGCTGATCGGGGATGACTGCTGCCATCGCCCGGATTGCGCCGGTTCGCGGGCTGATCGAGATGAGGGCGGCAGCGGGATCACTCTCGTACGTCAGCGTGTTGCGGATCGCCTCCTCCGCGAGACGCTGGTAGTGAGGTCGGATGGTCGTGTACACCCGGAGGCCCCCGTACCGGACGGTGTTGGCGCCGTACACCTCGATGAGCTTGTCCCGGACGTAGCTGAAGAAGTACGGCTCACGGATCTGCCTGTACAGCGCACTGCCTCGATGCAACGCCAGCGGCGAGGCCGCGGCCTTCTCGTACCGGCGGTGGGGAATCACGCCTGTCTCTAGCATTGCTGCGAGGACCTCGTTGCGGCGAGCGACAGCGAGTGCCGGTGCGATGAACGGGTTGTAGATCGACGGCGCCTGCGTGAGTCCCGCAAGGAGGGCGGCCTCGGATAGCGTGAGGTCGCTGGCGTGCTTCGAGAAATACGTCCGCGATGCCGCTTCGATCCCGTACGCCTGCTCTCCGTAGTAGACGCGGTTCAGGTACGTCGTCAGGATCCGCTGCTTCCCCCACTTGCCGTCGAGCTTCGTCGCCAGGCAGGCCTCCTTGAGCTTGCGCTGCACCGTGCGCTCCTGCGAGATGTAGAGATCGCGGACGAGCTGCTGCGTGATCGTCGAGCCGCCCTCCACGATCGCGCCCGCCCTGACGTCTGCAACCGCCGCTCGCGCGATTCCCTCGAGATCGAGCCCCCCATGCCGGAAGAACCGGCGATCCTCGACTGCGACGGTGGCCTTGCGAACCCAGAGAGACATGTCAGCCGCGGACACCGGTTGACGGTTGCGCTCGGCAGGGATCACCCCGAGTAGCGCGCCGTTCGCTGCGTAGACGAACGAGTTCTGGCCGATCTGGGTCGAGTGCAACGAGCGCAGATCGCACGACGATCCGTAGGCAAACACCGCTGCTCCCCCGCCCATCACCGCCGCTGTCGCGATAGCGACGATCGCGGCGAGGGTCGCGATGACCGCTGTCCGGCGACGGCGGCGGCGGATGGCGCGCTGCCTCCGGTGGCGGGCAAGCAAGAGCTCCGGATCGAGCGGCGCATGCCGGGAGCGACGATCCGGGCTCATCCGGTGATGCTAGCCCTCACGAGAGAAGCTTCGACAGCGGGGAAGCGCCTCCTCATCGGCCGCGATCCGTCGCATGCTGGAATGAAGCCAACGTGAAGGCCGACATCCAGTGTCCTCAGTGCGGCGAATGGGTGCCCGAGGCGACTTATTCGCAGCATCTCGGTGCTGTACACACACAGCTGGCGGTGCGATCCGAACTCGCGCACCCTGGCCGGTTGGTGGCCTGGCTCGTCTTCGTTCTCTCCCTCACCGCGCTCGGGTACGCGAGCCGGCTCGCCGGATCGGAGCCTCCCAAGGACATCGCATACGAGTGGTCTGCGTCGATCCTCGCCGTCGTCCAGTACGGAATCATGCTTGGAATCCTGCTGCTCATCGCGCGAGGTTTGCCGATCCGGGAGACGTTCGCGCTTCGTAGGCCCGCATCCTGGCCCCGGGCGCTCGGACTCTGCCTCGCCGGACTCTTCGCCATCTGGCTCGTGGGCGCAGCGCTCGAGCCGTTCCTTGACGCAAACGGCGAGCAGGGACTCGTGCCGGACGAGTGGGACTCGAGCCGAGCAGCTCCTTTCGCGGCGTTCTTCGTCACGGTCGCGATCGTGGCGCCCGTCGTGGAGGAGCTGACCTACCGCGGACTCGGGTACTCGCTGCTCGTCCCGTACGGGCCGTGGGTCGCCATCTTCGTCACCGGAATACTCTTTGGCCTGTCGCACGGGCTGCTCGTCGCCCTCCCGATTCTCGCGTTCTTCGGCCTCGTCGTCGGGTGGCTGCGCATGAAGACGGACAGCGTCTACCCGACAATGATCCTGCACGGCGTGTTCAACAGCATCGCGCTCATCGTGTCGGTCGCGTTCCTCGACTGACCCGGTCGAGGGCTACTCGTCCTCGTCCTCGAGCTCCTCCAGCTCCTCGAGGCTCGACGCAAACTCCTCGGGCGTCACCGTCTCGAGGAACTGCCTGAACTCGGCAGGGTCCAGGTCGGCGAGGCTCGACGCCGTCACGAGTCCGGGCTGGTCATCGTCCTCGGCGTGGAACTCGATGCCCGACTCGGCGATGACCTCGTCCGCCGCGAAGATCCGCGCGTCACACCGGACGGCGAGTGCGATCGCGTCCGACGGACGCGAGTCGATCTCGAGCTCGCGACCGTCCTGCACGATCGTGATCCGCGCGTAGAACGTGTTCTCGCGCAGCTCGGTCACCTCGACCTTGACGATCTCGGCCTGGAGCTCCGAGATCACGTCTGTGAAGAGGTCGTGAGTCATCGGCCGCGGTGGGGATGCGCCCTGGAGCTTCATCAGGATCGCCGCCGCCTCGGGATGACCGACCCAGATCGGGAGGAACTTGTCGTCGTCAGCCGTCTTCAAGAGCACGATCGGCTGCTTGCCGATCGGCTCGAAGCTGACGCCGTAGAGGTTCATCTCTCGCATGGCCTGGCCCACGCTCATCTTAGACGTGAGGCCTGCGCTACAGTTGCCGTCCCCGGGCGATTAGCTCAGTTGGTTAGAGCGCCGCTCTGATAAGGCGGAGGTCCGTGGTTCGAATCCACGATCGCCCATGTCGAGGTGCCCGCCGAATCAGGGAGCGGCAGCTTCGAGCACCTCGACGACCTCGGCGAGTCCCGTCTCGTCGCCGAACTGAATCTGGAGCACGCCTCCGCTGACGCGCGTCGGCATCCCGGTCAGCCGCTCGGCGGCCGCGCGGGCGCGGGTCGCCAGCTCCGGATCGAGGGTCACCGTACGACGTGGGCGGCGGCGAGCTCCCCCGTCCCGCGCCGCGCGCTCGGCTCCGCGCACGGTCATGCCTTCCTTCGCAATTCGGCGCGCAAGACGCTTTCGCGCATCGTCGTCCGGTAGTGCAAGCACCGCTCGGGCGTGGCCCTCCGTGATGTCTCCTCGCGCGAGCATCCACAGAACGTCCTCGGGAAGCTCGAGCAGGCGGAGCCGGTTGGACACCGCGGACTTCGAGCGGCCAACGCGTTCGGCGACGTCTCCGAGCGACAGCTCGAACTCGTCGACGAGCGACGCGTACGCGCGAGCTTCTTCGACAGGCGAGAGCTGCTCCCGGGCGACGTTCTCGACGAGCCCGAACAAGAGGGAGTCGCGATCGCCGACGTCCTTCACGAGTGCCGGCAACGTCGGCGCTCCGGCTGCGCGAGCGGCGCGCCAGCGGCGCTCGCCGGCAATCAGCTCGAAGCCGCCCTCCGCCCGGCGCCGGACGACGACCGGCTGCAGAACACCCTGAAGCCGGATCGATGCGGCGAGTCCGGCGGCGGCTTCGGGCTCGAAGCGCCGGCGGGGCTGCCGCGGGTTTGGATGGATCGTCTCGACGGGCAGGTGCAACAGCTCCGGCTGACCTGCATCGCCAAGCAGGACTTCCAGCCCGCGGCCGAGACCGCGGCGCTCCTTAGGAACGCTCGACAAGCTCCATCGCCACCTTCCAGTAAGCCTGCGCGCCGGCCGAGCGCCGGTCGTAGGCGATCGCGGGGAGTGCGTGGCTCGGCGCCTCGGCGAGGCGGACCGAGCGAGGCACGGTCGTCTGGAAGACGAGCCCGCCGAAGTGCTTGCGCAGCTCGGATTCCACATCCGCGGACAGTCGCGTACGCGAGTCCGCCATCGTGAGCAGAACGCCGGCAACCGCCAGCGCGGGATTGAGGCGCGCCTTGACCAGGTTGATCGTCCCGAGAAGCTGGGACAACCCCTCGAGCGCGTAGTACTCGGCCTGCACCGGAACGAGTGCTCGACTGGCCGCAGCGAGCGCGTTGACCGTCAGCGGACCGAACGACGGAGGGCAGTCGAGGAACACGAAGGAGTACGGCTCGAGCCCGCCCTCCAACGCCTCCGCGAGGTAGCGCTCTCCGCCCTCGCGAGCAGCGAGATCGACTGCCGCGGCAGCGAGATCGCGTTTCGCAGCGACCACATCGAGGTTCGGGAACGACGTCGGGTGCACGAGCGCGGCGAGTGGCGCTCCGTCCAGGAGGTCGTACGTGGACGTGCCGTTTGCCCGAACGCCGAGTCCCGAGCTTGCGTTCGCCTGCGGGTCGAGATCGATCAGAAGGACGCGTTCACCCGCCTCCGCGAGACAGGCGCCGACGTTGACGGCGGTCGTCGTCTTGCCGACGCCGCCCTTCTGGTTCGCGACTGCGTAGACCCGGGCGGGCATCTGCGGGAGGCTATCGTCGGGTGCGGACGCCGAAAGGCAGGCCGGCGTCAGACCAACGGCCGCTTCTTCGCCATGCCCGGGCGACGCGGAAACCCGGGCGGCGTCGGACCTGTCTTCCGAAGGACGACAAGGCCTTCGAGGCGCTCCTCGACACGACCGGCAAGGCGCTCTGCGACATGCGCGACGGCGTCTACGTCGGCGGTCGCGCCGACCCACAGAACCGCAACGCCCCCGGGACGGACGAGGGGCAGACAGAGCTCTGCGGCAACGGGCGGCTTCGCGAGCGCCTTCGCGAGAGCCACTCCGTACGCGTCCACCGGTGCGTCCTCGGCTCTTCCCCAGACGACGTCGACGTTCGGGAGCACGGCCGCAAATCGCTCCAGGAACTCACACTTGCGCCGTTGTGCCTCGAGGAGCGTCACGGGACGGTCGGGCAACGACACGGCAAGGGGAATCCCGGGCGACCCTCCACCGGAGCCGAGGTCGACGACCGGCCCGGAATTTGCCGAGACCACCGGGATCGCGCGCAGCGCGTCGTCGACCAGGACGCCACGGGCGATGTCCAGATTCTTCAAGGACGTCAGTCCGGGCGTCGCGAGCACCTCCTCGAGCCAGCGCTCGAGTACGGCCTCCACGCTGCTCAGCTGGCGATGAGCCGGGGGACGACGACCACGAAGCGGTTCGGCTCCATGCCCTCGCTCATCGTCTCGACTTCGGGATCGTCCTTCAGTGCCTCGTGGATGATCTTGCGCTCGACCGCAGTCATGGGCTCGAGCTCGACACGGGCCCCCGTGGCCGACGCACGTTGAGCGCTCTGGCGGGCAAGCGTGTCCAGTGTCGCCGCTCGCCGGGCGCGATAACCGGCCGCATCCACGATGACGTCGTGTGTGCCGCCACCCGTGCGAACCATCGCGTTTGCGAGGTACTGGATGGCGTCGAGGGTCTGGCCGTGCTTCCCGATGAGAAGACCCAGATCCGCGCCCGCGCACGTGACGGTCACGGAGCCGTCGCGGTCCTCCACGCTGGTCGAGATACTCGCTCCGATCGCGTTTGCGACCCGCTGGACGAACTCCTTCGCAGAAGCAGCTTCCGGGGAGACGCCGGCGGGCGGCGGACCCGCATCGACCTCCGCAATGACCTTCGCCGGAGTGAAACCGACCCCGAGCAGACCCCGCTCACCCTCCGAGACGATCTCGAACCGAACGCTCTCGCGGTCGAGGGAGTCCACGAGCTGCTCGAGCTCGCGGAGCGCTGTCCACTTGGCCTCACCGACGGTTTCGCCGGTGGCCTCCACCCGGACGACGGTCGACTCGCTCACCGCTTCGGCTTCCCGCCGCGTCTCCGCTTGACCTTCCTCGGAGGTCCGGAGCGTGACTGGGATTGCGCGGCGCCGCGATCGGGCGACGATGCCGTCTCGGCAGCAGCCGGTGTGTCTCGGCCCGGCGTACGGCTCGTCCGTTTGGGAGGCACCGCCGGCTTCGGCATGAGGCGTCGGGTCACGACCCCCTGACCGGTCGTCCACAGGTTCGTCGTCAGCCA
This sequence comes from uncultured Actinomycetes bacterium, assembly GCA_963716975.1. GTDB lineage: Bacteria > Actinomycetota > Thermoleophilia > Gaiellales > Gaiellaceae > GMQP-bins7. The sequence continues at coordinate 83,794 of CAVQVA010000040.1, read as the reverse complement.
GTAGATCATGAGCCCCGAGGGGAATCTGAGGATGAAGGGGATGAACACGATCGGGAGCACCATGATCATCACGCGCTGGGACGTGCTCTGCATGGACGTCGACATGAGCCACGTCGACGTCAGCTGGCTCGCGACGTAGACGACGAGGAGCACCGGTCCCCAGCCGTACTTCGTCTTCTCCGTTATGTCGACGAGGCCGAGCCAGTCGAGCGAGCCCCCCGACGTGGCGAAGACCTCCTTCTCGAAGTCCTTGAGCACGTAGAAGAGCGAGATGAAGATCGGGATCTGGAACACGACCGGGAGGCAGGCCGCGTACGGGTTGATCTTGTTCTCCTTGTAGAACTTCATGAGCTCTTCGCTCTGCTTCTGGCGGTCGCTCTTGTACCGCTGCTGGATCGCCTTCATCTCGGGCGCGTGCATCTGCAAGCTCTGCATCGAATGGATCTGCCGAAGCGCCACCGGCACGAGCAGGATCCGGACGATCACGGTCAGCGCGACGATCGACCAGGCCCAGCTGAGGCCGCCGGTCTCGTGCAGCCACTTCAGGACATCCGTGAGGATGTTCTCGATCGGCGAGAGGAGACCGCCGACGATCATGCTTTCGCCTTCTTCCGCGAGAGGAGCGGGAAGACCGTCTGGTCGCGCGCGTAATCGACGCCACCGTGGCTCCACGGGTTGCAGCGGAGGAGTCGCCACGCCGCAAGAGCCGACCCCCGGATGAGGCCGAACTCTCCGAGCGCATCCAATGCGTACTGTGAGCAGCTCGGGTGGTACTTGCACGTTCCGGGCGGAGTCAGAAGAAGACCGAACGTCCAGCGCCAGGAATAGACGGCGGCGATTCCCAGGTAGCGAGGACGCAGGTACTTCACGCGTCCACCTTCTTCAGGATCTCTGCAAGCTCCTCGCCGAGCCAGTCGGCGCCTCGGGCGCTTGCCGGCTCAGCGATGCCGGGCCGAGCGACCAGCACGTAATCGCGCCCGTGCGGGATCTCGTCGAGGCACGCCCGCCAGACCTCTCGCAGAAGACGCTTCACACGGTTGCGGACGACCGCAGTTCCGACCGACCTGGGAACGGCGAGACCCAATCTCGGGACGCCGTCGGGGTCCTCGTCGCGCGGAAACCAGTGCAGAGTTAGATACCGGCCCGACGCCGACGATCCGTGGCGGTAGACAGCGTCGAAATCCTTGGAGCGAGAGAGCCGGTGGCGGCGCTGCACGGGCAACGCCCTTAGGCGGAGAGGCGCTTGCGTCCCCTCGCGCGCCGACGCTTGAGGATCGCACGACCTCCGCGTGTCGACATCCGCGCGCGGAAGCCATGCCGGCGCTTGCGGCGGCGGACGTTCGGCTGGTAGGTGCGTTTCACGTCGGCGAGTCGTCTTCGTAAGGAGGAGCCCTGCGGGCCGACCGGGGAGTATAGACGACCCGTCCCTGCCCAGTTTTCCACAGCGGCTGGTTGCAGGTGCCTATCCGAAATGGCTGCTCAGATGGATTCGGCGTTGTCCAACCAGCGAACCGAGACGTCTTCATCCACATCTGTGGATAGAGGTGTGGATTGCCAGAACTTCCTGCAAATAGCGGGGTTTTTCTTCCACAGGGTGCCTCTTCGTGGCATTGAGAGGTCGCTGGAACGGTGGTATGCTCGCCGTTCTCTTGCGACGGTGGACGGGCGCGGCGACGGTTGGAACAACTCACGGAAACAACAGCTGAGAGCCTCTGGGACGCGATCGCGCTCCGGCTCCGGCAGAGCGTCAGCGAGCCCACCTACGACACGTGGTTTGCGTATGCGGAGCCACGGTCCCTGACCGACAAGACGCTCGTCGTGACGGTCCCGAACGACTTCACGCGTGACTGGATCGAGAGCCACTTCGGAAGCTACGTCTCGAGCGCTGCCCGCGAGGCTTCGGGACGGGACATCGGTGTCTCGTTCACCGTCGCGGAGCACGCGGCTGCGCCGCGGCCGAGCCGAGCGGCGCCTCCTCCGCAGGCACGCGAACGAGACTCGGACCCGGGCTTCCGCGAGGGTCCGGAGGTCGAGCTCAACCCCAAGTACACGTTCGACCTCTTCGTCATCGGGTCTTCGAACCGGTTCGCGCATGCGGCTGCGCTCGCCGTCGCGGAGGCGCCGGCCCAGGCCTACAACCCCCTCTTCATCTACGGCGGCACGGGCCTCGGGAAGACCCACCTGCTCCAGGCCATCGGTCACTACGTGCGCCAGCACTCCCGGCGACTGACGATGCGCTACGTGACGAGCGAGACGTTCATGAACGACTTCATCGACTCGCTACGCGACAAGCGGATCGAGGGCTTCAAGCGCCGCTACCGCAACTACGACGTCCTCCTCATCGACGACATCCAGTTCTTCGAGGGGAAGGAGCGGATCCAGGAGGAGTTCTTCCACACGTTCAACTCGCTCTACGAGGGCGGTGCGCAGATCATCATCTCCTCCGATCGGCCTCCGCGTGAGATCGCCACGCTCGAGGAGCGGCTTCGCTCGCGATTCGAGTGGGGGCTGCTGACCGACATCCAGCCGCCCGACCTCGAGACCCGGATCGCGATCCTGCGGAAGAAGGTCAACACGGAGCGGATCGCCGTCACGGATCCCGAGGTCCTGACGTTCATCGCAGGTCGTGTCTCCTCGAACATCCGCGAGCTCGAAGGTGCACTCACTCGGGTGGTCGCCTTTTCGTCGCTCACCGACAGGTCGATGACCGTCGATCTCGCCGAGCACGTGCTGAAGGACGTGTTCCCCCAGGGAGATGCTGCTCCCGAGGTGACGATCCCGCGGATCCAGGAGGCGGTGTCCGAACGATTCGGAGTCACACTCGACGAGCTCGTGAGTCCTCGGCGTTCTCAGGCAGTTGCCTATCCCCGCCAGGTCGCGATGTACCTCTCACGCGAGCTCACGGACTCGTCCCTGCCCAAGATCGGCAAGGAGTTCGGGGGGCGCGATCACACGACGGTGATCCACGCGACATCGAAGATCACGCGCCTCATCCGCGAAGATCGCTCTGTGTACAACCTTGTGCAAGAGTTGACGGCGCGGATCAAGCAGGCACGGTAGCGATGGGGGTCCTTCCACCATCGCCTCGAAAGCTGTGAGACGTGTTGACGGCTACCAACACTCCTGTCCCCATGCGTTTTGCCTGCTCGCCACCTACGAATCGCCCGTCTTCCACGTCGTGCACACTCCCTACTACGACTACGAGCCTTTTCTCTAAGTAATGGATACAGACCTAGCCACGGCCACCGAGCTTCGCGTGACCTGCTCTCGCGACGATCTGGCTGCCGCTCTCGGAATCGTCTCTCGCGGGCTGTCGTCGCGTAGCGCGGTCCAGGTGCTGACCGGGATCATGATTCGGCCCGACGACGGGAAGCTCGAGTTGAGCACGACGGACATGGAGGTGTCGCTCCGTGCATCCGTCGCCGGCACCGTCGAAGGCGAAGGCGCGGTGGTCGTGCCCGGACGGCTGCTCACCGATCTCGTCCGGCTCTTGCCTGACGACTCGGTGGCATTCTCGTTCGATCAGGGCAACGGGGTCCTCGAGGTCACCTCGGGTCGCTACTCGTCCAAGGTCAACGTCTTCAGCGCGGAGGACTTCCCCCGACTGCCGGCGCTCGACGTCCCCCTGCACACGATCTCGGCGCCGGCGCTCCTCGGGACGATCGAGAAGGTCGCGAGAGCCGCTTCCCGCGACGAGTCGCGGCCTGTGCTCACCGGGATCCTCGTTCGCTTCGAAGGCGACCGGTTGACGATGGCCGCGACGGACTCGTACCGACTCGCGGTGAAGGAGACGGCACTCGGTGAATCGGGGCCGGAGCTCGACGCGATCATCCCCGCAAGGGCGCTCCAGGAGCTCGCCCGCCTTGCCGGGGGTGGAGAAGTCGTCAGCCTCGGCGTGCACGAGAACCACGTGGTGTTCGGCGCCGGGGACGTCTGGCTGACGACCCGGCGAATCGACGGGCAGTTCCCGAACTACAAGCAACTCCTCCCCGAGACGTTCGAGATCGAGGTGACCACTCCTCGCGAGCCGCTCCTCGAGGTGATTCGACGCGCCGGCGTCATGGCGCAGCGGAATGCCCCACTGCGCTTGAGATTCGCCGAGGGCGAGCTCGCCGTCTCGGCGCAGACGCAGGACGTCGGCGAAGCGAGCGAGGCACTCGAGATCGACTATGCCGGTGAGCCGCTCGAGATCGGCTTCAACCCGGACTTCCTGAGGGAGGGACTCGAGGTCGTCGGGGGCGAGACGGTGCAGCTCAAGCTCATCAACCCTCTGCGGCCGGGACTGCTGGCCGCTCCGGACGAGAGCTTCTGGTACCTGATCATGCCGATCAGGCTCGCGGGCTGACCCGTCGCGAGCAGGTTGCTGGCAGGCTGATCGTCCAGGGCATCACGCTCCGAGACTTTCGGTCGTATGCCGGGCTAGAGCTGGCGCTCGAACCGGGCGTCGTGCTCGTGGCCGGGGCGAACGGGGCCGGGAAGACGAATCTGCTGGAGGCTCTCCATCTCGGGACGCAGGGGTTTTCGCCGCGCGCGCGGAGCGATGCGCAAATGGTGCGCTTCGGTGCGACCACGGGGCGAGTGCAGCTCAGCGGACACCGTGGTGCCACGCCCGTGCGTGTGGATCTGAGGCTTGCCGTGAAGAACGCGCGCAGCGCCCAGTTGAACGGCAGCACCCTGCGTTCGGCGGAACAGCTCCGTTCGGAGCTCCACACGCTCGTGTTCACGCCCGACCGACTGGCGGTCGTCAAGGGCGGCCCGGCGACGCGGCGGGCGTACGTCGATCGAGTGCTCGGTCGGATGCTCCCCGCTCGATCTCGGCTTCCGGTCGACTACGCGGCCGCGATCGGCCAGCGCAATGCAGCACTTCGCCGTGCTGCAATCGGTGCGTCGACGCGCGACGCCGTTGCGCCGTGGACTGAAGCCGTCGTCGAGCTCGGCAGCATGCTGGTGGAGGCAAGACTCGAAGCGCTCGCCCTCCTTGCCGACCCGCTCGAGCGTTGCGCGGACAGCCTCGGCCTTGCAGCGCTCGCGACCCTGTACGAGGGCGACGCACCGTCGACGGCAGATATGGCCGTCCGCCTGGATCGCGATCTCCAGCGGGGCGTGACGAGCTTGGGAGCCCACCTCCACGACATCCGAATCGAGGCCGACGGGCGAGAGCTTCGAGCGTTCGGATCGCAGGGCGAACAACGCGCCGCCGTCCTCGCGCTCGTCCTCGCGGAGGCGAAGGTGCTCGCAGACCGCGAGGGTGTGGCGCCGCTCGTCCTCCTCGACGACGTCCTCTCGGAGCTCGACGGCACCCGGCGAAGCGCGTTGGCGGAGATGATCTCGGATGGAGGTCAGACGCTCGTGACGGCCACGGCCGCCGCGGCGCTGCCGGCGGAACCGTCGCAGCTGCTCCTCGTGGAGCCCGGCACGGTGCGGACGGGCTGATGGAGCGCATCGGGAACGAGGTGGAACGGCGCCTTGCGCGCACCGGTGGGGGCGAGGGACTCGCGCTGACCGAGATCACGAGGGCGTGGCCCGCGGCGGTCGGGTCCGCGATTGCACGAAACGCGTGGCCCCTGCGGCTGGCAAAGGACCGCACGTTGCACGTCGCGACCTCCTCCGCGACCTGGGCGTTCGAGCTCGACCGGATGTCGCCGGACATCGTCGCTCGTCTCCGGGAGCGGCTCGGGGAGGAGGGCCCGCCGCGAGTTCGGTTTCGGCCAGGCCCGGTACCCGAGCACGGCCCGGAACACGCCGCCGAGGCCTCGACGAAGCCCCACCAGGGGACGGTCGAGCCCTCGCCTGAGACCGCCTCCGCGGCGGCCTCCGCGGCGGCCTCGATCGAGGATGCGGACCTTCGCGAGCTCGTTGCGCGAGCGGCACGAGCAAGCCTCGCAAAGAGTGCACCGGGCGGCCCGTCCGACCGCGGTTTCTGGTAGACTTACCCGTGCCCGCAAAATGGCGATTTGCAGGGCTTTTTTAATGGCTGAAGCTGCGTACACCGCAAAAGACATCACTGTTCTGGAGGGCCTCGAACCGGTCCGGTTGCGACCCGGTATGTACATCGGGTCGACGGGCTCTCGGGGTCTCCATCACCTCATCTTCGAGGTTGTCGACAACTCGGTGGACGAGGCACTCGCCGGCCGCGCCGATCTCGTCGAGGTCGTGCTGCATCCGGACAACTCGGTCACCGTCCGAGACAACGGCTCAGGCATTCCGGTGGACGTCATGCCGGATCAAGGACTGCCCGCCGTCACGGTCGTTCTGACGAAGTTGCACGCCGGCGGGAAGTTCGGCGGCGAGGGCTACAAGGTCTCGGGAGGGCTGCACGGCGTCGGCGTCTCGGTCGTGAACGCGCTGTCCGAGTGGCTCACCGTCGAGGTCAGCCGCGACGGCAAGATCTGGCAGCAGGAGTTCGCCCGCGGCGAGCCGACGACCGACCTCAAGGCCATCGGCCCGACGAAGGAGACGGGTACCACGGTCGTCTTCATGCCGGACCACGAGGTGTTCGACGAGGTCGAGTGGCAAGAGGACGTGCTCATCCAGCGCCTCCGCGAGACCGCGTTCCTCACGAAGGGCCTCCGCATCGTCTTCACCGACGAGCGGGCGGGCGGAAAGAACGTCGAGTTCCACTACGAGGGCGGGATCAAGGACTTCGTGGCACACGTGAACCAGACGAAGGATCCGCTGCACAAGTCCATCGTCTACTTCGAGAGCGAGACGAACGGCGACGTACAGGCGACTGGCACCGTCGAGGTCGCGATGCAATGGAACGGCTCGTACGTCGAGTCGGTCTTCTCGTTCGCGAACAACATCAACACGCAGGAGGGCGGCTCGCATCTGACTGGCTTCAGGAGCGCCCTGACGGCGACGCTCAACAAGTACGCGCGCGACAAGGCCTTGCTGAAGGAGAAGGAGGACAACCTCGAGGGCGAGGACGTCCGCGAGGGACTTGCGGCCGTCATCTCCGTGAAGTTGTCCGAGCCGCAGTTCGAAGGGCAGACGAAGACGAAGCTCGGCAACGCCTGGGTCGAAGGTCTCGTCAAGCAGACCGTGAATCAACGGCTCGCGGAGTTCCTCGAGGAGAACCCGACGGAGGCGCGCCAGATCATCAACAAGGCAGTCGTCGGCCGCACGCGCGCGCCAGGCCGCGCGCAAAGCGCGAGACCTGACACGTCGTAAGAGCGCTCTCGAGAGCAACTCACTTCCCGGTCGTCTGGCCGACTGCCAGATCAACGATCCGGAATCCGCAGAGCTCTTCCTCGTCGAGGGACCGTCCGCCGGCGGCTCGGCCGTCGACGGCCGCGATCGCACCTACCAGGCGATCCTGCCGCTCCGCGGCAAGGTGATCAATGCGGAGAAGAATCGGATCAACAAGGTTCTCTCGAACGAGGAGATCCAGTCGATCGTGACCGCGATCGGGACCGGGATCGGCGAGGAGCTCGACATGTCGAAGCTCCGCTATCACCGCGTGATCGTCATGACAGACGCGGACGTCGACGGCGCCCACATCCGGACTCTCATCCTCACGTTCCTCTACCGGCAGATGCAGGAGCTCGTCGAGCGCGGGCACGTGTACATCGCCGTCGCACCGCTCTACCGCGTGAAGATCGGCAACCAGCAGCGCTACGTCGAGAAGGAGTCGCAGCTCGAGGAGATCCTCGTCCAGGAGCGGATCAAGGACATGGATGTGCAAGACCGGAGCGGCGAGACGCAGAAGCTGACGGAAGCACGGTACGGGCGCCTCGTCCGCGTGCTCCACGAGTTCGACGGCTGGGTGTCACGGCTCCGCGAGGACTTCGGCGCTGCCGCTGCGAACTTCGTGGTCGATCACCGCCTCGTCGAGGCCGAGCAGGCGCTGGGCGTCGAGGGAGCGCTCGCAGGGCTCGATCCGAACGGGTTCGAGTTCGCCGTGCTCGAGTCGGACGAGGACGGTACCCACGTGCGCGTCGTCGAGCGCGAGACCGGCGCCGCCGCGAGCGTCGTCGTCCCGGTCGCGCTTCTCGCCTCGCCGATCTACGAGAACGTCCGCAAGACGTACAACCGCCTCGTCGAGATCATCGGCCTCCCGCCCTTCGACATCTCGATGGGGAAGAAGACGCGCCATGCGGAGACGTTCGGAGCGCTCCGCGAGAGCGCGCTCGAGCTGGCCAAGGAGAACATCCAGATCAGCCGGTTCAAGGGCCTCGGTGAGATGGACGCAGAGGAGCTCGCGGATACGACCATGAACCCGTTGAACCGGATGCTCATCCGGGTGGAGGTCGAGGATGCGGCAGCCGCTGATCGCGTCTTCTCGACGCTGATGGGAGATCAGGTCGAACCCAGACGCGAGTTCATCGAGCAGAACGCACGCGATGTGAGGTTCCTCGATGTCTGACGTCATCGAGCCGCTCGGCGCCGGCCGCATCGAGCCGCGCGAGCTCGAGCAGGAGATGCGCTCGAGCTTCCTCGACTACGCGATGAGCGTCATCGTCTCGCGGGCGCTGCCGGACGTCCGAGACGGTCTGAAGCCCGTCCACCGCCGGGTGCTGTTCGCCATGACCGAGGCCGGGCTTCAGCCGAACCGGCCGCGCCTCAAGAGCGCCCGCGTCGTCGGAGACGTCATGGGTAACTATCACCCCCACGGCGATCAGGCGATCTACGACACGCTCGTGCGGATGGCGCAGCCGTTCTCGCTCCGCTACCCCCTCGTCGACGGGCAGGGAAACTTCGGGAACATCGACGACTATCCCGCCGCGGCGATGCGCTACACGGAGGCTCGCCTCACCAGACTCGCCACCGAGATGCTCCGGGACATCGACGCGGACACCGTCGACTTCGTTCCGAACTACGACGAATCGAGACGCGAGCCGTCCGTACTGCCGGCGCGATTTCCGAATCTCCTCGTCAACGGCTCGTCCGGTATCGCCGTCGGCATGGCGACGAACATCCCGCCACATCGTCTCAGCGAAGCCGTCGACGCGGTCGTACAGCTGATCGACAAGCCGGACGCGAACGTCGAGGACCTGATGAAGCACGTGAAGGGCCCGGACTTCCCGACCGGCGGCATCGTCGTCGGCCGCTCCGGAGTCCGCGATGCATACCGCACCGGCAGGGGCCGGGTCGTGATGCGCGCCCGTGCGCATGTCGAGGAGCTGCGCGGCGGCCGAAGCGCAATCATCGTCACCGAGCTTCCGTACGGGGTGAAGAAGGGCGGCGACACCGGGGTGATCAAGAAGATCGCCGACCTCGTCAACGACAAGGTGCTCTCCGAGATCTCAGACGTGAAGGACCACTCGGACCGGTCCGGCATGCGCATCCAGATCGACATCAAGCGCGACGCGATCCCACAGGTCGTTCTCAACAAGCTCTTCAAGCACACGTCGCTCCAGTCGACGTTCGGCTACAACGCGGTCGCCCTCGTCGACGGCGTCCCCAGGACGCTTTCGCTGCTCGAGATCGTCCGTCATTACCTCGACTACCAGCGCGAGATCGTCATTCGCCGCTCGAAGTTCGAGCTTCGCAAGGCGGTCGACCGCGCGCACGTGCTCGAGGGCTATCTGATCGCGCTCGACAACCTCGACGAGGTCATCGCGACGATCCGCGCCGCGGACGACACCGACGAGGCGCGTTCCGCCCTCATCGCTCGTTTCGAGCTCTCGGAGATCCAGGCGCAGGCGATCCTCGATCTCCGTCTCCGAGCGCTCACGGGTCTCGAGCGAAAGAGGATCCAGGACGAATTCGCAGATCTCCAGGAGCGCATCGCAGAGCTCCGTGCCGTTCTCGGTGATCCAGCCCGCATCGACGGCGTCGTCCGCGAGGAGCTGCTCGAGGTCAAGCAGGTCTATGCCCGGGACGACGACCGCAGGACGGAGATCGTCGCCGGCGAGACCGATCTCGAGCTCGAGGACCTGATCGCGGAGGAGGACATGGTCATCGCGATCACGCAGTCCGGGTACGTCAAGCGTCTCCCGGTGACGACGTACCGCGAGCAGCGGCGCGGTGGGATCGGCGTCATGGGGATGGACCTGAAGGACGAGGACTACATCGAGCACCTCTTCGTGGCGTCGACGCACGACTACATCCTGTTCTTCAGCTCGACCGGGAAGGTCTACCGCCTGAAGGTGCACGAGCTTCCGCTCGGGTCGCGCCAGTCGAAGGGCCGGGCGATCGTCAATCTCCTGCCGTTCCGGCAGGACGAGAAGGTCCGCGCCGTCATCCGCACGCGCGACTTCTCCGAGATGGACTACCTCGTTCTGGCGACGCGCAACGGCGTGGTGAAGAAGACGAAGTTCACGGACTACAACACGCCGCTCAAGTCGGAGGGGATCATCGCCATCAACCTGCGAGACGACGACGAGGTCGTCGAGGCGTTCCTGTCCTCCGGTGGAGACGACCTGCTTCTCGTGTCTCGCCGCGGGCAGGCGATCCGCTTCCAGGAGAAGGAAGCTCGCCCGATGGGACGCGCGACCGGAGGCGTCCGCGGGATGTCGCTACGGAAGGGCGACGAGGTCATCGCTGCCATGGTTGCCCAGGACGACGCCGATCTCCTGGTGGTTACCGATCAGGGGTACGGCAAGCGCACGCTCATTCGCGAATACCCTCGCAAGGGGCGCGGCGGCCTCGGTGTCAAGACCGTCCAGCTGACGGCGGCGAAGGGCCAACTGGCGGGAGCGCGCCTCGTCCGCGAGGGCTATCAGATGATGCTGATCTCGACGGGCGGAACGGTCATCCGCATGCCCGTGGAGGGGATCCGTCGTGCCGGACGCGCGACGCAGGGCGTCATCGTCATGCGACTACGCGGCGACGAGCAGGTGTCCGCGCTCGCACCGGTTGTGGGTTCGGACGACGACACCGAAGACATGCCCGACTCGGACCTCGAGCCGGTCGCGTCGGCTGACGACGCCGACGACACACCGGATTCGCAGATCGACCCGGCTGCGCCGGCTGACGACTAGCCGAGCCCCGAGCGGACACTCTCTTCGGGTTGCGCCGATGCGCCGGTTTACGGCTTGTCGTTGTCTGTCGCGAGCTTTGACAGCGCCGTCAGGATGTCGATCGGAATCGGGAAGACGATCGTCGAGTTGTTCGCGCCGCCGATCTCCAGCAGTGTCTGCAGATAGCGCAGCTGAACCGTGATCGGCTCCTGGGCCATGATCGCTGCGGCGTCCTTGAGGCGCTCCGACGCCTGATACTCACCCTCGGCCGAGATGACCTTTGCGCGTCGCTCGCGCTCGGCCTCGGCCTGACGCGCCATCGCGCGCTGCATGTCGGAGGGGATCTCGACGTCCTTGACCTCGACGACCGAGACCTTGATGCCCCACGGAGACGTCGCCTCGTCGATGATCGCCTGGAGGATCGCGTTGATCTTGTCGCGCTCGGACAGGAGCTCGTCGAGCACGTGCTGACCGAGGACGGAGCGCAAGGTCGTCTGAGCGATCTGAGAGGTCGCGACCATGAAGTTCTCGACCTGCACGATCGATGCGTTCGGCTCGACGATGCGGAAGTAGGCGACCGCATTCACGCGCACCGGGACGTTGTCCTTCGTGATCACCTCTTGGGGCGGCACGTTGAGCGTGACGGTGCGCAGGTCGACCTTGACCATCCGGTCGACGATCGGAATCAGGAGGAAGAGACCTGGCCCCTTCGGGTTGGGAAGCAGGCGCCCGAGTCGGAAGATGACGCCGCGCTCGTACTCGCGGGCGATCTTGACTGCGGCGAACAGGATCAGGACGACGATGACGACGACTGCGATGAACGCGATTCCAGCGGCGGCCATTTACCTCTGCCCCTCCTCGGTAGGTGACAGTGATCCTACGACGAGCTGGAGGTCGTCACCGATCTCCTCGACGCGGACGTGCTCTCCGGGGACGAGCGGTGAGTCGTCCGCTGCGTGGGCTCGCCAGAGCTCGCCGTTCAAGAAGACGAACCCCTCTCTCCTGCACGACACCCTCCTCGCCGACCAGGCCCTGAGTTCCGACGGCGACCGGGCGGCGTGCCGCGCGAACGACACGTGTGAGTGCGAACCCGAGGAGGAGGGTGAGCGTCCCCGCGATCGCGAGCGCAACTGGCAGCGACACCTGGTACGCCTCTCCCGCCGGGTCGAAGAGCATCAGGGCGCCGAGAACGAACGTGATCGAACCGGCAACGGCAAGCGCTCCGTGCGTCGGGACGAACGCCTCGGAGACGAAGAACGCAGCCGCGAGTCCCATCAGGAGCAGGCCGGCGAGCGACACCGGCAGGACCTGGAGGCCGTAGAGGCCGAGTATCAACGAGATCGCGCCGACCGTCCCCGGCAGGATCAGGCCGGGATTCCAGAGCTCGACCACGATTCCGATCAGGCCGATCGAGAGCATGAGCGCGATGAGATTCGGGTCGATGAGGAGGTCCCTGGCGCGCTGCCAGAAGCTCATCTCCACCTCGTCGATCTCCGCGCCGGCCGTGTGCAGGACCATGCCCTTGGGCACCGTCTTGCGACCGTCCACCTGGTCGAGCAGGCCGGCAGCGTCGGTGCGATCGCCTCGACCAGATCGATCTTGCAGCGCCTCGCGAGCGCCGTAGTTCGAGGCCTTCGTGACCATCAGGCGCGCTGCGGCGACGTTTCTGTCGTGTTCCCGGGCGAGCTCGCCGACGTACGCCGCCGCATCGTTGATCACCTTCCTCCGGAGATCGCTCGAGATGTTCTCGCCGCCGAGCGAGATCGGCGTCGACGAGCCGATGTTCGTCTGGGGCGCCATCGCGGCCAGATCCGAGGCCATCGTGATGACTGCCCCCGCCGAGTCCGCACTCGAGCCGGAGGGGGCGACGTAGACGATGACGGGCACGGTCGCCGCGAGAAAGCGCTTGACGATCCCGCGCATGGAGGACGAGAGGCCACCCGGAGTGTCGAGCACGATCACCACGGCGTCGTAGCCGTCGTTCTCCGCGCGCGTGACGGTGTTGTCGAGGTACTCCTGCGTCACCGGGTTGATGTCGTTGTCGAGCGTTGCGGCAAGGACGCGTGGCCGCGCCTGAATCTCCTCCTGGCCTCGTCTGCGCGACAGCGAGCGCTGGAACCGCGAGAGCGAGTACGCAGAGCACGAGCATCAGAGCCCGGAGCGGGCAGCGGTTCACGCTGTAAGGATTGCATCAACGGAGGGGTCTGCCGCTTGCGCTCGAACGGTGTGCGAGCGACCCTGCCCGCAAATGCGCCGCCTGCTCGCCCTTTTCCTGATGCTCACGGCAGGTGCCGCGCTGCCGTCGACGTCCAGTGCGGGAGTGACCTCCGTCACCACCGCCGACTTTGCCCCAGGGTCAGACAGCACCTCGAGCTCGCCGCGACACGTCCATCGCTTCACGCTCGTCGGCCTGCACTGGCGAGGCACCGGGATCGGTGATGTTCCGGACACGTTCGCTCGCGGGCCACTGGACGTCATGGCGCCGCGGGGCACCGGAGGACGACGACCGTCCCGATCGGGGCTCTCCGGAGGATCGAACGACGGGCTGGCACATCGGAAGCCCGTGGTGGGTGGGGCCGTCGAACCGACTCGAGATCAGGACAACGGGCATCGTCGCACGCGTACGGGCACGCCTGGTCTGGAGTCCCGCGTCCTCGGTTCCGTACCGAGCGCCTGCGGCTGCTGTTGCATCGAGCGGGACCGTGATGCCCGCGATCGTCTCGCGCGCAGATTGGGGTGCGAACGAGTCGATCCGTCGAGCGCCGCCGTCCTACGCACCGAGTGTCAGGTTCGCGATCGTCCACCACACGGCGGGCACCAACACGTACTCGCGGGATGAGGCTGCGGCCATCGTGCGAGGCATCCAGCTCTACCACGTGCGTAGCAACGGCTGGAACGACATCGGCTACAACTTTCTCGTCGACCGCTTCGGCACGATCTACGAGGGCCGGTACGGCGGAGTCGACCGGAATGTCGTCGGAGCGCATGCGCTGGGGTTCAACACCGGTTCGACGGGTATCGCGCTGCTCGGGACGTACGGCGATGCGAAGCCCACGCGCGCCGCCCTGGACGCCCTTGCGAAGCTGCTCGCCTGGCGGCTCGATCTCGCGCACGTCGACCCGCTCTCGATCGTCACGGTTCTCTCCGGCGGAAGCGAGCGGTTCCGGGCGAACGTCCCGGTACGGCTTCGGGCGATCTCGGGTCACCGCGATACGGGTCTCACCGAGTGTCCTGGTGACCGCCTGTACGGCGAGCTGAACGGTCTGGCGGCGACGGTTGCGAAGCTCGGCGGGCCGAAGATCTTCGACCCGCGCGTGGAGGCGGACGCGGAGGGACTCGTCAGGTTCACGGCGCGCACCTCGGTCCGCGCTTCCCGTGGACCGTCGTCGTGAAGCGAGGCACTGCCGAGGTCGCTCGGGGCACCGGAAGCGGTACGAGCGTCGACTGGACGTGGGACGCGGCGGCAGCACCCCCGGCGACGTACACGTGGGCGATCTCGGCCGGGGCGGCACGGCCGGCGAGCGGCACCATCCGTGCGGGTCTCAATACGACGGAGCTCGCGATCCTGGAGCCCTCGACCACTCCCGAGAGCATCACGCCGAATGGCGACGGGCAGGCGGACTCCGCCCTCCTCTCGTTCACGCTGACCACCGCCGCGAACGTCACCGTCGAGATCACGGCTGCCGAAGGCACCGTGGCGACGGTGGTCGACCGGGTCTGGACCGCCGCGGGCGAGCACTCGGTGACGCTCGACGGCACGGAACTGCCGGACGGCATCTACAACGTGGTCGTCAGCGCGCGAACTGCGGCCGGCACGGAGGTCGTCCAGAGCCTTCCGCTGACCGTCAGCAGAACGCTCGGCCTGGTCTCGGTCGCACCCACCGCGTTTTCACCGAACGGCGACGGTCGCGCCGATCGCGTCGCGATCGGATTCGTGCTCAACGCGCCGGCGACGGTCACGGTGAAGATCCTGCGGGAGGGGCGGTGGGTGGCCTCGCCGCTTCAGCCGACGACGTTTGCTGCCGGCCCAGAGCGGATCGTCTGGGACGGGACTCGGAGCGTCGGCAGGCTGACCGACGGCCCGCTCTCCGCGGTCGTCGAGGTCACGGACGAGGTCGGAACCGTGACGTTCGCGATGCCGTTCGTCGTCGACACGACCGCGCCCACCCTCCGCCTGCTTCCCGGGAGGCGCTTGCGTATCGAGGTCAGCGAGCCGGTCGCGCTCAAGATCTGGATCAACGGGCAGGTTCAGACCAGGGAGGTCCAGCGCGCACGCGTTCTCGTGCTTCCATGGGCGGAGCCGGTCCGGCGGGTGCGCGCCGTCGCCTGGGACTCCGCCGGGAACGTCAGTGTCCCAGTGGTCTGGCGAACCGGCAGCGGTCGAGGCTGACAGTAGACTCGCGGCGTGGAGCCGCCCGCTGCCCCGTTCGGCAAGGACGTCATCGAGACGATCCTCCCGCACCGCGATCCGTTCCTCCTCCTCGACGAGGTGACGGAGCTGGAAGCCGGCAGGCGCGTTGTGGCGCGACGCCGGGTGAACGACGAAGACTGGTGGTTTCCGGGGCACTTCCCCGGCCGTCCCGTCATGCCCGGCGTTCTGATCGTCGAGGCGATGGCTCAGGCCGGCGCCGTCGCGGTGCTCGTCGAGGAGGAGAATCGCGGACGGCTCGCCTTCTTCGCGGGAATCGACGATTGCCGGTTCAAGCGGGTCGTCGAGCCTGGAGACACCCTCACCCTCACGTGTGAGATCGACACCGTCCGCGGCTCGATCGGCCGAGGCAAGGCGACCGCCCACGTCGGCGACGCCCTCGCGGCTCGTGGGACGCTGACGTTCGCGGTCGAACGCTGATGATCGGGGCAGTGCACGGGCCGCGGATCGGGATCACGGGCCTCGGGACACACGTCCCCGACCGCGTGCTCACGAACGCCGAGCTCGCCGAGATCGTGGACACGTCGGACGAGTGGATCGTCGAGCGAACAGGTATCCGGGAACGGCGCATCGCCAGCCAGGAGGAGGCACTCACCGACATCGCACGGCCTGCGGTCGAGGCGGCGCTCGAGGACGCGGGCGTGCAACCGGCCGAGATCGATCTCCTGATCTGCGCGACGGTCACTCCCGACATGATGTTCCCGACGTCTTCGGCGATTCTCGCCGACGAGTTCGGGATGTTGCACGCTGCGGCCTACGACCTACTCGCGGGTTGCACGGGCTTCGTCTATGCGGTCGCACAGGGGTACGCGATGATCGCAGCCGGCCTCTCGAAGCGCGCGCTCGTCGTCGGCGGTGACGTGCTCTCGAAGATCCTGGACTGGGACGATCGCTCCACGCTGGTGCTGTTCGGGGACGGAGCCGGCGCCGTCGTCCTCGAGCACGTCGAGCACGGAGGGTTCCTGGGCTTCGAGCTCGGCGCAGACGGGGGAGGCGGCGAGAATCTCTGGCTGCCCGGCTCGGGGTCACGGCACTTCGACAACCCCAACGGCTACGTCAAGATGAACGGGCGCGAGGTGTTCAAGTTCGCGACGAGGATCCTCGTGCAGTCGGCGAACCACGTCCTGACGGAGTGCGGGAAGACCGTGGACGACGTCGATGTCTACGTCCCGCACCAGGCGAACAAGCGGATTATCGACTACGCGACCGATAAGCTCGGCATCCCACATGAGAAGACCATCGTGAACGTGGACCGCTACGGAAACACATCCTCGGGCTCGATCCCGCTGGCGCTGACCGACGCGCGGGCCGAAGGACGTCTGCGCGACGGGGCACTCGTGCTGATGACCGGCATGGGAGCCGGGTTGACATGGGGCTCGGTGCTGATCGAATGGACGACGAACGGGAGGGTTCGGTGACCAAGATCGCGTTTTGCTTCCCTGGCCAGGGGTCTCTCGAGGCCGGCATGGGCCGTGACATCGCGGAGGCGTTCCCGGTGGCGAGAGAGGTCTACCGGATCGGCTCGGAGACGACGGGCCTCGATCTCGAGCGACTCTGCTTCGAGACGCCGATCGAGGAGCTCGTCGACACCGAGGTCCAGCAGCCCGCCCTCGTGGCGACGAGTCTCGCGATCCTCGCCGCGCTTCGAGAGCGTGGGCTCGAGCCCGACGTCGTGGTCGGGCACTCGGTCGGCGAGTTCGCCGCGCTTGCGGCCGCCGGTTCCATCGGAACCGCCGAAGCAATAGGGCTCGTGCGCGAGCGTGGCCTCGCCATGGCCGAGGCAGCTCGCCGGCATCCCGGCTCCATGGCTGCGATCCTCGGTCTCGAGGACGCCGAGGTGGAGAACCTCTGCCGGAAGATCATCGGGGTGTGGCCGGCGAACTACAACTGCCCGGGTCAGGTCGTCATCTCCGGAGAGCACGAAGCAGTGGAGGAGTGTTGCGCCGAGGCCGAGAACCTCGGCGCTCGACGAGCAGTGCGACTCAAGGTGTCCGGTGCGTTCCACAGCCCGCTCGTCGCGCGTGCCGCCGACCGGCTCCGTCCGGCGGTCGAGCGAGTGCGCTTCGTCGAGCCACTCTCGCCCTTCATGTCGACCGTGACGGCGAAGATCGAGCCTGCGCAACGGCTCGCGACACTTCTCGTCGACCAGCTCACTGCGCCGGTGCGGTTCACGCAGGCGGCGACCGAGCTCATCCGCAGCGGAGCCTCGACCTTCGTCGAAGTCGGTCCGGGGAACGTGCTGTCCGGGCTCATCAAGCGGATCGATCGAGGGGTGAAGACCGTCTCGGTCAACACGCTCGACGGGCTCGAGCGCGCGCAAGAGGCGCTCTCTCGCTGAGCGGCATGTTCTGCTCCCTCGAAGGGAAGACCGCCCTCGTCACCGGCGCCTCACGCGGTATCGGCCGCGCGATTGCCACGGAGCTCGCGCATGGCGGCGCCTCGGTCGTCGTCGCCTATCGAAGTGGAGCCGAGGAAGCGGAAGAGCTCGCGGGTGAGATCGGCGGGCGGGCCGTGCAAGCCGACGTCTCCGATGCCGACTCGGCGAAGGCGCTCGTCGAGAACGCGGGCTACCTCGACATCCTGGTGAACAACGCCGGCGTCACGCGGGACGGATTGCTCGTGCGGATGTCGGACGAGGACTGGTCGACCGTCATCGACACGAATCTCGCCTCGTGCTTCTACACCTGCCGGGCGGCTGTCCGCGGGATGATGAAGAAGCGCTCCGGGGCGATCGTGAACATATCCTCGATCGTGGGCATCCACGGGAACTGGGGGCAGACGAACTACGCGGCCTCCAAGGCGGGAATCATCGGCTTCACGAAGGCCCTCGCGCGTGAGCTGGGCAGCCGGAACGTCCGCGCGAACGTTGTCGTTCCCGGCTATGTGACCACCCGGCTCACCGAGGTCCTTCCCGAGGAGGCGACGGGCGCAATGCTCGACAACACTCCTCTCGGAAGGCTCGGCGATCCGGCAGACGTCGCCGGGGCGGTACGTTTTCTCGCGTCCGAGAACGCGTCGTTCATCACGGGTGCAGTGCTCCTGGTGGACGGCGGGCTCGGGATGTGAGCATGAGCGAAGCTGCGAACAACGGACGACGCCGGGTGGTGATCACGGGAGTGGGCATGGTCACGCCACTCGGAAACGATCCTGACACCACGTGGCAGAACCTCGTGAGCGGCGAGTCCGGCGCCGGTTGCATCACCCAGTTCGACACGACCGACTACGCGGTGCGGTTCGCGTGCGAGCTGAAGGACTTCGACCCGACGACCTGGATCGAGCGGAAGCAGGCGAGGCGCATGGACCGGTTCTCGCAGATGGCGCTCTCCGCAGCGCGCATGGCCGAGGCCGACAGCGGAATCGACATCGCCGCCGCTCCGGATCGCGTCGGAGCCGCGGTTGCGACCGGAATCGGCGGTCTCGGGGCGTTCGAGGACTGCTTCCAGGCGCTGCTCGAAAAGGGTCCTGACCGCACGAGCCCGTTCTCGATCATCCAGATCATCCCCAACATGGCGGCGGCGTGGGTGTCCATGGAACTGGGCACTCGCGGGCCGCTCGCGACGGAGACCACGGCGTGCGCGGCGTCCAATATGGCGATCGGCGACGGGCTCGACGCGATACGTCTCGGCCGCGCCGACGTGATGCTCTGCGGTGGGACGGAGGCACCCGTCACGCGGGTCGGGATCGCCGGTTTCAGCGCGATGCGCGCGCTCTCGCAACGAAACGACGATCCGAAAGCAGGCTCGCGACCGTTCGACGCGGATCGCGACGGCTTCGTCATGGGCGAGGCCGGTGCGATGGTCGTGCTCGAGGAGCTCGAGCATGCACGCAAGCGGGGCGCGAAGATCTACGCGGAGCTGCTCGGCTACGGCGTGTCCTCGGATGCCCGGCACGTCACGGAGCCCGATCCGACGGGCGAGAACCCCGCCCGCGCAATGCAGATGGCGTTTGCGGACGCCGGCATCTCCCCGCAGCAGGTCGGGTACGTGAATGCGCACGGAACCTCCACGCCCGTCGGCGATCCGGCGGAGACCCGCGTCCTCAAGCTGGCGCTCGGGGAGGAGCACGCCTTTCGGACGCCCGTCTCTTCGACGAAGGGCGCCACGGGCCACTGTCTCGGCGCCGCCGGCGCAGTCGAGGCCATCTTCACGATCTTCGCGATCCAGCGCGGGGTGCTTCCGCCCACGATCAACTACGAGACGCCGGATCCCCTGTGCGATCTCGACTACATCCCGAACGAGGCTCGGCGGCAGCCGACGGAGATCGGCGCCTCCAACTCGTTCGGCTTCGGCGGCCACAATGCGTGCGTCGTCTTTCGCCGCTGGGACGAGGCCGCGTAGGCGCGCTCATCTGACGAGCGGGGAGCGCCGCTCGAGGAGCACGGTGTCACGCCAACTGCCGTCGAGCTTCGCGATCCGCTCGCGACGGCCGACGACGCGGAACCCGAGCCGCTCGTGCAGTGCGATGCTCGCGTCGTTCTCCGGGAAGACGCTCGTCTGGATCGTCCAGATTCCCGCTGCCTCGACGCTCACGATCAGCGCTTCGAGGAGCAAGCGTCCGACTCCCTGTCCACGAGCGTCCTCCGCCACGTAGACGGAGTGCTCGACGACTCCCGCGTAGCACTCGCGACCCGACACCTGTGACACCGCGGCCCAGCCGACGACCTGCATGCCCTCCACGGCGACCAGGCGATGCGCGGCCAGACGGCCGGCGTCGAACTCGCTCCAGGAAGGTGCTCGCGTCTCGAACGTCGCGTCGCGGGTGGCGATCCCTTCGGCGTAGATGCGCTCGACAGCCGTCCAGTCGTCCGGTGTCATCGCACGGATCTCGGCCACCTCGCGGAGACTAGGCTTCCGGCGTGCCGGAGCGTTGGGCGACATTCGATTGCTATGGAACGATCGTCGACTGGAACGGCGGGATACGGCGTGAGCTCGAGCGCCTTTTCGGCGTCGAGCGGTCCGAGCAGCTCCTCGCCCGGTACCACGAGATCGAGCCCGAGATCCAGGCAGGGAATCCCGGAGCGAGCTACCGAGAGGTTCTCACGATCGCGCTCGAGCGGCTCGCCGACGAGACGCATCTCTCGCTCCCGGAAGGCGAGGGAAGTGCGCTCGCCCGATCGCTCCCGTTCTGGCCGGTCTTCGCCGATGCCCCTCCCGGCCTGGCGGAGGCGAGAAACCGCGGCTGGCGGCTCGGCATCCTCTCGAATACCGACCGCGACCTGATCGACGCATCGATGCGGTCGATCGGTGTTCCGTTCGATCTCGCGATCGTCGCCGGAGACATCCGCTCGTACAAGCCCGAGCCGGGTCACTGGCTTGCATTCCGCGAGCAGACGGGGACACCGGACAGCACTCACGTCCACGTTGCCCAGAGCGTCTTCCACGACATCGTGCCGGCGACCGAGCTCGGCCTCCGCACGATCTGGATCAACCGACTCGACGAGCCCGCCGACCCACGACCGGCGGCGACCCTGCCGAGTCTCTCGGGTCTCGCCGATGCCCTCGACGCGCTCGTGCCCGCGTGAGCTCCCTGCGTGCCCGTTGCCCAGACTGCCGGACGCTGACGGCGGTCGCCGTCGGGCCGGAGTACCAGTGCCACAGCTGCGGGCGCGAGTTCGCAGCGGGTCTCGTACGGGTTCCCAGGGCCTGGGGAGCGGGTGGTGAGGCGATGGCCGACGCGGCGCACCTACCACTGCCGTATCCCGAAACAGCGGTGATCGAGCTGGGGTCGCTGGAGGAGCAGTCTGCGGCACTCGCAGCCGCGTTGCCCGAGCGACCGCTCGTCCTCGGCGGCTGTTGTTGCTCGCACGTCGGAGCCGTGCAGGGCCTCGCGCAACGGCGGTCACGCCTCGGGATCGTGTGGTTCGACGCTCACGGCGATCTCAACACGCCGGAGACGTCTCCCTCGGGGAACCTCTGGGGGATGCCTCTGCGGATGCTGGTCGACTCGTCCGCCGTCGACGCGCGCGATGTCGCGCTCGTCGGAGCCCGCAATCTCGACCCCGGCGAGAACGCCTTCATCGCCGAGACGGGGATCGACGACTCGCTCGACCGCGCACTCGAAGGTGTCGCCGCGGTCTACGTCGCGCTCGACGTGGACGTGCTCGATCCGGCCGAGATGGCCGTGTTCATGCCCGAGCCGAACGGCCCGAGCGTGAGGGACGTCGAGGCCACACTCGCGTCGATTGCTGGACGCGTGGAGATCGCCGGGATGGGCGTGACCGGTCTCGCCCCGGACATCGCCAATGTCGCCGCTGTGACGAGCCTGCTTGCCTCGGCCGGTCTCTGAGCACCCGTCGGCCCTGCCAGTCGACCCCGCATAAGATCCCGTTCATGTCCTCAGGGCAAGGCCGAGTCGACGTCGAGGTCCAGAGCAAGGGCGAAAGTGAGCCTGCGAAGGAGAAAGAGCATCCGAACACGTGTCCCGGATGCGGCTCTCACTACCGGGACGACGAGCTCGAGCGCAGCCTCCGCGTGTGTCCCCAGTGCGGGCATCACTTCCGGGTCGGCGCACGCGAGCGCATCGAGCAGCTGGTCGATCCCCGGACGTTCGTGGAGGAGGACGAGGAGCTTCGATCGGCGGACGCGCTCGGATTCTTCGATCTCCGGCCGTACACCGAGCGGCTCGCCGAGGCGGAGGTGTCGACCGGCCTAGGCGATGCACTCGTCGCCGGAAGCGCTGCGATCGAAGACCAGCCATGCCGGCTCGCGATCATGGACTTCGCGTTCATGGGCGGCTCGATGGGCAGTGTCGTCGGAGAGAAGTTCGTCCGCGCTTGCGAGAGCGCGACGGAGGCCGGTGTGCCTTTGATCTCCGTCTCGGCGTCGGGCGGTGCGCGCATGCAGGAGGGAATCCTCGCTCTCATGCAGCTGCCGAAGACGGTCTGTGCGATCGAGGAGCTGCACGAGGGCGGCTCCGCGCTCCTGTCCGTCCTGACACATCCGACGACGGGCGGCGTTCTCGCCAGCTTCGCGAGCCTCGGCGACGTCGTCCTCGCCGAACCCGGAGCGCTGATGTCGTTCGCCGGGCCGCGGGTGGTTGCCCAGACGACCCGCGAGAAGCTTCCAGACGACTTCGGTCTTGCGGAGTCGAACTACCGGTTCGGGCATCTCGACGGGATCGTTCAGCGAGCGGAGCTACGACCGACCCTCGGTCGGCTCCTGCGGTTGTTCGGCCGGGCGTAGAGAGCCGGTGGCGAGCGAGGCGGAGATTCGGCTGCGCGAGCGGTTGAGTAAGCTCGGGGCCATGAAGCTGCTCCGCGGCACGAAGCTCAGCGGTGAGCTCGATCGACTTCAGGATCAGCTCGACAAGCTGAACGAGGAGCCGAGCGCCGAGGAGATCTGGCGTTCGGTCGAGCTTGCCCGCCATCAGGATCGCCCGTACACGCTCGACTACGCGGGCCGGATCTTCGACGACTTCTTCGAGCTGCACGGCGACCGCGGACGTGCCGACGATCACGCGATCGTGACCGGGCTCGGAAAGCTCGACGGCAACACGGTCGTCCTCGTCGGGCACCAGAAGGGCCGGGATCTCAAGGAGCGTACGAGGCGCAACTTCGGCATGGCCTATCCCGAGGGGTATCGGAAGTCGATGCGAGCCATGGCGCTTGCCGACCGGCACGGGTTTCCGCTCGTCACGATGGTCGACACACCCGGCGCATACCCCGGTGTCGCAGCCGAGCAGCACGGCCAGGGAGGAGCCATCGCTCGGTCGCAGGCGGCAATGGCCCGGCTGTCCGTTCCGACCGTCGCCTGCGTCATCGGCGAAGGCGGATCGGGCGGTGCGGTTGCCATCGCCGTCGCCGATCGCGTGCTCATGCAGGAGCACGCGATCTACTCCGTGATCTCGCCCGAGGGCTGCGCGGCGATCCTGTGGAGGGATGCGGGCGAGGCGCGGAAGGCCGCCGCTGCGTTCAGACCGGATGCCACCCACTGTCTCGAGCTCGGCGTCATCGACACGATCGTGCCGGAGCCGGGCGGGGGAGCGCACGAAGACGCCGATGCGGCGGCACGGCTCCTTCGTAGCGCGATCCTGGAGGCGCTCGACGATATCGACGCCATGGACCCCGACGAGCGGCGTCGCGAGCGACGCGCCAAGTACCGGCGGATGGGCGCCCTCGCGCTCGCCTGACGCACTTTGTGACGTTCTGTCACGAGGTAGTGCTTTCGGCGGTGCTCGAATTGCGCTATCCACAGGTTCCACAGGCTTATCCCCCGAACCAAAAGTGGTGTTTTGCGGGGAAAGTGTCGGATCTGCGGCTGTCACGTGAAGAACGTGTTGCGATGGTGGCGACAATCCACAGGTGAGCCTCGACGCCTATCGACGCAAGCGCGACCCAGCCAGGACGCCTGAGCCGTTCGGGAAGCGCGCGACGCCGGGCGCAGCACTGCGGTTCGTCGTCCAACGGCATGCCGCGCGGCGACTCCACTACGACTTCCGGCTCGAGCGCTCCGGTGCCCTGGCGAGCTGGGCCGTCCCGAAGGGGATTCCGCTACGCCCCGGCGAGCGTCATCTGGCCGTGCACGTCGAGGACCACCCGCTCGAATACGGTGACTTCGAGGGGACGATCCCCGCGGGCGAGTACGGTGCGGGAACCGTCGAGATCTGGGACCGGGGCACGTACGAGCTTCTCGAGGAGAAGCGGCGACGGCGGATTGACCGTTCGGCTCCACGGCGAGCGGCTGGACGGCGTCTGGACGCTCGTGCCGGCGCACCTCGACGGAGACCCGAAGAACTGGCTCCTGTTGCGCAAGGATCAGGGATCGGACAGCGTCGCGCGCTACTTCCCGATGCTTGCAAGCGCCACGGATGCGCTTCCCGAGGGCCCTGGATGGGTATACGAGCCGAAGTGGGACGGGTTTCGCGCGATCGTGACCGTGTCGGGCGACAGGGTCGCGTTCACGAGCCGGAACGGCAACGACCTGACCGAGCGGTTCGGCGAGCTGGCACGAGCGGTGCGTCTCGGCGTCCGCAGCACGGATGCCGTCCTCGACGGTGAGATCTGTGCGCTCGACGACCACGGTCGCTCACGCTTTTCGCTCCTGCAGGAAGGAGCGGGCACGCTCGTGCTCGTCGCCTTCGACCTCCTCGAGCTCGATTCCGAGCCGCTCGTCGACCTCCCGCTCGGCGAGCGCCGGCGCCGGCTCATCGACCTTTGCGACGAGACGCGAGGCAGCGTCGTCGTGTCGCTGCAGTTCGACGACGGAGCGTCGCTTCTCCTCGCGGCGAGGGAACAGGAGCTCGAGGGCGTCGTCGCGAAGCGTCTCGACTCGCGCTACCAGCCAGGACGCCGAAGTGCCGACTGGCGGAAGTTGAAGGTGCGCGGCCGCCAGGAGGTCGTCGTCGTGGGCTACACGAGGGGTCAGGGGCGCCGCTCCGGCGGGTTCGGAGCGCTCGTCATGGGGGTCCAGGATGCAGGCGGCCTGCACTGGATCGGAAACGTCGGGACGGGGTTCACGGACGCGGAGATCGGCCGGCTACTGGGCGTCATGAAGCCGCTCGAACGCACCGAGAGCCCGCTCGCGGAGACGCCCAGGATGCCGCGCGTCCGCAGCTCGGACGTCGTCTGGCTCGAGCCGGTGCTCGTCGCGGAGGTCGAGTTCGTCGAGTGGACCCACGAGGGTCGCCTGCGGGCTCCTGTTTACGTGCGTCTTCGCGACGACAAGACTGCGTCGGACGTGCGCAGGGAGCGAACGCCGATGCCCGCAGTACTGCGGAAGGGGAAGCGAGAGCTTCGCCTCAGCAACCTCGACAAGCCGTTCTGGCCCGAGGAGGGCATCACGAAGGGCGATCTCGTCGCGTACTACCGCGACGTCGCCGAGGTGCTCGTTCCGCACCTGCGGCACCGCCCGTTCACGATGAAGCGATACCCCGACGGCTGGCAGGGGAAGCACTTCTTCCAGAAGCAGTCGCCGTCACACATGCCCTCCTGGATCAAGCGGACACCGCAGCCGGCGTCCACGCGCGAGGGAGAGAAGAAGATCATCGAGTACGCGCTCGTGGACGACGAGCTGGCGCTCCTCTGGATGGCGAACATGGGTTGCATCGACCTCCACGCGTGGTCCTCGCGCGTCGACGCCCCGGACAAGCCGGATTGGGTGATGTTCGACCTCGATCCCTCCGAGGGAGCGACCTTCGACGACGTGGTCACGGTCGCGCGACTCGTGAAGGACACGCTCGATCTGCTCGAGCTCGAATCCTTCGCCAAGACGTCCGGCTCGCGCGGAATCCATGTCCTCGTGCCGATCGCGCGGCGCCACACACACACGCAAGCGCGCGAGTTCGCCGCGATCATCGCGGGAGCGCTCGAGCGGGCGCACCCCGGACTCGTGACGACGGCCTGGGCGAAGGCGAAGCGTCGCGGAGTTCTCGTCGACGCGAACCAGAACGGCCCCGGGAAGACGAACGCGTCCGTCTACTCGGTGCGGCCACGCGCCGGAGCACCGGTCTCGACGCCGCTTCGCTGGGACGAGGTCGCTCCCGGCCTCGACCCGACGGCGTTCACGATGGATGCAGTGCTCGATCGTGTTGCACGTGACGGTGACCTGTTCGCGGGCGTGCTCTCGGGCGGCCAGTCGCTCGCGAAGGCGCTTCGCGCGCTCCGCTAGTCGCCGAGCTCGCGTGGGTGACCGAGCACCGAGAGCTCGACGACGTCCCGGCGAAAGAAGAGCGCGACGGTCCAGTCCACGACGACCCGCAGCTTCCTGGAGACGAGCGGCAACTGGTACAGGTGGTACGTCCGCGCGACGAACCAGCCGAGAAAGCCCCTGAGCTGGAGCCCCGGAATCTCGGCGATGCCCTTGTAGCGCCCGAGCGTCGCGACCTGGCCGAGCATGCGGTAGCCGTACGGCTTCGGAGTCCCACGCATGTTCTTCGCGAGACGCCGCGCCTGGCGGAGCGCGTGCTGGCACGTCGGCGGGTCGGTGACTCCCGGCGTGCGCACGTTCTGCACTGCGGCGCAGTCCCCGAGCGCCCAGATGTCCTCCGCACCTTCGACGCGAAGCGTCTCGTCCACCCTGACGCGCCCGCGTTCGTCGAGCGGGAGACCCAGCTGTCCCAGCAGCGGGTTCGCTCGCACGCCCGCGGTCCAGACGAGTGTCCTGGCGGGAATGCGGGTCCCGTTCGCGAGGAGGGCCTCGCGACCGTCGAACGACTCGAGCGTCGTTCCGACGTGGATCTCGATACCCCGCCGCTCGAGGTGCCGTGCGGCGTACTTGCCGAGCCGTCGCGGAATCTCGTGGAGGATCTCGGGCGCCGCCTCCACGAGCACCCAGCGTTGCGGGACGTCTCGGAGGCTCGGATAGAAGCGGAGTGCTGCCATGGCGAAGTCGTTCAGCTCGGCGAGTGCCTCGACGCCTGCGTAGCCCGCCCCGACGAAGACGAACCCGAGCTCCTCAGTCGCCTGCGGTCGGATGGCGGCTCGCTCGAGTTGCTGGAGCACGCGGTTCCGGAGCGCGATCGCATCGGCGAGATCCTTGAAGCCGAAACCGTGCTCGCGAAGGCCGGGTATTGGGAACGTTCGAGTCACCGCTCCGAGTGCGACGACGAGGCGCTCGTAACCGATCTCCAGCGGGCCTGCGAGCGTCTCGGCGGCAACGACCTTGCGGTCGCGGTCGAGAGCCATGACTCGACCCAGGAAGAGCTCGGCATGCGGACACATCTGGCGAAGGGGCACGACGACGTGCCGTGGCTCGAGTGTTCCTGCCCCGGCCTCGGGCAGGAGCGGGGTGTAGAGCATGTAGTTCTCGGGGCACACGATCGCGGAGCCGCGCCCGCCGACGAGGCGCGCGACGTAGCTCCCCGCGAACCCGCCGCCGAGGATCAGCGTTCCGCCCCGTGCTTCCCTCAGCTCGTTCCCGGACTCCACGCGTCATGCTTACCACGTGGCGACCCAGGTGTCCGTGATCGGGAGCGGCGTGGAGTGGGAGCACGCCGCGGAGGAGGTCGGCCGGTTGCTCGCCGAACGCGGCTGCACCGTCGTGACAGGTGGGCTCGGCGAGGTCATGGCGGCAGCGCATCGCGGCGCGAAAGCCGCGGGCGGGACGACCATCGCTGTCCTCCCGGGTGAGCGGCATGACGCTGCCAACGAGTGGGCGGACCATGTCGTCGTCACCGGCACCGGCCACGCCCGCAACCTTGCGGTGGCCGCGTCCGGGCATGCCGTGATCGCAGTTGGAGGCGCATGGGGGACGCTCGCCGAGATCTCGTTCGCGAAGCTCCTCGGCCGACCCGTGGTCGCGTTGCAGGGAGCAGCGGCGGTCGAGGGCGTCGAGCTGGCCGAGAGCCCCGAGCACGCGGTCGAGCTCGCGCTACGACACCTCGCGTAGGCGCCCTTCGAGATATGTCCTCTCGGCCTCGTTCCCGACGAGTGCGATCGCCTCGCGGTATGCAGCTGCGGCTTCCGCACGGCGCTCGAGCCTA
The DNA here is from genome assembly GCA_963716975.1 of uncultured Actinomycetes bacterium. Classification (GTDB taxonomy): domain Bacteria; phylum Actinomycetota; class Thermoleophilia; order Gaiellales; family Gaiellaceae; genus GMQP-bins7. The sequence continues at coordinate 56,044 of CAVQVA010000040.1, read as the reverse complement.
CGGAGCAGGTCTGCGCGGGCGGCGTGGAAGAGGTGGTAGCCCTCGAGATCGGTGAGCTGGTCGATCAGCGTCAGCCCATCCTCGACGTCACCGGCGAGTGCGACGGCAACCGCCCTGTTCAGGAAGACGACCGGCGAGGGGTCGACTTCGGCGAGACGGTCGTAGAGAGCGACGATCTCCTCGCGCGGCCGCTCTTCGGCGTGAGCGGCCGCAATTGCCGCCTGGAAGACGTATGGCCCGGGACGACCGAGCGAGACGGCACGCTCGAGCACGTGCATCCCCTCGTCGATTCGATTCCGGTTCCAGAGCGCGCGATCCTGGTCCTCGAGCAGGACGAGCTCTCCGTCCCGGCCGACGCGAGCGTCTCGGCGCGAGTCCTGGAGGAGCATGAGGGCGAGCAGGCCGAGCACCTCGGACTCGTCGGGCATGAGCACGGCGAGCAGCTTCGCGAGGCGGATTGCCTCGTCGCAGAGATCCCCGCGAACGGGACCGCGTCCGCCGGTGGCCGCGTATCCCTCGTTGAACACCAGGTAGAGCACCGCGAGCACCGACCGCAGGCGTTCGGTGAGCAGATGGTCGGGAGGCACCCGGAACGGGATCCCCGCGGCCCGGATCTTCCGCTTCGCCCGAACGAGTCGCTGCGCCATCGCCGGCTCGGCGACGAGGAACGCATGCGCGATCTCCGGGGTGGTGAGCCCTCCGATCTCGCGGAGCGTCAGCGCGACACGACTCTCCGCCGCGAGCGCGGGGTGGCAGCAGGTGAACACGAGCGCGAGCCGCTCGTCGGGAATCGCGCTCACGTCCTCCTCCTCCTCGGGCATCGACTCGAGCCTCGCGAGGAGCTCGGCTTTCTGCCTGAACACGCGGTCTCGCCGGATCCGGTCGATGGCCCTGTTGCGTGCCGTGGTGACGATCCAGGCGCCCGGCGAACGAGGCGTGCCCTCGTGCGGCCACCGCTCGAGTGCGGTCGTGAAGGCATCCTGCACCGCGTCCTCGGCGAGCTCGAGGTCGCCAAGGACGCGTGTGAGGATTGCGACCGCATGCGCCCACTCCTCGCGGAAGACCTGATCGACCGTCACTCCACGATGGGCCGGATCTCGATCGAGCCGTGCCTCGCGGCGGGGACGAGACTCGCGAGCCGGATCGCCTCGTCCAGGTCTGGAAGGTCGATGAGGAACACCCCTCCGAGGATCTCCTTCGTCTCGGCGAACGGGCCGTCGGTCACGACGCGCTCACCGTCCTTCACCTTCACCACCCTGGCGGTCCTCCGCCCGTTGAGCTCGTGGCCCGAGACGTTCGGGTCGGCCTTGCCGAGCTGCTCGAAGAGCGCAACCCACTCAGGCATCTCGTTCGCCCGCAGCGCAGCGCGCTCGTCCTTCGGCAGGTCGACCCACTCGGAGTCGTCTCCGTAGATGAGGAATGCGTACTTCACAGCTGCACCTCCGCCGGGTCGAAGTACACGGGGCGAACCTCGACCGCACCGTGCCCCGCGCCCGGAATCCGGGCGGCGTGCTCCACTGCCTCGTCCAGCGAGTCGCACTCGAGGACGAAGTAGCCGCCGAGCGCCTCCTTCACCTCCGCGTACGGGCCGTCCGTCACGAGCGTCTCTCCGCCGCGGATCCGGACGGTCGTCGCGTCGCGTGTGGACGCGAGCTCGTCTCCGCCGACCAGGACGCCGGCCGCGCGGGCGTCGTTCGCGAATGCGCGGTACTGCTCGTACGCAGCCTCCTTCTCGGCCGCGGAGAATCCGTCCCACATCCGCTGGTCGCCGTAGATCAGGGCCATGAACTTCACGCGCGCCTCCTTTCGCTCACTTTCGATTTCATCACGAAGACGAGCGGTGGGCCGCGAAATCGACACTTACCGCGCGAGTATCCGCTCCAGTAGCGTTCGCGCCCCGGCCTTGTCGAGCGGCTCGTTGAGGTTCCCGCACTTCGGGCTCTGAACGCACGACGGGCAGCCGGCCGAGCAGGGGCAGTCGCCGAGCAGGCGAGCGGTGTCCTCGACCCAGCCCTCGAAGCGCTCGAAGCCGCGCGCCGTGATCCCGACGCCGCCCGAATGGCCGTCGTAGACGAAGATCGTCGGTTCGCCGGTCTGATAGTGGACGTTCGTGGAGAGGCCGCCGATGTCCCAGCGGTCGCACATCGCCCAGAGGGGCAGGAGCGCGATGAGCGTGTGCTCGGCGGCATGCAGCGTGCCGAGGAGCTTCGGCATCTGCTCGAGGTCGGCCAGGTGCCCTGGTCCGGGTGAGAACCAGATCGCCTCGGTCTCGAAGGAGGTCTCCGGCATGAGCAGCGGGACGACGTCGATCGTGGTTCCGTCGCGCGTGGCCTTGCGGGCGTAGGCGACGACCTGCTCGGTCACCGAGACCCGGCCGAAGTGGAGTTCGACGCCGAGGCGATGCTCCGACCGAAGGGACTCCTCGATCGTCGTCTCCGTCTCCTTCTTCACCTGCGTGTACCAGTCGACCCTCACGGGCGAGACGAGCGCCGCCCGCCCTACGAGGTCGAGCTCCTCGACGAGGTACTGCTCGCCGAGATGGAGGTACACGGCGCCTCCGTGCACGGTCGAGTAGGCGCGATCCCGCTCGACGAGGCCCAGGAGCGACCCCGTCTCCTGGTCGATCACCGTGAACGCCTCCGCGTCGCCCGAGCGCAGCGAGATGCGCGCCGCCGGGTAGTCGCGGCCCTTCCAGACAAAACCGGCTGACGTGCGCTCGAGTTCCGGGAGCTCCGCGGCCCGCTCGATCGCCTCGGGGCCGAGGGTCTCGGCATCGGCCTCGTCGAGCGGCGCCTCGAACGCGGCCGCCAGCACGTGTGGGTCGAGGATCCGTGGATTCGCGTGGTCGAGGATCGCCGCCTCGACATGGCGAGACAGGAGAGCTTCCGGCTCCCGCGCGAAGAACTGGTCGAGTGCGTCCTCGCTCGCGACCAGCACCGCAAGCCCGAGCCCGCGCCGTCCCGCTCGCCCCCACTGCTGGCGAAGGGAAGCGACCGTGCCCGGAAAGCCGACAGAGATCGCGCAGTCGAGAAGGCCGATGTCGATGCCGAGCTCGAGCGCGTCCGTCGCCGTGACGCCGAGGAGCTCGCCTTCGACCAGCCGCCGCTCGATCTCTCGACGCTGCTCGGGCGTATAGCCAGCCCGGTAGGGCGCGAGGCGGTCGGCCGTCACCGCGTTGACACGCTCGAGCGCGAAGCGGTGGATGAGCTCTGCGGCCTTGCGGCTCTTCGCGAAGCAGATCGTCCGGAGGCCCCGCGAGGTGAGCGAGGAGAGGAGTCGCGCCGCCTCTCCGAGCGGGCTTGCCCGCAGGCCGAGCTCCGGATCGAGGAGCGGAGGGTTCCAGATCACGACTTCGCGCTCGGACTTCGGAGAGGTGTCTCGGTCGACGACCGTCGCGGGCTCTCCCGTGAGCGCCGCTGCGAGCTCTCCGGCGTTGGCGATCGTCGCGGTCGCGAACAGGAACTGCGGATCCGCTCCGTAGACGCGAGCCAGGCGCCGGAGCCGGCGGAGGACGTTCGCGACGTGCGAGCCGAAGACACCTCGGTAGACGTGCGCCTCGTCGACGATGACGAAGCGGAGGTTGTGGAGGACGTCTCCCCAGCGGTCGTGGTGCGGGAGAACGCCGACGTGGAGCATGTCGGGGTTCGTGAGGATCGCGTTCGACCACTTGCGGATCTGCCAGCGGCGCTCCGTGGGCGTGTCGCCGTCGTAGATCGCCTGCCGTAGTCCCTTCAGCCGAAGCTCGCCGAGCGCACGTGCCTGGTCCTGCGCGAGCGCCTTCGTCGGGTAGAGGTAGAGCGCTCGTGTCTTCGGCTCGCGCGCGATCGCGTCGAGCACGGGGAGGTTGAACGCGAGCGACTTTCCGGAGGCGGTCCCGGTCGTGACCACGACGTTGTCACCGCGTTTCGCGGCTTCCCATGTCTCGGCCTGATGGCGAAAGAGCGATGTGACGCCGTTTGCCACCAGGGAGGACGTGACGCGCGGATCGAGATCGTCCGGGAGCGGCTCGATGCGTGCTTCGCGCGCGGGTTCTAGGCCACGGTGGGCAATCTCGTCGCCCGCGAGCAGGTCGGCCCAGCCCCCTGCGACCTCGGTTGCCATCAGCCTAGTGTCGCAGGCGGCTCCGGCCTTCGGACTCGATGGCCGATCCGCAGTAGGCGCAGTGCGTCGACTCGTGCGGGATCCGCGACGCGCAGAAGGGGCACTCGCCCAACTCGGCGTCGCCCCGGCGAACGACGAGCCATCCGACGACCCCGACAAGCCCGAGGGTGAGGAGCGCGGACAACGCCCCTCCATAGACGATGAAGGTGTCGCCCACCTTGACGTAGAGGTAGTACGGCGCGGAGAAGAGGTTCACGAACCCGAGCGCGGATCCGTTCTCACCGCCCGGATTACGGCCGACTTGTTGGGCGAGGACGCTCGTCATCGTCTCCGACACGTTGTCGAAGACGGTGAGTACCGCCGAACCGAGTGCGAAGGCGAGAGCGAGCTCGAGGAGCCGACCTCGAGCCAGGAAGCCGAGCCAGGCGCGCGCGCATCACCCGTCCAGAGGAGGAAGGTCGGTCGTGCGGTAGCGGCAGATCGAGGCCGCGCGCGGAATCTCGAACCGGCACTCGGGGCAGGTGCGAGCGGTACCCCGCGGCATCTCACGGAGCCTCTGCATCGACTCCGCGAGGGTAGTCCTGCGCCGGCTGCCGTCAGCCGGCTTGGAGGAACGCTGCGAACGCCTGCTCGTAGCGCCGCCGCGGCTTCGCTCCGTAGACGGTCGCCTTCGGCTCGCCGCCCGAGAACAGGATCACCGTGGGAAGCGCGAGGACGCCGTAGCGCCCGGCAACGGCGAGGTTGTCGTCGACGTTCAGGCGGACGAGCCGGATGCCTCGCTCCTCGGCGATAGCGCGAAGGTGCGGCTCGATCGCGTCACACGGCTTGCACCACGGAGCCCAGAAGTCGACGATCACGGGCGCGTCCGACGCCAGAACCTCGTGGGCGAACGTCGCGTCGGTGACCTCGTCCACTAGAGCCGTCCCGTCAGCGCGCGCAGCCGGAGCAGCGGAACCTTCCAGATCGCCTCCGCCACGATGGCGCCGGTCATCTTCGAGGAACCAGCTCGCCGCTCCACGAAGTGGATGGGGATCTCCCGGACGCAGAGGCCGGCGCGCACAACGCGGTACGTCGTCTCGATCTGGAACGCGTATCCGTGCGCCGAGAGTGCATCGAGGTCGATCGCCTCGAGCGTCTCCCGCCGGAAGCACTTGAAGCCGCCGGTGAGGTCGCGCACGTGCACCCCGAGGAGCACCTGCGCGTAGATGCACCCGCCGCGCGAGACGAACCGTCTTACGAATCCCCAGTTCTCGGTTCCGCCACCCTTCGCGTAGCGCGACCCGAGTACGAGGTCTGCTCGGCCGGCGGCCCCGATCAGCCGCGGAACGTCCGCCGGATCGTGCGAGAAGTCGCAGTCCATCTCGAGCACGAGCTCCGCGCCGTCGGCGAGCGCGCGGCGAAAGCCGGCGACGTAGGCCGGGCCGATTCCCTCCTTGCGCTCGCGGTGGAGCACATAGACCCATGGAAGCCGAGCCGCGAGTCCGTCCGCGAGCTCACCCGTCCCGTCCGGCGATGAGTCGTCCACGACGAGAACGCGGTCCTGCGACGTGTCGAGCACCCCGGCGAGGGCCTCGACCATCGCTTCCAGGTTCTCACGCTCGTTGTAGGTCGGCAGGCACACGACGGCACGAGGCACGTCCTTATCATCGCGGGATGGCCCGGACGCTGCCCCGGAACGCGGATCTCGCCGACCAGCTCGACCTGCTCGCGGACATCTCGGAGATCCTCGGCGAGGAGTCGTTCAAGATCATTGCCTACCGACGCGCGGCGACCCGGATCCGGGAGACGCCGAGCGGAGTAGCCGAGCTGGCGATCGCCGGCAAGGCGACCGATCTCCCCGGCGTCGGGAAGACGATCGAGCAGAAGGTGATCGAGATCGTCGAGGACGGCGAGATCCACGCGCTCGCACGCCGGCGTGAACGCGTGCCGGCGGGTGTCGTCGAGTTCCTCCGGCTCCCCGGCGTCGGGCCGAAGACGGCGGCGCGGATCTGGAGCGAGCTCGGCGTGACGACACTCGACGGCCTGCAGGCGGCGGCCGAGGCGGGCAGGTTGCGAGAGCTCTCGGGAATGGGTCAGCGCAGCGAGGAGAAGATCCTCGCAGCGCTGGAGGCGGGAGCCGGCCGCAAGCCGACGCGTGAGGAGCGGCGGTTGCTCGGGACCGGGCTTCCGGCGGTCCAGGCCGTGGTCGCCGAGCTCTCGGAGCATCCGGCTGCGATCGCCGTGTCGGAGGCGGGAAGCGCACGCCGCCGCCGGGAGACGGTGCGCGACCTCGACATCATCGCGACGTCGACCGACGCGCAGGCGCTCATCGCGTCGTTCTGCGAGGCGTCGTGGGTCGCGGAGGTCGTGGCGAAGGGAGACACCAAGGCGACGGTCGCCGGCCACCAGGGGCTGCGCTTCGACCTTCGCGTCGTAGCGCCCGAGTGCTACGGCAACGTGCTCCAGCACTTCACGGGCTCGAAGGACCACAACATCGCTCTCCGCGAGGATGCGCAACGACGAGGGCTCTCGATCTCGGAGTACGGCGTCACGGACGTCGAAACCGAAGAGGTCGTGACGCATGTATCGGAGGAGGAGCTCTACGCGTACCTCGGCTACGACTACATCCCACCCGAGCTGCGGGAGAGCTCCGGGGAGCTCGCCCTGGCGCGCGATCATGCGCTGCCGGCACTCGTGGAGATCGGCGATCTCCGAGGCGAAATGCACTGCCACTCGACCTGGTCGGCGGACGGGAAGAACACGATCGAGGAGATGGCCCTGGCCGCCAAGGAGCGCGGATACGCGTACATGTGCCTCACCGACCACTCGCACTACCTTCGCGACGGCAGGCTGGAGCAGCAGTGGAGGGAGATCGAGAAGGTCAATGCCCGCGTGAAGCAGTTCCGCGTCCTGCGTGGGATCGAGGCGAACATCAAGGCGGACGGGACGCTCGACGTCGACGACGAGACCCTCGCCGAGCTCGACTGGGTCGTCGCCTCGTTGCACACGGCATTCGACCGCGATCCGACCGAGAGAATCCTCGGGACGATGGACAACCCGCACGTCGACTGCATCGGCCATCTCACGGGTAGGCGCATCCTCAAGCGCGACGGTGCAGCCGTCGACGTAGAGCGCGTTGTCGAGCGAGCCGTCGAGACCGGTACCGCGCTCGAGATCAACGCCCAGCCCGACCGGCTCGACCTGCGCGACACGCACGCCCGGCTCGCGGGGGAGGCCGGGGTCAGGATCCCGGTGACGACCGATGCCCACTCCACGAGCGCCCTCGGCTACGCAGTCTTCGGCGTTGGTCTCGCCCGACGCGCGTGGCTCACGAAGGAGCAGGTCCTGAACACGCGGACGTGGGCTCAGATCGAGAAGGTGCGCAGGTGAGCGAGTTCCGCGACGACGGAGTGCTTGCGCTCGACTGGGTGGCCTCCTACCTCGAGGGCGTTCGTGAGCTCCCCGTGCTCGCGCAGGTCGAACCGGGCGCGATCCGCGCCGCGCTACCGGCCACGCCTCCAGAAACCCCCGAGCCGTTCGCCGCGCTGCTCGAGGATCTGGACACGATCCTGCTGCCTGGGCTGACCCACTCGCAGAGCCCGCGCTGGTTCGCGTACTTCGCGATCACCGGCTCCGAGCCCGGGATCCTCGCCGAGATCCTGATAGCCGGTCTCAATCAGCTCGGGATCCTCTGGCGAACCTCGCCGGCGCTCCAGGAGCTCGAAGAGGTGACGCTCGACTGGCTGGCGCAGCTCCTCGGGCTCCCGCCGGGTCTGCACGGGCACATCGAGGACACCGCTTCGACGAGCACGCTCGTCGCGCTGGCGGCCGCCCGCGCGGCGCGCCCTGGCGCCCGGGCGGTTGTTTGCTCCGAGCACGCCCACTCGTCCGTGGACAAGGCCGCAAAGCTCCTCGAGCTCGAGCTGCGGAAGGTGCCCGTCGACGATGTGTTCCGGCTCCGGCCGGAGCGACTTGAGCTCGAAGGCGCATGCGCTGTCGTGGCGACCATTGGGACGACGTCCACGAGCTCAGTCGACCCGGTGTCGGCGATCGCCGATCGCTGCGAACGAGCGGGGATCTGGCTCCATGTCGATGCGGCGTACGCTGGCGCGGCAGCTGTGTGCCCGGAGCTGCGGGAGAGTTTTGCCGGCTGGGAGCGCGCGGACTCGATCGTCGTCAACCCGCACAAGTGGCTCGGAGTCCCGCTCGACTGCTCCACGCTCTGGACGCGGCGACCGGAGGCGTTCCGGGACGCGTTCAGCCTCGTCCCCGAGTACCTGCACGTCGCCGAGGATGTCGCGAGCACGAGCGAGTACACGCAGGTCCTCGGACGCCGCTTCCGTGCTCTGAAGCTATGGGCCGTGCTGCGTTGTTATGGCCGCTCCGGCCTGCAGGAGCGTATTCGGGAGCACGTGCGTCTGGCTGACCTGTTCGAAGGGTGGGTCCGGGACGAACCGGGCTGGGAGATCGTTGCGCCACGGCCGTTCTCGCTCGTCTGTTTCCGGCGCGACGGCTCGGACGAGGAGAACGAATTGCTCCTGGAGCGCGTGAACGCGACCGGCGAGGTGTTCATCTCCCATACGAGGCTCGGTGGCCGTTACGTCTTGCGGCTTGCGATCGGGAACTTCCGTACGACCGAAGACGACGTTCGCCTCGCCTGGGACGTCCTCAGGCGCGAGGCTGCTTCGCTCTGAGGTAGATCCGTGTCGCTCGGAAGATGCGTCCGCCGTCGGTCGCCGCGACAAAACGGCCCGCGGCAAGGAGCCCACCCGGGGACCTGAGCGCGGCCTGCGCTCGATCGAGCTCGCTTTCCGACGCGCCGGTCGCCGTGAGGTCGAGATCCGAGCCGGTCGCTCTCGAGCTCGAGTTGAGCCGCGTGGCGCGCAGCCAGAAACAGGGGGCCCTGATGCAGCGGATTCCCGAATCCTGCAACCGGTAGAAGTGACTCGACGGCGCAGCGTTGCCCACGGGCGTCGATGCGTCGGTGACCCACACGGCGCCGAGCTCTCCTACGCCGCCGAACGTCCAGGTCCCGATCGCGGCATGCGCGAGCGAGCCGGCGGGGAGAGGTGTCGCCAACGGCTTTCGAGTCAGTGTCGAGACGGCAATTGCGACGTAGCACCGGAGTCGCAGAAGGTCGTCGTGACAGCGCGTGCGCGCATGGTTCGCAAGAGACACCCAGTACCCACCGCAGAGTGGCGACGGACACAGTCTCGGATCTGGCGTCACGACGTAGAACGACGAGCCTTCGGCCGGCCGAGTCGCGGCCTGCGGCGCGCCGCCGAACATCCCGACGAGCACCGCCAGGCAGGTGAGGAGCGCGATCCTCATGGCTCCGTAGGATAGGCCGGTGCGCCTCGTCGCCATCGGCCTCGTGGCGGGCATCTTCGCCGCACTCTTCGGGGTCGGCGGTGGCATCGTCGCCGTGCCGCTCCTGATCCTCTTCACGCGGCTGCCCGAGCGCTCTGCGACCGCGACGTCGCTCGGGGCGATCGGGATAACGGCGCTCGCCGGAGTCGTCGTCTACGCGCTGCGCGGCGAGGTCCACGTCGGGTATGCCGCGCTCGTGGGACTGCCGGCGGCCGCGGGCGCGATCCTGGGCACGTCGCTCCAGCAACGGATCACGACGACGACGCTCACCTACGGCTTCGCGGGACTGCTCGTCGCTGTCGGCGTGTGGCTCCTCGTATGAGCGCGACGACCATCGTGCTGGCGATCAGCCTGGGTCTTGCCGCGGGCGTGCTCTCGGGACTGTTCGGGGTCGGAGGCGGGATCCTTTTCGTCCCGACGCTGATCGCGCTCGGGCTCGGCCAGCTCGAAGCGCAGGCGACGTCCCTGCTCGCGATCTTGCCGACGGTCACGGCCGGTGTCGTCAACCAGTACCGGTATGGGCACTTTCGCGCTCGCCTCGCACTCGTCGTCGGCATCTCGTCGATCGTGGGGGTCGAGATAGGCGCGCGCATCGCGACGTCGCTGCCGGAAGACGTCCTCCGTCGTCTCTTCGCCGTCCTGCTCTTCGCCGTCGCGGTCCAGCTCGTCTGGCGCACCCGCCGCGCGAGCCGCCGCTACCCTGAATCGCCGTGATTCCACGCCGTGCGCTCTACATCGCTGTCGTCGCAGGCGCGGCGCTCGTCGTCTTCACGGGACTTGCCGCGGCTGCGGCGCCCCCGAGCGGAGCAGATACGGCGGCGAGCGCCGCAATCGTCCGGATCACGATCCCGGACAAGTCGGACGTGACACTCGGTGAGCTCGTCTGGCCGACGACCACGACGGCCGAAGTGCAGTCGTTCGCATACCCGGGCGACGGCACGGTCGTGAACACGGGTGAATCGCGGGCGAGCGTCGTCGCGCAGACCGGCCCCGTGGCGGTCTCGCAGGCATCGGCCGAGACGATCGCGCTCTCCCTCTTCGGCGGGGAGATTCTCGCCGCACAGGTGACCGCGAAGACGAGTGCCGGAGCGAGCATGCGCTCCGCGGGGGCTGACGTCGGAGACTCGGCGGTGCAAGGGCTCCGCGTCCTCGGACAGGACGTTCCCTCCACGCCCGGGACGGTTGCGCTCGAGGACTGGGGCACGTTGTCCGTCCTGGGTCAGAGCACAGGCAGTCGCCGAGGGAGCATTCCAGCTGCGCAGGGGAGCGTCGCGGTTCTCCGCGTGCGCCTGACTGCGGCGCACGGAGGCCTACCCGTCGGCAGCGAGATCGTCGTGGGTCAAGCGGACGCGACGGCGGTCGTTGCGCCTGCATTGCCACCGCCCCCGCGCGGGGTCGGCGGAGGGCCGAGCGACGGCTCGAGTCAGCCGACCACGCAACCGCCACCACCGGAGCCCGACACCGGTGCGACGACGATCCCGGGAGGACCGGTTCGAACTGCCCCGGCCGGGGTGGCCGCCGACCTGACCCGAGACGGCTACGTCTTCCCGATCTTCGGGCCGGCGTCCTTCGGCGACAGCTTCGGCGCCCCGCGTCCCGACATCTCCAGTGGCTGGCATCACGGGGAGGACATCTTCGCGCCGTTGGGAGCGCCGATCCTCGCCGTCGCGAACGGAACGCTCCACTCCATCGGATTCATCCCCATCGGGGGCTACCGGCTGTGGCTACGAGATACCGACGGCAACGAGTTCTACTACGCACACCTGTCCGCGTACTCGCCGCTCGCCGTCGAGGGCCAGCAGGTCGAGGCCGGCGACGTCATCGGCTTCGTCGGCGCGACGGGCGACGCCGACGGCGGGGCGCCGCACCTCCACTTCGAGATCCACCCCGCGGCGATGATCGGGCTCGGCTACGACGGTGTGGTCGCCCCCTACCCGTTCCTCATCGCGTGGCGCCGGGCGGAGGACGTCTCGTTCGCCGCCGGGCGCATCTACGTGCCGTCGGGTACGAGCGCAAGCACGCTGCCGCCGCCCGGAGCGGTGCTCCTGCAGGCAGACGACATCGCGCCCTTGAGCGGGCTCGTCCCTGGCGCTCTCGAGAACGCCCTCCGGCGCAAGCCAGGCTAGGACCCGGGCTAGGAGCCCAGGTTCGGAGGTCCAGCTGGAACGCCGGCTGAGGTCTTGGCTCGCCTTACGAGTCGCCGGGCTCGGCGCCGTTGCCCATGGCCTCGGCCTCCGCCTCGAGCGCTTCGGAGAACTCCTCGAGACCCGAGCCGTTGCCACCTGCGACCTTCTCCATGATCCACTCGCGCGTCGCCTGCCCCGTCCACGGGTTGTAGAGGACGCCAAGCGTTACACCGGTAAGCAGGAAGATTCGGCGCATCTTGTGGGTCTTCTTGGGCGCCTTGCCCTGGATGCGTTCGGTCGCCGTCGTGAGCGTCGCGACGAGATCCTGGAGATCCTCCTGGACGTCCTTGTCCGTGATCTTCTGCGCCTTGGCCTTCACGCCGCTCTTCTTGCCGAGCTGCCCGTAGAGGCTCCGCGCGGTCACGAACGCGGCCAGGAGGTCGTCCCGCAGCTCGGGATCCTCCATCGCACGCTTCACGTACGGCCGCAGCGTTTCGACCGCGACGGTTGGCTTGTCTTTCGTCTTGCTCATGTGTCCCACCTTTCTACGACTGCCCGAAGTATGTCGGCTAGCATCGTCCCGGTGACGGGGGTGCTGTTCCTCATGCGTCATCCGCGACGCATCGTCGCCGTCATAACGGGACTCTTCGGCGCCTCGCTCTACGTGTGGTTCGCTGCGGTCCGGGCCGTTCCGGGCGTGAAGCAACGGAAGCTGGCACAGCGCCGCGAGCGAGAGGCGGCGTGGAAGCGCTGACGCGCTTCGTCCTCCGCCACCGCCGGCTCGTGCTGGCGGGGTGGCTCGCGGCCTTCCTCGTCTGCGGCTTCGCATCGTCCCAGCTCTCCGGCCTCCTCACCAATCGCTTCACGCTTCCGGGTACCGACACGCGTCGCGCGGAGGTGATCCTCCAGGATCATTTCGGTCAGCGATCGACCGGCTCGTTCACGCTCGTCGTCAAGGGCGAGGGGAACGCCGAGAAGCTCGTTCCGCAGGTGCGCGCGGCAGCCGCGCGAGCGGCCGCGGAGCTTCCGACCGGCCGGGTCGTTTCGGTCATCGCGGTGAACGGCGACGTGGTCGTGGCGCAGATCGTCTCGAACCTCGAGCCCGCGGACTCCAAGGGCCGGACGGACGACATGCGCACGGCGGCCGGCACGATCCAGGGCGCACAGGTCTTCCTCACTGGTCAGGCAGCAATCGAGCACGACCTCGACCCCGTGTTCTCCGAGGATCTCGCCAAGGGTGAGATGATCGCGATCCCGATCGCGCTCCTGATCCTCGTCTTCACGTTCGGGACGCTCGCGTTCCTGCTCCCGTTCGCCTTCGCGATCGTGACGATCCCCACCACGCTCGGGATCATCTGGATCTTTGCCAACTTCATGGAGCTGACCACGTACCTCACGAACCTGGTCACGCTCATCGGCCTCGGCATCGCGATCGACTACTCCCTCCTGATTGTGTACCGCTTTCGCGAGGAGCTCCGACGCACCGCCTCTCGCGACGAGGCGATCGTGACGACGATGGGAACAGCGGGGCGCGCGGTCGTCTTCAGCGGAACGGCAGTCGCGATCGGTCTGGCGATGCTGCTGTTCATGCCGCTTCCGTTCATCCGCGGGTTCGGCGTGGGCGGCCTGATCATCCCGGCGGTATCGGTTCTCGCAGCGACCACGTTCCTGCCGGCCGTGCTCTCGTTCGTCGGGAAGCCACTCGACCGGGTGCGGCTCCTCCCGAAGCGCTGGATCGAGCACCGCGCCGACCACGAGCGCGGATTCTGGGCAGTCCTGGCGCGGTTCATCATGCGCTACCCGAAGCTCGTCGCGTTCTCGGCCGCCGGGTTCCTCGTCCTGCTCATGCTTCCGGTGTTCACGCTCCAGCTCGGGCCCGGGTCCAACGAGGGGATCCCACGAGACCTGCAAGCCGTCCAGGGCTTCGACATCCTGAGCGACGCCGTAGGCGCGGGGGCGGTCGCCCCGACGGCGATCGTGATCGACACCGGGAGCGCCGGGGGCGTTCGTGAGCCTGCGATCACGAAGGCGGTCGCGGAGCTCGACGGACTTCTTCGCGCAGATCCGCAGGTCGCGAAGGTCGTCTTCGCGAAGACGCCGCAACACGTCGATCCAACCGCCCGATACCTGAACATCGAGGTGATCGGAAAGAGCGACTACGGGAAGCCGGAGAGCCTCGCGTTCGTCAGTCGACTTCGCGGGGACGTCATCCCGGCGGCGAGGTTCCCGGAGACCGCGCGGATCTACGCAGGAGGAGGACCACCGGGTGGCAAGGACTTCATCGACCTGACCTACAGCTGGTTCCCGTGGCTCGTGCTCGCGGTGCTCGTCGCGACGTACTTGCTGCTGATGCGGGCGTTCCGGTCGATCGTGCTGCCGCTCAAGGCGATCGTCCTCAACCTGCTCTCGATCGGCGCCGCCTATGGCCTACTGGTGATGGTCTTCAAGTGGGGCGCCGGGGAGTGGGTCGGTCTGATCTCGTACGACCAGATCGAGGCATGGATTCCGGTGATGCTCTTCGCGATGCTGTTCGGCCTCTCGATGGACTACGAGGTCTTCCTCGTCTCGCGAATGCGCGAGGAGTGGGACAAGGGAGCGACGAACGAGGAGGCGATCGTCCTCGGGCTGACGAAGACCGGCAGGCTCGTCACGGCTGCGGGCCTCATCATGTTCGCCGCATTCATGGGCCTCGTCGCCGGGTCCGTCGTCGGGCTGCAACAGTTCGGTTTCGGGCTCGCCACGGCCATTCTCATCGACGTCACGATCGTGCGGACGCTGCTCGTACCAAGCGCCATGAAGCTGTTCGACAGGTGGAACTGGTGGCTGCCCGACGGGCTCGCGCGGGTCGTGCGCGTCGAGCCGTCGCCGCTCGGGGAGCATCGACCCGGCGCCGCCGCTCCGGCGAGCGGCGACTGAGCCGGCGGTCGCATCCGGGTTAGCATCCTGGGCCGTGATGCCCAAGGGCCTGATCTGTGCCGGTGGCGAGGCGACTCGTCTCGGCGAGCTCACGCGCGTGACGAACAAGCACCTGCTCCCGGTCGGGCACTGGCCGATGATCTACTACCCCCTCCAGCTCCTGCAGCGGGCCGGTGTCACGGACGTACTCCTCGTGACCGGGAAGGGCCACGCCGGGCAGATGATCGACCTGCTCGGCGACGGCGTCCTCGAGTCCCGGAACAACGAGGACGCGATCCTGGAGCTCGATCTCACGTACAAGGTGCAGACGGAAGCGGGTGGGATCGCGCAGGTCGTCGGCATGGCGCGTGACTTCGCAGGTGACGATCCTCTGGTCGTCGTGCTCGCGGACAACATCTTCGAGTACGCGCAGTCCGAGGCGATCCGCGCCTGGTACGAGCATCCAGAAGGCGCCCAGATTTTCGTCAAGAGCGTGCCCGACCCGGAGAACTTCGGAGTCGTCGTGTACGGAGACGACGGCAGGGTCGCAGACATCGTCGAGAAGGCGGGAGTCGTGGACATGCGATTCGCGACACCCCCGTCCTCGTTCGCGGTGGTCGGCCTCTACTGCTACCCGCCCGATGTCTTCGACGTCATCGCCGCACTCGAGCCGTCGAACCGCGGCGAGCTCGAGATCACGGACGTCAACCGTCACTACGCACTCGAAGGCCGGCTCCAGGCGCACGAGGTCGAAGGCTGGTGGGAAGACGCGGGCAAGCACTGGCAGCATCTCGCCGAGATCGGCGGTGTGATCGAGGAGACGGGTGTGAACAAGGTCTCGCCGTGATCGACGGGATCCAGCGCTTCCCCCTCGAGACCAGCTCCGATGACCGCGGCTGGTTCGTCGAGCTTCGCCGTGACAGCGGCTTGCCGAGGCCCATGGTCCAGACGAACGTGTCGTTCTCGCGGGCGGGCGTCGTCAGAGGGCTGCACTTCCACGAGCGAGGGCAGGACGACCTGTTCGCGTGCCTCCAGGGAACCGCGCGCATCGTCGTTCTCGACCGAGAAACGGGCGAGGTCTTTGTCGAGGACATCGGGGACGACAATCCCGTCGCGATCTACATCCCGGGCCACCACGCGCACGGCTACGAGGCGCTGACGGACATTCTCCTCTGCTACCACGTGACGGCGGAGTTCGATCGGGCGGATCCCGACGAGCAGACAGTGGCGTGGAACGATCCCCGGGTCTCGCACGTCTGGAAGACGACTGATCCGATCCTGTCCGTGCGGGACACGGTCGCGTCGTCCTGAGCACGGTTCTCGTCACCGGCGCCAACGGACAGCTCGGCCGGGCGCTGCAGCTTGCATTCGCCGACAAAGACGTCGTCGCACTCGGTCACGAGGACTGGGACATCACGCATCCGGCGGCCGAGAGCATCCGGCGACGTACCTACGGCCTCGTCCTCCACGCAGCCGCGTGGACCGATGTCGACGGCGCCGAGGCCGATCCCCAGGGCGCCTCGGCGGTCAATGTCGGGGGAACCGCGAACGTGGCCGCGCTGGGAGCGCCGCTCGTCGCGTTCTCGACGGACTACGTCTTCGACGGCGCCAGGCGCGAGCCGTACCGCGAGTCCGACCCGCCGAACCCCTTGTCTGCCTACGGGCGCTCGAAGCTGCTCGCCGAGGCTGCTGCCGGCCCGGATGCCTGGATCGTCCGAACGTCGTGGCTCTTCGGCGTCACCGGTCGCAACTTCGTCCGGACGATGCTCGAGCTCGGTGCGGATCAGCCGGAGGTGGCTGTGGTCGACGACCAGAGGGGCTGTCCCACCTTTGCCGGCCATCTCGCTTCCGCTGTGCGCGAGCTCGTAGAAGCGGACGCGCCTCGCGGGCTCTGGCACCTGGCGGCGCGCGGAGACTGCACGTGGGCGGACTTCGCGGAAGCGATCTTCGCGGAGGCCGGCAGCGACTGTCGCGTACGCCGAATCAGGACAGCGGAGACGGATCGCCTGGCGCGACGACCCGAGTACTCCGTTCTCCGCAGCGAGCGACCCGAGGCTCCGATCCTTCCCGACTGGCGCGAGGGCCTCCGGGCATGCCTCGCGGAGCTCGGGCGCTAGCCTTCGCGCGATGCGCCTCCTCGTCACGGGCGGAGCGGGGTTCATCGGCTCCAACTTCGTCCACTACTGGCTCGAGCGCTACCCCGACGATCACGTCGTCGTGTACGACCTGTTGACGTACGCCGGCAACCGTCCGAACCTGGCGACGGTCGAGGAGCGAATCGTGTTCGTCCAGGGTGACATCGGCGATCGCGAGCTCGCCGAGAGCATCCTGCGAGACGAGCGCATAGACGTCGTGGTGAACCTCGCGGCCGAGTCGCACAACAGCCTCGCCGTCGTCGACCCGGGTCGCTTCTTCCGCACGAATGCCCTGGGAACGCAGACCTTGCTCGAGGCTGCGCGCACCGTCGGAGTCGAGCGCTTTCACCACGTGTCGACGTGTGAGGTCTACGGGGACCTCCCACTCGACTCGGACGAGGTCTTCACCGAGACCTCTCCGTACCGGCCGCGGACGCCGTACAACGCCTCGAAGGCTGCTGCCGACCACGCCGTGCGGGCGTACTTCGAGACCTTCGGGCTTCCCGTGACGATCACGAACTGCTCGAACAACTACGGGCCGTTCCAGTTCCCCGAGAAAGTGATCCCGCTCTTCACGACGAACGCGCTCGAGGACGTCCCGCTTCCGCTCTACGAGTCCACGGAGAACAAGCGTGAGTGGCTCCATGTCCTCGACCACTGCTCGGCCATCGATCTCGTCCTGCGCAAAGGGCGTGAGGGGGAGACGTACAACGTCGGGTCGCGCGTCGAGGCGACGATCACCGAGATCGCGGATCTCGTGCTGGCGTTCACGGGCAAGCCCGAGTCGCTGAAGACGATCGTCCCGGATCGGCCGGGCCACGATCGCCGATATCTGCTCGACGCGGCGAAGATCCGGACGGAGCTCGGCTGGCAACCGGAGCACGGCTGGCCCGAGGGACTCGCCGAGACCGTGGCCTGGTACCGCGAGAACCGCGAGTGGTGGAAGCCGCTCCGGGAGCGCGCGCCGGTCGAGGAGACGGCGTGGCGCTAACCATGCTTCCCTAGCCTCGTCCTCAAGTGCTAGACCTTTGTGCCGAGAACACAAAGGGTTCACGCCGCATCGCTACCCTCATCGACTTCTCGTGCGCCTTCTCGCCCTCCTCAGCCTCTCCGTCGGCCTCCTCGCGACCTCTGCCGTTGCGCAGACCACGCCGCCCGCGGACAACCTTCCCGGCGAAGCGGTGTTCGCGATCTCCGGACGCGGCTTCGGCCACGGCGTAGGCATGAGCCAGTACGGGGCGTTCGGACAGGCGAAAGAGGGTAGGGCGTACGACGAGATCCTCGCCTACTACTACCCGGGGACCGAACTCGGACGGGCGAGCGCGAAACCGGTTCGTGTCCTGCTCGCAGAGGGAAGGAGGGCGCTCACCGTTCTCTCGACGGCTCCGTTTCGGGCCGTGGACGCAACCGGAGCCGTCGTCAAGCTTCCGGCGGGAGCGGTCGCGGTGGGACCGGAGCTTCGACTTCCGGGTGCTACGGGCCGGGTAGCGGGTCCGCTCGTCTTCAAGGCCGGGAAGGCGCCGCTCGCGCTCGACGGCGTTGCGTACCGAGGCACGTTCGAGGTCACCTCGCAGGGTGGGTTCCTGCGCGCGGTGAACGTCGTCGGTCTCGAGGATTACGTGCAGGGCGTCGTGGCGGGGGAGATGCCGCACTCGTGGCCGATCGAGGCGCTGAAGGCGCAGGCCGTCGCCGCGCGGTCGTACGCACTGAAGAACCTCCTCAAGGGGAAGCCGTACGACCTCTACTCCGACGTGCGAAGCCAGGCGTACGGGGGCATCGCCGCCGAGCAGCCGGAGTCGACCGCGGCAGTTCGCGCGACGGCCGGACGCATCGTGACCTACGGAGGCCAGGTCGCTGCGACCTACTACTTCTCGTCGTCGGGCGGCAGGACCGCGAGCGCTGCCGACGTCTTCGGCTTCGCGGTCCCCTACCTGGTCTCGCGGCCGGATCCCTGGGACAAGGCGTCGCCGTACTACCGCTGGGGACCGATCCTCGTCGGGGCGCGGACCGTGCAGGCGAAGCTCGGCCTGACCTCGCGGGTGGTCGACGCATCGGCTCTGACGCGTCCTTCGGGCAGGCTCCGCTCCCTCACGCTCACCACGCTCGCCGGGCCGACATCGGTTCCGTCGAGCCTCGTGCGCACCGCATTCGGTCTGCGCTCGACCTGGATCTCGGTCGGCGTCCTCCGCCTCGACCGCCCCCGCGGAAGCGTCGAGTTCGGATCCTCTCTGCAGCTCACGGGCGTTGCGAGAAACCTCACCTCTCCCCAGCTCGCTGCCTCGATCGGCGGAGGCGCCTGGGTCCCGGTGGGTGCGTTCGACCGGGAGGTCGACGGAACGGTCTCCCGCTCGGTACGGCCGACCGCAACGACTCGCTACCGCATCGAGAGCGCAGGAGCGGCGACTCCGGTCGTCGGCCAGGTGCTTCTCGTTCGCGTGGCGCCGCGCGTTCGTCTCGTGCAGAGCAACCAGCCGGGGGTGATATCGGGATCCGTGCGGCCGCGGCTCCAGGGAGCGCTCGTCAGCCTCGAGCGGCAGCGGGGGACGGGCTGGGTGCCGGTCGGCGAGACCACCACCGACGGCACCGGCGCATTTCGACTCGAGCTCGTGCTCGTCCCCGGTACCTATCGAGCGCGCGTGTCCCCGAGCGGCAACTTCGTCGAGGGCGTCTCGCCGCCGCTCCAGGTCGACGGATGAGGCGATTCGGGCTCGCATTCGTCACGGCGCTAGCCGCCGTGCTCGTCGTCCCCGGCGTTGCCGGCGCGGCTCGTTACGCCGTCGGGATCGGAAGACCTGCGGACGCGGAGAGGGTCGCAGCAGCGGTCACGAGCCGCGGTGGACGTGTGACGGCGGACCTCGCCCCGATCCCGGCGCTGGTCGTCTCCGTGCCAGCGAACGTCCGGCTGGAGCGGATCCGCGGTGTCCGCTACGCCGAGCGTCTCGCGTTGCGAAGGCCTGCGCTCACCCCGACGGATCCCTTCGTCACGCGCCAGTGGTACCTGGTGCAAAGCCACTTCTACGAGTCCTGGCTGACGTATCCCGCCTTCGAGTCGGTCCCCGTCGCAGTGATCGACTCGGGTGTTGACGCGAGCCATCCCGAGCTCGCCGGGAAGATCCTGGACGCAAAGAGCTTCGTCGGCGGATCTGCGCGAGTCGACTCTCTCGGACACGGCACGTTCGTCGCCGGTCTCATCGCGGCGGGGGTCGACAACGGCGTCGGCATCGCCGGTCTCGCGCCATCGGCTCAGCTGCTCGTCGCGAAGGTCGTCACGCCGTCCCGGACGATTCCGATCGTCGCCGAGGCGCGCGCGATCCGGTGGGCGGTCGACAGCGGAGCGAGGGTCATCAACATGAGCCTCGGCGGTCTCCGCGATCCTCTCGACCTCGAACGCGACAGCTATTCGCAGCTCGAGGCGGACGCGGTCTCCTACGCGGTGGAGAAGGGCGTGCTCGTCGTGGCAGCGGTCGGGAACGACGATCAGGCGCCTTCCAGCCCGTGGCCGTACGCCAGCTATCCCGCAGCGTTGCCGCACGTGCTCGGCGTAAGTGCGCTCGCCCAGAACGGGTCCGTCCCCGAGTTCTCGAATCGCGACCGCATCTACAACGACCTGTCGGCTCCCGGCGAGCAGATCCTCTCGATCTTCCCCCGCCCGCTGACGTCGAGGTTTCCGTCCTGCAACGAGCAGGGGTTCTCGAGCTGTGGGCCCGACGAGTACCGAGAGGCGCAGGGAACGTCCTTCGCCGCGCCGCAGGTGACCGCGGCCGCTGCAGTTCTCCTGAGCCTGCGGCCCTCACTGAGGCCGGAGCAGATCTCGGCGATCCTCCGACACTCTGCGGCAGACGTGAATGCGGAGAACGGTTGTCCCGCGTGTGCGGTGGGCCGTGACGCGCTTTCGGGCTGGGGCCGCATCGACATGGCTGCAGCGCTCGCCGAGCTCTCCAAGCCGCTCCCGCTTCGCGACCGGCACGAGGCGAACGACGACGTGGGGCGACGTGCCGCCGGCGTCTCGGGTCGGGATCGGCGAATCAGTGCGACCGTCGACTTCTGGGACGACCAGGACGACGTCTATGCGGTGGGGCTGCGAAAGGGACAAGCCGTCTACGTCGGGCTCACCGCGGCGGACCGCGCGGCCGACCTCAACCTCGCGCTCTGGCTCCCACAGACTCAGTCGATCGAGGACGTACGGAGCTTTCGCTGGCGTGCCCGTCTCTCTGCCCGGCCCGGCGGCCGCGAGTACCTCTCCTACCGGGCTCGCGCGGCGGGCACGTACTTCATTCAGGTTCGTATGTCAGCACCCGGTGCGACGGCGTACCGGCTCGCGATCGTCAAGAGCTGAGCTTGCAGCTCGAGCCCTCGTTGAGCGCCCCGGCCGACATGGTCGAAGCATGCCCAGGGTGCTTTCGGCGGCTGGCCGCTCGGCCTGCTAGGCGGGTCCCAGGAGCTCGTCCTCGGCGACCTCGCGCAGGACGCGAGCCGGGTTGCCGACGACGACGGCCCGAGGCGGCACGTCCTTCGTGACGACGGCGCCCGCCCCGACGAAGGCTTCCTCCCCGACCTCGACGCCCGGACAGAGGACGGATCCGCTCCCGACGCGAGCGCCTCGACGGATCGTCGGACCACGCCTCAGGGCGTGGCGGCGTTCGGTTCGGCCCATGAAGTTGTCGTTCGTCGTCACGACGCACGGCGCAATGAAGACGTCCTCCTCGAGCATGGAGTACGCGGTGACGTACGCGTCGGCTTGGATTTTGGTCCGGGCCCCGATCGTCGTGTCGTTTTCGACGAGGCTGCCGCGCCCCACGACCACGTCATCGGCGATCGTGACGCGCTCGCGAACGCAGCTCTGATCACCCAGGATCACACGCGCCCCGATGCGCGACCCCGCGAAGACGATCGCGCCGGTGGAGACGATCGTCCCGTCGCCGATCTCGGTAGGGGGTAGCGGCTCCTTCTTCGCCGTCGACCGCGGCGAGAGCGAGGGCTGCTTACCGACGACGGCGTTCTCCAGCACCCTCACGCCGTCTCCGAGCACCGTGCCGGGGTGGACGGTCGCGGTCGGATGGACGTCGGCGCTCACTGGGCTATGGCGCCGGCGCGAAGCGCGTTCGTCAGCATGTCGAGCGCTCGTACCACGCGGGCGCCGTCGCTGGCCACCTTGCCACGGTCGCCGTCGCCACCCACCAGCGAGACGAAGTAGCGACACTCGAGCTTCAGCGGCTCATCTGTCGCGATCTTCGGGATACGGATGTCGCCGGTGCGCGTCTGCCACTCGCCGTACGTGTCGACCGGCCTCCACGGCGACTTCTCGTAGATCGTGACCTTGCGATCGAGCTCCATGTCGTCGAAGACGGCCATCTTCTCCGTGCCGACGACGGTCATCTTCCTCATCTTGTGCGGGTCGAGCCAGGAGAGGTGCATGTGCGCGATCCGCCCGGACGGGAAGCGCAGGTAGCAGAAGACGACGTCCTCGACTCCGGGCTGGAGGAAGTCACGTCCGTGTGCAAGCGCTTCGACGGGATCCTCGTCGAGGAGATAGAGGATGACCGAGAGGTCGTGCACGCCGAGCGACCAGAGCGCGTTCTCGTACGGCCGGATGCGGCCGAGGTTCTGCCGGTTTCCGTATACGCAGAGGACCTCACCGAGCTCTCCCGTGTCGACCAGCTCCTTCAGCTTCCGGACGCCCGGGTGGTAGAGCAAGAGGTGGCCTGGCATGAGCACGAGGTCGCGCTCGTCCGCGATCGCGACGAGCTCGTCGATC
The DNA here is from genome assembly GCA_963716975.1 of uncultured Actinomycetes bacterium. Classification (GTDB taxonomy): domain Bacteria; phylum Actinomycetota; class Thermoleophilia; order Gaiellales; family Gaiellaceae; genus GMQP-bins7. The sequence continues at coordinate 33,683 of CAVQVA010000040.1, read as the reverse complement.
TCCGGAGCCGTCATCGCGGGGGGCTTCTCGACGAAGACGTGTTTGCCCGCCTCCAGCGCAAGCTTCGAGAGCTCGTAGTGCGTCGGTACGGGTGTTGCGATCACGACCGCGTCGAGCGCCGGATCCTCGAGCATCTCCTCGAGACTGTCGGCCCAGCGGGCGCTCGGGTAGCGGGCTCCGAACTCGTCCTTCTTGCCGTCGGCCGTGTCGCTGAGCCACGCAAGATCGGCGACGTCGGCGAAGTTTCTCGCGAGGTTCTTGCCCCACTCGCCGAGGCCGGCCTGGCCGACGCGAAGGCTCACAGGCGCCAGACCTTCTCGGAGTTCTTGCCGTTCGAGCCGGTGGCGTTGCGAAGGTCGACGACGAGCTGGGCGTCCTCGACGAGCCGGTCGTAGTCGACGGACGAGTGGTCCGTGACGATCACGACGCAGTCGTATGCGGCCGGCTCGAGCGGGACGGACTCCATCGTGAGCCCGTGCTCGGAGAACTCGGCCACGTGTGGATCGTGGTAGGCGACGTCCGCACCGGCATTTGCGAGCAGGCTGATGATCTTGACCGCGGGCGACTCGCGCATGTCCGAGATGTCCGGCTTGTACGAGATGCCGAGCACGAGGATGCGCGATCCCTTGAGCGAGCGCTGCCGGGTGTGGTTGAGCGCCTGCGAGACGAGCGACCGGCAGTAGTAGGGCATCGACTCGTTGACCTTCCCGGCCAGCTCGATGAACTCGGTGGAGAAGCCGTACTCGCGAGCCTTCCAGGTCAGGTAGAAGGGGTCGATCGGGATGCAGTGCCCGCCGAGCCCGGGCCCGGGCTGGAACGACATGAAGCCGAATGGCTTCGTAGCTGCTGCTTCCACGACCTCCCACACGTCGATGTCCATCCGCTCGCAGAGCTGCGCGAGCTCGTTCACGAGCGCGATGTTCACCGAGCGGAAGATGTTCTCGAGCAGCTTCGTGAGCTCCGCAGCCTCGGGCGAAGAGACGCGGTGGATGGTGTCGATCGCGGACGAGTAGAGGGCAGCCGCAGCCTCGGTCGAGTCGTCGTCGACGCCGCCCACCACCTTCGTGACGCTCTTCGTCGTCCAGTCGCGATTCCCCGGGTCGACCCGCTCCGGCGAGAACGCCAGGTGGAAGTCCGTGCCCGCCTTCAGACCGCTTCCCTGCTCGAGCAGCGGGAGGAGCTTCTCGGTCGTCGTGCCCGGGTAGGTCGTCGACTCGAGCACCACGAGCTGGCCGGGTCGCAGCCGCTTCGCAATCTGCTCCGTCGCGGAGAGCAGGATCGAGAGATCTGGCTCGCGCTGTCGCGACAGGGGCGTGGGAAGCGCGATGAGGATCGCGTCCGCATCGCGGAGCTCGTCGTAGTCCGTCGTCGCGCTCACGTGGCCGCTCGAGACGAGCGTCCTGAAGACGTCCGCCGGAACGTCCTCGATGTAGCTCTCCCCGCGGTTGATCTCAGCGACCCGCTCGGTGTCGATGTCGACGAGCACGACGTGCTTCCCGGCCTCGGCGAAGGTCCGGGCGAGCGGCAGGCCGACGTAGCCCGCGCCCACGATGGCCACGTCGCGTTTCATCGGCCGCGCATCGTAGCGCGGAGCACCCCTGCGATCCGCTCGGAGGCATGGCCGTCGCCGTAGAGCACCGGTGCATTCAGCGGAAACGCGGCCTTGGCGACAGCGGAGACGAGCGCGCCCGGATCGGCGTCGACCAGTACGTTCGCGCCCACCTCGACGGTGTCGATCCACTCGGTCGACGGCCGCGTCGTCACGCACGGCACGCCGTACCAGTACGCCTCCTTCTGGAGACCGCCGGAATCGGTCACGATCACGCGAGCCTGCGAGGCGATGGCCGAGAGCTCGAGGAAGCCGAGCGGCGCGAGCAGATGAACGTGAGGCGCGAGTACGAGGCCGTTCTGTGCGATCGCGTTCCGCGTTCGGGGGTGGGCCGGGAAAACGACCTCCTCGGGTAGCCGGTTCAGCCCGTCCACGATGCTTGCGAGTCGTGGCTGGGCGACATTTGCCTGACGATGGATCGTTGCCACGACGTACCTCTGCGGCTCGTACGGGACCGGATGTCGAGTACGGGCAATCGGCGCAAAGAGGCGGTTCGCATCGGCCATGACGTCGCCGACGACGTGAACCGACCCGGCCACGTCCTCGTTCTGCAGGGTCTGCCGGGAGCGCTCGTCAGGACAGAAGAGGAGCTCGGATACGTCGTCGACCTCGATGCGCGTGTGCTCCTCCGGCATCGAGAGGTCGCCGCTGCGAAGACCCGCCTCGACGTGTGCGAGTGGCACGCCGCTACTCGTCGCAGCCCGCGCACCGGCCAGCGTCGAGTTCGTGTCGCCGTACACGAGGACGAGATCCGGTCGCTCGTCCACGAGGACCTGCTCGACCCCGGCCGCCATCGTCATGGGGTCGGACGTGTGGAGATCCAGCCGATACCTCGGTTCCGAGAGCCCGAGCTCCTCGAAGAAGATCCCCGAGAGCTCCGCGTCGTAGTGCTGCCCGGTGTGAATGACGACCTCGTCGAGACCTGCGGTACCCAGGGCAATCGACAGCGGCGCCGACTTGACGAACTGCGGGCGGTTTCCGACGACGGATACGAGCTTCATCGCCGGCAAGGCTAACCCGTGCCTTCCTTCCCTCGGGCAGCGGCCCCCAATCGGGGGACGCCGAGGGTCCCGATGCGCGCACGCTGAGACAGCACTGCGGCGTTTCTCCTTTCCCATGAGCGCGATCGGACGCGAGCGGCGATATCCGAACTCCGGCATGGTCGAAGCGACTGGCCTGCCACGCGGACAGCTGCTCGCTGTCGCGTTGCTGATGTGCGTGCCGGTGCCGCTCCTGACGCTCGGAGGACTCGTCGTGCCCTTCCCCGAGCTCGCACAGCGTGCCCTCGCTCCGATCCTCCCGTTCGTCGAGAGCCCGGGTCTGGCAAATACCTCGGGCGCTCCCGCATCCGTGCGCGGTCTTCTCATCCTCGCCGGCCCGAGGGACCGACCCGTGCGAGTAGGCGTCGCCGCTACCCCGGTGAACGAGGTTCGTAGTCGCGCGTCGAATGCGGAGACGGTCGCGCGAGCTGATTCAGGCGGTCCCGTCCATCCCGCTGCCACGGATGGACCGAGCTCGCCCACCGGCAGCCCGCCTTCGAGTACGGCGCCACCGGACACCGCGGAGCCCACCCCGAGCGACGGAGGGAACACCGATGGCAGCGGAAGCTCCAGCACGGCTCCGAGCGCCACGGAGCCCGAGCCATCGCCGCCGCCTCCTCCGCCTCCCGCACCACCTCCGCCGCCGGTCGTCGCGCCACCGCCTCCGGGGCCGCCTCCGCCGCCTCCGCCGCCGCCGACCCCACTCCCACCTGTGGTGCCGGCAGTTACAGGGGCTCTTCCCGAACCGAGCGATCTCGTCGAGGATCCGGTGTCGACGGTCCAAGGGACAGTGGACGACCTCCTCCGTGGCTTCGGCGGGAAGCGGAGACGCTGATGAGGCTTGGCCGCCGCTCGCAAGACGAACGAGGCCTCTTCGCGATGGAGCGGCCTCCTCGGCTGGTGCTTCGCTTCGCGGCCGTGCTCTCCGTCGCGCTGGCGCTCGCTTCTGCGCTGATTCTCGTTCTCGTGCGGAGCTTCACGATCTCGCAAGCCGAATCCTCGGCGACGCGGCAGGCGAGCCTCGTAACTGCGACGCTCCTGCAGCGGGAGGTTCGACGCTCGGACCTGCTTCGTCCTGTCGACGACTCGCGCCGAGCGACGCTCGACGGACTCCTTCGCAATCATCGCGTCTCGGCCGAGATCCTTGGCCTGTCGCTCGTACGGGACGATGGCCTCGTCACGTACTCAACGGACCACAGGCTCATCGGAGCGCGTGTTTCTGCGACGCTCGCGGCAGAGGCCGCCAACGGAGTCATCGTGAGCAGAACGTCCACATCGCATGCTGTAGGGAGGCCCACAGCGACGAAGGTTCTCGAGACCTATGCGCCGGTGGCCGCGCGGGGCGGTCAGCGCGGTGCTGCGACGATCGTCCAGTCGTACGAGCCGATCGAGCGCGATGCGCAACGGGCGCTTCTCTGGGTCGGAGGTGTTCTCGAGGTGCTGCTGCTCGTTCTCTTCGCCATCTTCGTTCCGATCCTTGCCCGCGTTTCTCGGCGTATCGGCCGTCAGATCGAGACGATTCACTTCCAGGGCTTCTACGACGAGCTCACCGGCCTGCCGAATCGAGCGCACCTCCGACAACGCCTCGGGGTCGCGCTCGCGAGGGCCGAGGCGGGAGGTCGACAGCTAGCCGTCCTCCTCGTAGACCTCCACAACTTCCGTGAGATCAACGACACGCTCGGACAAGCCGCCGGCGACGCTGTCCTGCGTGCGGTGGGATCCAGGCTCGAGGTGCTGCTCGACCGCGACACGCTCCTGGCCCGCTCGGTGGGAGACGAGTTCGCGATTGTCCTCGAGTTCGACTCCGACGACGAAGTGTTCGAGATCGCCGAGCGAATCAGAGCGGCCGTCGAGCGGCCGCTCGTCGTCGACGGCATCCCGATCGCGGTGGACGCGAGCGTCGGCGTCTCCGTGTTCCCGACCGACGGGGTCGATGCGGACACGGTCCTCCGGCATGCGGAGGTCGCGATGCACACGGCGAACTCGTGGCGGGTCGGGGTCCTCTCCTACAGCCCCGCGGTCGACCCCCACGATCCCGAGCAGCTCGTCCTCCTCGGGGAGCTCCGCGACGCTCCCGGACGCGGAGAGCTCGTGCCACACTTCCAACCGAAGATCGAGCTTTCCTCACGCAACGTCGTCGGCTTCGAGCTCCTCACGTACTGGCAGCATCCGACGCGCGGCCTGCTTCCACCCGGCGCGTTCATTCCGATTGCGGAGAGGACCGGAGCGATCCGCCACCTCTCGCGTGCAATCGTCGAGCTCGCGCTCAAGCAGCTGGCCGATTGGCAAGATCTCCGCGACGACCTTGCAGTCTCCGTGAACCTCACGGCGATCGACCTTCTCGACCTCGAGCTCCCGGATCAGCTCGAAGAGCTATCGAGCCGTTACGGTGTCGCTCCGCCCAGCCTCTGCCTCGAGATCACGGAGACCACGATCATGGCCGACGTCGACCGCGGCAGATCCGTACTCGATCGGCTCGCGACGATCGGTTTTCAGCTCTCGGTCGACGACTTCGGAACCGGGTACTCGTCGCTTGCCTACCTGAAGAACCTCCCCGCGCACGAGGTGAAGATCGATCGCTCGCTCGTCGGCGGGATCGCCACGAGCCCGCAGGACCGGACGATCGTCCGGGCCACCATCGAGATGGCTCACAGCCTCGGCCTCCGGGTCGTAGCCGAGGGCGTCGAGACGAGAGCCCAAGAATCTCTTCTGCGCGGGCTCGAATGCGACCAGGCGCAGGGGTTTCTGTTCGCACGTGCTCTTCCGGCAAGTGAGATCGACGTGGCGGTCGCGAGCTCGGAATACGCCGCCGCGTAGCGTCACCGGCAGCGTGCGACCCGCCCGGCCGCTCTTGTCGGACAGCGGATGGCGTCGTACTGTCAGACGCAGCTGGTGCCGCAGATGCCTGAGTCCGAACGCCGCCCGGACGTTCTGCTGGACGTCGTCTTCGAGGACGGGTTGCTCTTCCTCGCGGTCTCGAACGTCGGCGACGCGCCCGCCCTCGAGGTGTCGTTCGCCTTCGAGCCGAGGCTCAGCGGGCTGGGAGGGACGAAGGACGTCTCGGAGCTGGCTCTCTTCCGGCACATCGAGTTCCTCGCTCCTGCGAAGGAGATCCGCACGCTCCTCGACTCGAGCGCCGCGTACTTCGGGCGAGGCGAGCCGACGAAGTTCGCGGTCAGGTGCGCGTACCGCGACGGCTCGGGTCGGCCGTACGAGGCGACGATCCACCACGACCTCGCGATCTACCGCGAGCTCGCCTACGTCCCCAGGGAGGTGCAGCACGATGCCTGACCATGCTCCGTACCGGAACTTCAACTTCCGGGTCGAGATCGACGGCCTTCCGGAGACCGGCTTCAGCGAGGTGGTCGTGCCGGAGACCCGGATCGAAGTCGTCGAGTATCGCGAGGGCAGCGACCCGAGCTCGGGCACGCGCAAGCTGCCGGGGCGGGCGAGGGTCGGGAACGTCGTGCTCCGCCGCGGGATCGATCAGGACCTCGCGCTGTGGAATTGGTTTCGAACGGTGCGCGACGGCGATCTCGACCGGCGAGACGTCTCGATCGTCCTCCTCGATGCCGGCCGCGTCGAGGTTCGTCGGTGGAACGTCCGGCGCGCTTGGCCGACCGCGTACTCCTTTGGCCCGCTCCAGGGCCGCGGCAACGACGTCGTGGTCGAGACGCTCGAGCTCGCCTGCGAAGGCGTCGACGCCGTCACCTGAGGCGCGCAGCACGCCCGGGCGGGACGCGAGCGTGAGTCTCGCCGGCCGTCTCAGCAGATGCGGGGGAGGGGGTCGCCGACCAGGAGGTCGACGATGCGACTGCCCCCGAGGGTCGTGTCCAGCAGCACCATGCCCTCGGGCTCCGGCTCGACGACCCCGATCTCGACTGCGCCTGCGCCGAGCGCGTGCTCGTGCAGGAGGGCGAGGGCGTCGTCCGCGACCTCCTCCGCGACCACCGCGACGAGCTTCCCCTCGTTCGCCACGTACAGCGGGTCGATGCCGAGGATCTCGCAGGCCGCGAACACCGTGGGCTTCACCGGCAGCGCGGGCTCGCGCAGGCGCACGGCGAGATGGGCCTGGGCGACGAGCTCGTTCAGTGCGGTCGCTAGACCGCCGCGCGTCGGGTCGCGCATCCAGCGCAGCGCGCTGCCGAGGCCGAGTAGCGCGGCAGCGAGCTCGTTCAGCGGCGCACTGTCGCTTTCGACGTCGCCTTCGAGATGGAGGTCGCCCCGGGCGATCATCACCGCCATTCCGTGGTCTGCGAGCGTGCCCGAGAGCAGCACTCGGTCGCCCGGCTGGACGCTGGCCGGAGTCAGCTCCAGGTCATGCTCGAGCACGCCGATCCCAGTCGTCGTGATGTAGAGGCCGTCCGCCTTCCCTCGTTCGACGACCTTCGTGTCGCCCGCGGCAACCGCGACACCGGCGCGACGTGCGGCGGCGGCCATCGAGCGCACGACCGCGCGGAGCTGCTCGATCGGCAGCCCTTCTTCGAGCACGAATCCGGCAGTGAGCCACAGCGGACGAGCGCCTGCGACGGCGAGGTCGTTGACCGTGCCGTTCACCGCGAGCTCGCCGATGTCACCGCCGGGGAAGACGAGCGGGCGGACGACGTAGCTGTCGGTCGTGAGCGCGAGCCTCCCGGATGCGGGCGACACCACGGCGCTGTCGCCGAGCGGCGCGAGCGCCTCGTTGCCGAGCTCCTCGACGAAGAGGGCCTCGACGAGGTCGCGCGTCGCCTTCCCCCCGGCGCCGTGCGCCAGGGTGACCAGCTCGTCGCGGAGCACCGGGCGCCGCCGGCGCTCACGCACCGACGGGTGCTTCCTCGCGCGGCCGGCGCAGGCGCCCGTAGGAGAAGAATGCCGCGCAGGCGCCCTCGCTCGACACCATGCACGTTCCGAGCGGGCGCTCGGGCGTGCAGGCGGTGCCGAAGACACCGCACTCCCACGGCTTGATCTGCCCGGTGAGCACCTCGCCGCATCGGCACGCCTTCGGGTCCTCGATCCTGGCGCCGGGCAGGGTGAACAGGCGCTCGGCGTCGAAGGCGGCGAAGGGCTCGCGCACCTGCAGTGCGCTGCGTGGGAGGACGCCGAGCCCACGCCACTCGAAGTCGGCGCGCGGCTCCATCGTCTCGGCGATCGCCGCCACTGCGCGGGCGTTGCCTTCGGGCCGCACGACGCGCGTGTACTGGTTCTCGACCTCGCATCTCCCCTCGGCCCGCTGGCGCAGCAGCATCGCGATCGACTGCAGCAGGTCGACTGGCTCGAACGCCGAGACCACCACCGGGCGGCCGTACTCCTCGGAGATGAAGCGATACGCGTCGGTGCCGATGACCGATGAGACGTGCCCCGGGCCGACGAAGGCGTCGATGCGCAGGCCGGGCGTCTCCAGGATCGCGCGCAGCGGCGGCTCGATGAGCACGTGGTTGCAGAAGATCGAGAAGTTCGGGACCTTCTCCGCGCGGGCGCGGAGCAACGTGATCGCAGTTGCGGGCGCAGTCGTCTCGAACCCGATCGCGAAGAAGCAGACATGCCGATCGGGCTCCTGGCAGGCGAGCGCGAGCGCGTCGAGCGGCGAGTAGACCATCCGCACGTCGGCGCCCCGGGCCTTCGCCTCGAGCAGCGAGCCGCCGCCGCCCGGCACCCGGAGCATGTCGCCGAAGGTCGCGAGCGTGACGCCGTCGGTCTCCGCGATTGCGATCGCGTCGTCGACGCGGCCCATGGGGATGACGCACACCGGGCAGCCCGGCCCGTGCACGAGCTCGACCTCCGGCGGGAGCAGCTCCTCGAGCCCGTGCCGATAGATCGCGTGCGTGTGGCCGCCGCACACCTCCATCACGCGCACGACCTCGCCCGGCGTGACGAGGGACGTCATCTCGGCGGCGAGGCCCCGGGCGAGCTCGGGGTCGCGGTACTCGTCGACGTACCTCATGCCGTTGCCTCCGCGAGCCGCTCGAGTGCGATCCCTGCGTGACAGAGGAGGAGGTCGCCGGGGCGCGCGTCGGGTACGAGATCGATCGCGACACGCTCGACATCGACGCCGTCCGTGATCAGTGCCTCGAGCCCGTCGACGGAGCGGACGCGTGCCGCGATCGCCTCGTCCGAGCAGGTGAGACAGCGTCCCGGCTCGACGCTCACGCGACCGTCCCGTGGCGGATCTCGTCGAGCTCCCGCTGCAGCTCGGCGCCCCGGCGCAGGAGGTCGAGGGTCTCCTGGGCCTGTTCCTCGTCGATGCGCGCGAGCGCGAAACCGACGTGCACGAGCACCCAGTCGCCGGGCTCGACGGGCGCTGCCGGCTCGTCCACGAGCGCCACGCTCACGGAGCGACGCACCCCGGAGATGTCGACGGTGGCAAGCCCGGCCTGCCGATCGGGGACGTCGACGATCTGTCCGGGGATTCCTAAGCACATGAGGCGAGCCTCGCAGCGGCCACTGCCGCCTGACCGTAGCTCACGCCGCCGTCGTTTGGAGGGACGGCCGCGTGGGAGAGGACACGCAGCCCGGCCCGCTCGAGACGCGTGCGGAGCGACGCGAGGAGGCGCAGGTTCTGCATGCAGCCGCCCGAGAGGACGACCGTCCCGGCGCCGCCTGCCTCGATGCAGCCAGTTGCGAACGCCTGGGCGACGCCTTCGTGGAAAGCCGCGGCGATCTGTGGCCGGTCCCGCCCGGCGTGCAGGTCGTCGAACGCTGCCGCCACGAGGTCGGTGCCGCGGATGATCCCGCTCGAGACGACGCAGGGGTATGGATCGGCCGCCTCCTCGCCGGCGAGGTGCTCGAGCTCGATCGCGGCCTGCCCCTCGTAGCTGATCCGCTCGCGAACTCCGAGAAGGGCCGCTGCGGCGTCGAACAGCCGCCCGGCGCCGGACGACAGAGGTGCATTGACCTCGAGGCTCTGCCGCACGAGCTCCCACCGCTCCCAGGGCACCGGCCGGCCGGCCTGCTCCAAGTGCGCGGCGGCGACTCTCCAGGGCTCTCGTACCGCGGCTTCGCCCCCCGGGAGCGGCACCGGCTCGAGGTGCGCGACGCGCTCGAAGCCGGTCAGGTCGCAACGCAGCACCTCCCCGCCCCACAGCGTTCCGTCAGGTCCGAAGCCGGTGCCGTCGAGCACGATCGCGAGGGCGGAGTCGGTCTCGCCGTGCTCGGCCAGGCACGCGGCGGCGTGCGCGTGATGGTGCTGCACCTCCACGACCGGCAGGCCCTGATCCCACGCCCAGCGGGTGGACAGGTAGTCGGGGTGCAGGTCGCAGGCGAGGGCGGCGAGCTCGACGCCGAGCATGTCGAGCCAGAGCCCGAGATCCTGCCGGAAGGCCGCGTATGCCTCCTCGCCGGTCAGGTCGCCGAGGTGCGCAGAGAGGAAGGCCTCGTCGCCGCGGGCCACGCAGAACGTGCTCTTGAGCTCGGCACCGACGCCGACGAGCGGTCGTTTGGATGCCACGGGCAGGGGCAACGCCGACGGCGCATAGCCGCGCGATCGGCGCATCGGGAAGTCCGCACGGACGACCGAGTCCTCGCAGCGGCGGTGGATCGGGCGGTCGTGGGTGATGAACAGGTCGGCAACGTCGCCGAGGCGTTGCCGTGCCTCTTCGTCCTCGAAGGCGATCGGCTCGTCCGTGAGGTTGCCGCTCGTCATCACGAGTGGCCGGTCGACGTCGGTACAGAGCAGGTGGTGCAGCGGTGTGTAGGGGAGCATCAGCCCGACCCACGGGGTTCCGGGCGCGACCGCCGCGGCCAGCGGAGCTGCGGCGCGTCGCCGCACGAGGACGATCGGGTGGGCGGGTGAGCGGAGAAGCTCGAGCTCGTCCGCGGTCGCGTCGGCCAGGAGCCCGGGCTCGGCGCTCATCACCGCCAGCGGCTTCTCCTCCCGCCTCTTCCGCTCGCGCAGCCGTCCCACCGCCTCCTCGCTCGTCGCGTCGCACGCGAGGTGGTAGCCGCCGAGCCCCTTGACGGCGACGATCGCGCCGTCGAGCAGCGCGGTCGCAACCTCGGGGAGCGGAAGCGAGAGCCTCGGTCCGCAGGCAGGGCAGGCGATCGGCTCGGCATGGAACCGCCGGTCGGCAGGATCCTCGTACTCTCGGCGGCACTCGGCGCACAGCGGGAAGCCCGCCATCGTCGTGTTCGGCCGGTCGTACGGCACGTCGGTGACGATGGTCAGCCGCGGCCCGCAGCTCGTGCAGTTCGTGAACGGGTACCGGAAGCGGCGATCGCCGGGATCGAACAGCTCGCGCAGGCAGTCCTCGCAGGTGGCCACGTCGGGCGGGACGAGCGCCGTCCTGCCGCCGCCGTGGCTCGCCGCCACGACGAATGCCTGCTCTCCGATGGACGTAACGCGCTGCTTCGTGACCGACGCGATCCGCGACAGGGGCGGCGGCTGCTCGACGAGCGCCCGGGCGAAGGCGTCGAGAGCGCTTGCGGGACCCTCGACCTCGACGACGACCCCGTCACCGTCGTTCCACACGACCCCACTCAGACCGTGCCGCGTCGCGAGTCGGTGCACGAAGGGCCTGAACCCGACCCCCTGCACCACGCCGCGCACACGGATGCGCTGCCGCTCGACCGCCTCCGGAAGCGTGTCCGTCACGGATGCAGCGTGCCGCGCGGGCGGCCTCGACGCAACGTGGGCGAGCCGTGCGGCGGTGCGGACATCCCGCAGGCTCGACGCGGATGCTCCGGATGACACGGCGCCCGCCGAACGTCATCCTAGGTTCGCATGGGAACGATGGGCGAGCTCCGCACCTCAGAGAGGGACACCTTCGTAATGGGACCCGACGGGCTCGGAGCTCTCGTCGCCACGCTTCTGCGGGAGGGGTACCGCGTGGTCGGACCGACCGTGCGCGACGGTGCGATCGTGCTCGACGAGATCTCCTCCGTCGACGAACTGCCCCACGGGTGGACCGCGCACCACGAGGCCGCCACCTACCGGCTCGAGGAACGTGACGACGACGCGGTCTTCGGCTGGGCGGTCGGCCCTCACTCGTGGAAGCAGGAGTTCATGCCTTCGCGGGTGCGGCTCTGGCGAGCGAGCGCGAACGATGGCGAGGCGCCCGTGATCGAAGAGGAGCCGCCGCCCGAGCGGCCGCTCGCGCTCCTCGGCGCCCGCTCGTGCGACCTACATGCGATCGCGATCCAGGACCGGGTGTTCCTGGAGGGTCGCCACGTCGAGCGGGACTACGCGGCGCGCCGCGAGGGAGCATTCCTCGTCGTCGTCAACTGCGGCGAGCCGGGGGGCACGTGCTTCTGCAGCTCCATGGGGACGGGGCCACGCGCCGAGAGCGGCTTCGACCTCTCCCTCACCGAGCTCATGGAGGGCGAGCACCGCTTCCTCGTCGAGGTCGGCTCGGACCGCGGGCGCGAGATCGTCGCGGCGCTCCCCACCCGCGAGGCGACGGGTGACGATCGCGCTGCTGCCGTCTCCGTGACGGAGGGGGCAGAGCAGCAAATGGGCAGGCAGCTCGAGAGCGCCGGCCTGCAGGAGCTGCTGGCGGCGAATCTCGACCACCCGCGCTTCGCCGACGTCGCCGAGCGGTGCCTCACCTGCGGGAACTGCACGCTCGTGTGCCCCACGTGCTTCTGCACCTCCGTGGAGGACGTGAACGACCTGGCGGACGGGTCGGCGGAGCGCTGGCGCACCTGGGACTCGTGCTTCTCGATGGACTACTCCTACATCCACGGCGGAAGCGTGCGGCGCTCGCCGCGAGCGCGCTACCGGCAGTGGCTCACGCACAAGTTCGGCACGTGGTTCGACCAGTTCGGCACCTCCGGGTGCGTCGGGTGCGGCCGGTGCATCACCTGGTGCCCGGTCGGGATCGACGTGACCGAGGAGCTGGCCGCGATCCGTGCCACGGACGGGGAGGTGGATCGTGCACACGCTGGATGAGGTGATCGCTCGGGCGCCGCTGTTCGCCGGGCTATCGGACGACGACCTGACGTTGATCGCCGGCTGCGCCCGGAACGTCGGCTTCGACGAGGACGAGCTGCTCTTCCGCGAAGGCGACCCCGCGGACACCTTCTACCTCGTGCGTCGCGGCCGTGTCGCGCTCGAGCTGCATGCTCCCGAGCGTGGCGGCCTCGTGATCGAGACCATCGAGCCCGACGACGTGGTCGGCTGGTCGTGGCTCTTCGAGCCGTACCGCTGGCACTTCGACGCCCGTGCTGCCACGGACGTGCGCGCGGTCGCGTTCGACGGTGCCTGCCTGCGCGGCAAGTGCGAGGAGGACAAGGAGCTCGGCTACGAGCTGATGAAGCGATTCGGACAGGTGATGATCGACCGCCTGCAGCACGCACGCGTTCGTCTCCTGGACGTGTATGGCGGCGCGAGCGTCCGCTGAGGCGCCGCCTCGCGGCGCCATGGTTCCGGTTCCACACCGGGTCGTGTCTCGCACGCACGAGACCGCGGACACCTGGACGCTCGAGCTCGAGCCGCTTGCCGAGCGCGTACGGCCGAGGGCCGGCCAGTTCGACATGCTCTACGCATTCGGTGTCGGCGAGGTGCCGATCTCGACGAGCGGCAGCCACGAGGCGAACGCGTCCCTGATCCATACGATTCGCGCTGTCGGCGCGGTCACGACCGCGCTGTGCGCGCTCGAGCCGGGTGCCGTCGTCGGCGTGCGCGGCCCGTTCGGCAACGAATGGCCGCTTGCAGAGGCGACGGGAGGCGACCTCGTGGTCGTGGCCGGCGGGATAGGCCTCGCGCCGCTGCGGCCGGCGATTCGCCACGCCCTCGAGCATCGCGAGGACTTCGGGGCGGTCTCCGTCCTCGCCGGTGCACGCACGCCGCAGGACCTGCTCTTCCGGGACGAGCTGGAGCAGTGGCGCTCTCGGCTCGACCTCGAGGTGGACGTGACCGTCGACGCGGCGCAGTCCGGCTGGCGCGGTCGCGTCGGGCTCGTGACGACCCTGATTCCCGGAGCCGTGATGAATCCGACGGCAGCGGTAGCGCTGGTCTGCGGCCCGGAGGTGATGATGACGTTCGTCGTGCGAGCCCTCGTCGAGCGAGGGCTGCCGCTCGAATGCATCTGGGTCTCGATGGAGCGCAACATGCGTTGCGCCGTGGGCCATTGCGGCCACTGCCAGCTGGGACCGACCCTCATCTGTCGCGACGGGCCGGTGTTCCGTGCCGACGACATGGTGCGTCTCATGGAGGTACGCGAGCTGTGAGCGCAGCCGCCGTCCGCCCGAAGCTTGCCGTGTGGAAGTTCTCCTCGTGCGACGGCTGCCAGCTCTCGCTGCTCGACTGCGAGGACGAGCTGCTCGCGATCGCCGACGGCCTCGAGATCGCGTACTTCCCCGAGGCGACGAGCGGCGAGGTCGAGGGCCCGTACGACGTTTCGCTCGTCGAGGGGTCGGTGACGACGGCCCACGACGTGGAGCGGATCCACGAGGTGCGCGAGCAGTCGGGCTTGTTGGTCACGATCGGCGCCTGCGCCACGTCGGGTGGCATCCAGGCGCTCCGCAACTTCGCGAACGTGCGCGACTGGATCCCGCTCGTGTACGCCTCGCCCGAGTTCATCTCCACGCTCGACACGTCGACGCCGATCGGCGACCACGTGCCGGTCGACCTCGAGCTGCGCGGCTGCCCGATCTCCAAGGCGCAGCTGGTGGAGACGGTCAGCGCGCTGCTCAACGCCCGGCGTCCACTCGTGCCGACCACGAGCGTCTGCATGGAGTGCAAGGCGCGCGGCACTGCCTGCGTGATGGTGGCGCAGGGAACTCCGTGCCTCGGTCCGGTCACGCAGGCCGGGTGCGGCGCGATCTGTCCAGCCTACGGGCGCGGTTGCTACGGGTGCTTCGGCCCGATGGAGTCCCCCAACATCAAGGCGCTCGCACGTCAGTGGCAGGAGCTCGGCGTCGGCGACGACGGCATGCTGCGTGCGCTTCGTACCTTCAACGCCAACGCGCCGGCCTTCCGGGAGGCGAGCACCGACTATGAGTGACGAGACGCGGGAGATCCGCACCGACTACCTGGCGCGCGTCGAAGGCGAAGGCGCGATGCTCGTGCGGGTGCGCGACGGCGAGCTCGAGGAGGTGCAGTTCAAGATCTTCGAGCCGCCGCGCTTCTTCGAGGCGCTCTTGCGAGGCCGCATGTTCACCGAGGCGCCAGACATCACCGCTCGCATCTGCGGCATCTGCCCGATCGCCTACATGGCCAGCTCGGCGGCTGCGATGGAGCAGGTGTGCGGCGTCGAGCTGCCGGCGGAGCTGCGCGCGCTCCGGCGGCTCATCTACTGCGGTGAGTGGATCGAGAGCCACGTGCTGCACGTGGCGATGCTCCACGCGCCGGACTTCCTCGGGTACGACGGTGCCATCGAGCTCGCACGCGATCGCCGCGACCTCGTCGAGACAGCGCTGCGACTGAAGAAGCTCGGCAACGAGCTGATGCGCGTGATCGGCGGCCGCGAGGTGCACCCCGTCAACTTCCGCGTCGGCGGCTTCTACCGCGCTCCCACGGCGGGAGAGCTGCGCGCCCTCGTTCCCGAGCTCGAGTGGGCGCGCGACGCCGCGCGCGAGCTGGTGCGCTGGACCGCGGGGTTCGACTTCCCCGACTACGAGCGCGACTACGCGTTCGTGTCGCTGCGCGAGCCCGGCGAGTACCCGATCGAACGAGGCCGCATCGTCTCCAGCACCGGCCTCGACATCTCGGTGGACGAGTACGAGGAGCACTTCACGGAGACGCACGTGGAGCGATCGAACGCATTGCACTCGTCGCTCGCCGGCGTCGGCTCGTACCTTGTCGGCCCGCTCGCCCGTTACGCGCTCAACTACGGCGAGCTGTCGGACACGGCCAAGGAAGCGGCCGAGGAGGCGGGGCTCGGGCCCGTATGCCGCAATCCGTTCCGCAGTATCGTCGTCCGGGCGGTGGAGACGGTGTACGCCGCCGACGAGGCGCTGCGGATCATCGCGCAGTACGAGCGGCCCGAGCAGCCGGCGGTCGAGTGCGTGCCGAGGGCGGGGTCGGGCCACGGCTGCACGGAGGCGCCGCGCGGCATCTGCTGGCACCGGTACCGGATCGACGCGGACGGCGTCATCCTCGACGCCAAGATCGTGCCGCCCACCTCGCAGAACCAGAAGACGATCGAGGAGGACCTCGTGGGCGTCGTGCGCGTCGCACTCGATCTCCCGGACGAGCAGCTGGCGCACCGCTGCGAGCAGACGATCCGCAACTACGACCCGTGCATCTCGTGCGCGACGCACTTCCTGCGACTCGAGGTGGAGCGGCTCTGACCTCGGCGGCCGTCTGCCTGGGCAGCCGCTATCGCGGTGACGACGCAGTCGGCCCGCTGGCCGCCGACCGGCTACGAGCGGCCGGCGTCGCGGTGCTCGACTGCGCGGACGAGCCGACGCGTCTCCTCGAGCTGTGGGCAGGGCTCGACACGGTCGTCGTGGTGGACGCACTTCGCAGCGGCGCGCCGCCGGGCACGCTACGTCGGGTCGACGCGGGCGACGGCCCGCTCCCGCGCGAGCTCCACCTCGCATCGACCCACGCACTCGGCATCGCCGATGCGCTCGAGCTTGCGCGCACCCTCGACCGCGCTCCGCGCCGCGTGGTCGTGCTCGGCCTCGAGGGCGGATCGTTCGGGATCGGGGAAGAGCTCACTCCGGAAGTGGAGGCTGCCCTCGACGGGCTCGTGGCGGCCGCGCTCGCCGAGCTGGGAGAGGAGGCGCCGTGCACGAGCGTGCCCTGATGGACGATCTCGTGCGGAAGGTGGTCGCCGTCGCGAAGGCGGAGAACGCGTCCTCGGTGGCGCGGATCCGGGTGCGCTTGGGTGCGTTGTCGCACTTCACCCCGGAGCACTTCGCGGAGCACTGGGAGTCGAGCTCGCGCGGAACCGTCGCGGAGGGAGCTGCCGTCGAGGCGACGATGGACGACGACCTCACGGGCACGGCTGCGCAGGGCGTGGTGCTGGAGTCGGTCGAGGTCCGCGCCTGACGCGGCGTCCTCGCCCGTCCGGCTCGCGGTGGTCGCCCCTGCAAATAGAGATTGGGCCGTGAAGGATTCGAACCTTCGACCTTGGGATTAAGAGTCCCCTGCTCTACCAACTGAGCTAACGGCCCGGACGGCCAAGTGTAGCCCCGTCCCGAACGTCAGTTGCTCAGCGCCGAACGCACTGCGCTCCCGGCTTCAGCGAGAGCACGGCGGCCGTCGTCCAGGAACTCCGCGAACGAGACGAATGCGTGGAACATGCCGTCGTAGCGCGAGAACGATGCGGGCACTCCGACGCTCTGCAGCCGCACTGCGTACGCCTCGCCCTCGTCGCGAAGCGGGTCGCGCTCGGCCGTGATCACGAGGGTCGCGGGTGACCTGGCGAGGACCGCGTCGTCTGCGAGCAACGGAGAGACGCGCGGGTCGTCCGGGGCTCCGGCGCCGCCCGAGAGGTAGTGGTCGAGGAACCACTGCATCCCGGCCGTGGTGAGGAAGGGTCCCTCGCTGCACTCCTCGTGCGAAGCGGTGCCGCCGCGAGCGTCCGTGGTCGGATAGATCATGAGCAGGAACCGCAATGGCACGTCGGTGTTCTGGGCCACGACCGCTGCGAGATTCGCACCGGCGGAGTCCCCGCCGATCGCGATGTGGGCATCGTCGCAACCGAGATCTTGAGCGTGATCGTGCGCCCAGCGCGTGGCTGCGAGGGCGTCGTCGAGCCCGGCCGGGAACGGGTGCTCGGGCGCGAGGCGGTAGTCGACCGACAGGACGGCGCAGCCGCTCTCGACGGCGAGCCGGCGCGCGAGGTCGTCGTGCGTGTCGAGGTCGCAGATCACCCACCCGCCGCCGTGGAAGTAGACGAGGAGCCCGAGCGGCGCCTGATCGCTCGGGCGATAGAGACGGCCGGGCACGCCGCCGCAGTCCACCGCTCGAATCTCGTGAACGTCGACGGTCGGCGGGAGTTGTCGAGCTCGAATCGTCTCCCGCACAGCCGACGGCGTTCGCTCCTCGAGAGGCGGATCGCCGAACGAGTCGAGGATCGCCAGCACTTCCTCTGCCTGGGGGTGCAGTGCCATTCGACCGCCAGCCTAGGGCTTGAGGCCGGTGCAGTCGCGGAGGCTCTGCCATGAGGCGACCGCGTCTCGTCGCTCCGCTCCCGTGAGCGGCCGCGGGGTGCCTGCGACGATTTGCGCAGGCGCGAAGCCGTAGTGGTCGATGTGCCTCCCGGTCGCCGTGACCTCGAGGACGCCGGTCTGCGACGTGACCGCGCTGCTCGAGTACCAGACGAAGTTGCCGAGCCCGTACGAGACGACCGCCTTCTTCATCCGGCCCGTGCCGAGCAGCCGGTGTGCATGTCCGCCGACGACGATGTCCGCGCCGGCGGCAACGAGCTGGCGTGCGAGCGTCCGCTGCACGGCGGTGGGACAGCCGACCAGCTCGACCCCCCAGTGGAGGAAGACGACCACGGTGTCCGAGGTCCTGCGAGCCGCTCGCACCGCCTCGAGCAGCCGCGGTACGTCCTTCGCCGATGCGAGCCCGGGCGCGTTCGGATCCGCGCTCCAGGCTGCGATGAGGTTGTCGTCGAGGACCTGTGTCGCCCCGAGGACGGCGATCCGCTGGCCGCGGATCGTCACTCGGAACGGTCGGTACGCATCCTTCGCGTTCAGGCCGATGCCGATGACGGGGAAACGTGCCTTTCGTGCGGCGGCGATCGAGTCACGGACGCCCACCTCGCCGTAGTCCATTCCGTGGTTGTTCGCCATCGACGCGACGTCGACGCCACCGGCGCGGAGCGCGGCGAAGGCCGTCGGCGGAGCCCGGAACACGTACTGCTTCGGGGCCGGTGTCCCGCGGTTCGTAACGGCGGTCTCCAGATTGACGACGGCGAGATCCGCCCGAGAGAGCACCGGTCGTATCGACCGCAGCACGTCTCGCGGGTCGGCATCGAGCTCCGTGCGGATGCCGCTCTCGAAGTGGACGTCGCCGGCGAAGGCGAACGTCACCGGCTTGCCGCTTCCGAGCGCGCTCCTCCGCGCGCTGGACGAGACACGGTCTGCGCTGATCGTGCCGAGCACCCGTGTCTGGCCTGCTGCTGCAGGAGCGGGTTGACGCCCGCTCACGACCGCGGCGCACACCACTCCGACGGCCACCGCCCCGGGGATGCAGAAGCGGAGCGCGCGCACGAGCCGAGGGTACCCGACTGAACGGACTCCTCCTCTGGCATGACCGCGGCGGGTTGGAGTAGTCTCGTCCCCGGTGCGCAGGGGTATCGCACAGCTCGTCGCCATAGGCGTCGTCATCGCGGTGCTCTTGACCGTCGTGGCGGTCGTGTTCCAGTGGCTGCCGACCTCGGCATCCGAGGAGTTCGACCGGATCCAGGACGTCTACTGGATGGCGACGATCATCTCGATCGGGATCTTCTCGGTCGTCCTGGCTGTTGTCATCTACGCGGTCTGGAAGTGGCGCGTCCCGCTCGACGATGACCAGGACGGCCCGCCGATCCACGGAAACACCGGGCTCGAGATCGCCTGGACGGCTGTGCCGGCCATCCTCGTCATCGCCATCGGGATCGTCAGCGCAGTCGTACTGGCCCGAAACGGCGAGGCGGGCAACCGGCCACTCGAGGTCAACGTCGTGGGCCAGCAGTTCACGTGGAAGTTCGTGTACACGGACTACGACAACCTGACCGACAGGCGAGCTCGTGCTTCCGCTCGGGAGGGAGACGCGGTTCACGATGACCGCCGTGGATGTCATCCACTCCTTCTGGGTTCCGAACTTCGGTCAGAAGATGGATGCCGTTCCGGGGATCGAGACGACGATTCTCGTGACGCCGACGCGGGTCGGTGACTTCCAGGTGATCTGCGCCGAGCTCTGCGGCCTCGGGCACGCGACCATGCGTGCGAAGGCTCGTGTCGTTACGCCTGCCGAATTCGACCGCTGGATCAAGGAGAACCGGGCGGCATGACGACGACGGCCGACCATTCCACCCAGGACGAGCTCTATCCCGGGCACTACGAGCCGCCGCACGGACAGGCGTGGCGCATCGTCTTCGGTCCCGGGCTGGTGCGCGGCGTGTGGATGGGTCTGCTCTTCTTCGGCCTCGGGACGCTCCTCATCCTCGGACTGCGCGCCTGGTGGGGCTGGGACCCGCTGTGGCTGACCGATGTCATCCTCGCCCTCGCCGGCATGGTGTTCGCTCCGATCGGCTTCCTCGCCGGCATCGGCTCCTTCGACTACTGGCTCTACTACATCATCGGGCGACCGACACGCCCCGAGGACCACTCGGGCCACGGTGCGCGGAGCTGGCGGGACTACTTCCGGGTCAACACCGATCACAAGGTGATCGGGATCCAGTACCTGGTCACGACGTTCGTCTTCTTCGCGATCGGCGGGCTGATGGCGATGATCTTCCGCGCCGAGCTCGCGCAGCCGGGTCTCCAGTTCGTCGACTCGCAGACGTTCAACGGGCTCGTCTCGGTCCATGCGACCCTGATGATCTTCCTCTTCATCATTCCGGCGTTCGCGGGCATCGCCAACTTCGTCGTACCGCTCATGCTCGGCGCGCCCGACATGGCGTTCCCGAGGCTGAACGCTCTCTCCTTCTGGCTGCTGCCGATCGCGGGCGTGATGTTCATCTCGAGCTTCGTCGCCTCGGGGGGAGCGTTCGCTGCCGGCTGGACGGGCTACGCGCCCCTCTCAGAGGGTCAGCCCCTCGGGCAGACGTTCTTCAACATGGGTGTGCAGTGGGCGGGAGCGTCGTCGATCATGACGGCCCTCAACTTCCTGGTGACGATCATCACGATGCGGGCTCCCGGGATGACGTTCTGGCGCATGCCGCTCCTCGTCTGGGCGAACTTCACGACCTCGCTGCTCGTGGTCATCGCGACGCCGTTCATCGCCGGCTCGCAGTTCTTCGTGGCGTTCGACCGACTCATGCACACGGACTTCTTCATCCCGAAAGGCGGCGGCTACGTGCTCGGCTACCAGCACATCTTCTGGTTCTACAGCCACCCGGCCGTCTACATCATGATGCTGCCCGGCTTCGGGATCGTCTCCGAGGTGATCTCGGCGAACGCGCGCAAGCCGATCTTCGGCTACCGGCTGATGGCCCTCTCGCTTCTCGGGATCCTCGTTCTCGGCTTCTCGGTGTGGGCGCACCACATGTTCGTCGCGGGCATGGCCGACTGGCTGCGGGTGCCAATGATGATCACCACGCTCCTGATCGCGATCCCGACCGGCATCAAGGTCTTCTCGTGGACCGCGACCTTATGGCGCGGGCGGATCCACCTGACGACGCCGATGCTGTTCGCGCTCGGCTTCCTGACGATGTTCGTGATCGGCGGCCTCTCGGGGATCTACCTGGGCTCCGTGCCCATCGACATCGCCGCCTCGGACACGTACTTCATCGTCGCGCACATCCACTACGTGCTCTTCGGCGGGTCCGTGTTCACGATCTTCGCCGGCGTGTACTTCTGGTTCCCGAAGATGACCGGCCGTATGTACGACGAACGGCTCGGCAAGTGGCACTTCTGGCTCACGTTCGTGAGCTTCAACGCGACCTTCTTCCCGATGCACTACATCGGCCTGCGCGGGATGCCGCGCCGTGTCTCCGACTACTCCGCTGCCTTCGGCGACATGAACTTCTTCATCTCCATCGCGTCGTTCGTGCTCGGCGCGTCGTTCATCGTCTTCGCCTACAACATCATCCTGAGCTGGGTCCGCGGGCCGCTCGCGGGCGACAACCCCTGGAGGGCGCATTCGCTCGAATGGCAGGTGACCTCACCACCGCCCATCTTCAACTTCGACGAGATCCCGCAGGTGGTCGGCGGCCCGTACGAGTACGGCGTTCCGGGCGCGCGCCACGCCGTGATGCATTCGGCGAAAGCCGAGCCGCAGGAGGTACACGGGTGACCGGTGAGTCCACGGTTCTCGTCGTCGCGAACGAGACGCTCACGGGTGACGAGCTCATCGCCGCCGTGCGGCGGCGCGCAGAGCGCGGACCGATCCGCGCAGTCGTGGTCGCCCCGGTCAGCGAGCCGCGTGAGGGCTACGTCGTCTACCGCGACTCGCGGAGAGCCGCAGCGGGACGGCGCCTCGAACGAACGCTCCAGGCCCTGCGCGGAGTGGGGATTCCCGCACACGGCGGTGTGTTCGACGACGACCCGCTCGCCGCCGTGAAGGACATCCTCGCGCTCGAGGACGTGGACGAGATCATCGTCTCGACGCATCCCGAGACGAAGTCGGGATGGCTTCGGAAGAACCTCGTGGAGGAGATCCGGAGAGTCGCGGGAAACCGTCCCGTCGAGCACGTCGTCGCCGACGTCTCAGTGAAGGAGGGCGTCAACGTCCTCGTCGTGGCGAACGAGACCGTCCTCGGCGAGCCGCTTCTCGACCGCATCCGCGCACGCGCGAAAGAGGGCTCTGCGAGCTTCCTCATCGTCTCGCCCCAGAGCGAACCGGCCCGTGGAGATCACCCCGAGGCCGAGCGACGCCTCCGCGCCGCTCTCGCCACCCTCCGGTCGGAGGGAATAGACGTTCACGGCCAGATCGCGCCCCCGGACCCGTACACGGCAGCGATGAACGCGATCTCCGACGAGCGGACGGACGAGATCATCGTCTCCACGTTCCCCGGCGAGCGATCAGGCTGGCTCCGTCGTGATCTCGTCGGCCGGCTCCGCTCCGACACGGGCCTCCCTGTCGACCACGTCGTCTACGAGCCCGATCGAGAGGAGGCGGCCGTATGAGCGACGCTCGCCTTGGGCTTGCGTCGATGGGGGAAACCATGTTTCCCCCATCAGCCCCCTTCTTCCTCAGAACGCGGGGAACCTCCCGGTTCCCCACACCCTTCCCCGCTCATGAGCTGGAGACGTGCTCATGAGCGCCCACGCCGAAGCGCTTCACGACCATCACGGGCCGCCGACGGCGAACCAGAGCTCGCGCGTCGATGCGCGGACGCTCGGCATGTTCCTCTTCATCGGCTCGGAGATCATGCTCTTCGGCTCCTTCTTCACGGCCTACTTCTTCGTGCGGGTCGTCAATCCGAGCGCGCCGAATCCATGGCCTCCAGCTCCGTACGACTTCCCCGTCTTCGTGGCGGGCGTGAACACGTGCATCCTCGTAACGTCGAGCTTCACGATGCACTGGGCGCTCCAGTCCATCAAGCGAGGCCAGCGCGCCGGCTTCCTCGCCGGCATGGTGCTCACGTTCCTGATGGGGCTCGCGTTCCTGCTGACGCAGCTCATCGAGTATCTGAACGTCGGCTTCAACACGGGTGCGGGAGCCTGGGCGTCCGTCTTCTTCGGTCTGACCGGGCTGCACGGCGCTCATGTCTTCGTCGGGCTCACGCTGCTCGCGATGGTGATCGTGCGCGGGTTCCGCGGGCACTACTCGCCCGAGCACCACCATGGCGTGGAGCTCCCGGGGATCTACTGGCACTTCGTCGACATCATGTGGATCGTCGTCTACACGACGGTCTATCTCCTCTGAGGAGGACACGCCGTGGAGAGCCCGTTCAGGAGCGAGGCTGCGGCATTCCGATTCCTGCTCGTCACGATCGGCGCGTTCGCCCTGATCGTGGCGGCCTCGTTGATCGACGCAGTGCTCGGACTCGCCGTCTTCGTGATCGTGACCGTCGCCGCCGTGGTCGTCTACCTGCGCCAGCGCGGCCCGCAACCGGCGCGCGAGCACATGGAGCACGTTGGTCCGGCTGACGTCCGCCGGGTTCTCGTCGTCGCGAACGAGACGGTCGGCGGCAAGGAGCTGATGAAGACCATCGACGACCTTGCGCTTGCCGGACGGTCGGAGTTCTACGTGGTCTCACCAGCGCTCAACTCCCGTCTGAAGACGTGGACCTCGGACGAGGACGGAGCGCGGGCAGAAGCCCAGAAGCGCCTCGATACGACGATCGCACGTCTCGCCGGAGTCGGGATCGAGGCTCGCGGCACCGTCGGCGACCTCGACCCGCTCGTTGCGATCGAGGACGCGGTGAGAACCTTCCACCCTGACGAGATCCTCATCTCGACCCACCCGAAGGGCAGGTCCAACTGGCTCGAGCGGGGCGTCGTCCAGGCAGTGGAGGAGCGGTACGACGCACCTGTTACGCACGTCGTGGTCGATCTCGAGCGCGGGACGCCCTAGCGGCTCGGCGTCGTCTTCGCCGGCTACTTGCCCGCGACCGAGGAGACGTACTGGGCGACCGCTTCGATCTGGGCGGGATCGAGCGAGTCCTCGAACGACGGCATCTGGCCCTGACCGTTCGTGACGCGCTGGACGACGAGTGCCTTCGGGGGCTTCGCCTGGTCGAGGTTCGGCCCGACGTTGCCCGTGGTACCCGCGTCGGCGAGCGTGTGGCAGGAGCTGCAGTTCGCGGTGAAGATCGACTTCCCGTCCGTCGGCTTCTCGGCTGTGATGCCCGTACCCGCCACTCTCCCGACATAGGCGGCGATGTCCTGGGCCGCACTCTTCTGATCGTCCACGCAGAATCCCTCGCCCTCCTTCCCGGTGCACTCTGGCAACGTCGTATCGGGGCCGGGCATGCCGGGGCTGCCGGTCGAGGGGCTCGAGATCGGGAACAGGATCTGCTCCCGGACCACCTGGATGAACGTGTCGGTCGTCATTCCGTCCTTACGCGACTGCGCGAACGCGTCGTCGAGGTTCGGCCCGATCGTTCCGTTCGTTCCGGCGTCGGCAAGGGTGTGACAGCCGCCGCAGGCCTTGTGAAAGTGGTCCTTGCCCGCGGCCTGGTTGCCGCTGGTCGAGTACCCGCCGGTTCCGCAACCTGCGAGCGCGAACGCCGTCACAGCCACAGCGCACGTGCCGCCGACGAGCCAGCGGAACGAGCTCGAGTCCCTCCCGGAGTACCTCACCGGGGGCGAGTCTAACCTTGCGGGCTGGCCTTGAGTGAGTTGAGGAGGCGCTTGACTTCTAGCGCCGTCGGGTCACCGGCCGGGACGAGATCGAGGTACTTCTTGTATGCGGTCACCGCCGTCGCGGTGTCGCCCGCGTTCCGTGCGGCTTCCCCGAGTTCGAGTTGGACGGTCGGGTCGTTCGGCGTCAGCGCGACGATCTTCTTGTATGTCGACACGGCGTTCGACGCAGCGGACTGGGCGTCACTCAGAGCGGCGTTCGTGTCCTGGGAGATGACCTGGGAGACGGCCGAGGAGATCGGGTCGAGGTCGAGCGGACGTCCACCGAGAGTGATGCTCTGGAGCACCGGGCCCGAGGTGGCGAGGAAGGACTCCCGGAACTTGGCTATCTGGTACCGCTGCTGGGCGTCCGTCACCTGGACGAGATACATGCTGGCCAGCTCACGCAGCGCGTCGCTGTCCTTGGGGCGGAGGCTCACGTAGCTCTCGAGCGCCTCGATGGCGTCCCTCGTCTGCGTCTTTGCCTGGTACGCGGTCGCGAGGTCCCGGAACGCCTGCGCGTCCTTCGGATTCTCGTCGACGCGCTTCTGCGCATCCGAGATCGACGGGATCCCGGAGCTGCCGCCACTTCCGGACAGGATGTCGCCGAAGCCGACTCCGCCTGCACCGACTCCGAAGCCGACGAAGCCGAGCGCGAATGCCACCGCGAGGAAGAGGAACACCCACTTCGCATGCCTGCGAAGACGGGGGAAGAACATGGTGTCCTCGACTACGACGTCGGCACGCCGTGTGACAGCAGCCGGCCGCGTGCGTTGCGAGCGGCGCCTATCAGCTCGGGCCATGTCTCCCCTCCTCTCTCATGGCGAGTTTCGCCGGACACGAGAGTAGCGAGGACGCGGTCGGGAGAGCCGCCGAGAACAGCGGCCGTAACAGGATCTTCCCAGGGGATGAACGGGCTCTCGGCCAGCGAGACGACGGTGAGATCGGCGTGTTTGCCGGCGACGAGCGAGCCCGTCTCGTCCTCGAGCCCGAGCGCGCGAGCGCCGCCGAGCGTGGCGAGCTCGAGCGCGTCGGCTGCGGTGAGCGCGTCTGGTCGACGCTCGCGAGCGCGCGCGCCGGCGATGGCGGCGCGCATCTCGTCGAACATGTCGAACGACGGCGTGGAGGCGGGGCTGTCCGTTGCGATGCAGACACGGATCCCGGCTTCCCGCATCGCAGTGAGCGGTGCGACACCGCAACCGAGGAGCGCGTTCGAGCGCGGGCAGTGTGCAACTGCGACGTCGTGCGCCGACAGAAGCGCGATCTCCTCGGCATCCACATGCACGCAGTGGGCGGCGAGAAGGTGAGCTCCGAGCACGCCTGCGTCTGCGAGCGCCCGGACTCCGGTCGTACCGATAGGCGGAACGAGGATTTCCGCGTGTGCCTGCCATGGGCCTGTGCCGTCGCGCAGCCACGCGTTCTCGGCTTCGCTCTCGGCGAGATGGGTGGCGAGGGGGAGGCCCAGATCGGCACACGACCGATACAGCTCCACCGAGCAGGAGTACGGCGCGTGGGGAGAGATCCCGGGGCGCACCCTTTCGTCGAACGCGTCGGCGACCCGGTCTCTGGTCGGCTCGAAGCGCTCCCGGAGCGAGCTCTCGTCGCGTCCGAAGACCTCCAGGTACACGATTGCCCGCAGCCCCAGCTCGGCGCAGGCGGTCGCTGCCGAGCCACTGAAGCTGCAATCCCCGATGGTCGTGATTCCCGAGCGGAGGCATTCAACCGCTCCATAGCGTGCGATCGCGTCCGCTTCGTCGAGGTCGATTCGACGCTTGCGCTCCATGTGGACGCCGATCCAACCGGTGAAGTGCAGGCCGTCGCCGAAACCCGCATACACGGCGTACTCGAGGTGGCTGTGCGCGTTGACGAAGCCGGGGAGGATCACCGCATCCGCGAAGCGCTCGCCTTCGCCGAGATCCGCGACGTCGCCAACGGCGGCAATCCGGCCGTCGTCGCCGATCGCGATGGCGCCCTCCCGGACCGGAGCTCCCTCGACCGGGACGACCCAATCGGCCGAAATCACCCTCATGGCGTGCTTGCTTCCGCGAACTCGTCGTCCCAGTCGCGGCGCCACCGACGCTCCATCAGCACGCTGAGCCAGACCGAGAACTCGTACAGAAGAGCGAGCGGGACGAACTCGATGGCAAGCGACACCGGGTCGACCGTCGGCAGGAGCGCGGCGGCGATCAGGAGCAGCACGAGCGCGATTCGTCGATTCCTGCGCAACGTCCTCGAGGACAGCACGCGAAGCCGTACGAGACCGAGGACGACGATCGGGAGCAGGAACGCGAGGCCACCCCCGAGCAGGAGCCAGGCGACGAAGGTGAAGTAGTAGCTCGCCCGGATCTGGATGTCGTAGAACTGGTCGTCGTAGGTCGTCAGGAATTCGAGCGCGCGCGGCAGGACGATGTAGTAGATGAAGAGCACGCCGCAGACGAAGAGCGCGCTCGCAAACGCCACGAGCATGAGAACGATCCGCTGGTGGTGCTCCTCGAAGGCAGGGGCGAAGAACGACCAGAACTGCCACAGGAGCACCGGGAGCACCACGGCGATCGCTGCGATCAGGCTCACCTTGACCGAGGTCGTGAAGGGCTCCGACACCCCGAGCGTGACGAGCTTCTTGTCGTCCGGGAGGGGCCCGGTCAGCCAGTCCATGATCCGCTCGTGGAAGAAGAAGGTGACGGCGAACGCGGGCACGATCGCCACCAGGCAGACGATCAGCCGTGACCGAAGCTCGTCGAGATGCTCGACGAGCGTCGCCTCCTCCCCATGCGAGAGGCGGCGCGGGAGCCACCGGCGAGCCATCGCGCCGTGCTGCTAGGAGACGGTCTCCCGCTCCTTCTCGTCCGCATCCGCCACGACCTTCGGGGCTGACGGCTCGGAAGAAGCGGACGGGAGCTCTGCCGGCGCGGCTGTCTTCGTCGAGGTGGCAGAGGGCGTGTCGTCGTCTCCGATCCCGGACACGGCGTCCTTGAACTCGCGCATTCCCTTGCCCATGGAACGACCCATCTCCGGGAGCCGTTTCGCGCCGAAGACGAGCAGGAGCACGAGGAGGATCAGGATGATTTCAGGCCAGCCGAGCGGACCCATGGACGCACGATACCACCGGCCCCTCTCCCTGGGTCCTTCGACTGGGTCCTTCGACCTCGGTCGGCTACCATCCGGAAGGGCGACGTCTTCCGTCGCCCGTCCATCCTCGAAGCAGGCGGTCCCTCGGCGAATGACACTACTCGAGATCAAGAATCTGCACGTCGCATTGGAGGACGGCACCGAGATCGTCAAGGGTGTCGACCTCTCCGTCGACGTGAATCAGAAGCACGCGATCATGGGGCCGAACGGGTCCGGCAAGTCGACCCTTGCGTACGCCCTCATGGGCCATCCCTCCTACGTGGTGACAGAGGGCCAGATCCTCTTCGGCGGGGACGACGTGACCGAACTCGGTGCAGACGAGCGCGCCCAGCGCGGTCTCTTCCTGGCGTTCCAGTATCCGCATGCGGTACCCGGCGTCACCGTGACGAGCTTCCTCCGGAGTGCGATCAACGCCATCCGCAAGGCCCGGAACGGCGGAGAGGACGACCCGATTCCGATTCCCGAGTTCCGGACCGACCTGCTGGCAGCAATGGAGCGTCTGAAGGTCCCCCGAGAGCTCGCCTCCCGCTATCTGAACGACGGCTTCTCCGGCGGCGAGAAGAAGCGGGTCGAGATCCTCCAGATGGCCTTGCTCAGGCCTCGCATCGCCATCCTCGACGAGACCGACTCGGGCCTCGATATCGACGCGCTGAAGATCGTCGCGAACGGCGTCAACGATCTCGCCGGCCCCGAGATGGGCGCCCTCGTCATCACGCACTACCAGCGGATTCTCAATTACGTCGCACCCGACTTCGTCCATGTGTTCGTCGACGGCCGGATCGTCGCAGAGGGTGGCCCGGAGCTCGCGCTGCAGCTCGAGGCAGAGGGCTACGATCCGTTCATCGCCGCAACCGTAGGGGGTGAGTCCGGATGAGCCAGAGCGAAACCGACATCGTTCGCGACATTCGCGCCGACTATGCGTACGGGTTCTCGAACCCCGACGACGCGAAGGATTACTTCTTCAAGTCCGGGAGAGGCATCTCGCACGAGGTCGTCGAGGCGATCGCGGAGCACAAGAACGAGCCCGACTGGATGCGGCAGTTCCGCCACAAGTCGCTCGACTACTTCCTCGCCCGTCCCATGCCCAACTGGGGCGCGGATCTCTCGGGGATCGACTTCGAGAACATCTACTACTACATCCGGCCCACCGAGAAGCAGGCGGACAAGTGGGAAGACCTTCCCGCCGAGATCCTCGACACGTGGGACAAGCTCGGCATCCCGGAAGCCGAGAAGAAGTACCTCGCCGGAGTCGGAGCCCAGTACGAGTCCGAGGTCGTGTACCACAAGCTCCAGGCGGATCTCGAAGCCAAAGGCGTGCTCTTCCTCGACATGGACTCGGGCCTTCGTGAGCACGAGGAGCTCGTCAAGCAGTACTTCGGGACGATCATCCCGCAGAACGACAACAAGTTCGCGGCGCTGAACTCGGCGGTCTGGTCGGGCGGCTCGTTCATCTACGTCCCGCCGGGCGTCAAGATCGAGATGCCGCTCCAGGCGTACTTCCGCATCAATGCGGAGAACATGGGCCAGTTCGAGCGGACGCTGATCATCGTCGACGAGGGCGCGTACGTGCACTACGTCGAGGGGTGTACGGCACCGATCTACTCGTCCGACTCGCTCCACTCCGCGGTCGTCGAGATCATCGTCAAGCGCAGCGGCCGCTGCCGGTACACGACGATTCAGAACTGGTCGAACAACGTCTACAACCTCGTGACGAAGCGCGCGGTCGCGTACGAGGGAGCGACGATGGAGTGGGTCGACGGCAACCTCGGGTCGAAGGTGACCATGAAGTACCCGGCGATCTGGCTGATGGGCGAGGGCGCACACGGCGAGGTTCTCTCGATCGCCTTCGGCGGCAAGGGCCAGCATCAGGACGCGGGCGGCAAGGTCGTCCACGTCGCCCCACGCACGTCGTCCGTGATCAACTCGAAGTCGATCTCGAAGGACGGCGGCCGCGCAGGCTATCGCGGCCTCCTTCAGGTCGCGAAGGGCGCAGTAGGGTCGAAGTCGAAGGTGGTCTGCGACGCGCTGATCCTCGACGATGAGTCGCGCTCCGACACCTACCCCTACATCCAGGTCGACGAGTCGGACGTCGAGCTCGGGCACGAGGCGACGGTCTCGAAGATCGGGGAGGAGCAGCTCTTCTATCTGATGAGCCGCGGCCTCTCCGAGTCCGAGGCAAGCGCAATGATCGTCTCGGGATTCGTGGAGCCGATCACGAAAGAGCTCCCGCTCGAGTACGCGGTCGAGATGAATCGGCTGATCCAGCTGCAGATGGAGGGCTCTGTTGGCTAGCTCGAAGTCTGCGCGCAGACTTCGAGGGGTAGGGTGATCGTCGAGCGCACCGACTTCGTCTCGGTGCCCGTCACGGATCTCGAGCGCTCCGCCGCGTTCTACCGGGACACGCTCGGGCTCGAGCAGACGGAGGACGGCAACTGGCCCGAGTTCAGGCTCGGCGAGAACGCGTTCCTCTACCTCATGGACCCGACGAACATCGGGCAGGAGTTCCGCGGCCCCCACACCGCGCCGATCGCGCTTCGGGTGCCCGACGTGGAGGAGGCGCGACAGGAGCTCGAGAGCCGCGGCGTCGCGTTCCTCGGGGAGACGTTCGACACGGGCGTCTGTCACATGGCCCAGTTCACTGATCCCGACGGGAACGTCCTCATGCTCCACCGGAACTACGAGTCGTCGAAGGTCCGGTAGTGATCGGGGTCGAGCAGGTCGACTACATCCGCGTCCCGGTCACGGACATGGACGAGGCCAACCACTTCTACGGCGAGCTGCTGGGCCTCGAGCGGAACCCGAACTCGCCGGACGAGGATTGGGTCGAGTACGAGGTCGGCAACGTCACGCTCGCGGTCATCACGCCGCACACGCACGACTACGAGTTCGCGCCTCTGCCGCCGTCCACGATCGCTCTGCGCGTCTCCGATGTCGCGGCCGCGAAGGCGACACTCGAGGCCGCGGGCCTGCAGGTCGGCGAGATGTGGGACTCCGGCGTTTGCCACGGCCTGGGAGTGAACGATCCGGCCGGCAACCGCATCCTCCTGCACCGCCGCTACGCGCCGTACCCGGACGGATCTACGCCCTGATGCAGGTCGAGCACGTCGACTTCGTCCCCGTCTTCACACGGGACATCCCTCGAGGACGCCGACGGGAACGAGCCTCTTCTCCATCGGAGGTATGCGCCGCGTGACCAGAGACGCACTGCTCGAGCGCTACCAGGCGCTTCCGCTCCCCACGACGAAGGACGAGCACTGGCGATTCACGGATCTCGCAGGCTTCGACCCGGATTCCTGGTCGCGCGACGGGGTCTCCGATGCTGCTCCGGTCGCCTCCATCCTCGATCTCGACGTGGCCGGAGCCGCCCATGTCAGCGAGGTGGGGATCCAGATCGACCATGCACCGGAGGGGATCGAATTCGCACCCCTGAACGACGACCACGAGCTCCTGTACTCGCTCGTGGGCTGGAACGAGAAGTTCGCCGCCCACAACGCGGCGCTCTGGAAGCACGGCCTGCTGGTGCACGTCCCGCGAGGAGTCGTCCTCGAGAAGCCGCTCTACGTGCGCATCGCGAACGCAGTCGAAGGAGGGTCGCTCTTCTGGCGTCTCCTGGTCGTCGCCGAGCCGGGGAGCCGGTTCAGCGTGATCGAGGAGTACGTCTCGGCAACGCCCGAGCTCTCTGCGTACTCGAATGCCGCGGTGGAGATCGTCGTCCGCGACGGCGCGAAGGTCGAGTACGTGTCGGTCCAGAACCTGTCCCGTGGCACCTGGCACTTCGCGTCGCACCACGCTCGCGTGGACCGCGACGCGGAGCTCGACTGGGTCGCGGGCGGTTTCGGCTCGGCCAAGGGGAAGATCCGCATCCAGAACGATCTCGCGGGACCGGGGGCGACGTCACGCGTCACGGGCGCCTATTTCGCTGACGGATCGCAGCACCTCGACTACGACACGTTCCAGGAGCACATCGCTCCGCACACGACCTCGGACTTTGCCTTCAAGGGAGCGCTCCGGGACCAGGCGAGGACTGTCTGGCGCGGGATGATCCGGGTCGAAGAGGGCGCGCAGAAGACCAACGCGTATCAGGAGAATCGCAACTTGCTGCTCTCGAAGGCAGCGCATGCCGACTCGATCCCCGGCCTCGAGATCCTCGCGAACGACGTGCGCTGCACGCACGGCGCGACGCTCGGACAGGTCGATCGAGAGCTGCTCTTCTACCTCATGACGCGCGGGCTCACCCGCTCCGAGGCCGAACGCGTGATCGTTCGCGGGTTCTTCCAGGACGTGCTCGATCGCGTCGAGCTCGAGCCCGTCCGCGAGGCGCTCGCGGCGGCGCTCGAGGCTCGCATCCCCCAGACGTAGGTCGGATCGGGCATCATCGGCCGATGACGCACGTGGATGTGCCTCGGCTGCGCGGTGTCTTTCACCAGTACGCCTTCGTCGCAGCAGTCATCGCAGGGACGTTGCTCGTCGTGCTCGCCGACGGCTACCTGGAGCGCTTTGCGGTATGGGTGTACGCGGTCGCGCTCGCGGCGATGTTCGGCGCCAGCGCCCTCTATCACCGCTTCCCCTGGCGAAGCCCGTCTGCGCGCCTCCGTGCCCGGCGGATCGACCACGCCATGATCTTCGTCTTCATCGCGGGGACGTACACGGCGTTCGCGCTCGTGGCATTCACCGGCACGGCCCGAGTCGTCGGCCTCTTCACGGTGTGGGTCGCGGCGATGCTGGGAATCGCCCTGAACCTGGTGTGGATCGACGCGCCGCGCTGGCTCTCCGCGGTTGCCTACCTCGGGGTCGGGTGGGTCGGGCTGATCCTCATCCCGCAGCTCTTCCCTGCACTCGGCGTGGCAGCCGCAGTGCTCGTCATCGTGGGTGGCGCCCTGTACAGCGTCGGGGCGCTCGCGTACGCCGCCGCCTGGCCGAACCCGTTTCCGGCCGCCTTCGGCTTTCACGAGATCTTCCACGTCCTCGTCATCGCCGCCGCCGCGGCCCAGTTCGTCGCGCTATGGCTCGTTGTCCTCTGAGCTCGGCCCGGTACCCTCGAAGCATGGACACCAAGATGCAACTCACCGACGAGGAGTGGCGGGCACGGCTCACTCCCGAGCAGTACGAGATCCTGCGGCGCAAGGGGACCGAGCATGCCTTCACCGGCGCATACTGGGACGAGCATTCGCCCGGCGTGTACCGCTGCGCGGGTTGTGGCGCCGAGCTGTTCCGCTCCGAGGCGAAGTTCGACTCGGGTACGGGCTGGCCGAGCTTCGTCGAGCCCGCGGTGCTCGAAAGCGTCGTCACCGAGGTGGACTCGAGCTACGGAATGCAGCGGACTGAGGTCATGTGCGCGTCGTGCGGAGGTCATCTCGGCCACGTCTTCGACGACGGGCCAGGGCCGGGCGGACAGCGCTTCTGCATCAACTCGTGCGCGCTCGATCTCGAGCGATCCCCCTGAGCCGTCGCGGCGTGGCGAGCTGCTGCCGATCTGCGCCGTGCGAGGAGATGTTCAGCGCGCGTGCGGCGCGCCGCACCCTGAACCGCTACCGGAAGAAGGGACTCGACTCGCTCGAGCGCGACATGCTCGCGGGGGTGTCGAGCGGCGGCCTCGAAGGCGCGAGCGTTCTCGAGATCGGAGGCGGCATCGGGGCGATCCAGGCCGAGCTCCTCGAGGCTGGTGCGGAGCGCGGCGAGGTCGTGGAGCTCGTGGCGGCATACGAGCCGTATGCGAATGAGCTCGCTCGCGAGAAGGGCCTGGAGGAGCGCACGTCGTTTCGCATCGAGGATGTTCTCGAGGACCCCGGCTCCGTGGAACCTGCCGATGTCGTGGTGCTCAATCGGGTCGTCTGCTGCTCACCCGATGGCGTACAGCTCGCCGGGATCGCCGCGAGGCTCTCGTCGCACACGCTCGCGCTGAGCTTTCCGCGCGACCGGTTTCTGATCAGGTTCGGCCTTCGCGGAATGAACGCCGCCATGCGAGTCATGCGGCGTTCGTTCCGCGTGTTCGTCCACCCGCGAGCGGCGCTCGTGAGTGCCGCCGAGGCGGAAGGTCTCGATCTGGAGCGCACGGGGAGTGGCTTTGCGTGGGAGTTCCTGGTGTTCCGGCGTCG
>CAVQVA010000039.1:0-63821 GCA_963716975.1 uncultured Actinomycetes bacterium | reverse complement strand
GAACGGCTCGTCCCATTCGATGGGGAAGAGCGTCGCGCGCGCATGCTGGAGCAGCTCGACCTTCTCGCCGTGCGTCACTTCGCCGACGTACTCGATCCGGTCCGAGAGGTGCGGTCGCACGAGCTCGTCGAAGTACTGCTGCTCGAGAGGCTCCCGGCACTTGCCCGCGAGCTTGAGCGGCAGGCCGCGTTCGATCGCGACGGCGATCGCGCGGTGCGCGCCCTTGTCCGCCGTCATCCTCCCCAGGAAGAGCAGGTAGTCACCACGTTC
Source organism: uncultured Actinomycetes bacterium (assembly GCA_963716975.1). Lineage (GTDB taxonomy): Bacteria > Actinomycetota > Thermoleophilia > Gaiellales > Gaiellaceae > GMQP-bins7. The sequence goes on along the minus strand of CAVQVA010000039.1, from coordinate 63,551 downwards.
CGGGCGGAACGGGTAGACGGACAGATCCAGCGCGTTGGCGCACGTCGCGACCCAGGGCAAGTCGGGCTTCGGGCGGCGTTGCTCGTCGGAGACGGAGATGAGCGCAGCGTGGGGCACCATCTCGACGACCTGCTCGTACAGCGCCCCCGGCTCGCCGGAGAGCGGCCCGTGCACGGTGTGCGCGAGCGGGGTCGGGCCCATCGACCCGAGTGCGAGCCCGAGCAGCCCGGTGTGGTCGGAGATCACGTCGAAGTCTCCGGCCCGAACGAGGCACGAGACCGTGTGACGGAGCTCCCAGAACGTGTGGCCGATCCATTCGCTCGGCGCGACGGGATAGACGGACTCGAGTCGCGCCTTGGTGTGCGAGTCCCCCGAGGCGAAGAGGGTGACCTCGTGGCCGGCGTCGACGAGGCCGTCGGCGAGCAGCGCGACGATCCACTCGATCCCCCCGTAGCCGGCGGGAGGGACGGGGAACCAGACCGGGCTCAGGACTGCGACCCTCATGCCGCGGGCTCGATGCTCGACGCGCCGGCGCCACACGACACGTCCCATGACCGTCCGAATGCCCGCACGCCCTCGAGGATAATGCCCATTCCGGGAACGGGCTCGGCCCCCGCCAGCGTTCCGAGCGTCCCCCGCGCGACGTCCGGCTCCAGCCCGAGCAGGAGCCGCAGAAGGAGGATGGGGGTGCCGGCGGCCCACGCCTGCGGCCGCGCCGCCGTCGGGTAGGCGATCGGGAACGGGGTCTCCGAGCGATCGAAGCCGGCGAACACCTCCGGGAGCGACCACCCGAAATGGCGGGCGGCCTCCAGCAGCGCGAGCGAGATCTGGCGCACCTGGGCCCAGCGCCCGTACCGGGCGAGGCCCCACGCGGCGAGCGCGGTGTCGTGCGGCCAGACCGTGCCGTTGTGGTAGCTGAGCGGGCTGTACGCCGCGTCGGACTTGGACATGGTGCGCACCCCCCATCCCGACCAGAGCTCGTGTCGCGCCAGCGCGTCGACGATCGGCTCGACCCGCGTCTCGGGCACGATGCCGCTCCAGAGGAGGTGCCCGATGTTCGAGCAGAGCGCATCCACCTGGCGCTTGTCGCGATCGAGCGCGAGCGCGTAGTACCCACCGCGGTCGGGGATCCAGTAGGCGGCGTCGAAGCGAGCGGCGAGCTCGTCGGCCTCCGCCTCGAGCCGGGCCGCCAGCGCCTCGTCGTCCCACGCGTGGCGGGCGACCTCGGCCAGCCGGCGCTTCGCGTCGAAGACGTAGCCCTGAACCTCCGCCGGCGCGATCGGAGGCTCAGCGAAACGGCCGTCGCGGAAGCGCTGGGAGTCACCCGAGTCCTTCCACGACTGGTTCTCGAGGCCGGCGGAGCGCCGCTCGTACTCGACGAAGCCGTCGCCGTCGCGGTCGCCGTACGCGTCGATCCACTCGAGGGCGGCCAGAGCCGGCCCGCGGAGCCGTTGCGCGAGCTCCTTGTCGCCCGTCCAGCGCCAGACCTCCGACAGGAGCACGAGATACAGCGGTGTCGCGTCGACGGTCCCGTAGTAGCGCGCGAACCACTTCTCGGCGGCACGGCCGGAGCGCAGCTCGTGGAGGATCTTCCCCGGCTCGGCGTCGATCGTGGGGTCGTCGATCCGCGCCTGCAGCGCCGCCAGCGTCTCGAGCGCGCTGATCGCGAGCTCGGGGCCGAGGAGCATGGTCTGGAGGCTCGTGATGATCGTGTCGCGGCCGAAGACGGTCATGAACCAGGGCATGCCCGCGGCGGGCAGGTGCCCGGGGCCTTCGCCGGCCCGCAACCGGAGCGCCGCGAGGTCGGCGACGGACTGGTCGAACGAGTGACGGAGCTCGTCCGACGTGGTCGAGAGACGCGGCAGCCGGAGCGACCACATGTCGAACGACTCGCGGACGCGCGCCCGCTCCGTGCCGAACCTGCGCTCGACGTGCTCGGGATGCTCCACCTCGCCGTCGAGCGAGACGGCGACGTCGATGCGTACGTCCCAGGAGGCGTGGGGCGCCAGCGCGACCGGAAAGCGAACGACCCCCGCTCGTCCGCTCCCGGTGCGTGAGAGGACGACCTGCGTCCGGCCACCGCGTTCGTCCCCCTCCTCGAGGACGACCCGGCCTGCGCGCTCGTCGAAGTGCGCTTCGGCCGGCGGCGGGAGCTCGGGTGCGTGCAGCGGGTCGCCGAGGGCGAAGTCGTGCTGCTTGACGCTGATGATGTCCGCGAAGTCGGTTCCGAAGTCGAGCTCGACCGCGAACGAGAGCGGGGCGCGGGTCTCGTTGCGGATGACCACGTGATCCTGGAGGCCGTCGCCGACGAAGCGGTGACGTGCGATCGAGAGGGCATCCTGCTCCAGCCCGCCCGCAAGGGGGTTGCGGGAGTAGAAGGCGGCCGAGAAGTACTCGACCCTCCCCGACGAGAGCAGGAGTGGCGGCGCGCCGTTGATGGTGAGGGTGAGCGTCGAGAGAAAGCGCGTGTCGTGCGCGTAGAAGCCGCCCAGGCCGCCCCGGACGTCGCCGAGCTCGTCGCAGATGCAGAACGTCGAGCCCTCGAGGATGGTCAGCGACACGCGGCGGCTACGCCTCCCTGCGCACCACGCGCGCGCCGCTCGACTGGGCGAGTGCCTTGATGACGATCTCGTCGAGGTTGACGTGCAGCGGCCGGGTGAGCGCGAAGAGGACGCACTCGGCGACCTCCTCCGGCGTGACCGGGTCGAGCCCCTCGTACACGGCGTCGGCCTTCGACCGGTCGCCGCCGAACCGCACGAGCGAGAACTCGGACTCGACGAGCCCGGCGTCGACCGTCGTCACCCGGATCGGCCGGCCGAGCAGGTCCTCGCGCAACGCGTACGAGAACCCGCGGACCGCGAACTTCGACGCGATGTACGAGGCGCCGTGCGGGTACGCCTGCCTCCCGGCGATCGAGCCCATGAAGACGATGTGCCCGCCGTCGCGCACGTGCGGGAGGCAGAGCCGCGTGATGCGCAGCACACCGTCGACGTTGGTGTGGAGGACCGTCGCCTCCACCTCCTCCGTCGACTCCTCGAAGGGCACCCGCCCGAGGGCGAGGCCGGCGTTGTTGAACAGGATGTCGATGCCGCCGAGCGCCTCCACCGCCGCCTCGATGAACGCACGGCTGGACGCCTCGTCGGTGACGTCGAGCGGGAGCGCGACGTCGGCGTCCACGCGCTCCATGCGTCGTGCGCCGCCCGCCACCCGCACGCCGGCCTCGCGGAGCTGCCGCACCGTCGCCGCGCCGATGCCCGACGAGGCTCCGGTGACGATCGCCGTCTTGCCTCGAAGCTCCACGGGAGGAGCCTAGTTTGCCCTGGGGCACGAGCGCGTCATAGGATCGTTGGATGGCCGCGGTCTACGGATGATCTCGATGACCGAGATGTCGATGGGCTCGGGCAACCAGGTCTGGGACGCGCTCGGGATCGGGATCTGCTGCAACGACATGTCGACGTGCGACGTCGACGGCAACGTCGTCGTTGCGACCCGACCCGAACGGGCGTCGGGCTACACCGCCCGGATCGGCTACGGCGTGCTCTCGAGCTACCACGCGGAGGTCGAGCTCGGCGACAACGAGCTCCGGGCGAACCCCGTGCCGGTCGGCACGGTCGCGGACGCGCACCTCGTCCCGAAGTAGCCTCGGCAGCGCGATGCCGCCGAAGCTCCAGCTCAAGGCGCGTACCGGTCACCCGGACTTCCTCGACCTGCCGTGGGAGCGGCCGCTCGAGGAGTGGAGCTCCAGCCGGCTCGTACAGGTGGTCCGCGGGATCGGTCGACATGTGGTCCGGTTCGTCGACTACGACGGCGCCGTCTACGCCCTGAAGGAGCTCCCCGACGCCGTCGCGCGGCACGAGTACGAGCTGCTCCGCTACCTCGGTACATCGGAGATGCCGGTCGTGGAGGTCGTCGGGGTCGTCACACGGGCCGACGAGGCGCTCGAGGCCGTCCTCATCACTCGGCATCTCGACTACTCGCTCCCGTTCCGCACGCTGTTCTCGGGCCCGGGGCGGCCAGACCTCGGCGACCGGCTGCTCGACGCCGGAGCGGAGCTGCTCGTGCGCCTCCACCTGGCCGGGTTCTTCTGGGGCGACTACTCGCTCTCGAACACGCTCTTTCGCCGCGACGCCGGAGCGCTCTCCGCGTACCTCGTGGACGCGGAGACGGGAGAGCTGCACGAGACGCTCACGGAGGGCCAGAGGGAGCACGACCTGCAGATCGCGGAGGAGAACGTCACCGGCGAGCTCGAGGACGTTGCCGCCGAGACCGGCCGCCCGCTCGCGACGCCCGCCGAGCAGACGGGCGCCGAGCTCGTCGGCCGCTACCGGCGCCTCTGGGACGAGCTCGTGCACGACGAGCTCTTCGGTGCAGACGAGCGATACCGGCTCCACGAGCGCCTCCACCGCCTGAACGACCTGGGGTTCGACGTCGAGGAGCTCGAGTTACTCGCGGCCGACGAGGGGTACCGGCTCCGGCTCCACCCGCGCGTGGTCGAGCCGGGCCACCACCGACGCCGCCTCCTGACGCTCACGGGCCTGCACGCCCAGGAGAACCAAGCGCGGAGGCTGCTCAACGACCTCGCCGACTTCCGCGCGCGCCTCGAGCAGGAGGAGGGAAAGCCGCTGCCGGAGACGATCGTCGCGTACCGCTGGCTCGCCGAGGTGTTCGAGCCTGCGATCGCCGCGGTGCCGCCCGAGCTCTACGGGAAGCGCGAGGCGGCGGAGATCTTCCACGAGATCCTCGAGCACCGCTGGTATCTCTCCCAGACTGCCAGCGCCGACGTCGGGCTGGACCGCGCGGTCACGTCCTACGTCGAGAACGTGCTCCGGCACGTTCCCGACGAGCGGACGGTGCTCGAGGAAGCACGGGACGACACGCGCTAGCCGTCTGCGTCGGCCAGCTCGACCCGCTCGATCGTGACCGGCGTCGCGGGGCGGTCGCGCGGGTCGCGCTCGACGAGCGAGATCCGGTCGACGACGTCCTGGCCGGTGGTGACCCGGCCGAAGACGGTGTGCTTGCCGTCGAGCCACGGGCACGCGTCCGCGGTCACGATGAAGAACTGCGAGCCGTTGGTGTTCGGGCCGGCGTTCGCCATCGCGAGCGCGCCGCGCGCCACCCGGTGCTCGTTGAACTCGTCCTCGAACGTGTAGCCGGGCCCGCCGGTGCCGTCGCCGGTCGGACAGCCGCCCTGGATCATGAAGTCGGGGATCACGCGGTGGAACGCGATGCCGTCGTAGAAGCCGTCGGACGCGAGCTTCGTGAAGTTCCCGACCGTCTTGGGGGCCTCTTCGGGATAGAGCTCGAGCTCGATCGGCCCCTCGCTGGTGTGGAGCGTCGCCTGTGTCATGACGGGTGACGCTAGCAGCGTCCGGCGGCGAGGCGACCGCAGGCGAAGGGACCTGGAAGAGCGCTTAACGCCCCGCCAACATCTGCCCCTTTGGGCACCTGCGTACACTAAAACGATGGCGACGATCGATGCGCCTCTTCCGGGCACCCTTGCGCAGGGAGAGGCCTCACTGGAGCTCGCGAAAAGCTGGCGGAAGCTGACGCGCGCCGCCACCGTCGTGGCCGTCCTGACCGCGCCCGCGTTGTTCGTCTGGTTCACCCAACAGAACAACTGGGACTGGTGGGTGGCCCTGCTCGCCACGCTGGCGATCGTGATCGTCTTCCGCGGCTTCGCCGACCTTCTCTTCCGTCGGCTGATCCCGTGGCCCAGCCTCTTCGGGCTCGAGAGCCAGACCCTCCGCGAGGAGGACGTCGTCGGGCGCCGCCGGGCCTGGTTCTGGCGGTTCTGGTTCAAGGTCGCGATCCTCTTCATCACGGTCGTCACGATCGTCTGGATCTTCCGGGGCGGCACGTGGCTCGGCAGCGTCGGCTTCATCTTCGACGGGATCGGCACCATCCTGAGCTCGCCCACGCTCTGGATCCAGGCCGTCTTCGTCTTCTTCCTGTTCTTCGCCAACTTCGCGATCATGTTCGGTCCCCTTCTCCTCATGAACATGTCGCAGATGCAGTCGTTCGAGCCGGGCGACGCGGAATGGGGAGTCCAACTCGCCGACGTCCGCGGGCAGGTCGAGGCGAAGGAAGAGGTTCGGCGCGTGGTCGACATCTGGCAGTCGGGCGAGCAGTTCGAGCGCGCCGGCGGCAAGCGCGAGCGGGGCCTGCTCCTCTTCGGCGCGCCGGGCACGGGCAAGACCATGCTCGCCAAGGCGATCGCGACGGGGTTCAACTCGCCGTTCATCTCGATGCCGGGCTCGGGCTTCGCTGCCACCTTCATCGGGATCGACGCGATCATCGTCCGGCTCCTCGCACGTCGGGCCAAGAAGCTCGCCCGCAAGTGGGGCGGCCAGTGCATCGTCTTCATCGACGAGATCGACGCCGTCGGGATGCGGCGGCAGTCGCTCGGCACGGGCGGACAGGGGTTCATGCCGCTGACGAACGGGGCGAGCGTCGAGGACGTCCTCTTCTACGGCCCGTGGGGCTCTCGGGACGCCTCCGGCGACCTGATCGTCGAGACACGGGCGTGGCGCGACCGCTTGTTCGAGCAGCGCGCCCCGGTCTCGTACGGCATGCCGAGTGGCCTGTACGCGCGGCTCGGCCAGTTCTACAACTTCATGTTCCCCGGCGCCATGGGAGGAATGGGCGGCGGGCTCGCCCTCAACCAGCTCCTCGTCGTCATGGACGGGATCGACAACCCGCCGTGGATGCGGCGCACGTTCACGAGCAAGCTGAACACGATGCTCGACGCCAGCTTCATCGTCCCGCGCCGGGTCGGCAACGTGAGACTGCGCCTGCCGGCCGCACGGCCGCGGAATGACCAGATCTACTTCATCGGCGCGACGAACGTCCCCATCGACCGCCTCGATCCCGCCCTCATCCGGCCGGGCCGCATGGGCCGCCACGTCTGGTTCCGGACACCGACCAAGGACGATCGGCTCGACATTCTCGAGCTGTACATCGGGAAGGTCTCGCACGACCCGGAGCTCGACCTGCCGAACCGGCGCGACGAGATCGCGCGGATCATGAGCGGGTACTCCCCCGCGATGATCGAGCAGGCGACGTCGATGGCGTTGACCATCGCGCACCACACGGGCAGGACGGCGTTCGCGTGGGACGATCTCGTCGAGGCCGTCACGACCCTCGACGCCGGAACCGCGATCGGGTCCGAGTACGTCCCGCACGAGCGACGGGCCGTCGCGATCCACGAAGCGGGGCATGCGATCGCGGGCCACGTCTACATGACGAGCCGCGAGTCGACCCGCCTGACGATCAAGAAGCGCGGCGACCAGGGCGTCGGCGGCCATCACTGGATGATCGAGAAGGAGGAGCGTCTCTTCTCGTTCCAGCACGAGATGTTCCAGGACCTCATCTGGGGGCTCGGCGCAATGGCGGCGGAGCGCGTCGTCTACGGCGAGAACTCGAACGGGGTCGGCGGCGACGTCGCCAGCGTCACCGCACGCTCGGCTCTCATGGTGGGCAGGGCGGCGATGGGCCCGCAGCCGTTCCACGTGACTCCCCGCGACGGCGAGACGGAGGAGGAGGCGCGCAAGCGCGTCCTCGACCGATTCGAGAGGATCGGCCTCCAGATCATGAGCCGCTCCGGTGGCGGAGGGCCGTTCGACGCCGATCCGATCGCCGGTGTGCTCGGGGATCCGGCGAAGCGCACGGTCGCCGCACAGGTGATCGGCCAGGCGTACGTCACGGCCCACAACCTCGCGATCCTCAATCGCGAAGCGATCGAGCGGGTGGCAGATGCGCTCGAGGACAAGCGCGAGATCATGGGCGACGAGCTGCTCGACCTGCTCGACTCGCAGGGGATCAGGATCCCCGAGATCGACTACGGCGACGAAGCCGCCTGGCCTCCGATCGAGTTCTCGGCCGCGATCGGACGCGGTGGCCCGGGGACCGCACCAGCTGCACCAGCGCCGCCGACCGTGCCCGCCACGAACGGTGACCCCGCATGAGCGACGTCGCGTCGCAGGAACGAGTGGTCGAGGCCGAGCCCGCCCGCGTCGTCGGCACTCCGACGGCCAACCGGGAGGATCGGGCGCGCAAGTCGAGCTACAGGCGGCGCTTCGCCGTGATCTACGTGGCGCTGGCGCTCATCGCGGGCATCGGGATCGGCGCGCTGATCGTCATCCTCTCGCGCCCGGACGCAGCCCCCGCACCCGCCTGGTCGGTGTGGAAGCCGTCGGGGAGCGAGACCGCGCGTGTCCGTCAGATTGCCGACCACGTCTCGACGCGCTACCGGTTCCCGGAGGGCGACCAGCTCGTCGTCGCGATCGCCGGCCCGCCCACGGTCACGGCGAGCAGTGACGCGAGTAACCCGATCCCGGTGCGGGCGATCGCCGTGCGCCCGGACACGTCGACGGGCAAGGCCGAGGAGGACGACATCGAGATCGTCGACGCCTCCAAGAGCATGCAGTTCCAGCTCTGCGGGCTCGGCGAGGCGTGCGCGGTCGCCCACGGGAAGGCGTCCGAGGCGCGTCACCTGCTGCTCCGCCGCGAGGCGCTCGAGCTTGCCCTCTACACGTTCAAGTACGTGGACGGTGTCGACTCGGTCACGGTCTTCCTGCCTCCGCCGCCGGGCACGGACGCACAGGCGAGCGCCGTGTTCCTCAAGCGGGGCGACGTGAAGCCGGAGCTGTCGAAGCCTCTCACGAAGACGCTTGCCCCAGGCGCTCCGGGCATCGGGCAGATCAAGACGAGTGAGCTCCAGGATCTCAACCGCATCACCGGCCCGAGGCTCTACCGCTACCAGTACACGCAGGCGCAGGATCTCTCCGCCGTGCTGGTGCTGGATCCCATCGTCGCCTGATGCCCTCCGCCGGGCCGGCATCCGCGGGAGCGGATCCCGGCCGCGCGGCTCCGCGTCCTTGGAGCAGATCCTCGAAGCCGCCGCTCATGCGCCTGCGCCTACGACCGGCGACGAACCCCCTCCTCTGCACGTGAGCCCCGACCTACGGCTCGTCCGCGCGAAGGCGCGGCTCGACCGTCTCGACTGGTGGCCGCGGCCGGTCCGGATCGGCCGCGTGCGGATCGTCGTCGCGCCGTGGCTCTTCCGCCTGCGGCCGTGGCGCCGCTACGACGGGTTTGCGACGCACCTCGTCGTCTTCCTGCGGCGCCCCGACGTCTCCGACGACCTGATCACCCACGAGCTCTGCCACGTCTGGCAGATGCAGCACCGGCCGATCGGCATGCCGCTCAGCTACCTCCGAACGGGCTACGACCGCAGCCCGTACGAGCGGCAGGCGCGGGAGGCTGCCCGCCGGACGTCGTCGGCGCGCTGACCCCGGACCGGGACGGGCTTCAGCCCGCCCCGACGCGAGACACCGCTTGTTAGAGATGTGGCCGTGCAACCGGCCGTCTACGTGCTCGTCTCGTCCCGCGCCGCGACGAACGCCCGGACGGCGAGGTCGACGTCGTCGTCCGTGTGCCCGGCCGACATCTGGGTCCGGATGCGAGCGGTGCCGAGCGGGACGACCGGGTACGAGAACGCGACCGCGAACACCCCGTGCTCGACCAGCGCCTGCGAGAGGCGCGCGGCCGCCGGGGCGTCGCCGATCATCACCGGCACGATCGGGTGGTCGCCGGGCAGCACGTCGAACCCGAGCTCGGTCATGCGGGCGCGGAAGCGGCGGGTGTTCTCCCACAGCCGGTCGCGGAGGTCGTCCGACCGCTCGATCAGGTCGAGCGCCTTGAGGCTCGCGCCGGCGACGACGGGTGCGACGCTGTTCGAGAACAGGTACGGGCGCGCGCGCTGGCGGAGCAGCTCGACGATCTCCCTCCGCCCGGCGACATACCCGCCGCTGGCCCCTCCGACCGCCTTCCCGAGCGTCCCCGTGAGGACGTCGACCCGGTCGACGACGTCGAAGCGCGCGTGGGTGCCGCGACCGTGCGGGCCGACGAACCCGACGGCGTGCGAGTCGTCGACCAGGACGAGTGCGTCGTGCCGCTCGGCGAGGTCGCAGATCGCGTCGAGCTTGGCCGCGTAGCCGTCCATCGAGAAGACGCCGTCCGTCGCCACCAGCCGGAAGCGTGCGTCGGAGGCCTCGTTCAGCCGCGCCTCGAGCTCGTCCATGTCGCCGTTCGCATACCGGAGCCGACGAGCCTTGCAGAGGCGGATGCCGTCGATGATCGACGCGTGGTTCAGCTGGTCCGAGATCACGGCGTCCCGCTCGTCGAGCAGCGCCTCGAAGACGCCGCCGTTGGCGTCGAAGCACGAGCCGAACAGGATCGTGTCCTCCGTGCCGAGGAACGCCGAGAGGCGCTCCTCCAGCTCGCGGTGGAGCGCCTGCGTGCCGCAGATGAACCTCACCGAGGCCATCCCGTACCCCCAGCGGTCGAGCGCCTCGTGCGCGGCGGCGACCATCTCGGGGTGGTTCGCGAGGCCGAGGTAGTTGTTCGCGCAGAGGTTGAGCAGCTCGCCGCGCTCCTCCACCGCGACGTGCGCGCCCTGCGGCGTCGTCATCACCAGCTCCCGCTTGAGCAGTCCCTCGTTCGTGAGCTCGGTGAGCCTCGCCGTCAGGTCGTCGCGCAGCGCGCCGTACATGGGCTAGTCGGTCTCCTTCCAGTCGAGGAGCACCTTTCCGGCGTCACCCGAGGCTGCGACGGCGAACGCCTCGTCGAACCCGGTGAACGGGAAGCGGTGCGTGATCACGGGCGAGACGTCGAGGCCCGAGTCGAGCATGACGCTCATCTGGTACCAGGTCTCGTACATCTCACGGCCGTAGATTCCCTTCAGCGTGAGCATGTTGAAGATCACGGGGTCGAGGTCGAGCTCGACCGGGGCCGTGGGGATCCCGAGGATCGCGATCCGGCCGCCGTGTGCCATCTGCGCGATGCCGGAACGGAGTGCTTCGGGGTTCCCCGACATCTCGAACATGACGTCGAACCCCTCCGTCATGCCGAGCTCCCGCTGGACCTCGCGCAGATCGCGCTCTCGCGGGTCGACCGCGAGCGACGCGCCGAGCCGCCCTGCGAGCTCGAGACGATGCGGGTTGAGGTCGGTGACGACGATGTGACGCGCCCCGGCGTGCCGGGCGACGGCGACCGCCATGCAGCCGATCGGCCCGGCACCCGTGACGAGCACGTCCTCCCCCAGGACCGGGAAGGTCAAGGCGGTGTGAACGGCGTTGCCGAGCGGGTCGAAGATCGCCGCGACGTCGTCGCCGACGCCGGGCCAGTGGTGCCAGACGTTCGTCATCGGCAGCGAGACGTACTCCGCGAACGCGCCGGGGCGCTGCACCCCGAGCCCGATCGAGTGCGCGCAGAGGTGGCGCCTCCCGGCCATGCAGTTCCGGCACCGCCCGCAGACGACGTGCCCCTCGCCGCTGACCCGGTCGCCCGCGCGGAAGTCGCTCACGTTCGACCCCACCTCGACGATCTCGCCGACGAACTCGTGCCCGATCACGAGCGGAACGGGAATCGTCCGTTGCGCCCACGCGTCCCAACGGTGGATGTGGACGTCCGTCCCGCAGATCCCGGTCCGGTTGACGCGGATGAGGACGTCGTTGATCGCGATCTCCGGCTCCGGCACGTCCTCGAGCCAGAGCCCGGGCTCGGCCCGGCTCTTGACGAGGGCCTTCACCCTCGCGGCGCAGTCGGTTGCAGGGTGTCGCTCCGGGTCCCCAGGCGGGGAATCCTACGCGGGCCCGCCCCTCACCGAGCCGGAGCCGTCACGCGCCTCGTTCGGCTGATCGTCGCCCTCTGAGGGCGCGCCACAGCCGCCGGATCGGCCCGCCGGACACGGACTCGTCGTCCCACCCGTTCGCACGCCGCAGCGCGTGCTCGATCTCCCACTGCGAGCGCCCGTCGCGCATCATCGCGTCGATCATCACCAGGTGGTGTCGGCGCTCCCGCTCGGCTTCCCCCCGTCGGGCACGGTGGTCGGCGAGCGTACGGGTCACCGTCCCGACGAGGCGCGCGGCCTGGAAAGGCTTGAGGACGTGGGCGGTCGCGCCCGCCTCGAGCGCGCGCTCCACGAAGCCGCCCGACCGGTGGCCCGTCAGCGCCACGACAGGCACGTCTCGATTGCCGCGGATCCGTCGGATCGCCTCGACCCCGTCGACCCGCGGCAGGCCGAGATCCATGAGGACGAGGTCGGGACGATGCCTGCGCGCGAGCTCGACGGCCTCCTCGCCGTCGCGTGCGTCCGCGCACACCTCGAAGCCCGCATCCTCGAGGACGAGGCGAAGGTCCGCGCGGACGATCGCGTCGTCCTCGACGGTGAGGATGGTTGCTGTTGCCGATTGTCCTGTCACGATTGATTTCTCCTCCTACGTTCGAGCAACAAAAAGACCCCAGGCGGTCCGCCCGAGGTCATCGATGACCGTGGGAAGCCGCCGACGGTCGACGGCCTCTGTTCTCCATGCTACCCGTCGCACGGCGGCGCCGACCCCGACGACCGCTGTGACGTCGGCGGCGGGCAGTCGAGCGGAAGCTCAGACAGACGCGATCGGCCCGCTCGGGCCGGTGGGCGCCGTGCGCCTCACGAGCCTGCCGGGATCACCCCGTTGCACGACTCCGCCTCGGAGAAGGACTGCTTCAGCTCGTTGTCGACGTTCTCGACGCTCTGGAGCTCGGTCAGCGAGGACGAGAGCTCCGACGTCATGTTCGCGACGGCGCCACTGACCGTCGAGACCGCGGTGAGCAACCCCTGGACGCCCGACACGTCCTCGACCGCCGTTTGGATCGTGTCGACGTCGGACTGCAACGAGTCAGCGAGGGACTCCACCGTGCTCTTCGCCTGGTCGCCGGACTCGGTACCAGGGCTGCCGAGTCCCTTCACGGTGTCGATCAGCGTCTCCGTCGAGTCCTGGGCGTCGCTCGCCGCGCTCTCGAGCCCGTCCTTCGTCGGGTTGCCGGCCAGCGTCGACGCGATCGTCGTGATCGAGCTCTTCCAGGTGGAGACAGCGGTGCACAGGTCGCCGGCCCACTGGGTGGAGGCGGAGACCTCCGGCTCGCTGTCGCCGCCACATCCCGCAGCGACGAGCGCCAGCGCGGCGACGAGGGCGGCTCCGGGCGCGAGTGTGCGTGTCATGGACGTTCCTCCTGGCCGTGGCGTGGCGACTCGACGTGCTCCTTGCCGGATCATGTCACTCCACAGGCGCCCGTCGGTGCGAACCCGCGCACGTTCCGGAGGCGTCCTTGGTCGAGTGAGCCGGGCTCGCGGCGCGGTGACACGTTCGACACCGCTTTGTCACCACGTCGCCCCCCACCGCTCGGGAAGGGCGACGTAGCGTGCCGGGCGAGGCTGCGTCAGCCTCGCTGCCAGGCGCAAGCGACCGTGGGGAGAGGCGCGCCTGGTGCCCTCCCGGGTGTGCCCGGAGGCAGCCGCCCGCGCCTGGCCGCCGCCTCCGGGCCTGCACCCGAGGGCCTCACCTGCCCCTGAGGTAGTCGTCCGTCCCGTCGAGCCAGTCCTGGCGCGGCGGGCAGAAGATGTCGACGTCGAGGGTCCGCTCGAGCGCCTCGGCCCGGTGGGGCAGCCAGGACGGGATGTGCAGCACCTCACCTGCGCGGACGTCGACCACCTCGGATCCGTCCTCGCCGAGCCAGAACCGCAGCACGCCCTCCAGGATGTACGTGAGCTGCTCGTTCTCGTGGGAGTGCTCCGGGACGATGCAGCCCGCGTCCATGTACACGTGGGCGAGCATCATCCGCTCAGTGCTCACGAGCCGCCGGTGCAGGTCGGGCTTCAGCTCGACCTTGGGCATGTCCTCCCAGCGGTAGTGGGTCGCGCCGAAGCCGGTCACGGGTCTCCTCTCGTCGCTGGCACGATCGGAAGGATCGTTCCAGACCGAGGGCTCGACGGATACGGAGGAGACCCGGTTCTTCCGAGAGGTCGGAGGCTCCGACCGACGACGTCGGGCGCGGGAACCCCGATCGCCGGGGTGATCGGGGTTCGAGTCGGAGGTTGACTGACGCACTTCGACGCCCGACGCGGGTGACGAGCCTGGGCGTCAGGAGCTGCAGGGGTGCGACGACCCGACTGCGGGCCGAAAGCGGCTCCGCTTCCTCACGGGTCGTCGAACGCTACTGCGCGCCGACCAGGCCCCAGCGCCATGATCAGCGCGAGGGGGTGGGAGAGCGGGTCGGCCTCCGCACCGACACGTCTGGTCGGGAAGGCATCTCGAGCCCGTGCCAGACGGGTGTCAGACCCGGGTAGGTGGTTTCTGGCTTCGCGTGCGCGCGTGGCGTGTGAGCTGCGAGGGTGGGACGAGTCGACGCTGCTTAGATCGTCTGGCTGAACGACCCGCCGCCGATGATCCGTGCGGGGCGGTCGCCGAGCCGCGCGCGGAGACCGCGATCGGAGCTGACGAGCCACCACGGACGGTCGAGGCGCGCCGTGAGCTCGACGATCGCGTCGTCCGCGTCGCGCGACCCGACGAGGTCCGGCGCCTGCTCGGGCGGCTCGCCGTCGAAGACGATCAGCAGATCGTGGCCTTCGCGAACTGCCCATTCGCGCGCGCGATCCACGAGCCCCTCGCGGGAGATGTTTGGCCAGCGGGAACGACGGACGTTCTCCGCGTCCACGACCACGAGCGCCACAACCGAAGTATCGGCCGTGGGCGCACGGGCAGGATGCTTGCGTGAAGAAGATCGGTTTCCTGTCGTTCGGCCACTGGTCGCAGTCACCGTCGTCGCAGGTGCGTTCCGCGTCCGACGCGCTGATCCAGTCGCTCGAGCTGGCCGTCGCGGCCGAGGAAGCTTCCCGATGGTGCCTCCTGCACCGAGACTTCGCGCGCCACCGCAGCCCTGCTGAAGCCGACGCCGGACTCGACCGGGGAACTCTTCGGTCGCCATCACCGCGAGGGTCAGGCTGCCCGTCTCGAACTCGGCGCCCGGCATCTGCCCGTAGCGCGCAGTGCACGGCAGACCGAGGACCGTGCCGTAGAACTCGACGGACGCGTCGAAGTTCCGAGTCGGGACGACGACGAAGTCGACGCCGGTGACGAGCGAAGTGGACGTGGCCATGTCGTTCCTCTCTCGTGGGGTACGGCCGGGTGGGGTACGGCGAGATATACCTCGGGCACGACGGCCGTGGTCGTCATCGCCGCCTCATCGGCCACAGCGGCGCAGGGCCACAGGGCCTGGTCGCGGGCGCGGATCGGGAGGAACTGGCAGCTCGGCAAAGGAAGTGGGTGACGTGAGCGGATAGATGCCGGATGATCCGGCGCATGCGGACGGATCTACCTTCGGGGACCGTGACGTTCCTGTTCACGGATATCGAGGGCTCGACGCGCCTGCTGCACGAGCACCGCGAGCGCTACGCGCAGCTGCTGAGCGAGCACCGCCGCGTGCTGCGCGACGCCTTCGCACGACACGCCGGCGTCGAGGTGGACACGCAGGGAGACGCGTTCTTCGTCGCCTTCGCGCGCGCCTCTGACGCGATCGCCGCCGCCACCGACGGGCAGACGGCGCTCGCCAGTGGGCCGATCAGCGTACGAATGGGACTCCACACGGGCGAGCCGCTCGTGACCGATGAGGGCTACGTCGGGCTCGACGTCCACCGTGCGGCGCGGATCGCCGCGGCCGGGCACGGGGGCCAGGTGCTCCTGTCGCAGGCGACGCGGGACCTCGTCGCCGGCGAGGCGGTACACGATCTCGGCGAGCACCGGCTCAAGGATCTCTCGGCGCCGGAGCGCCTCTTCCAGCTGGGCGACGGCGACTTCCCGCGCCTGAAAACGCTGTATCAGACGAATCTCCCCGTCCCGGCGACGCCGTTTCTCGGCCGCGAGCGCGAGCTCGACGAGGTCGTCGGTCTCTTGCGGCGGAAGGACGTCCGGTTGCTTACGCTCACCGGCCCCGGAGGGACGGGAAAGACGCGGCTGGCGCTGCAAGCGGCGGGTGAGGTCGCCGAGGACGTCCCGGACGGCGTGTGGTGGATCTCGCTCGCGCCGTTACGCGACCCGGCCCTCGCGCTCGACGCGGTCGCGAAAACCCTCGACGTGCGGGAGCGCCCCGGCTTCACGCTCGAGGAGACGCTCGTCGACACGCTTGCCGCGAAGCGGGCACTGCTGCTGATCGACAATGCCGAGCACCTGCTCCCGCAGGTCGCGACGAACATCGCGCGCCTTCGACGGTCGGGCGGGCCGAAGCTACTCGTGACGAGCAGGGAGCGACTGCAGCTCGAGGGCGAGCACGCGTGGGCGGTGCCGTCGCTCGACGACCGCGACGGGGCGGCCCTGTTCACGGCGCGGGCGCGGGCGTTGCGACCGGCGTTCACGGAGACGCCCGCGACCGCCGAGCTGTGTGCGCGCCTCGACAACCTCCCGCTCGCACTCGAACTTGCGGCCGCGCGCGTCCCGATCTTCTCCCCGGAACAGTTGCTCGAACGGCTGGGGAACCTCGAGCTACGCGGCGGGCGCGACGCCGACCCGCGCCAGCAGACCCTCGACGCGACCATCCGCTGGTCGTACGACCTCCTCGCGCCGGAGGAGCAACGGCTGTTCGCGCGGCTCGCGGTGTTCGCCGGCGGGTGCACGTACGAGGCGGCCGAGGCTGTGTGCGCCGCAGACGTCGACACCCTGCAGTCACTGATCGACCAGAGCCTCGTCCGCAGCCGTGAGGCGGCGGGCGGCGATCGGTACTGGATGTTGGAGACGATCCGCGCGTTCGCAGCCGCTGAGCTCGGGGCGACCGACGAAGCCGGCGCCCTGAGGCTCCGTCACGCCGAGTTCTTCACGGCCCTCGCGGAGCGCGCCGATCCCCACCTGCGGCGCGGCCCCGACCAGCGGCAGTGGGGCGAGCGCGTGGCAGCGGACTACGACAACGTCCGCGCCGCCATGAGCTTCGCGCTCGAGCACGATCTCACGCTCGCGCTACGCCTGGTGGGACGACTTTCGTTCTTCGTGTGGCAGCGCGGCGGCTTCGCCGAGGTAGAGGCATGGCTCGACGCGATCCTGCCCCGCGCCGCCGGTCAGCCGCTGGGCCTTCTCGGCAGAGCCCACGAGTGCGCAGCCGCGATCGCCGAGCGCATGGGCGACATCGCGAGCCAGGCTCGACATTCCGACGAGGCCTACGCAGCGTTCGCCACCGCCGGCGACGAGCAGGGGATCGCCGACGCCCTTCGGGAGCAAGGCAAGACGGCCTCGGTCCGCGGTGAGGTCGAGCGCGCGAGCGCGATCTACACAGAGCTGGCCGAGCTCGCCGAACGGATCGGCGATCGTTGGAGCGGCGCGGTTGCGCTGAACAACCTCGGCGACCTCGCGCTTCAGTCCGGTGACTGGGACCGTGCCGTCGAGCTCTGTGGCCGAAGCAGCGCCTTGCGCCGCGAGCTCGGGGACGAATGGGGAACGGCCCTCGCACTCTGCAACGTCGCCGCCGCAGAGCTCCGGCTCGGCAGACTCTCGGCCGCCGCGACGAGCCTGCGCGACGCACTCGAGATCAGCCTGAGGATCGAGGCCAAGACGGTCACGGCCTTTTGCCTCGACCTCTCCGTCGAGCTCGCCGTCGCCCGCGAACGAATGCACGAAGCAGCGCGTCTCGCCGGCGCGGCCTCGGGTGCGCAGGACGAGCTCGGCTCGGTCCGGCAGGCGTTCGATCAGAACGTGTTCGATCAGGTCGTCGAGTCGATTCGCACGTCGCTCGGCGCCGACGCGGACGTGGAGATCCGGCGCGGGCGGGAGCTGTCGCTCGACGAGGCGGCGGCCGTCGCACTCGCCGCAATCGGCGACCCGAACTGAGCTACCAATCGGAACCCGCGTCGGCTCCGTCTCCGCGCGTAGCTGCACAAGCCGCTCGCGGACGCGGAGGGCGAGCGCCAGGGCTTCGATAAGCTCGCCCCGCTCAAGCACCGGCTCGAGCGCAGCCTCGGCCTCTTCGCTGCGGCGCGCCAGTGCCAGAACGTCCCCGAGGTCGCAGAGCGCGGCATTGCGGGGCAGTCGGGAACGCCGCGGTCTAGTCGGCGGGTGCTCCCTCTCCATCCGACGGCTTGTGAGCGACCAAACCTCTCCGCTCCAGATCCGTGACCCAGCCCGGCGAGACGAAGAACACGATGTCGTCCCCAGGCCGTGTACTCCGCCGGAGAGAGCCACGAAGGCGAATGGCCGCTCGCAGGGTCAGTCGCTCAGCGCCGCCTCCAACTCCTGAGCGTCGACCTCGTCGCGCTCCGAATGGAATCGGGTCGTCAGCATTCCGCTCTTGGCATCGGCGAGTACCGCTGTGGCGCTTCGCCGATGTTCGTCACCGAGCTGGAGGCCGAGGCGGTGGAACTGCCGGACCACCTCGGCCCAGATCCCAATCCCGAGCTCGAGCGGGTGCGGGTCGTTCGGCAGGTGACGCCATCGCTCGCGTCCCGCGGCTCGATCGGCAGCGATGCGCGCCAGCTGGCTCTGTCGGGCCTCGTCTCCGAGGGGGACACCGACCCGATCAAGCACCTCGAGTGCCAGCTCAGCACTCCCTGTGTCGCAGACGAAGTCGCACAGCGCTTGTGGAGACTGCAGAGCCGTCAGGAACGGCCGACCGAGTTGAGCCCACGTCCGGTCAAGATCGGCCCCGGCTCGTTCGATGCTGGCTTCATCAAGAGCGTCGTAGGCGAACCACTCGTCGATCGGCTCCGAACGCAGCCCGCTGAGCCGCCGGCTCACCGCAGTGCCCCATGCACCCGGTGCGTTCGGCACCGGGTGGCCAAGAGCGACGAACGAAGCCCCTATCTCGACGGTGAAGCGCGAGTCCGACGTGATGTTGAACTGTGATGATTGAACGGTCACGCCCCGGTGCGTCCCCCCGGCTTCGTGGGACCAGTGCCGCGACTTCTTGCGGAAGCCCATCGACTTCAGATCTGGTGCGAGGACGTCGGCGACGATCGAGTCGAGCGCGGCGGCCGCCGGAGACTTCGTCATGCCGGCCAGTCTGTGTCGCAGCACCTTGTTTCCGAGCTCACGAAGCCGCTTCCGCTCCTCCGAGCTGAGCAGGTCCGAGCGCTCGCCACGGTCCGCCTCGTCTTGACGCAGCCAGTTCCGCAGCGTCTGCTCCGAACACCCGAGCTCGACCGCCAGCTGCTTCGGCGACCTGACCCCGGCTCGGAGCATCCGCACCGCCTCGAGCCGGAACTCCGGTGGGTACGGCGGTCTCGTCCTCGGCATCCCACACGCTCCTCTCCCGGGCCGCTTGGCCCGAAAGCATCACGGTGTCAACCGAAACGGGTCAATTCCAATTCCAATTCCACATGGAGCCTGGTCGCGGGCCTCGTGGGCCGCTTTAACGCGGAACCCTTTCCTCGCACGCACACGGGCACGCGGGAGGCTGACCCCGAGTATCCACCCCCGGTCGTAACGACGATGGGGCCCGGCCGCGGGGCTCAGCGGCAGATCATCGCCTCGGCCATGCCGACGAGGATCTCGGCCGTCCTCTTGGCGCTGAGGCCGCGGCCAGTGTAGAGCAGGTCGAATGCGTCAAAGCTCGCGAGAAGCCAGATGATGTGGGCGGCCTGCGGCTCGCTGACGCCTGGGCGGAGTTGATTCTGAACACGCAGCCGCCGAGCTGCCCAGGTCATGCCGCTCGCGCGCTGCTCCTCGATCCGGCGGATCGCGCCGCCGACGGCGTCGGGGTCGAGCTGCTCCATCGAGAACAGTGCGCGGAATACGTCACGGTCGGCGGCGAAGATGTCGACTCCGGCGGTGATCCCACCCCGGAGGCTCTCGCGTGCGTCGTCCACCCGCACAGCCTCGAGCAGCCGCGGGTAGCCCGCCCGGTCCCAGATCTCGGCCGCGAGCGCGTCGAACAGCCCGGCCCGTGACTCGAAGGTCGTGTAGACGGTCGACCGCGCAACGGCCGCGTTCCGCGCCACCTCGTCCACGCTGACCGGCTTTGCCGGCGCTTGACGAAGCAGCGAGTGGGCGGCGTCGAGGATCCGGCGCCGGGTCGCGGCCGCTGATTCGGCCCGCAGCCGTTGCTCGTATCGGCGGGTCATGAAGCCAGACTAGCTGACTTCATCAGACGTTGTATATTCTGAAAGATATAGTGTCTGATCAAAGCGAAAGCGAGAGCCCTGATGCCAAAGCATGACGTCCAAGAAGTCCCAGTTCTGATCGTCGGCGCGGGGCCGGCCGGCCTCATCACCGCCACCACCCTCGCCCGGTACGGGATCGAGAGCCTCCTGGTGGAGCGCCGTCCCGCGCTTTCGAGCCTGCCGCGCGCGAATGTCGCCAGCACCTGGTCGATGGAGCTCCTCCGGGCCTGGGGATTGGAAGACGAGGTGCGCGCGAGCGCGGTTGACGCCGAGCCACGAGGGTGGATCGCCGAGACGCTCGCCGATCCGGGCGGCTTCGAGATGCCGGCGAGCTTCCCCTCGCTCGAGCAGAGCGCCGCGGTCAGCCCGAGCGCGCCTGCCGTCATCGGACAGGACGAGCTCGAGCCGATCGTGCTACGGCACCTTCGCGTGGTGGGCACCGGCGAGGTCCGGTTCGGTACGCAGCTTGTCGACGTCGAGATCACCGCGGACGGGGTGCGGGCGACCATTCGCGACGCCGTGAACGGGACGGAGCGGCAGGCGCTTGCCCGCTATCTCGTCGCCGGGGACGGCGCCCACAGCCGCATCCGTCAGGTCCTCGGAATCGAGATGCACGGCCCCGGCCGCGTTGCCGACGCGATCACGGCGATCTTCCACGCTCCGCTCTGGGACATGGTCGAAAACCGGCGCTATGCGATCTACCCGGTGAGCCGCCCCGACCCGCGTGGCGTGTTCGTCGCGGTGAGCCGCAAGGATCGCTGGGTCTTCGGCGTGACGCGCGACCCCGGCGAGCTCGACCCGGCGGAATTCGGCAAGAAGACGATGGCACGGCTGATCGTCGAGGCTTCTGCGGTTCCGGGGCTGAAACCGCGGATCGAGCGCGTGGGGACGTTCAATTACTTCGCCGGGGTGGCCGAGCGCTTCCGCGAGGGGCCGGTACTGCTCGCCGGCGACGCTGCGCATCGGGTCACGCCGCGCGGCGCAACTGGGATGAACGCGGCGATCCGCGACGGCTACGACCTCGGGTGGAAGCTCGCCTGGGTGCTGCGCGGCTGGGCCGAGGACACGTTGCTCGACACCTACGAGGCCGAGCGACGCCCGGCCGTGGAGCACAACGTCGCCCGCTCGTCCGACCCCAGCGGGTCCCAGCGCGACGTTGCCGACGAACTGCACGTGGACCTCGGCGGCCGCATCGCGCACCTCTGGTTGCGCGAGGGCGACGAGCGGATCTCGACCTTGGACCTCGTCGGAGGCGAGCTGACGCTGTTCACCGGTCCCGGCGGGGCCGCCTCGGAGCCGGTGGTCGATCCCGCGTACCGGTCGGCCCCGGTGTCCGTCCGCGAGCTGCCGGCCGTCGCGGCGCGAGGCCTGGGGATCGCCCCAGGCGGCTCGCTGCTCGTCCGACCCGACGGGGTACCCGCCGCGTTGGGCGTAACGCACCTTGTACGAGCATAGCCCCCTGCCGCGAATGTCTACCACTCGGCAAGAGCAACATGAAGCGCCCCTGGGGGTCACCACCACGCCCTCATCGAGAACGCCTACACCACTCTCGCGCGCACGCGCGCGCACGCGAGACGGGACTCGCCCAAGGGTAGCCCACCCCGCTCGCCGACGTGGTCGAGCTGGGCCGTGGTTGAGGCCCCTGGTCGCGGGGACCCCACACTTGCTCGGGGAGCGAGGGCATGGAACGAGGAAAGGCCCGCTTCCGCGGGCCTTTCAGTCGTCGGCTGTTTGGATGGTCAGGCGGGGCGGGGGACTGTCTCGGCCTGTGCGGAGCCGGGAACGGCTACGTCGGCCGTGGCGGGCGCCGCGATGTCCAGCGCGATCAGGCCGAGGTTGGCGGCGAGGATCGCGCCGATGATCGCCGTCACCGCGCCGAAGCCGGGCGCGTGCGGCACCTGGTAGCCGAGCCAGGCGCCGACCGCGGCGCAGGCGATGGCGGTCAACGCGGCGACGCCGCGGGGCGCCGTCGACCGGAACCAGCCCGTGTACACGGCGAGCGCGACCGGCGGGGCGATCGAGACGACTGCCAGTGTTGCGTCGGTGATCGGTACGGTGGGAAGCGCGACCAGGGCGATCAGGACGCCCAGGCACCAGCCGCCGAAGCCGAGCAGCAGCGGGAGCAGCGACCGCACGGTCACGCTCGTCTTCCGTCCGAACGTCGCACCGCGGTAGAGCCGGCGGGCGAACCAGAGGACGGCGAGGACGACGAGACCGGCGAAGCCGAGGAAGACGCTGACGACGATCTCGGCGATCCTCGAGTGGGTCGGCGTGGGGGTGAAGTCGAGCTGGTTGGTCGTGTAGAGGGATGTGTCGACGCGGCCGTTGTCGAGGTAGGTGTCGATCAGGCGGGTGGAGGCGTCGGGCTGGTAGGCCCAGAAGTCGTCGGCGTGGCCGAGCTTCGGTAGGACGACCTGGTGCCCGTTCGGGAGGTGCGGCAGGAGCTGGCGAGTCGCGTTCTCGGGCGGCGCGGCGAAGTCGAGTTGGCCGTTGATCAGCAGCGTCGGGACGTTCGAGTCGCGGACGCTGTTGTATTCCTTCTCGTCCGGGTTGGCGGGCCAGGCGTTGAGCAGTCGGCCGCCGGCCCAGAGGAACTCGGTGCCGGGGTTGCCGATGATGGAGCCGCGGTCGGCGCGGCTCGCGAAGAGCCGTCTGCCGTAGGCGGCGTCGATGCGGGCGACGGCGGCGACGTCGCCCCAGACCTGCGCGCGCGGGAGCGCCGCTCCGGCGAAGACGGAGAGCAGCCACGCGCCTCCGGCCCCGTTGCCCTTGTCGATCGAGAGCAGCGTGTCGATCGTCTTCGGAGCCGCGATCGGGCCGCCACCGGCTGCGGTCGCGTTGATGAGGCCGAAGAAGCCGGTGATGCGGACGTTGCCCTTCTTGATCGGCAGGAACCAGAAGCGGCTTGGGATCTTCGTGTAGGCGGAGTGGATCGATGCGGCGAGGTCGGGCGTCTGGCTGCGGCAGTCCTGGGTCTGAGCGCAGACGGCGGCGTAGCGATGGATCTGCTCGTCGGTCGTCTTCGTGTTCCAGAGGTAGTTGCCGGGCGGGTTGGCGGCGACCATCACTGAGCGGTGGATGCTCTGCGGGTAGCGCCAGGCGTAGATCATCGCCGTGCGCGTGCCGGCGCTCTCGCTGATGAGGTCGATTGGTCCGTAGCCGAGCCGGTGGCGTGCGAGTTCGAGGTCGTCGACGCGCTCGGGCAGCGAGTACCCGGCGAGATCGACGCCTTTGTCTTGGAGCCGCTTGGCGCAGGCACGGTAGGCGGAGGCGTTGGATGCGAGTGACGCCCTGCTGAGCAGGTCGCGCGAATGCTCTATCGACGCGATTACCTCGGAGCAGTCGAGGCGTGAGGAGCCGTCGACGCCGCGGTAGCCGACGAGCACGAAGTCGTGGTGGGCGGTGAACCGCTTGGCAGCGGGGAAGTCCATGTTCGACAGTCCGGGGCCTCCCTGGAGCCGGAAGATCGGGACGCCGGGGTGGGAGGTGTGCGCGCGGATGCGTGTGATCGGCAGTGCGATCAGGCGCGAGTGCGGGTCGTGCCGGTTCTCCGGGACGACGAGCGTGCCGCAGTCGGCCGGCTCGTTCGCGTAGGTGCAGTGCTTCAGGGTCAGCTGACCGGCGTGCGCGCCCGAAGGCACGGACACGGAAGCTGATCCGCCGGCGAAGTGGAGGTAGGCGAGGCCGAGCCCGACCAGTGCGATCAGCACCAGCCCGGCTGCGCGGCCACGACCGAACGACTTGATCGAGGCAGACATCGGAATTCCTTTCGGGTCGGATTGCATGAAACGACCCTGCGCTTCCACCAAGTGCATTCGCGTCCGAGGCGACCCCACACTCGACCCCACACCTGCTCTAGGCAACCTGGCGCGAAAAGTGGATTCAGCCTCTTCTCGCTGTTACCGTGGTTCGAGGATCACGGCTTCGGCCTGACCTGGCGGAAGCCGTATGTCGGTCGCGAGAGCCCGCCTGAGGGCTTGCCTCCTCTCTCTGGCCCCTCGACTGGGACGCGAGGAGGGTCGCGATGGTGGCAGGGGAGCTGACACGGACGATCGCCCCGCTTCGCTTGCTCGAGCGGGAGGCGGAACTGGCTGCGCTCGAAGCGATGCTTGGCGCAGCACGCGTGGGTGACGGCCGGATGGCCGTCGTCGAGGGCAGCGCCGGGATCGGCAAGACGCGGCTGCTGGCGGAGGCGCGCGCGCTCGCCCAGGCGGCCGAATTCGAGGTCTTCAGCGCGCGCGGCGGCGAACTGGAGGGCGAATTCGCGTTCGGGATCGTGCGGCAGCTGTTCGAGGCGCCGCTGGCCGCAGCCACCTCGGAGCTGCGCGCCGAGCTACTCGCAGGCGCGGCAGAGCTGAGCGCGTCCCTTTTCGCGTCCGCGCCCACGAGTTCGTCACGAGAAGGGGCCGAGTCGTCGTTCGCGATGCTGCATGGCCTTTACTGGCTGACCGCGAACTTCGCGTCGCGCACCCCGACGCTGCTCATCGTCGACGACCTGCACTGGGGCGACGAGCCGTCTCTGCGCTGGCTTCATTACTTGTCCCGCCGGCTTGAAGGTCTGCCGGTCCTTCTTCTCATCGGCACCCGCCCTCCCGAGCAGGCGAATCTCCCGGTGCTTGTCGAGGAGCTGCTCACCGATCCTGCCGGCGTGACGATGCGGCCCGGCGGTTTGGGGCGGGAGTCGGCGGCGACGCTTGCGCTCGAACGGCTTGGCGACGAGCCAGCGGCCGCATTCGCGGCCGCGCTCGAAACTGGCTCGGCTGGTAACCCGCTCTACCTGGTCGCACTGCTCGACGCAGTCTGGCAGCAAGGCCTTGCGCCGACAGCAGAGCACGCGCCACAGGTCCTCGAGCTGGGTCCGCGAGCGGTCTCGTACGGCGTCTCGACGCGCCTCGCACGCCTCCCGACGCAATCGAGCGACCTCTTGCGTGCGGCGGCGATCCTTGGTGATCGCACAGAGCTCCCTCTCGCAGCGGCGCTCGCCGGCATCGACCCGAGCGCAGCGCTGACGGCCGCCAGCGCCCTCGTTCGGGCCGATCTGATGCGCCACGAGAACCCGCTCGAGTTCACACATCCGGTCGTCCGCAGCGCGGTTCTCGAGGACATGAGCGCAGATGAGCGCACGCGCGCGCATCGCAAGGCCGCAGCGCTGTTGCTCGATCGCGGTGCCGTGCCGGAGCAAGCCGCGACCTACCTCGTCCGAACAATCCCGTCGGGCGATCGTTTCGTCGTCGCGACGCTCCGGCGCGCAGCCGAGCGCTCGTTCGCACAGGGCGCGCCGGAAGCGGCAGTCGTCTATCTCCGTCGTGCCCTCGCAGAACCACCCGACAGTGATGATCGCGCCGAGGTCCTCGCCGAACTCGGCTTCGCCGAGACACACACGGACGCCGTTGCCGCCGCGGAGCACCTCTCCGAAGCAATCGCGGAGCTTAACGATCCAACGCGGCGAACAAACGCCGTGCTCGCCTATGCGCACGTCCTGAACATGTTTGGAACACGCGTCCGAGAGTCGGCCGCGCTTCTACAAGAGACGAGCGAGCAGCTCGGCGACACCGAGCGTGAGCTGGCCGAGCGCGTCGATGCGCTGTTGATCATCGCCTGCCGCTACGACGCCGAGCTCTATCCAATCGCAGCGGCGCAGTGGGAGAAGCGGCGCGATCAAGAGCCCGGCTCTGGACTTGGTACGGGGCTCATGCTGGTTGTCGGCTCCATCGAGGCGGCGCTCGCAGGCGTGTCGCGTGAGCGGGCGATCGATCTTGGGCGGAAAGCGCTAGCGAGCGGCCTGCTTCAGTCGGAGGACCGCATGTATCTGGTGAGCTCGTTGGCCGCGCTCGCGATGGCAGGCGAAGCAGACGAAGCAAAGGCGGGACTCGCGCGGGTGATCGCTTCGGCAGACCGGAGCGGGGATCGGCTCACCGCTGCCGGCCATCGCCTCTGGGAAGGGATGGTGCATTACGAAGCTGGGGAACTCCTGCTCGCCGAGCAAGCTCTGGTCCTCGAGCCAATACCGTTTTGGCAGGCCTCGACGCCGCTCGCATACCGGGCGGGATTCCTCACGCAGGTGCTGCTCGAGCGCGGCGCGATCGACGAAGCTCAGCAGTTGATCGCCGACACCTCGCTCGACAATGTCGTGGATGCACACCGCATCCGTTGCGTCTATGCGCGGGCGCGACTCCGACTCGAAATGGGCGCGGCGGAACGGGCGCTCAGCGACTTCATCGAAGTCCGAGATCTGGCCGAATCGGTCCAGTTCCGTAACCCTGCCTGGGTCCCGTGGCGTTCGCAGGCTGCGATTGCGCTACAGCGGCTCGGGCGTGAGGACGAGGCGCGCGCGCTCGCGCGCGAGGAGCTCGACCTGTCGCGAGGCTGGGGTGCGCCGCGGACGGTGGGCATCTCGCTGCGCGCGCTCGGCGTGGTCGAGGGCGGACAGGCAGGCGAGCTGTTGCTGCGTGAGGCGGTCGAGGTGCTCGCGGATTCGCCGGCCCGGCTCGAACACGCACGGGCGCTCGTCGACCTTGGTGCGTTGCTCCGGCGCGGCAACAGCCGCAGTGAGGCGCGGAAGCTTCTGCGCCAGGGGGTCGAGCTCGCGCATCGGTGCGGCGCCACCGCCCTGGTCGCAAGGGGGAACGACGAGCTCGCGGCGACCGGTGCGCATCCGCGCACGGTCCTGCTCAGCGGCCTCGACGCGTTGACGGCGAGCGAGCGGCGTGTCGCGCAGATGGCGGCCGAGGACATGAGCAACAAGGAGATCGCCCAAGCGCTCTTCGTGACCGTCAAGACCGTCGAGCAGCACCTTGGGCGCGTCTACCGCAAGCTCGACATCGGCTCCCGTCAGAGAGCTCGGCGCAGCACTCGCCGCCCCAGCCTAAGGCCGCGGCGACGCGCGCACCGAGCCGGCGGTTCCGCCAAAGGCGGCTACTCCTCTCCGGAAAGATCAGGGGTAGGAGTGGGGTCGCCCCGGGCGCGATCGGCACAGACCGAGACGCATGATCGGCGAGTCAAATCGCAGCTTCGCCAAAGAGAAAGGAACCCCGATGTCGCACGCAGCCCCCAAAGAACTCGCCTACCGCAACCAGAACGGCCTCGAGGTCACCCTCCTCTGGGATCCCCGCTCCAACGAAGTCTCGGTCGAGGTCGTCGACCACCTCGATAACAGCGGCTTCCGCTTCCCAATCGCCGGCGACCTGGCGCTCTACGCGTTCCATCACCCCTACGCGTACGCGCAGTCGGGCGAGCAGCACTCCGACTACGTCGCACACGCGAGTTAAGGCCGCGTGACTGCCATGCGACGCTCGCCCCAGCCGCGGCCGCAAGACGCGGCGCGGTGCAGCGTCTTCGAGAAGACGACCTTCGGGATCTCGTTCATCGGCCGCGCATACTCGCTCTTCGATGTCGGTCAGACGCCGGCCATCTCCTCGTTCGTGACCCGGCCCATCAAGTGAGCGCCGCCCCCGAACGTCTCGCTCTCCTCTCGCGCGCTCGCGCGCTCGCGCGAGAGGGACGCAGCGCCGGCACAGCACGAAGTGAGCGCGGGTGGTCGGCTTCATGTCGCCTTACGCCGTGGAGCGATGAGCGCGCCGAGAATCTCGACAGCCAGCAAGAGCTGCACGTACGCCGAGAAACGCCCCGCGCGGTGCCAGCCGAGGCGGTCGTGAAAGAGCTTCCTACTGCCCGGACGCAGGAAGGGGAAGACGTGCTCGAGGTCGGGGGCGGAACTCGCCGCGGCGCCAGGCGTCGCCGGATCGAGTGGGCCTCGCCGCGCGGCGAGGAGAAGGATCCCTGCGACGCCGCTGGCGATCTCAAGGCGACGCGAGCGGAAGTCCTGGTGCGGCAGGCGGTCGCCCGCGAGGTGGAGGATCGGCCCCAGGAGGAGCGCCGCAAGTCGCGACCTGCTCGCCGCACCGGCGGCGGCGCCCGTTGCCACGTGGAGCGCGACGATCACGGCTGCCCTTCGTAGCAGATTGCGGGCGCGGCTCTAGCCCGTCGCGCAGTGGCTTTTCCCTCCCCATGACCCGCCATCACACGATTGAGCCCGATTGGTGAGGGGGGTATCCCCTCGATGCGGCGATGACGATGAGGCCTTGGCGCGGGCGTTCGAGTCTGTTGCGTCGGACACGCCTGCCCGGCCATTTCGAGGGCCGCACCGGGGGCCGCACGGGTTCGCAAGATCCGAGGTTCCTCGCACGGCTGACCCACGGTTTCAAACCGTTTCCGCATGGGCAAAGGGGTCTAGATGGGCGGTGCAGGCTTCAAAGCAGGCTGCAAACCCGCACCTTTGCGCAACCGGGGCCAGCACCGAGGTCAGCACCGGGTAGCACGTGTCGCGCGTTAGGCGCTCTCAGTGAGCAGGGCGCGATGGTCGACCTCGCGGTCGTCGAGCAGGACGTGCGTGTAGACGTCGCTCGTCACGCGCGCGGAGCGCTGCCCGACGAACGCTCCGATCTCGGCCCAGCGAGATCCTGCGGTGGCGGAGGTCGTGCGGCGAGAACAGAGGGATCCCGAGCGCCTTGCACGATTTTGCGATTGCCGTGCGTAGCGCGTCCGCCCCCGAGTCCGCGAACAGCCGTGCGGTCGGATCGCGGTCCTCGCGCGGTCCGAGCGAGGCCTCGAGCGCGTCGGCGTACTCGTCGGGCAGATCGACCCAGAGCGCCTTGCGGGTCTTGCTGATCGAGGCGCGCAACCGGATGCGACGGCGCGGCTCGTCGTAGTCGCCGACCCGCACAGTGTCGATCGAGCCGACACGGGCGCCTGACCAATCGAGCCACAACAGCGGCAACCGATGCATCCTCGGGAGCAGCCAATGGACGGCCTCTACGTGCTCTGCGAGTGGCGGCTCGAGTTCCTCGCGGTCCTCGCGCGGAAGCTTCACCTGCACCTTGTCGCGAGCGGGGTTCGGGGCGACGCCCGCATGGTCGAGTGTCTGTGGCGAGGTACGTGACGCTCTTGGAGATCGTCTCCCGCTTGTAGCCTGCCTTGGCGAGCGAGACGACCATCGCGGCCACGTCGGCGGGCTCTAGCTCGTCGATGTGACGCGTGCCGAGGATCGGCAGCACGCGATCGAGCGCAACGCGGTGCAGCACTCTGGTCGAGTCGGCCACATCGACGCGGGAGGCGCGCCAGCGGTCGGCGGCCTCGGCAAGTGTCGGCGTCGTCGGTATCTCTCTGTCGAGCAGCCGCACATCGGGGAGGCGAAGCGCAGCAAGCTCGCCTGCGATCCAGCCTTTGCGAGTTGTGGCTTCACGGCGCGTCTTGAACGAGCCGCCGTATTGGATCCTTGCTTCGCGTCCGCCTGCTCGGTACTCGACGCGGTAGCGCTTGCCGCCGTTGGCGGTGGGCCGTGTTCGGACCCAGACGCTAGGCACGGGTCGACGGGTTTACGGTGTTGAGCACGATCGTGACCTCCCGGGGTCGCGGTCGAGTCCCGGCGGGCACCGTTCCAGCGGGCCCGTCGGGTGGTGGGACTGATCAGCGCGTTTGTCCTGATCTGGTTCGCGGCGCCACGTCATCAGCGCGATGAAGCGCGACTGGAAGTGGACAAACTGAACCGGCACATCGATGCGTTGACTTCCGTCGAGTTCCACTTCGAACTTGCGATCGAGGAACATCAGGGGCAAGCGATCAACATCAACGACAGGCGGGTAACGGGCATCCACGGCCTGTCCGCAGTCGTCGTCAATGACGGTCCGACGTCGGAGTTCGAAGCTCGCATCCCGCGCACTGAAGGACTTCCGGAGAGCTGGGGCGCGACGTACCACGTCATGCAGCCGCAGTGGGAACACACATCGCAGTCGATTACGAAGATCGCGGGCGGCGGACGCGGTGGGCGGAGACGACTGATGATCGGGGTCGTCGCGATGGCACCGCGGGAGTTCTGGTTCAACACTGTCCAGACCGGGGCGCCACAGGCGGGACTGCAGTTCAGGATCGACGAGTTGCACCCCGGCGAAGAACGCGTGATCGAGTTCGATCTTGAAGTGGTGAACACAGATCATGACCAGGTCGTCAGCAAGACCGGTCGCGTGACGATTCCCGTCACCGGATCGCCGACCTTCGAAGAAGTCCTCTGAACGTCCGCGCGGACGCCCACCCCCTCGGCCGCGATCATGGTGATGGGGCCTGGTCGCGCCACGTCCCGTCCTGAACGCCTACTTCTTATCGCGCGCACGCGCGCGCACGCGAGGGCTGCCCCCGGGGTACCCACCCCCGCGGCGAGACGATCACGTGGGGCCTGTTAGCCCCCGCGGGAGATGGCGGGGGTTGCGACGATCGCCGCCGCGATCACGAACGCTGTCCCGAGAGGGAAATGCGCGGGGGATCCGTGCGATACTCGACGGGCGCGTACGCCTTGGCCGTCGCCGCCGGTCAGCGAGCTTGGATTCTGGGCCTCCCGAGGCTCTCGCGTCACGCCTACGACAGCGGTCAAACTCAGCGACCGGGAAGGATGCAAATGAAGGGCTCGCAGAAACCGAAGAAGCTTGGAAAGAAGCCTGCGCAGAAGACGCTCAAGGAGCGACGGACCGCGAAGCGCGCCGCCGCGAAACATGCCAGCCGAGGGCTCGACGTCTGACCGGGAGACCCCACTCAAAACCGGGTGAGAGCAGGGTGCTTGAGCTCTGGTGCGCGGCTCGTAAGCTGTAGCCGAGGTCACCGACCCAGCAGCGTGGAGCCCGGTAGCGTCCGCGCGTGAGCGCACGATCGGAGCGCGGGTCTCGCCTACGGCTACCGCACCCGGCACCAGGCCCTACGTCAATCCGAACCTCGAGGGGGGAGGACGCCCCGCCTGCCGGACGGTCAGATCGGCTGATCGCCGACCCGCAGAGTCGGGGGTCGCACCGGATCCCTGATGGATAGACGCGTCGCGACGGCGTGTCAGACGGGATGTCAGATCGTGGCGGAGGTTCACGCGACCTCGGCGAGGAGACGCGCGATCGTTACACGCGTCTTCGGCTCCCAGTTCTCGACCTCCGAGCGGAGTGCGTCGTCTCCGTTGTCGACCACGGCGCGGATCTCCATCGCATGCGTGAGTGCGAAGACGAGGTTGAGATCGTCCCAGCTGAGGTTTTTCACCTCGTCGGCAGTTGTCGGCATCACCGGCTGGACCACCTCCGCCTCGCCAACTCGACCGAGACCCTCGCGGAGCAAGGTCTCGATCGCCTTGATCCTCGCTCCGTGATCGGGCACGGAGATCTCCTGACGGAAGCCCTTGCCGCACTCCGGGCAGGTGCAGGTCGCCCAGGTCTCCCTCGTGGTGCTGGTCGCGGCCTCGAGGAGCACGGCGCGAATTGTCTCGACTTCCTCGGCCGCAGTGAGCGCGAGCGCCGGCCGGACGCCCAACGCATCGAGCGGCGCTGTGTTGAGTTCGAGCGGCTCCGACTCCGCAACCACCGGCATACGCTGGCGGGCGTTTCGCTGCTTCAGTTGGTCGCCGTTCATGACTGCCTGCGGGCCGAGATGATCAGCCAACGCAGCGTGATAGGCGCAGAACTCGCCGTCGGTCGCGACCGAACGACATGGGCTGGCGTCCCGAAGCTTGGCGACGCAGGTCGCGCCGGTCATGCCTGAAGTGTGACACCGGACGAGACCTCGGTTCCTGGCTCGGTAGAGTGCCGTCTGGCATCAAGAGTGCGAGCGTGGCTCGCCGCCAACCGGGTTCGCCCACGGTGGCGCAAGTGATGCGGCCCCAATGGGGCAAGGCGAACGAAGGAGCAACCATGAGTCAGCACCCGCCTGACGGCGTGCAGGACAGATTCGAGATCGTGTTCGAACTCCCGCCCTTGCCGCAGGGCGAATACCAGTACGAGCGAGAGGGCGGGACGACCGTCCATGGTGATGCGAGCGGCGAGTGGACGCTCGATGAGGACGGCGAGGTGGACGACATCGTGTTCTTCGTCTCGCCGAGCTGGGTCAGGGATCTCGAGCGGAGCCGCCTTCTGACTCACAAGCCGCCGGACGAAGAAGAAGCGCCCGCCGACTGACCCGGGACGACGGGGTGGCAGCCGGTCAGTCCTCGCGTATGCGCGCGCGGGGGGACGCGCTAGCGGCGGCGGAGGCGGTTCGCCGTCATCGTGTGGCCGGTGCCGCCGCCAAGGGGCACGATCTGCCGCTTCCTCACGAAGCACCTGCAGCTGTCAGGAGTGGCCGCGTTGAGACGAGTTCGCGACGCGCGATCGTCTCATCGAATTCGATTCCGGCCTCGATTGCTCGGCGCACCGGACACGATGCAGCCACCTTCTCCAGTCGGCGCAACTGCTCGTTGGTCAGGTCGCCGCCGAGCTCGATTGTGACCTCGAACCGACGTGGCGTCGAGTGATTGTCGTAGTCGACGGCGACTATGACCTCGCCCAGCTCCCAGCCCTTCGTGCGCGCGTACATGACTAGCGTTGTCGAGATGCAGGAGGCGAGTGCGGCCGGGAAGAGCTCGTGAGGAGCGGGGCCGCTGCCGTCGCCGCCCAGGTGTTCCGGCTCGTCGGTGATCAGGTGGTGCGTGCCGTCGATGACCACCTGTTGCCGGAGCGTGCCTGGGATCGAACGGGCTGTCGCGGTGAGGCTCATGGATCTCTGCTTGCAGCTTCTCCCTGGCCGGCTTGCAGATCATCGGGGCCGGCGCGCAACCACCTGCGGACAAGTACGCAAGCGAGTAGCTATCCGCAGCGACATGTGCGCCTTCCGGGTCGAGCACAGCTGTCTAGCCGGTCCTGCTCGCTAGCTCGGTTTGTACGCCTTGAGTGTGGTGCCGCGGGCGCCGAACTTCTGCGCTTTGCGGCGGGTGTCCTCAAACTTGGAGCGTGCGTAGGTATCGACGAGCTGGCCGGTCTCGATTCGCTCGAAGCCGTGTCTTTCGAGGAAGTTCGCGTACGCTGCTTCCAGCAGCGCCCCGGCAATTCAGCCGGTCCACAGGTCGATGTTGCGTCGCCCCTCTGCACTGACGGGGTTCTGGATCGTCACGTCGGCGATTTGCATCCGGCCGCCGGGAACAAGGACACGAGACAGTTCGGCGAAGACGGCGTCCTTGTCGGGGATGAGGTCGATGACGCCGTTCGAGATCACGACGTCGAAGCTCTCGTCGGGGAACGGCAGTTGCTCCGCCTCGCTCTCGACGAACTCGACGTTCGCTGCGCCCATTTCGGCGGCAGCTGTGCGCGCCTTGGTCAGCATTTCGGGCGTCATGTCGACCCCGGTGACCGAGCCGTGCTCCCCGACCATCTGGGCGGCGACGAGCGAGTCGGTGCCAGCGCCCGAGCCGAGGTCGAGCACGCGCTCGCCCGGTGTGAGCCGGCCGAGCTCCCATGGGTTGGCCACGCCGGCGAACGACTCGACGGCCGTGTCGGGCACGTTCGCCAGCTCGGGCGGGTAGCGCAGGTCTTCGGCCCAGGCGCGTCCGGTCGGGAAGATGAAGTCGCGCTCCGGGTCATCGGACACGGAGGCATAGGTCTTCTTGATCTCGCTCTTCAGGAGATCGACATCGATCTCGACCTTGATGGCCATGCGGCTCGCTCCTCTCAGTAGCTGAAGACGGTGGCGTCGTCACCGATCCATTCCCAAAGCGGCGTTGCGCCCCCCAGCCGTGCGTTGTGCACTAGTTCCGACTCGTCCAGCTTTCGTGCGTTGAAGCAGATCGGGCAGACGAGCAGCTCGCCGCCGCCGTCTGCAAACTGCTGGAACAACCGCGGCACGGGCGGGCACCCGTCGCAGGCGACAGCCTCCGCCTGGCCCGGAAGCCCGAGCCGAACGGCCTCCTTAGTGAGGAACATCGCCACCTGCTTGCCCTGCTCGAGCGCGGCGGTGCCGACGAGAAACGCGACCGTTACGCGCTCGCCGTCTTCGAGCCCCGTCGCGAGGTTGATCACGACCTTGCCGGTGTCAGCCATCGTGGCATCACTCTCCTTCGTTGTCTGACCTCATAGAACGTCGGCCGCCTCACAGCGGATCGCCGCATCGGTCCGAGGAAGCGTGGAGTCGAGCGTGCTTGGCATTCGCTGTCTCCGCTCGGTTGGCCTAGGGGACGGGGGCGGGTTGAAGCGCACCGCGCGGCTGCCACGATGTCGCGGCGACCACCAGGCCGCTGGCGGCGGTGAGCAGGGCGACGATCGCGATCGCC
The DNA here is from genome assembly GCA_963716975.1 of uncultured Actinomycetes bacterium. Taxonomy (GTDB): domain Bacteria; phylum Actinomycetota; class Thermoleophilia; order Gaiellales; family Gaiellaceae; genus GMQP-bins7. Next base: position 29,499 of record CAVQVA010000039.1, on the reverse strand, counting down.
GTTTGCGCTGAGGTGGCGTCGGCGCCGATCCCGGCGATGAGGGCGCCGAGCACGAAGCCGAAGTCGCGCCAGAAGCGGTAGACGCCGACGACGCGTGCCCGGTCGCGCGGCTGGCTGGCATCCGAGACGGCCGCGATCAGGGTCGGGTAGACCATCGCGGTGCCGGCACCGAGCAGCACCGCGGCGGCGAGGGAGGGCGCGAAGGCGCCGTCGCCGGCCACGAGCAGACCGAGCGCGCCGGCTTGGACGAGCATGCCGCCGACGATCAGTGGCTTGCGTCCGATGTGATCGGAGAGCCATCCCGTGAGCAGCTGTCCGGCGCCCCAGACGAGCGGGTAGGCGGCGGCGACGATCGCGATCTCGTGCAGGCTCGCGTCGTGGGCGGCGAGGTAGAGGGGTGCGAGGCCCCAGGCGAGTGCGTCGTTGAGGTTGTTCACAAGCCCGGCCTGGCTGCAGGCGCGCAGGACTGGGTCGCGCAGGCTCGCGTGCGCGAAGGCGCCGCGGAGGTTCTCGTGCGCGGGTTGGTGCTCTCCGTGTGCCTGTTGTTCGAGTGCGACGTGCGGGGCGGTGTCGCGCACTGCGAGCACGCTGATCAGCAGGCCAGTCACGGCGATCAGCGCCGCTCCGACCCAGACGACGGTGCGTGGGGCGTAGCTGGCGGCGAGCGCGCCGGTGGCAAAGGCGGTGGCGGCGACACCGAGGTAGCCGGCGGCCTCGTTGAAGCCGAGCGCCAGCCCGCGGCGGCGCGGCCCCGCCAGATCGATCTTCATCACGACCGTCATCGACCAGGCAAGCCCCTGGTTGACCCCCAGCAGCAGGTTCGCGGCGACGATGAACCACCATGTCGGCGCGAGCCCGATCAGCAGCGGCACCGGCAGCGCGACAACCCAGCCGGCCACCAGGATCCGCTTGCGTCCGAACCTCTCCGCCAGATCGCCGGCCGCGAGGTTGGTGAGCGCCTTCGCTGCGCCGAAGGCAACCACGAAGGCGAGGATCGTGACGGTCGAGGTCAGGCCGAAGTCCTGCTCGCCGACAAGCGGCAGCACACTTCGCTCCAGGCCGACCATACCGCCGACAAGCGCGTTCAGCCCGACGAGCAGACCGAACTGGTGGGCGTTCGCTCGCAGCCCGAGACGGACCGCGGTCATGCGAGGGCGCCGACCTCACCCGAGCGGTTGGCGGCAACTATCCGCTCCTGCTCGAGCGGCCGCGGCGGCATCTCGGCGACGAGCGCATCGGCGAACGCATCCGGACCGGCGAGAGCGAGCAGCGGATTGTGCAAGCGCTCGAACCCAATCGAGGAGATCGGGTTGCCCGAGAGACCGCGTCCACAGACGGAGCCGCCGTAGTGGCTCGGATAGAGGACAACGTAGTCGGGCAGCTCAAGCAGCCGCTGCAGACTTGCGTGCAGCAGGCGTGCCTGGCCGTGCGTGTCGCCGGCGACATGCAGGTCGGGGCGGCCAACGTCGCCGATCAGCAGCGAGTCGCCACTGAAGACCAGCCACGGCTCCTTGCTGCCGCGCCGCCGGTCGGTGATCGTGTACGCGTGGTGGGCGGGTGCGTGGCCCGGTGTCGCGATCACGGTCACGAGCGTGTTCCCGAGCTCGACGACATCGCCGTCATCCAAGGCGACGTGCTCGAACGCGACGCCGGCACCAGTCGGCAGGTAGGCGGTCGCGCCGGTCCGCTCCACCAGCGCGGGCAGCCCGGAAACATGATCGGCCTGCACGTGCGTCTCGAACACCGCGACGATCGGCGCCCCAATCGCGGCGGCAGCAGCAACGTACTCGTCGACGAGATCGGCGTGCGGGTCGACGACCGCGAGTTTCGAATGGGACGTGCAGCCGAACAGGTAGCTGGCACAGGAGCCTGCGTCGTTCAGGAACGGTCTCAGCAGCACGTGATCTCTTCTCAGCTGGTTGTCTCGACCGGCAGTCCCGCCCGCCGCCACTCCGGAAAGCCGACATCCAGCCGGCGCGCCTTCAGCCCGCGAGCTCGCAGCAGACGGACGGCGTCGTCGGCGTAGACGCAGTACGGGCCACGGCAGTAGGCGACGATCTCGCGCCGCCGCGGCAGCTTCGGCGCCAGCGAGCCAAGCGCCGAAAGCGGCACCGAACGCGCTCCGCCGATGTGCCCGGCCCGGTACTCGGGCTCGGGGCGTACGTCGAGCACAACCACCTCGCCGCGCGCCAGCCGCTGCTCAAGCTCGGCAGCGGATACCTGCTCGACCCCGTCCCGCTCGCCCAGATACTCATCGGCGAGAACACTCACCTCGGCCACATGGCGAACCGCAACGTCGCGGACGGCCGCCCACAGCTCGCCCACGCGGTCATCCGCCAGACGGTAGAAGACCCGGTGACCCTCACGCCGCGAGCGCACCAACCCCGACCGCGCCAGCACCTGCAGGTGCTGGGAGGTGTTCGCGACGCTCTGCGAGATCTCGCCAGCAAGCTCCTCAACCGAGCGCTCCCCCTGGTCGAGGATGTCAACGATCTCCGCCCGCCGGCCACTCCCAAGCGCCTGCGCGACCGACGCCAACGCATCGAACAACGCCACCTTCGCCGAACCACTCGCCATACCCTCAAGGTATCACTTGAATACTTGAATATCAATCCCAGCGTCTTCCATCGCGAGATATGGCCAATACCGACGCCGTGCGCCCCGACCAGACCCCCCGCGATCACCGCATCAAGGGGGGAGGGGGAGTACCCTCGAGCGAGTCGTTCTCGCGCGTGCGCGCGTGCGCGGCCCGATCGCGCGCAACGGCGCACCAAAGCAAGGGGGGAGGGGGGCGCCTGCCGGAGCCGTCAATACTGTTCTCTTCCGTGCAGGAGGATCGCGGGGGCGAGCGGGGCGACAGGACACGCGCGGAACTCGGCCGGCTCCTCACAGCCGCCGCGGGCTACCGCGTGCTTGCGAGCGACGGCACACACCTCGGCTGGCTCGATCACGTCCGCTACGAACGCCACGCCGACCACCCCGACGAGATCATCGTCAGCAGTCGCCGTCTCCTCGCGAGACGGCGACGTGTCCTCCCCTTCAGCGCGGTGGCCGAAGTCAGACAACGCGACAAGACGGTTGTGGTACGCGGCACCCGTACGGAGTGACCCCCGCGAGCAGGCCCCGCGGCCGGCCCGATCAGAAGGGGGTCGGATCCTCTGATCCGTTCGTGCGTCGCCCCTGCGCGGTGGACGTTCCGTCGTGGGTCAGAATTGGGCGGTGGCGACAGAGCGGATGTTGGGAATCGTCGGCGGTGTCGGGCCTGAGTCGACGGCGGACTACTACCGTCGCCTGATCGACCGCTGGCGCGAGCGTGGGCCGGTCGACAGCTATCCGTCGATCCTGCTTGACAGCCTCAACAGTCGACCGGCGCTTGACGCCCTCCTTGCGGGCGACCTCGACCCGACGGTCCGTCTGTTCGATGCCTGCGTCGCGCGGCTCGCGGGCGCCGGCGCCGGGCTGGCGATCATCGCCTCGGTGATGATGCATCGCGCTTTCGACCGAGTCGCGGCGGCTGCGCCGATCCCTATGCTCAGCATCCTCGACGCTCTGGTCGCTGCGGCGCGAGCCGCCGACATCCGCCGACCAGGGGTCATCGCGACCCGGCCGACGACCGAGGGCGGGTTCTTCGCACGACCGTTCGAGGCCGCGGGCATCGAGCTCATCCGGCCCGACGAGGCTGACCGGGCGTTTGTCCACGAGATCTACTTCAACGAACTCGTCCAGGGCCGATTCACCGACGAGACGCGTGCTCGTCTCGTCGAGGTCATCGAGCGGCTGAAGACCCAGCACGAGATCGACGCAGTGATCCTCGGGGGCACGGAGCTACCCCTGATCCTCCGCGAACCGACGTATGCCAGCGTGCCCGTCCTCGACGCCACCCGCATCCACGTCGAGGTCGCGATCGACTGGCTACTCGGCGGCTGACCCCGCCCCGCCCGCGACCAGGCCCCATCACCCTGACGGTCGCGAGGGGGTACCTTCTACCCGACCCCGCCTCGCGCGTGCGCGCGTGCGCGCGATAGGGAGAGGTAGGCGTTCGCGACGGGCGCGCCCGCGACCAGGGCCCATCCACATGAACATCGCGAGAGGGGTGGGGGTACCCTCGACTCGGTCGTTCCGCGCGTGTGCGCGCGTGCGCGCGATAGAGAGAGGTGGACGTTCGCGGTGGCCACTGGAGGATGGCCGTCTGGTCTCTCCGCGTGGGGTACATAGGGCTTGCCGTGTGCATGGCGGGCTTGATCGTGACACTGTCGGGATCGACGCCGTGGGTCCGCGCCGTCGGGGTGATCATCTGGCTCGGCACGGTCGTCGTGACGTTGACCGGATTCCTGTGGGCCAAGCACAAGCTGTCCGAGCCGCGCCCCACGTTGTGGTCGATGCGGGTCATGCTCATTCACGATTCCTTCCACGCGCTGTCGTCGGCCGAGCGGTCATGACGGTTCGCGCCGTTGCGGATGCGCCCCCGCGGGCCGCGTTCCTGACTTCGACATAGAACGGCCACTCGCCACACTTCGGGTGGCGTGAAAGCTGCCTGTGCGAGCGTTCGGCAATGTGCCCCGAGCGGCGTCGACGTCGCTCGGTGGCCGGAGTTTCTGGCATGACTGTAGAGCGGTTGCGCGCCTATCTCCTGAGGGCCTAGCCTGCTTGTGATGGGGGTCACACGGAGCAGCGGACAGCGGGGGGCATGGTCGCGTGCTATCCCACGGATGCTTTCGACCCTCGTCCTAGCTGTACTTCTCTTCCGGTTTGGGTTCGGCCTGAGTTGGTCGGCGACAGTGGCACTTCTGGTCGTGGTTGTCCTCGGAGGTGCGCTTTACTGGCGTGCTTTCAGGTACAAGCTGCCGCCGAACAGTCGCCGTGCACATGTCCTCAATCGCCTTGGTATGGCGAAGGTGCTCGCGGCGTGCACGTCGTGCGGCTGGCGTGGTGAGATCTCGTCGCTAACGCGAAGCAGCGATGGTGGACGAGTTGTACTCCTGTGCCCCGCCTGCGGCCACGAGGTTGGGCACTCGGTGTAGGCCGAAGCCAAGCGGACCCGCACACGACATTTGGTGCCCGAGGTACTGGTCGGTGGTCTGCGCCAGCGTTCCGGAATGACCCCCGGAGGCGCCTAGGGTGAGAAGGCCGTCGCGTACTGAAACGGTCCAGCGACGAGTGATGTGTGGGCGGTCAGAGGTCGAGCTTGGAAGGCATCTCCCCATCCTGCTTCCGGAGGTGTCACGCCCAGCTGCTCTGCGGGACGGAACCCGAAGCGGCTGTAGTACTGCGGTGAGCCGAGCAAAACGATCAGTGGCACATGCGCGACGTCAGCAGCGGCGAGAAGCGCGTCCATCAGGGCGCTCCCGATGCCATGCCTTGATGTTCCGGAAGGACGCCGATCGGTCCTACGGCAACAACTGAGTCGCTGGCGACGGTCGCCTTGCTTGCCGTGACGTGCCCGACCGCCCCGCTCTCGGTTTGCGCCGTGAACGAGAACTCGGGAAGGGCGTCGCCCGCCTCCCACAGCGCCTCGAACAGCGGGACCTCCGGCGGGACCGAGTCAGGGTTCTCAGGCCGCCGAAAAGCCTCGGTGTAGATGTACCTAACCGCCTCGTAGTCTTCGCTCCGCTGCGGTCTCACAATCACGGGCCAATCCTCGCACACTGACCTGCGCGAGCGTTCTCTCACTGGACGAACGGACCGTGATTTCACCGCGAGACGTTGTCCCATCCCAACCCCTCGCGATCGCTGTGTAGCTGGGGCCTGGTCGAGGTAGCACTCGCCGCCGGCGCGGGGTGGTGGACTAGCCGAGGGTGGTGGATTAGCATCGTCCGGCCACTGCATCGAGGAGGTCGGGTTGGGACGCCCCGTCACGCTGTTCACCGGCCAGTGGGCCGATCTGCCGCTCGCGGTGCTTGCGCCCAAGGTCGCGGCCTGGGGGTACGACGGTCTCGAGCTTGCCTGTTGGGGCGACCACTTCGAGGTCGACAGGGCGGTCGCCGACCCGGGCTACGCGAAATCCGTGCGGAGCCTGCTTGAGGAGCAGGGCCTTGACGTGTGGGCGCTCGGGGCGCATCTCGTAGGCCAGGCCGTCTGCGACCCGATCGATGACCGCCATCGCTGGATCCTCCCCCCGGACATCTATGGCGACGGCGACGCTGAGGGCGTGCGGCAGCGGGCCGCCGAGCGCATGGCCGATACGGCAAGGGCGGCGGCCGCGATCGGTGTGGAGCAGGTGAACGGGTTCACGGGCTCGGCCATCTGGCACCTCCTCTACTCCTTCCCGCCGAACGACTTTGCCGTCGTGGAGCGCGGGTACCAGGATTTCGCGGAGCGCTGGGGGCCGATCCTCGACATCTTCGAGCGGGAGGGGGTGCGGTTCGGGCTCGAGGTGCACCCGACCGAGATCGCCTACGACTTTGTCACGACCCGCAAGACGCTCGAGGCGATCGACCGCCGGCCGGTGTTCGGGATCAACCTCGATCCCTCCCACTTCGCGCACCAGTTCCTGGACGCGCCCGCCTTCGCGCTGGAGTTCGCCGACCGGATCTACCACGTCCACGTCAAGGACTCGGTCCGCCGCCTCGACGGACGGCGCTCGATCCTTGCGTCGCACCTCAACTTCGGCGACGAGAGACGCGGCTGGGACTTCGTCTCGCCGGGACACGGCGACGTCGACTTCGAGGCGTTCTTCCGGGCGCTCAACCGGATCGGCTACACAGGTCCGCTCTCCGTCGAGTGGGAGGACTCGGGCATGGACCGCGAGTACGGCGCGCAGGATGCGCTGGCCTACGTCCGCCGCACCGACTTCCCGGCCTCCGAGCTCGCGTTCGACGCGGCGATGCAGCGGCGGGAAGACTGACGATGGCAGGCGAGACCGGCTTCGCCACCACGCGCCCAGGCACCAGCGCCAAGGATCCGTCCGAAGGGGGTGCGCTCCCTACCTGTGGAGCATGTCCGGGAGCACGTCGCCGACCGGCCCCAGGGCAGAGCGACAACGAGTCCGGGCTCAACCTGATCCTCGACGGCCGGGGCCCTGGTCAGGCGCCAGCCTCAACACGAGTCTGACGGGGGAGGGCACCCGGCTACGAGCTCCGACATGCCGAGTTCGGGGGTCGCACCACATCGCCGATGGATAGGTCCCGAGGCCCGGTCAGGCTGGTGTCAGATTTCGGCGAGGTGATTCCGCGGCTCGCGTGTGCGAAAGTGTGTCCTGGTTGCAGGCCGATTGGACGGAGTGAAGCCGGGCGTTAGGTTTCTTGAGTGACCCGGGGGCCTTGGTTGTTCAAAGCGCGTCTTGGCGGGTCAGCTGAGCAGCCGGGGTCGACCAGCCCGAGGCCAGGATGGTGGCAGTCATGGGATGGTCGTTGGTATCCCCCGCGCCCTGGCTGCGACTGTGACGCCGTGGCCGAGGGAGAGACGGAGCTTGATATCCATCCTGGACCGCAGGACACGGAGTGCGAGGCATGGAGCCTTCTCCTCCGCCTCATCGACGCGGCCGCAGCCGATGGCCGCAAGCGGTTCTCGCCGGGAGCGGAGATTCCCCTGGACCTCTGGCCCGACATCGTGACGCTGCCGCCCACGATCGCCAAGCTCACGGTCGTCCGCGAACTCGACCTCTACGGGAGTCACTTGATCGCCGTCCCTCCCGAGATCGGTGAGATGTCGAGCCTGCGCTCGTTCGACCCTTACACCTCCAGACGACTGCACTGGTTTCCCTACGAGATCACGAAGTGCAAGCAGCTGCAAGAGTCGAGGGTGAGCACCCGCCATCTCTATGGCAACTACAAGAACCGACTGCCGTTCCCCCTCCTTCCTGCGGAGCTGCCAGCGGGGTCGGTGCCGCGACAATGCAGTGTTTGCGACGGGCCATTCCTAGCGAGTGGGCCAATCCAGACGTGGATCTCGCTTTGGGTCGCAACCGACGTGTTGCCGCTTCTCGTACATGCATGCTCCGGGCGCTGTATCGAGGCGTTGCCGCGAGCTCCCGGCAAGCAGCCCGATGCGATGTCAGGGAAGTTCAAGTTCCTCGAGTACCCGCACCTGGGCGGACGCGATCTTCAGCAACCGCCGGGGTACTGAGCGCCTCACCCACTAGGCCCGATCCGTGCTCAGCACGATGCACTGTTCCGGTAGATCAGTCCCGCGCGTGCGCGCGCGTGCGCGCGGGAGAAAGAGGTAGGCGTTCGCGAGCTAGGCCGTTGAGAACGTGACGTCGAAGGTCGGGATCTCCGTCGTGGCAGATCCGGCCGGGCGGGCGGCGGAGTAGCACTTCGCGCTCCGTCGCTATCTCGTCACCCTCGCGCTTTAACGCTTTGCTCGCTCATCTAAGCGACGTGGACACTCTATTGCCGCGAGGGCACAGCCGCTTCAGACGAGTCCTTCGCGCAGCCGCGATTCATGCTCGCGCAGAAGCACCCCCGCGGAGCTCCTCGAGCCCTGGCGGCGAAGTTCCTTGATCTACCCGCGGGAAATCAGGTTGTGCAGCTCGTAGGATCCGTCGCGATCGGGCGGCGCGTTGTTGCCCGCTCCCAGCTTCGCCTCAAACGCGGGCTGTAGCCGCTCGCGCCGGAACCGTGCCGAGTCCTCCTGGGTCTCCCACACCTCGAAGATCCGAAAGACACCGCCCTCCTCATCCCATCCTGCCGTGTGGATGATCATTCCGTCCGGAGGGTTCGTGTCCATGCCGATGTGCTCGCTGACGCTGTCGTAGTTCGTGGTCGAGCGGTCATCACCCTCAATCTTGAACTCCTGAAAAACCACGAAGGGCATAGGGCTTCTCCTCGTCCATCGGGAGCCGGGAGCCTACGGCAACGCCGGACATCCCTTAAATCCGCCGACATCCGACCGATGCTGCGTGGCTTCGATGCCTAAGCGTCACCTACCCTGTTGCCGCATCTGGCACAGCATGAACGATGGGAAGCGCGGCGGCAACAGGAGGCTCCCCCAAGGGTTCCCCAGCTCCGCGGCCCACGGTTTACAGCGCGAGGTCGCCCAGGTTCGACGCGCCCTCCTCCTACTTCGCGATGAGATCCGGGTGCGCAGCCGCGACGTAGCTGGTCCATGGTTCGGGTGGGCTTTGGCTGTGTGAACCCGGGTTGGGCTCGTCAGGGCGTCCTCGTTTGAGTGAAGTCAGGCGAAAACGGTTCGTATGAAAAAGGGGGACCCTTAAGCCCACACGTGCCGTGTGTATACGGTCGTCGCCGCTACCTGGCGATGACTTGGTTCAGATCATCGAACGTGATCGCCGGCATCGGGGCACCCTCGGGAAATGCCGGCTTGACGTGAGCCTCGAACCACGCCTCGAAGTCCTCCTGCGAATCCCAGACCTCGGTCACGCGCCAGCCGCCGGGCGCCGGGCCGTTCGTGTGCAGAGTGAATCCCTGCGCGCTCCGCATCGGCCCCTCGAGCTGCGAGGTCATGCCGTCGATCATTTCCTTGGTTCCGCCTGGAAGCTGAGCGGTCATCAACACGGCCATGCGTGCGCTCCTTGAAGTTCGTCGAGGGGAACTCTCCGCTTCGCTCGTGCCACCCTACGCCCTCGAAGGTAGGACCGTAAGCGGGTTTCCTATTGATATCTGACGATCGCGCCTGTGCGGAGCCGACGCGCCTGCGCCGTCCTTGGACGGGAACACGAGCCGGAAATGCCTCGGGTGGTCACGTTCGTGGTGGTCGAGCGCCTGGAGCACCTTCGCCCGGAGCCGACGGGAGGCCACGGAGACCAATCCCGACGAGAATCCCGGCCGACACCGGCGACGCCGCTGCTGTAGGTTCGATGCATGGCCGCGAAGTCGAAACGACGGAAGGACACCGAGCCGGGAGCGCGTCCGGCTCGTCCTGGCAGCGGCCAGGCGAAGGTCTTTAGGCGGAAGTCGTGTCTGTTCTGTAAGGACAAGGTGCGTGAGGTCGACTACAAGAACGTCGAGCAACTGCGGCGGTACACGTCCGACCGAGGGAGGATCCGGTCGCGTCGGATGAGCGGCGCCTGCCGCAGGCACCAACGCCAGATCGCGGTCGCTATCAAGCGAGCGCGCGAGATGGCTTTGCTTCCATACGTGGCGGAGGGCGGCGGTCCACCGCACTCGCGGTCACGCCCCGGCGAGCGCCGCTGACCGACGCGTCGGGGAGAAATAGGCGCCCGGTCGGGCGCGATTTCTGCGCATCACGCGTGCATCAGGCTGTCCGGGGCGTAGTCCTCAACTGGTCGACGCTATGGTTGGAGAGATTCGGTGTTGCGCGTTCGGGGGGAACGGGCTTCGCAACCCCTTCTCACAGAAGTTCCCGCTGACCTCTAGAGGAAGGGCGTGATGGCCGAAGCGCTTTGGTCTCTCCGTCCACCTGGAGGACAGGCGGTCGATTTGGACCGAGACACGGCTGCGCCTCCGGTGCGCAATCGGGACGCGAAACAGTTGCGCTGCTCGTTTTGTCAGGCCGTGCTTGGCGAGGACCTCGCTCTTACGACGCCCGGTGCTGGTGTGCCTGGTCAGCGCACGTCAGGCAGCAGCTTCTGCTCGACGTACTGCCGAGACTCCGTTCTGGCGCTGGCCGCGCTCCACCCTTCGCCGCTCGCGTCGAGCGACTTCATCTCAACGCGGGCGCTGCTCACCGATCGGCTACTCGACCTATGGCGACACGGTCAAGGACCAGACCCGGCGCTCGTCCTACAGGCTGCCCGGGCCGCCAGTAGCGGACTCCCGAGTGCCGACGCCGTCTGACTGACGCGAGAACGCCGACGTGAGAACCTATCGCGCACGCGCGGGTGCCCCTTAAGGGCGCAGCGCGGAACCGTTTCTACGAGATTCAGGCCCAGCGGGATCCGGCGTTCCGCGAATACGAGACACAGACCTCGCGAACGATCCCTGTCGTTGCCCTCTCTCGTCGACAGAGCAGTCCGAAGCTCGATGGGAACTTGAGAGGTGGGGTCTGTCGGAGGTAAACACTGACCCAAGGGATGCGCCTGTCGTCGGAGCTCGGTCCGGCCAGCCCGTCGTCAAGGTACTCCGGGTATTCGCGGCGGATTGCTTGGGCGATGGGGCTGTCCGGCGATAGAAATCGATCCGCTTCGACTAGTCCGAACGCAGAGGCGTTCGTCAGCATTGAAGTGGCAACCTCTGATCGAGGCGTGGTTCCGCCCGATGGGCGAAAGATCGTCTTCGTCAGCTGGCGCGACGAAGGCGCCTGTCCGACAATCCTGCTCCTCCTGGACTCGGGAGCGTTTGGCGAGTGGCACGGCCAGCGCAGAGGACAGCGCATCCGCCCACGGCCTGTAACGTGGGATCGTCCGTTGCGACTAGCCCTCGATCGAGGAGGATCGGCGTGGCAGGGAAGTCGAAGAAGCATCGTGTGCCCAACCCCATTTCGCTCGGGACCGAGGCGAAGGCGCCGATGCCCAGCTTGAAGGTGAAAAAGCAGAAGAAGCGGTCGCGCGGGAAGTAGCACGCAGCGGGGACTGCGGCCGACGAAGAGCGGGCGCCGTTGCCGGTGCGCTGGTGGTAGCGCTGCGCGGCCTCGCGTCGGTCAGGCCTTCAGGCGCTCTCTCTTGCGCGGCTCGATTCTCGCGACGCCTGCCGAGGGAGCGAAGATGCTCGTGCGCCCGTCGTCCCATCGGACGCGGAAGCGCGGCGGATCCTGGGCGAGCACCTCCTCGATCACGCCCGCCCGACCTGACTGAACAGCCCGCTCCGACTCGACGACAATCCTGTCTTCCACGCCCGCGTCCATGGGTTCGGCCCTCCTGCGGTTCGATCTCGTCAACCGAAGGCTAGCGCGGGTCGCCCCGTCTTGATCACCACTACGTTGCCTCGAGCGAAACGTCAGTCCCGAACCCGCAGGAGCCGCACGACGAGCCGTGTGCACATTGCCTTCGCCTCCTCGGGCAGGCGCGGCAGAAGGCGAGGAACCGCGGCGTTGCCCGGAGCCTGCTTCCTGACCGCGGACCGAGGACATCCTTCCCCACATACGGTTCTGCGCGCGTGAACAAGAAAGAGTGCTCGCGGTGCACTTGCCTGAGACGAGAGCCTGCCGGAGCCGTCATTACTCTTCTCTTCCGTGCAGGAGGCTGGCGGGGACGGGCGGAACGACAGGACACACGCGGAACTCGGTCGGCTGCTCACAGCCGCCGCGGGCTACCGAGTGTTGGCGAGCGACCGCACGCAGCTCGGGTGGCTCGAGCACGTCCGCTATGAGCGGCACGCCGACCACCCCGACGGCCTGTGTGGATTGCGCTGTGGCGCTCAAGCGGGATGAGTGCCATCGGGAGCGTGTGGTTGTTCCGCCAAAGCGCGACACCTCGCACTTCGAGACAAGCCAGGTCCCAACTACTGCTTGAGGCAGCGAGACCCCCCGAACTGCCCGCGAGCCGAGCAGAACCCGCGCCAAGACGCCTACGGCTGCCCGCGCCTCTGAAACAAGCGCCTCACCCGCGGGCGCATTTCCGCCGAGCTCGTCTACGGTGCCCGCAAGATAAGACGAGATGAGCCGAAACTGTCGGCACATCTCGGTGACGGTTAAGCCTAGGGCGCGACGAGCTCGGCCACGAGGGAGCCGGGCCAGGGCTCGAACGGCTCGGCCAGACATTGAGCAAGGATCGCGTCCAACGCGGCGCCGAGCAGCCCCGCGCTCGCATCGGCGCGCGTTTCCCGCATGTCTAGGATCAGCTCCCCTACGGTTCGCCCGCTGAACACTTCGTCCGCTTTCGCGGCTCGAAGCCGGAGCGCGTCTCGCTCAGCGGGGGTCAGGGGGGTCATAGGGTCTACTTGGAAGCGTACTCCCATGCTCAGCCTCCCCCGACGTGAGCTCGATCAGCTTCGGGTGGTCGACGAACCGCTCGGGGGGCATGAGCGCGGCCATGTGCGTCACCGGCCGTCCTGTTCGCGTCGGGCGCGCCTGCGGGCCTCCGCCAGGCTCACCCGCCTCACGGGGACACCGGAGGCGGCGGCGAGCTCGGAGAGCCGGCTGTTCTTCGGGTACAGGCTTGTCGGGTGGGCGGTGATCACTCGCGTCTCGGGCAGGTCCATCGCCACGTTCTCGATCGCGCCGAGCAGCCCGAGCATCCCGCTCTTGACCGGCACGTTCGGGTTGTAAAGCGACCTGCCGGTACCCCACTCGATCAGGCCGCGAGCAGCGGGTTGAGCTGCCGGGGTCAAGCGGATGAGCATGAGCTAGGTCTGTTGTCTGGCGAAGAGCTTGGATCGGTCGTCCAGGGCTTTCGCGCCCAACCAGCGAAGCGCTCCCAAGTCTGTGACAAGGAGTAGAATAGTTCGGACTAGCCCCGCGGCCAGAACCCCGGCCGAAAACCCCGAAGGCCGTCAAGGCGCCTCAGTGCGCGAGCCGATGGAGCCTCGGCGAACAGAATGGCCCGGAGCGAGGCGCTTGAGAATGTCGTGCGTGAAATCGCACTCGAAGTTCAGAAGCTCGCGGTGCGCAAACTCTAGGGATGGATTGTGTCAAGGCCACTCGAATTCGGACCCCCTTCGTCGAATGTCGGAGAAGCCGCTCGCGGCAGGAGTACGGTTCGCAGCGGCCGCCACGCTGAGGGAGTGAAGCTGGCCGTCGGGGACGCGGTCGTGTATCCCGGGCACGGGGCGGGCCGTGTCGCGGCCAGGGAGAAGACGGTGGTCTTCGGTGCCGAGCAGGAGGTGGTCGTGCTCGAGCTCGGAGACGGCCTCTCGGTAACGCTGCCGATGCAGCTGGCGTGTGAGCTGCTGCGGCCGCTGGTCAGCGAGGCGGGCCTGAGCCGGGTTCAGGAGACGCTGCGTGAGGCTGGCGCGCTCAGCGGGGACGTCTGGGTGAAGCGTCTGAAGCAGGTGCAGGCAAAGCTGAGGGGCGGCGATCCGCTGGAGCTTGCAGAGATCGTGCGTGACGGCGCGCGGCGAGAGCGGACGCTGACCGCGAACGGCACCAATTGGAAGCTTTCGAGCGAGAGGGCGCTCTGCGTGAAGGCACGGAAGCGTCTTGCGGGGGAGATCGGCCTAGCGCGCGGTCTCGACCTGGCGGAGGTGGACGCCTGGATCGACGAGCAGCTCGCGTCGATAGGCAGCTAGGACACGACGGATCCGTCGAACGGCCGCTCGTTCGCCGTCCCAGGTCGTGCTCCTGCAACCAGAAGTCCTGACCTCGCCTTCTCCCGGCATCAAGACGGGCTCACTGTCCATCTGACGGATCAGTTCATGCCTGATACAGCTCGTCCGTTTTCGCCGCCATGATGAGGTCGTTGCGATGCAGGCCCTTGATTTTGTGCGTCCACCAGGTGACCGTCGTCCTGCCCCATTCGGTCAGCAGTGAAGGGTGATGCCCCTCTTCCTCTGCAAGCTCGCCTACCTTCTGCGTGAATTCCAACGCGTGCGCAAAGTCGTCGACTGAAAAGACGCGTCTCAGGCGTTTGATTCCATCAAGCTCCACGATTTCCCAGCCAGAAAGCTGGGGATGAAATTCAGCGATCTCGGCATCCGTCACCGTCGGTGCGTCCTTGCGGCACGCGACGCACTTCATCTGCGCCAGTGTCTCCATCTCCCTGTCTCCCCTTGAATCGGCTCCTCGAAAGCTGCTTCTCGTAAGTCAGAGTACTGCTCGCTCCAAGGGGTGGCGTCCCATCGTCCGGGTAAGCGGTTGGACGTAGCTCCGCGTCGTCGGGATCCTTTAGCAGTGCGAGGAGTTGGTCGTACTTCGCAGCTCTTGCCCCAGGCCCACGAGTACTCCACTCGATCGCGATGGCCATGATGTGATCCTCCCTGCTCTGACGTTGCCCGGCGCTCAGTCGGTCGGTCGGTGTCAGGCTGGTCACGGGGCCGCCCGACTCCACATCGGGCGGCTCGAGGAGAGGCGCCAGACTACTGAAGGTGTCCATGAGGCTTCCGAACACGGCGCAAACCTCCCGCCCTTGGCGCATCCACGAGCTCACCCAGGACTTCCGGCTCGAGGATGTGTGGGCACTGCCGACGCCGGGCGGTGCGGACGACTTCCGTCGGCTCGTGCAGCTGATCGCCTCCAGCGACCCGTCGCGCGGCTCCCCCCGCTCGGTGCGCATGCTCTGGGCGATCCGGTGGAAGGTCGGAGAGCTGCTCGGGTGGGACAGTCCGGACATCGGTTCCGGGGCGCCGACGCTCCGCGACCGGTTGCCGGCGGACATGCGCGCCGCCCCCTCCGGCCCCGACTTCGCCGCACTCCCCTTCACCTCGCTCTACCTCATCGACGACGAGTGGGCGGCGGAGATCGCCAATCGGACCATGCGCGGCGTGATGCACGTCGGCTGGGTCCCGGACGGGACGGGCGGCTACCGCGGCCAGCTGGCCGTTTACGTAAAGCCAAACGGTCTGCTCGGAACCGGCTACATGGCTGCGATCAGGCCATTCCGGCACTTGATCGTGTACCCGCAGATGCTGCGGCAAATCGACCGGGCCTGGCGGGCAGACGCCGGCTAATCACCGCTAGACGGCGGGCTCCAAGCGAGGCCACGCCAGCCGGTCCACCGTCGCAGGTGACGATCACTGCCTTGCGCCCGAGCGCCGGTCCACAGGACTCGCCCACCCCGGGGGCCGACGAGTCTCGCGCCACGCTTTGGGCAAGTGTGATGGCCAGCAGGCGGGGCCATGGAACTCCACCAAACCCGCCCCTTCCGCGCCTTCCTGCCCGCGATCCCTGTGTTCAAGCCGATCGTGCCGCGGGGGCACGGTTATCGTGCCCTATCCGTGCCCCCTCGAGTGGCCGCAAACCCTGTATTCAAGCCAGGTCTTGCCTTAGTACGGGCAACTGCTTTGGGCACGGAAGGCACGGGGTCCGTGGTCCGTGGGATGTCGCGTGGCCTTGGGGGGCCGAGGGGTCTCTCGCCACGCGTGAGCGGGGATGGGCCAGTAGCAGTCGCCGCCGGCCGCCGGGCTCCGCCTCACCGCGGTCCTTCCGTGCCCTCTCACTCCCGCAATCCCTGTGTTCAAGCCGATCTTGCCGCGAGGGCCACGGTGACCGTGCCTCATCCGTGCCCCTCCAATGGCCGCAATCCCAGTGTTCAAGCCACATTCGGGGTTAGGGACGGGTAACTCCTTTTGGGCACGGAAGGCACGAGCAATCCGGGTAATCCGGTGGCGCATGACTCGTATGGCCCGCTCGGGGGGCCGACGGAGTCTCGCCTCACGCGTTGGCGGGCGTGTTGGCCCGCAGTAGCCGCCGGAGTCTCCGCCAAACCGCGCCCCTATCCGTGCCCCCGACCGCCCCCAATCCCTGTGTTCAAGCCGAAAGCCGCATAGGGGCAGGGTCACCGTGCCCTATCCGTGCCCCCGAAGAGGCCGCAATCCCTGTGTTCAAGCCAGATCGGGCCCGATGTCGGCAAGTCCCTTTTGGGCACGGAAGGCACGGGTAATCGCCTAACAGAGCGCCCGACTCCCTATCGGGGGAGGCTTGGGGAGGGCGCCGCACCCCGGCGCCCTCTCCCGTCTTCTCTCGCTAGTGATCTTCTCCGGGCGACCGGTGACGAAGTCGGCGTCGTAGCCGGCCGAGGCTTTTCCGGCCGGCGATCGCAACTGCCGTGACCATCGCCGCGCCGGCGGGCGCGAGCTGCAGGACGCTCTCCTCGATGGGGATCCCCATGACGTGGGCGACGATCACTGGAAGATCTCCGTCGTGCAGTCGCCGTTCTGCAGGTGCACCTCGTGCGCGCGCGCGGGTCCAGCGGGGCGGTCGTGGAGGTCAACAAAGAAGTCGCGGTCGACCTCCATGCCGCCGTTGGGGCCGCAGTTCACGCGCAGAAGCCAGGAGCGCAGCTCCGGGTAGAACTGGTTGTCCCAGGTCGAGTAGAGCGAGTTGCTGACGTAGAGCCGGCGTCCGTCGAACGAGAGCTGCAGCATCTGCGGCCCGCCGTTCAGCTCGCGCCCGGCGTCACTTGGCTTCCCGAGCAGGCCGCCGAGCCAGAGCCGCCCGGTCAGCTTCGGGTTTGCCGGGTCGGAGACGTCGTACTGGCGCAGGTCGCCGTGCAGCCAGTTCGAGAAGTAGAGGAAGCGGTCGTCCATCGAGAGGACGAGGTCGCTCATCACGCCGGGCACCGGGAAGGGCCAGCCCTCGAGCTCGACCGGCTCGACGGCGATCACCTGGTCGGCGGCCCAGCCGCCGTTGTCGCGCCGGAAGCGCCACATCGTGCTCGAGAGCGCAGCGCCGACGAAGCCCTCCTCCGCCTCGGGATCGTGCTTCCAGCGCACCTCGAACGGAAGCAGCCCGCTTTCGCCGAGGTCGACGGTCTGCTCGAGCTTCCGCTCGGCCAGATTCCAGAAGTGGAGACGGTGCCCGTAGCGCCCCGCCTCGACGTCTGCGAGGTCGAACCCCGGCTCGTAGGCGTTCGGCTCGCCGAACTCGGACGAGAGGAGCACGTTCTTGCGCGGCTGATACCAGAAGTCGTAGTTGAGCGACGGTGTCTCGCCACCGTCCTCCCAGCGGCCCTTCAACTCGAAGCTCTCCGCATCGAGCACGGCAAAGCCGCAAGCCCCGTTCCCCTCGGCGTCTCCGAGCATGCTGACGACCACGTTGCCGCCGGGCATGCAGTGTGTCGTATGCGGCCTGGTGTAACCGGTCTTGCGAACGACCTCCTCTGGCTGGATCACCTTCTCGATCCGCGGCCTGCGCGGGTCGTCGGCGACGTTCAGGATGTGGATCCGGGAGGAGCGGAAGCCGGGCAAGATCAGGTGCGAGCGGTCGGGGCCGTGGCAGGCCGACGAGCAGCGGTTCCAGCCGAAGTGGTGCAGCTCGTCACCGACGCTCGGCATCGGCGTCTCGTGCACGACCCGACCCTGTTCGGCGTCGACGACGGCGATGAAGTCCGGCTGCTCGACCCCCGTGCCCCTGTGCAGGCAGGCGAGGTAGAGGAACTCCTCCGGCGGCGCCCGCAGCGCCTCCTGCGGAGAGCTGTGGAAGGACGCGGGCTTATCGTGCGTATGCATTTCGTGCTCCTTTCGCCGTGCTGGGTCGACTGTGAGCGCGTCTCGAAGACACGAGCCGCTTCTGAAGTCGCTGCGCCAATCGTTCGGTCGGGCATCGAGGGCGATGAGCCGCTCGAGTGTTGCGAGGTCGTCTCGATCGCTCGCGTACACACGGGTGATCTCCGCGACCGGGATTCGCGCGGGATGGTGTGCGACGGTCTCGATCGCGTCGCCCGCACCGACCTCGCCCTCTGTCGTTACGGCCAGGTAGCAGCCCGTGCGCCCGCTGAGCAGAAACTGCTTGACCATCTCCTCGCGGCCGAAGCGACGCCCGAGCTTGTAGCAGGGCAGCCGAGGCTGCGTTACGACTAGCTCCGCGCTGCCGACGCGGAAGCGGTCGCCGACCGCCCCCTCGTGCTCGAGCGGCAGGCCCTCGACCGTCAGGTTCTCGCCGAAGGCGCCGAAGGGCAGCTTCTCCCCAAGATCTTCCTGCCAGTAGGCGTAGTGCTCGAGCGGGGTAGGCGTACACCGTCTTCGCAGCGCCGCCGTGGACGGAGAGGTCGGCCTGTCGGTCACCGTCGAGGTTGAGACGACGGACCGCGACCCGACCATCGACCGGCGTGTTGTAGATGCCGGTCGTCACGTCGCGTCCCTTCCAGCGCACGGTGCGCGGGCGGCCGCCGTTGACCGAGACGACACGGATCACGTGAACCGAGGCAGAAGGCGCGCCGTGCTGACCTTGGGCACGCCGCGTCAGTCCTCCTCCCGGCTGGTCGTCGGTCTCCCCGCGCATAAAGACGCCGTCCAGCTCGCAGGTGAACTCCTTGGCCATGCTCCTCCTCCGCTCACTGGGGGCGATGGTCGCGGCCGCGCCTTTCCCGAACCTTTCGCGGAGCTTTCTAAGCTGGTGGGATGGCGCCGACGGCCCAGACGCGGATCCAGCTCTGCCTTCACATGACTCGCGTGGGCCCTGGGGGCCGACGGGGGTCTCGCGCCATGCGTTGGGCAAGCGGGTGCAGTCGCCGTCGGCGCGGCTGCCGAGCTCCGCCGAACCGCGCCCCTATCCGTGCCCCTATCCGTGGCCCTGACCGCCCCCAATCCCTGTGTTCAAGCCGAAAATCGCACAGGGGGCACGGTGATCCGTGCTCTATCCGTGCCCCTAAAGAGGCTGCAATCCCTGTGTTCAAGCCAGATCCGGCGCCGAGGCGGGGAAGTCCTTTTGTTGGGCACGGAAGGCACGGGTGATCCGTGCGCGGAAAGCACGTGCAGTAGGTGCGGGGGTCACCCGGCCGCAACAGTGGACGTGCTCGGCGAGACGCCGTTTAGTCGGGCGGGAGCTCTTGGTCCGGTCGGTCGGCGTGCTCGGGGGCCGGCGTACTTGTTGCCCCGCTGCTCGCGGTGGCAGGCGCCGGCGGCATGGGCGGCGCGTGACGCCTGCGCGCGGCGAGGACGATCAGCGCGGTGCTCCCAACGAGGACAAACCCACCACTGAGGAGCAGCCCGATCGCGAGCCAGAGCACGAATGACAGCTTGGCCCCGAGGTCGATGTCGGCGACGACGCGACGGGAGCCGTCGGCGTTCATGAGGACGACCGACCAGTCGCCCTCGCGCACCTCCCAGGTCACCGTCTGTTGTCCCACGCCAGAGGCGGAGACCGCCCAGAAGTGCTGCGCCGTCGGCGGCCCTTGCGGCGGGCCGCCTGCGATCGCACGGTACTGGACGCGGAATGGATCGACCTCGATGTCCTCGACGTTCGCGTGCGCGACGTCTCCGAGGTACCGGGCGACAGCCGGCTCAGGCGCGATGCCAATGAAGAGCAACTTCCCGGCTGCGCTCTCCCCGCGGACCCGAATCTTGC
Organism: uncultured Actinomycetes bacterium; assembly: GCA_963716975.1. Classification (GTDB taxonomy): domain Bacteria; phylum Actinomycetota; class Thermoleophilia; order Gaiellales; family Gaiellaceae; genus GMQP-bins7. The sequence continues at coordinate 9,762 of CAVQVA010000039.1, read as the reverse complement.
CGAACCAGTTGTCGTTCCAGAGCCAAGCCGGCCCATCAGCATCAACCTCGAGCCGAGTGCGCGTCAGCGCATAGGACGAGGTTACAAACCGCTCGGTCGGCGTCGTCAGGTAGCCGTCCTCGCGCTTGGTGCGGTCGGCCCAGAGCAGGAAGCCGCCGCCCACCAGCAGGGCGACCCCGAGCAAGGCCCCGATAGTGCCGAGAACGATGAGGGCAACCCGGCCCACGCTCACCGAAAGCGGAGCGGTTCAGCCGGGCAAACCCGCTCCCCTCTCCGCGCCGGGAGAAACGTCGTCGCCAGCGGGCCCGGGTAGAGGACGGCGAAGATGGCACCGAGGTTGACCCATGGGACGTAGAACGTCAAGTTGTCCTCAGCCGAGAAAACCGCCGCCACCGTCCGGGTCGCACCCGGACCCGATGTGCACCATCCTCCCGGCCGTCCTCAGAGCCCTTCGCGCCGCCGCCACTCAACACGGCCTCGCGGACTTCCACTGCCTCCTATAGCGCGCACGCGCGCGCACGCGAGAGGCACATGGTCGTGTCACACTTGTACGTATGACCGGAGCGCTCTGCTCCGCCCGGCTCCGCAACGGTGATCGGTGCCGCTCGGTGGCGATCAATAACGAGTTCTGCGGGTATCACGCCGCTCTCGCGGACGAGCTCGGTTCGGACGTCGTCGCCAACGGCGACCAGCGGAAGAGGCGCAACGCCTGGCACCGTGAGCCCGTGATCGCCGAGTCCGAGCCGCTCGAGCTCCCGTCGCGTTCGCCAGGATCACCATCCGCCGTGCGGCCGGCACTGGCCCTCACCGCCGCCGTGGAGCTCGAGACGATTCGGACCGTCCTCCTCGAGGCCGCGACCAGCACGACCCGTGAGACATGGGCGACCTGCACGTGTCCGGAGTGCGGCAAGGGCTTCCGCCAGGAGATCTCGGTTCCCGATCACGGAGCGAGGATCAAGGCGATCGAGACCTTGCTCAGAGAGGGGCTTGGTCGCGTCGGCGAGGCCGATGAGCCGCCCACCCCTCGTGTCCCGCGAACCGTCGCTGTTGGCGTGCCTCGGTGAGGTATCGCACTGTGCCGGCGAGGGCGTCTGCGGGGTCGAAGCGCGCATCGACGCGCCGTCGGTCGCTCAGGAGCCGCTCGACAGCCGGATTGTCCCCGCGTCGGCGCGCGGCATCGATCCGCCGCGTCAGCCGCCGGCTGGCTGCGACATCGACCTGCATCCCGAGGAAGCCGGTCGCCGTCTCCGCCAGGATCGTCCCCTGCGGTCACCCCGCCCGGACTCTTTGCGAAGAGCACGTGGCTGAGCCCGAAAGCGGCGGCACGCTCGTACGCGGAGCTTCGGCCGTCGTCGAACGCCAACGGGTCCGGGCCAACGATCTCAGTTGGAAGGGCGAGCGCCTGAGGCTCGCCCTCGTCCGCCGTGACCGAAACCACCGCGACGACAGCGCCGGCCACAGCGGCGACGAGCGCGACCACGAGCACCGCCCGACGACGTCGCGCGCGGGACCGGGTTGCGAAACGGGAGCGAGCCGCGATTAGCGCATTGTGGAGTTTTGCCGCGCGCGCCAACACCGGATGCGCTGGCGCCCAGAACTGTCACACCAGAGGTCACCGATCTGCTGGCATCCCACGAACGGCGTCGAAAGCGATGGTGGAGTTACCCCGTTTCTGTTGACACCTCAGCTTGAGACAGCGACCGCTGCCTGAGTGTCCTCCTTCATCATCATCGTCTCTTCGAAGCGATCGGGGCTGCGCTGCCCGAGCGTCGAGTGCCGGCGCCTGCTGTTGTAGAAGCCCTCGATGAAGGTGAAGACCGCGAGCCGCGCCTGGTCGCGAGTGCGGAACGTGTGTCGGTCGAGCAGCTCGGTCTCGAGCGTGGCGAAGAAGCTCTCCGCGACCGCGTTGTCGAACGCATCGCCGCGGCGGCCCATGCTCGGCAGGACGCCGGCCTGCTCGATCGTCTTGCCGAAGGCGAGGCTCGTGTACTGCGAGCCCCGATCGGAGTGATGGACGAGGCCGGGCTTCGGTCTTCGCCTCGTCAGCGCCATCCCGAGCGCGTCGACGACCAGCTCGGAGCGCAGATCGTCGCGCATCGACCAGCCGACGACCTTGCGGCTCCAGGCGTCGATCACGCAGGCGAGAAACACGTAGCCCTCCCAGCTCGAGACGTAGGTGATGTCGGCGACCCAGAGGCGATCAGGACCCGAGGAGCGGAACTGGCGCCGCACGAGATCTGCCGCAGCGGGCGCCTGCTTTGCCCGTACGGTCGTCTTGACGCCCTTGCGCCGCCGTGAGACACCGGCGAGACCGAGCTCGCGCATCAGCCGGGCGACGCGCTTTGTGCCAACGCCCCAGCCGTGATCGTCGGCGAGCTCGGCCTGGATCCGCGGGGCACCGTAGGTCTCGTGCGACTCGGAGAAGACACGGGCGATCAGCCTAGCGAGCCGGTCGTCTGCCAACACGCGCCGGGACGGGCTGCGACCTCGCCAGCTGTAGTAGCCGGCGCGGCTGACGCCGAGCACGCTGCACAGCAGGGAGACAGGATGCTGTGTCTTCTCCGCTTCGATCAGCCGGAACGTCATCACCGCTGATCGGTCTCCCGGGCGAAGAAAACCGCCGCCTTGCGCAGGATCTCCTTCTCCTCGCGCAGACGCGCAACGTCACGCCGAAGCCGGCCCAGCTCCTCGCGCTCCTCGCTCGTCAGACCGTTTCGCTTGCCCTCGTCGATCTCGGCCTGCAGCACCCAGCGGCGCAGCGACTCCGGCGAGACGCCGAGCTCACCGGCGACCGCCCTGAATGGCCTGCCGCTCACCCGGTAGAGCCGGACCGCCTCCTGACGGAACTCCGGCGCAAAGCTCTTTCCCTTTGCCACGTCGACTCCCTTCCGGACGCTTGCGCGTCCATCGTCAGGGTGTCAACGAAAGCGGGTCAACTCCAATGGCGGAGCTAACGCCCCTGTGTCTCGCGTCTCGTGTGTCAGATTCGTGTCAGATCTCGACGGCCAACACTGACCAACGCTCGCCCGATGCAGAGCCGAGGATGGCTTGTTCTCTGGCGCTTGACCATCCCCGACCCAGTCAGACCACCGTTCGACCGAATTTGCAAGCTGGGGGTCGTCGGGCCCGCCTGGCGCGATTCCCGAGGACAGCACCGGGGACAGCACGGGATCGCATATCTCGCACCGATCGCATGTGGTGCATCGCATGGTTGAGCCAACCCCGTGTGACAGCTCACTCCGAAATGGGCGGTGCAGGACTCGAACCTGCGGCCACCTGCGTGTAAGGCACGAACCGTGAACGACCGGAACCCGCAGCGCCACGCGGGAAACCTGGTCCCGGGGCGTCACCCCAGCAAGCGACCGATTCCCGCAAATTGCGCGTGATTCCTGCGAATTTGGGCACAAGCGAGAGCGCTCGCGCCGATTCCGCCGTGGGTTCGAACGGGCTCGCCCAATATCCCGTGCCTCACTCGTAATGAAGGGGTCCGCGGTTCGAGTCCGCGCGTCGGCTTCGAGGAAGGCCCGGAACAGGGCCTCTTCCACTTCCCGGAGGGTGGTTGGGTGGGCGGGGTGGGCCACCCATTGGGCCACACGCGCGGGATTATCTACTTGCGTCGGCGCGATTGCGGCCGGGCTTTCGGACACCGTGAGCGGTCACTCGCCGGAGACGCTCGCGCCTGCTGACGACGACTGGGTCGCAGTGGTGATCCCGTCCTCGCGCGGTCTCGATCGACCGCGATCGCACGAATGCGTCAGGAGGGATGGGGCAGTCCGGATGTCATGGGCAGCGTGCTACAGGCGGATCCAGTTCTGGCCACAGCAGTCGACTGCGCAGAACCGCGCAGCCAGGAAGGAGGCGGCGGCGGGGAAGACACGGCGGACACGGACGCTGTCGCGGGGATGAACGTGCTGCTCCTCGACGACGTCTATACGAGCGGCTACTCGATGCACGATGCTGCCCGCGCGCTGAAGGAGGCGGGGGCGGGGTACGTCGTCGGGATCGTCTACGTCGACGTAACTACCCGGAGGCCATGGCGATGTACCGATCGGAGGGCGAGGCGTGAGCGTGAGCCGAGAGCTCGAGGCGGTCCTTGCCGAGTGCGAGGCGGCCCAGCAGGCGCGCGTTCCGTGGTGGCAGGTCGCCCGCACGGTCGCGCCGTGGGCCGGCCAGGCGCTCCGCGCCGAGCCGTGGGAGCCCGTGGACCGCTGGGAGTACGACGTCGCCAAGGCGCTGGGCGCGTTCCTGCGAGCCGATCTGGGAGGAGCACTGGGCTGTTGAGCTCGAGGAGTGGCGGCAGGACGTGCCGCAGCGCGCCCGCTGACCATCTCGACGACGCCTACCCTCTGAACCTGCGACGCGTTTTCAACCCGCCACCGTTCCTCGTCTGGCGCGGACGACGATGGCCGGGATGTGAGAGCCGTCGCGGTAGTCGGTACGCGATCGCCCTCGAGAGACGGACTCGCTCGAGCAGCGCGTCTCGGACGTGGCCTCGCCGCGGAGGGCGTGACCGTCCTCTCCGGACTCGCGAAGGGCATCGACGCCGAGCGCATGCGGGGGCTCTCGAGGCCGGCGGCCGAACGGTCGCCGTCCTGGGGCATGGGCTTCTCCTGCCGGTGTACCCGCCGGAGAATCGACCTCTCGCCGGGTCGATCGTCAGCGGACGCGGCGCGCTCTGTTCCGCGCAGTTCCTGCCGAGGACACCGCCGACGCGCGGGACGTTCCCGCTGCGCAACGCCGTGATGAGCGGCATGGCTCAGGGCACGGTCGTCGTCGAGGCGAGCAGCACGAGCGGCGCCCGGATGCAGGCGCGGTTCGCAGCCGAGCAGGGGAAGCGCGTCTGGTTGCTGCAGAGTCTTGTCGAGCAGTTCGAGTGGGCGGGCGAGTTCGTCGAGCGCTACCGAGATCGCACGCGCGTCGTCTCCGACGTCCCGGACGTGCTGGACGAACTCCACGACGCGGGCGACGCGCCGATCGAGCTGCCACCGGTCGCGGAGGCGGAGACGCGCCGCCGTGGCGAGGACGAGGTGGAAGAGCTACTGCTCTTCGCGTAGCCCCCGCTCGGTGGACCGCATCCCCCGAGACTGATGTCTCAGCTCAGGTCGCGTTGCCGCGGTACGTGACCTCAAGGCCGACGCCGTCGCGGCGTGAGGACGACAAGGACTTCATCGCGCTCGCCAATGGCCTATTGCATCCGTACGCGTCGTCGGACGCTTGGTACCGTGTACTTGGCCGGCTTCAGCGTCCGGCCGGTCGTGCCGCGACCACGCCAGACAAGCCGGCGTGAACCCTTGACGCAAGTCTTCGATCACGGCATGCACGTCGACATTCGATCTGAGCGGCGTGTCAGATGCTCTCCCGATGCGCCCGCGGTTATGAACTCGGTTCCCGCGTCAGGACACAGGGCACGACATATGACTTCCCCCTTTTGAGCCCTTCACAACTGTTCAAGTTCGGGTTGAACGCCTCCCGCCAGTGAAACGCAGAAGACCCAGTCCGACAGGTGTAGCGCCTGCGCTGCCCGGACCGTCGCATTACGATCCGTTTGATATGCCTTCAACGGTTTGTTCACTCGATCAAGTATCTCCTCGCCTCTGAGTGCCCGTACGAGACGTTTTCTGGCGCCTCCAGGTCCAGCGGCAAATGCCATGCGTACGAGTGCGAATCTGGTCTCGATTGGTAGGCTGTCAAAAGCCCTCCCGCCCAGCTTCTTTGCTTCGCCGCGCAGGTAGAGTTCTCCATATTTCAGATACACCGCGCTTGCCAGCAGAGCATTTCCGCCAGAATTGAAGCGAATCGTCTTTACCTCCCTCGGCTTGGTCTTCGCATCATTCAGATGCACCTCCGGCTTCTGCTTTATGTCCCAACCGACCTTGGCGTATGCAGGTACGTTTCGCGAGAGGACAGCCCTGCGGTCGTAAAAATCGTCGACGCCGATACGATACTGAGCTCACCGTCGACTTCGTGAGATAGTCCCGCCGGGTTCCGGTCTCCGCGAGCAGGTTCGCCGCCAGCAAGCCAGGATTGAGGCCAACCTCTTTTGCCGCCCATCCGACGCGTCGTTTGAACTCGTTCCCATCTTTGCCCCAGAATTGGCGTGAGGCCGCTCTGTAACATCCCCACCCGAAACAGCAAGGGCCGCGTTTGCGGTTGATGTCACGATCACCGGCCAGACTTCGTGATTAAGGATTTGCGCCCATTCCTTGCTCAACTCTTGATCCTGCTTGCTCGTGGCCGGGTGCAGTCTGCGCTCTTTTAGCTCGGGGTGGCGCGCAAAGAAGAGAAGATTAGTCAGCTTGTTTTCGTTTCGCCACCCTTCCTGTATCGCGAGTTCGAGGGCACGAGTCCAGTCTTTCGTGGTGAGTGCGCTAGAGACTGCCGTCGATACCGTCGGAGACGCACATTGCTGTTGAGGCGACTCGAGGAGCTTCGAGAGCGGGGCCTCCTCGTCGGCGGGACCCTCATCAGCTTCTGCGAAGACCTCTGGCCTCCTCCGGAATTCGAACGGGTGATCGGCGAGCACTCGCCAGCTCGGCGTCCTGGTCATGCGTCAAGGACTCCGCCGCGTCACCGATCTCACGCTCCGGAGCGTCGTGGTCGTGAAGCTCCGCGACCGTGCGATGCGGCGGCACGGCAACCGGCTCCGGAAGGTCGGCGCCGGTCTCGTCCGCGAAAGCCTCGATCGCGCGCGGCTCCACGAAGCCCTGAGGCGAGGCGCCACTGGAAGATGTGAGGGTGTCGTAGGCCGCGTCGAGCTCGAACTCCTCGAACGGCTCGAGCTTGCCGAACTCGAGGTCGCGCAGCACCTTGAGGCCGCGGTGGCCTGCTGGCCACCCGGCGTAGTGAGCGACATGGACCATCACTTCGGCAATCTCGCCCCGAGTGAGCCCTTGGTTGAGAGCACCCCTGAGATGTAAATTCAGCTCGTCGTCTCTACCAAGAGCAGCCAGCAGTGCCACCGTGATTCTGCTTCGGTTCGCGATCGAGAGCTCTTCGCGGCTCCAGACGTTGGCAAATAGGTGATCGATAGTGAGGTCGTCAAGCGAGTCGATGAATTCCGTCTTTCTGTGGCCGAACACGCGTTGATACACCTGCTGACCGCGCTCTCGAACCGCACGCGCCATGTCACCCTCTCGCCCTCGACCGGGAGAAGGTGTGGAGGACGCGGCGACCTCCGCGGCCGCAGTGGGTCGCCGAACGTGGACCGGGTCTTCGTGGTCCCAGGCTTCGTCGACGGCAAACTCCTCGGCCGCAACGTCGAGGTCCTCCTGCGCCTCGTTCTCGGCTGCTGCCGACGCCGACGCCTCCCATGCTTCGTCCTCGTCCGACGGCAGTTGCCACGTCGCGCTCCACCCGTCCTCGTCCCGCCCGCCTTCGCTCCAACTCGCCTCAGTCGGATCGTCGGCCTCCGTCCGGGAGGCGATCGCGATGTCGGCGGGCGGCCGGAACGGGCTCTCGACCTCGTAGGCCCAGTGCTCAACCTCGGCGAACCCACTGCTGACGCTCTCGCCCGCCATCCGCTCAGCCGCCGCTCGGAGCGACGCCGGCCGGCTGCCCGTTGGCACTCGGTGTGCCGGGCGCCACGCCGGCCGCGGCGACGCCACGTCCGTCCGGCTGCACCGGCACGGAGGCGGCGGGCGTGCCGGGGATCCCGGCGCGACCGCTCACGGTGATCGCACGGGCCTTCATGTCATGTCCGGTGATCATCGACCAGTGATTGATCACCTGGAGGACGTTGTTCTTGACCAGGTTTACCGCCGGCGGCGGGGGGAGGAAGAGGCTCTGCGCGAGCGTCGCGTTGCTGAATGCACCGAGCTCGATCGCCGTCAGCAAGACGGAGATCGGGCCGGCGATCTGGAAGTAGCTGTGTGACCGCCCGTGCGCAGGCAAGCCCACGCGTTCGCCGATCAGCCGCAGCCGCTCCTCCTCACTCGGGCCTCCGGCGCGCAGGTCGATCACCACTGCGGTGTTCGCCTGGACCGTCAAGTGGAACCACGCGAGCGTCGACACGTGGACGAACTCGTCGCGGGCGAGCGACAGGCCCGTGGCGGCACCGCCGCGACGGGCGTTGAGCATGTTCTGCAGACGCCGCGCGCAGTCGGCGATCGCCTCCGGGTCGGTCTCGCGCGGGCCGGCCGTGTTGGTCGCGTTCTCGATGGCCCGCCATACCAGGCGGAGGAACTCCTCGAGGGTCGCGACGAAGTCGCGGTTGGCGACGGCTTCTCATACGGATAGGTGCGCCCCCCGTCGGCGCCGTGGTTGAGGTCCATGCCGAACATCCGGTAGTACGCGTTGCGACGGGATGCGGCCAGGTCGGGGCGCACGCGGCTGACGAGATCGATCGGCGCCGGGGGCCAGTCGCTGAGAAACAGGGCCTCAGTGGTGCGCAGCCACTGGTGGGTCGTCGGGGCCAAGGGCAGTCCCATGCGCTCGCCGTGCAGCAGCTCCCAGACCACGCGGCGGAAGATTTCGTACGCCCGGGGAGTTCTCGATCATGTAGGCGTAGATGAGGTGGTCCCATGTGATGAGTGGATTGCCGCCGAGGGACGTTGGCGCCGCCGCCATGATCCCTAACGGCGGGGCGGGTGGGGGCTGCACGCCGCGGGCACCCACCTCCCAGGCAGCGTTGATGTCCTGGGCGATGTCGCGCGAGTCGAGCTGGAAGATGGCATTCGCCGCGGCCGCCTGATCAGGGATGCCGGTCCAGTTTGCGAAGGCTAGGAACATGATTGGCCTCCTTCCTAGCCGCCGGTTTTCCTGGCAGCGGCTTGGCTGTCCCCACCCGGCGGGACAGGCTGATCGGCGTATGTCTTCAGCAGCTCGGTGACGCGAGCCTTGAAGTTGTCCTGGACGTTGTCGAGCTCGTGTCCCAGTAGGGGTGGTCGCGGAGGTGCTCGTCGTCCGGGCGGACGACCGAGCGCGGTGATCAACTGCTTGTGCAGCTTCTCGACCTCCTCGACCTCGTTGTCCGGCACCGGTGCGGTCTTGCTCTGCTCCATCACGCCCTCCTAGGCCGCCGTCTGGATGCCGCGCCCGAGGGGCAGCATCCACTGTTCGAATTCTCGGGCCAGCTCGACGGCTCGCGCGGGCTCGGTGGCCGACCGGTAGGCGGAGAAGGCCAGCAGCCGAAGGCACTCCGTCCAGATCAGATGCGGCGAGACGAAGATCGACGGGCCCGTCTCGCGCACGAGCTGGATGAGTGCGTCGACGGACCCGAGCCGGGTCGACGAGCGCCGCGAAGGCCCTGCCGCCGAACGCCGCCATCGGCCGCAGTAGGCACGCGTCCACGACGCGTGGAAGCCGATCGACCGAGCCGGTTAGGAGCTCGCGTAGCTCCGCAGGTGCCTCGCCGATCGGATGCGCCAGCGTCCACGCCTGCGCGAGGTCGTCCCACGGCCCCGCACCGTAGAACCGGACGCACATTTGCGTGCCCAGCAGCACGCGGAGATACGCGATGGGATGCGGATCCCCCTGACGGAGGGCGAAGACGTTCTCGGGCTCGCCGGCGATCACGTCGTGCAGGGCCGCGACGGCGGCGTAGCCGACATGCGCAAACGCGAACGTATCGGCGGCAATCTCGCTCGCCCATCCTTCCCAGACGTCCGCAACGCCCGGTGCGTCCCGCAACTCGCGGCGGAGTGCGGCGGCGAGCTCATCGTTCCAGTCCAACATGAACGCAGCCTGGTGACCAGCCTCATGAAGGACCGAAGTTGGGAAATAGAGATTGTGCCGGGTGATCTTGATCGCCGCTGCTGCTGAGAG
>CAVQVA010000038.1:0-60272 GCA_963716975.1 uncultured Actinomycetes bacterium | reverse complement strand
CGAGGGCTCTCCCTTGTCCTCGACCGAGAGGCGGCGGTCTCAGAGGTTCGAGCCGTCGCTGAGCATCTCGGACGCTGCGAGAAAGCTGCCGGCGGTACGCCGAACACGTCTGGGACTTCACCCGCGACCTTCGCTCTCTCCGGCTCGTATCGGTCGACAACCGCCGGCAGATCCATCCAGTGAAAGGAGAACGATCGACGAAGCGCGCCATCCTCATCGCGATGCTCGTCCTACTGGTGGCCGTCCTCGGCGCACCGTCGGCGAGCGCACGGAGGAGCGCGCGAGCGCCTGCCGGTGCACGCGCTCCCGAGGCCCACGACCGCCGACGGCCTCCAGTTCTACGTCATGAAGCGCTGCGGTCGACGGGTGGGTCTCGCCGTTCGGCTAGGGCTTCACGTGAGACCGAGCCACAGCGGAAGTCCGCGCACTACGCGCGGACTTCCGCTCGCTCGGGCCCGGTTGCCGCAGGAGCGCCGGGTCATCGAGACTCCGCCACATGGAGTGGCCGCTGCTCGAGGGGCTTCCGGAAGAAGACATACTCGAGCTCCTCTCGATCGCCCGCCGGCGGACGTTCTCGAGGGGCGAGGTGGTCTTCCACCGGGACGATCCTGCCGACTCGCTGCACCTCATCGCGCGCGGCCGTTTTGCAGCCAGGCTTCAGGGACAGCACGGTGACAGCGTGCTCCTCGACGTGCTCGGGCCAGGCCAGTCCTTCGGCGAGCTCGCCCTCCTCCTTCCCGGCTCCCGGCGCTCGGCGACCGTGTCCGCGCTCGAGGACGGCGAGACGCGATCGGTGTTCCGCGACGACTTCGTGCTCCTGCAGCGACGGCACCCTGGCGTCAAGGATGTCCTTCTGCGCCTGCTCGCCGATCAGCTCAGGCGTTCGAGCGACCGGGTCGTCGAAGCGCACTACGTCGATGCCGAGACACGTGTCCGGCGTCGGGTCTGCGAGCTCGCCGAGACCTACGGAGCAGGCGTCGTCCCGCTCACGCAGGAGGATCTGGCGGCGATGGCCGGGACGTCGCGCGCGACGGTAAACCGCGTCCTTCGCGACGAGGAGAAACGTGGCGCGGTCGCGCTCCAGCGTGGACGTGTGACAGTGCTCGATACGAACGAGCTCGAGCGCCGCTGCCGCTGGCCCTCGTAGCCCTACGAGCGGGAGAGGTCGTCGAGGAGTCCGCCGAGCAGCCGGTAGAAGCGCTGCGTGCTGGAGATCCCGACGCGCTCGCCAGGGGCGTGCGGATTCTCGATGACAGGTCCGATGGAGATCATCTGCAAGCCGGGCAGGCGCGCTCCGATGACCGCGCACTCCAGTCCGCCGTGGACGATCTCGAGCGCCGGTTCAGATCCGTTGAGACGTGAGAACGTGGCGCGCGCGGCCGTGAGCAGCTCAGAGCCGAGGTCCGGTCGCCACGGAGGGTAGGAGCGTGTCACCTCGACCTCCGCCCCGGCGAGACGCGCGGCGGACTCTATTCCCGCGATGACGTCCTCGAGTCCCGGCGTATTCGCGCTGCGCGTCATGGACGCCAGCGTGACGACCCCGTCCTCCGTGTCCGCGACGTTCAGGCTCGTGCTCGTCTCCACGGCACCCGGAATGCTCGGGTTCATGGCGACGACGCCCGTCGGGGTCACCGCGAGCAGCTCGAGCAAGCGCTCGGTGGAAGCAGCGGACGCGGCCGTCGCGGCGTCGCCCGGCTCGAGGGAGAGCGAGACGCCGCCGTCGGAGTCCGCATACTGCTCGCGCACTGTCTGCAGCTCGAGCTCGGCGGCCTTCCGGAATGCGTCTTCGCTACCTGCCGGGAGCGCGACCATCGCCCGTGCTTCGCGCGGGATCGCGTTCCGGCTGACGCCTCCGTCGATCGTGCAGAGCCGGAAGGGCGCGGACGCATGCGCTCGAGAAGCACCCGGCCGAGGGCCTTGATCGCGTTGACGCGACCCCGGGCGATGTCTCCGCCCGAGTGACCACCTCGTGCGCCGGAGAGGTGCACGACGAGGACCACGTGCCCTGGCGGAACCGGCTCGCGGTGGAGATCGATCCGCGGTGAACGTGTGCGCGCTGCCTGCGCAGCCGACCGTCAGCGCGTCGTCGCTCGTCCCGTCGAGGTTGACGAAGAGGCGACCCGACGACGAGCGCCGGGATCCAGCTCCTTTGCACCGTCGAGCCCTTGCTCCTCGGACACCGTGAGGAGCAGCTCGAGCGGCCCGTGTGCGATCCCGGCGTCCTCACCGGCTGCCATTGCACCCGCGACTCCGATGCCGTTGTCCGCGCCGAGCGTCGTGCCCACGGCCGACACCCAGTCGCCGTTGCGGACGACCTCGATTCGCCCCGCTCGTCGGATCGTTCGGGCTGCCCGGATCCCGTTCGCACACCATGTCCAGGTGTGCCTGGAGCACGACCGTCGGAGCACCGGCGCGGCCGTCGGATGCGGGAACGCGTACGACGACGTTGCCCGCCCCGTCGACGTCGGAGTCGAATCCTCGCCCGCCGCCCAGGCGAGCACGTGCGCCCGCGCCCGCTCCTCCTGCTTCGATGGCCGCGGGATGCGGGTCAGCGCGAGGAAGTGGTCCCAGACGAGCTGGGGCTCGAGGCTCGCGATCTCGTGGTCCGTCACCGGCGCAGCGTGAGCGCAGCGCCCGTGAGGAGGAGGGCGATGCCGACGACCCGCGGCCACGTCGTCGCGACTCGCTCCACGCCGAACCAGCCGTAGCGGTCGATCGCGGCTGCAAAGCCGAACTGCGCGGCGATCAGGAACGCGGTCGTCGCGACGATGCCGATCCGTGGGCCGGCCACGGTCACCGAGAACACGATGAAGACACCCATGATCCCGCCGAGCAGGAGCCACTTTGGCCCGCCGATCGCCTCGCCGACTCCTTCGAGCGAGTGCCGCACGACGAGGAGCAGCACCAGCGCGAACACCGCTCCGACGACGACCGCGGTCGTCAGCGCCTCGAGGCTTCCACGCGCTCGCCGAGTCGGCCCTGCACCGCGATCTGAATCGCTCCGCCGAGGCCGGCAGCGAAGGCCAGCAGCGCGGCGACTCCGGTCGAGCTCACGGGCGTGACGCTATACGCTCACGCCTGCCTGCGACGAAGGAGAGCGAATGATCCGCGCGATCGTCCAGTACGAATCCGAGCCCGATCCCGAGCGGTACCGACAGCACATCGAGGAGTTCGTCACACCGGTCGACTGCTCCGCGTTCCGGCACGGCAAGGTGTTCGGATCCCCGTTCGGGGAACCGAGCTCCCGCTACTACGCCGAGTTCGAGTGGCCGGACATGGAGTCGTTCAAGGCTGCCGTCGAGCTCGGAGGCGTTCGCTGCTTCCGGGAAGGACGCGATGAGCATGGGAATCCCGTTCACCGTCCAGTTCGTGGAGATCGGGTGACCCGACGCCCGACGCACCCGAGGCCTCGCGATCCCGCGGAGCTCGGGTTCGAGACGATCGTCTACGAGAAGGCGCCGCCGCGCGCGACGATCCGGCTCGATCGGCCCGACGTCCTGAATGCGTTCGACTTCCGCATGCTCCGCGAGCTCGCCCGCGCGTGCGAGGACGCGTCGTGGGACGACGACGTCCGCGTCGTCGTGCTGACCGGAACGGGGCGAGCCTTCTGTGTCGGCGCCGATCTCCGCTCCTGGGACGAGGACTACCTCGGGAAACCGGGCGAGTACTGGAAGTGGTTCGGCGCGTTCAAGGATGCCCACGACCGGCTTCGGGAGCTGGGCAAGCCCACGGTTGCACGCATCAACGGCATCGCGGTCGGCGGCGGGAACGAGCTGCAGATGGCGTGCGATCTCGCGGTCATCGTCGACGACGCGTTCATCCGCCACGTCGGGCTCGAGCACGGCTCCGTGCCGGCCGGGGGAGCGACCCAGTGGCTCCAGCTCATGGTCGGCGACCGTCGCGCCCGTGAGATCGTCTTCCTCTGCGACGAGATCCCGGCGCCGCAGGCCGCCGAGTGGGGTCTCGTCAACTGCGCCGTCCCTGCAACGGAGCTCGACGCCGTCGTCGACGAGTGGGTCGGGAAGCTCGCGGCGAAGCTCCCGCAGACGACCCGGTACGCAAAGCACCAGCTCAACGTCTGGCGCGACCTCGCCTGGCATCAGACCGTCGGTCACGCGCGCGACTGGCTGTCGCTCTCGATGCTGGGAGACGAGGCGCAGGGCGCGGTCCGCGCGTTCCTCGCACGACGAGCCGGCGACTAGGTCGAGCGAGTAGGCTCGGGTCATGGCGGACGACGTGCTCACCAGCCGCGCAGGGGCAGTCCTCACCATCACGCTGAACAGGCCCGACGTCTACAACGCGTTCAATCGTGCGCTGCACGACGCGCTCCGCGGGGCGCTCGGCGAGGCGGCGGATCCGGAGGTGCGGGCCGTCGTGATCACCGGAGCCGGCCGCGGGTTCTGCTCGGGACAGGATCTCAAGGAGTTCAGCGAGCTTCCGGGGGGCGTCGGCCAGGCGCTCGAGGAGACGTACCACCCGAACATCCGGGCGATCCGGGCGCTCGAGAAACCCGTCCTTGCGGCGATCAACGGCCCGGTTGCGGGTGCCGGCCTCTCGCTCGCGTTCGCGTGCGATCTGCGGATCGCATCCGATCAGGCCTCCTTCGTCCCCGGGTTCATCGGGATCGGGCTCGTCCCGGACGCGGGCAGCTCCTGGTTCATCCACCGCCTGCTCGGATACGCAGGCGCTTTCGAGTGGATGGTGTCGAACCGCCGACTGAGCGCGGACGAGGCCCTGATCCGTGGCCTCGTGGCCGAGGTCGTGCCGCACGTGCGCTTCGAGAAGCGAACATCGGAGCTCGCGGAGTGGTACGCGGCATTGCCGACCCGCGCCGTCGCCATGACGAAGGAGCTGTTCGAGCATGCGCACACGGCATCGCTCGAGGAGCAGCTTGCGCTGGAGGCAGAGCTCCAGCAGGCCGCGACGCAGAGCGAGGACTTCACCGAGGGCGTGCAGGCGTTCGTCGAGAAGCGGCTGGCCCATTTTCAGGGCAGATAGCGCCGAGGCAGCTAGCGCTCGAGGGCACACCGCGTTCGAGGCGGACCGGCAGCGTCCGGGAGGAAGCCGGTCGAGCGCGGCGAAGCTGGACGTAACGACAACGCCGGGCGCGCCCTTCCCTTCCCCCGCCCGGCCACGAACCGGGCGCCCGGGGGTTCCACGCTCGACGGGATCCGCGGGCGCCTCTCCCCTTCGTGGCAGGATCGTGGTCGTGACGCGGATCTCCACGACCGACTACCACACGGGTGGCGAGCCGTTCAGGATCGTCACGGGCGGCGTCGACGAGCCACGCGGCGCCACCATCCTCGAAAGGCGACGCGACGCGCTCGAGCGACTCGACCCCGTTCGGCGGCTGCTCGTCTACGAGCCTCGAGGGCATGCTGACATGTACGGCTGCTTCGTCGTTCCGCCCAACGACCCCGGTGCTGACCTCGGGGTCGTGTTCTTCCACAACGCGGGCTACTCGACGGCGTGCGGCCATGGGACGATCGCCCTCGTCACCTGGGCACTCGACGAGGGGATCGTCGAGCGGCACGAAGGGGAGAATCACGTCGTCGTCGACGTGCCGTCCGGGCGGCTCGAGACCTGGGCCCAGGTCGAGGGCGGCCGTGTCCGCTCCGTTCGCTTCCGAAACGTGCCGGCGTTCGTCTGGGCGGAGGGGCTCGAGCTGGGAGATCACAAGGTGGACATTGCGTTCGGCGGCGCCTTCTACGGGTCGCTCGAGGAACGTGTCGAGCCGGCGGAGCTTCCACGCCTCATCGAGCTCGGCCGCGAGCTCAAGCGGGAGATCCAGAGCTGGCAGCACATCGAGCATCCGCTGGAGCCGGAGCTGCGAGACGTCTACGGCGTCATCTTCTGGCAGGAAGAGGGCGAGGATCCGCTGACGCAGCGAAACGTCACCGTGTTCGCGGACGGCGAGGTCGACCGCTCGCCGTGCGGAAGCGGAACCTCGGCGCGCCTTGCGCTACTCGACCGGTCGGGCCGGCTGCCGCGCGGCGCCGAGCTGCGTCACCGGAGCATCGTCGGCTCCGAGTTCTCTGCCCGGGTGGTCGGAGAAGCGGACGTCGCGGGTATCCATGCCGTGGTCACCGAGGTCGAGGGCAGTGCTTTCCGGACGGGTGAGCACGTGTTCGAGCTCGACCCCGACGATCCGCTGGGAGACGGCTTTCTCCTGCGCTAGGAGAGCTTGGCGAGGATCTCGTCGGTTTCGGGGAAGCGACCTTCGGTGTGCTTCGAGAACACCAGGCGGCCGTCCGCGAGCACGTCGAACTGACCGTTTCCGCCAGGTGTTGCGGTGACCGTGACGTCGAGCTGCGACTCGATCTCGCCCGCGAGACTCGCGGCGCGCGTGTCGTATCCGCTTCAGGTGGGGCAGTAGAAGATCTCGACTGTCACCGGGATGAACTCTACGCGCCGCGTCAGAAGAGGTCGAAGTCGCCTGCGAGAACCCGGTCGAGGCGGCCGGTCCGGTAGCCCCGATTCGAGTCGCGGACGAGTGGAGCGCGTCCCGGTCGGTAGCGCCGGACGATCGCTGCCGTCGTCTCCGCCTCGCCTGCTGCCTGCAGCGCGTCACGCGCCATCGTGGCGGCACCGGCTTCCGGGCCGGGCGCCTTGGCGAGCACGAGAACGCGGACCTGCTCGCGGTCGACGACCTTCTCCCCGTCGCGTTCGTCATCGACCTGCTCGAGGACGTGCAGCCCCGACTCACCGCGGAGGATCTCGCCGCAACCGAGGCCTGACACGGCAAGGAGGTGCTCACCGAGCGGAGCATCGAGCGGAGTGAGGTGCATTCCGCGGTTGCGTGCCCAGCCGGCGTACATCTCCGCGAGGAGTGCGGCAAACGCCTCGGCCTCTGGTCCGCGATCCGCTCCCGTCGAGCGAAGGTGGACGAAGACGTCTGTCGGCGCATCGGCCGCGATACCGGCGAGCGAGCAGTCGACCACGTAGAGCCGGTTCGCCAGGAGCTCGACGAGCTCGGCGTTCGCTCGCCCATCGGGTCGCATGCTTCGCTCGACTCTCGCACCGAGCCGCTCGGCGGTCTGGGTCGCTGCAGAAAGCCGATCGAGGTACTCGGCCTCGCCGAGGATCGCGAAGCGGTCATCCCGCTCCCAGAACCCGGGCTCGGCCATCGTCGACATCGCGTGGCCCTTCCGCGACTGCAGCTCCTCGACGGCTGCCACGACCCGGGTGAGCTCCGAGCGCACGAACCGGACCGAGGCTTCGTCGCCACGCGCCGAGCGAGCGACCGCGCGAAGCTCCAACTCCGTCGGCTCGGCTGTCTCCGGCGTCTCGGGCTCGGCATCCGGGTCGACGAACGTGACGTCGATCCCGTCCCCATCGGCTGCCGTCACGAACAGGAACTGATCTCCCTCCGGCACGGACTGTTCTACGATCGCGGCAGCCAGTGGTGCGAGCAGGTAGCGCTCCAGCGCACGCTTGAGCGGCCGTGCGCCAAGCTCGGGGCTGAAGCCCTTGTCGATCAGGAAGGCGTACGCGGAGTCGTCCACCTCGACCGCCCACGGCCGGCCGCGCAGTCCCCGCCGGGCAAGCGCATCCGCGAGCTCCTTGTCGAGAAGCGCGCGCATGGCGGACCGCTCGAAGGGGCGGAAGACGACGATGCGGTCGAGCCGGTTGCGGAACTCCGGTCGAAACGACGCGCGGACCGCTCGCTCGATCGTGCCGCTCGTGAAGGTCTGTCCTGGCGTCTCGAAGCCGACCGCCGTCGTCCGGCTGAGTGGTGACCCGAGGTTTGACGTCAGCACGATGACAGTGCGCCGGAAGTCGACCACGCGCCCCTGGAGATCGGTCAGGCGTCCATCGTCGAAAACCTGCAAGAAGACGTCCCACACGGGCTGCGCGGCCTTCTCGAACTCGTCCAGGAGGATGACGGCGAAGGGATCCTTCCGAATGGACGAGATCAGCGCTGCACCCCGCGTCTCGGCAGTGGTGTCCGATAGGAGACGCTCGAGGGACTCCGGTGTCTGGTACTCGCTCATGTCGAGCCGAACGAGGCGCTCCGCGGAGCCGAACAGAAACTCGGCGAGCGCCTTCGCGATCTCCGTCTTCCCGGTTCCTGTCGGCCCGACGAAGAGGAACACCCCGAGGGGTCTCGTCGGGTCGGTGACGCCGGCCTTGATCATCGCGATCCGCTCGACGACCGCGTCGACCGCTTCGGGCTGCTCGAGCACCCGGCGCTCGAAGAACGCTCGCACTTCCTGGAGCGGAAGCGGCGCATTGGGATCGAGGAGGGCGAGCGGAAGGCCCGACCCGGCGGCGAGGGTCGCGAGCACCTCGGCGCCCGCGAAGCTCTCGGCTCCTTGCTCGGCCGCCTCGGCGGCGGTCGCCTGAAGAAGCCGCAGGACGTTGCCGGGCGGAGCGATGCCTGGCAGGAACTGCTGTGCCAGCTCGAAGGCCTCGGCAAGCGTCGCATCGTCGGTCTGGACACCGAGCGCATCCTGTTCGAGCGCATGCCTCACGACTGCGATCGCGTCGGTTTCGTCGAGGGGGCGAACCCGGACGACCTCGAACGCGCTTCCGACCCTCGGCCGCTCGGAGGCAAGGAGCTCGCTCGCTGTCGGGGTGACCTCGGAGACGAGTGTGATCGCCCCGGACTCGACGTGGGGAAGGAGTGCGTCGAGCAGGCCCTGAGGGCTCCTCGAGTGCTGGCCTGCGAACAACGCCTCCTGGAGCTCGGGAAGCACCCAGATCACGTCCTGTCCTTCCAGAGAGTCGATGAGGGTCTTGACGCGGCCCTCGAGCTCGCCGATGTAGACCGCCCCCGCGATGATCTGCGCCGCCGTCGTCTCGAAGACGGTTGGCTCGGTCTTCAATCGATCCAGCGCGGCACGCGCGAGCGCCGTCTTTCCGACGCCGTGCTCCCCGACCAGGAGGACCGATCGCGGGGGCGTCTGCTCGAGCGCCGTGACGACGAGCTCGACGAGCTCGCGCCTCCTGCCCGCGAGGAGTGCCGAAGGCCGGTCGAACGGCCTCTCCCACACGCGCCCGACACCCGTGAGATTCCGAAGCGCCCGCCATTGCTCGAAGCTCTCTCGAAAGTCCGGCCCGAGCTCGTCGTCGAAGCGGTCGATGAACGACTCGACCTGCTCCATCTGGCCGTAGGACACGCTCTGGAAGGTCGTGGGGTCGATGGTCTCGCCGCGCGTCGTTCGGTCGCGAACGAACTCCGCGATGAGCTCGTCACGAATCGAGCCCAGAGCCGAGAGCACCGAGCCGATGACGGGCGTCGTGGCATGGACCGCGAGCGCGCGCAACAGAAACGCGTCCTCGCAATGAGACGGACGCGCAAGATTCCGTGTTGCCCACACGACCCACTCGTCCGGGACGTCCTCACGCTCGGCGAGCGCGACGAGTGCCATCGAGGCGAGCCAGCCGTCTGCGTCACGGCTCAGGCGGATGACCTCGTCGACTGTGACCTGCGTGTCCGCGAGCGCTTCCGCGCCCTCGCTGAACGCGGGCTGCGACTCGACCCCCTCGGGCGTCATGTTCCACCAGTTGAGCTCGCTCTCGAGCCCGGCGGCAGCGGCGCGGGCGACGTCGCTTGCGCTTTCGCTGTCGAACTCGAGATCCGAGCCCCAGCCGTCCTGCTCGCTGCCTCCCCTCCTCTCCTTGACGAGTTCCCAGATCGTGGCGATGAGGAAGAACGCGCCGATGACGGCGAGCGTGACGAGCACCCAGTCGATGATCCGGTTCACGTGCTGCGTACCGTGGCACCGTCCGGGAGCCGAGTCAAAGCCGGGTTCGACTGAGGGCCTATAGCTACGGCACGTCGATGCGTGCGAGCTTCCTCACCGTGAGCAGAGCGAACCCCACGATCACGATCGTCGTGCCGATCGCCCCGCCGCGCGCGCTGAGCGAGAGGTCGAGCGTGGCGAGCCGCGCGCCATCGAGTCCGCTGATGAGCGCCAGCGTGAACTGACGGACGCTGAGGAAGCGGATGCCGTCGAGGTAGGCGGCGAGCGACGCCTCCCAGATGAAGACGTAGATGAGCCCGAAGATCAGCGCGTGGCGCGTGGCGAGCCCTGCCCAGGTGAAGATCGCTGCGTACGCCGCCGCTCCTATGAGGAGCCCGACGCCCGTCGCGGCGGCACCGGCCATGTCCCCGTTTTCGATGATCGCCACTGCGAGGAAGCCGCTGACTGCCACGGGCACGCCTCCCACGAGCACCGACGCGAAGAGCTTCGGGGCTGCGATCCGCCACCGCGGCAGGGGCTTGAGGACGAGGTAGCCGAGCGTTCGGTCGCTGAGCTCGTTGCCGAGCGCCGAGGTCGCAAACAGCAGCATGACGAGCGGCAAGATGCCGGACGCGATGAGCGTTGCGGTGATGCCGTCGGCGAACTCGTCGCTCGGCGTCGTGCTGTCCGCAACCTGGAACAGCACCGCCGCGAGCACGGGGAGCGACACGAGAGCGAGCACGAGCCACAGGCGGCGACTTCCAGCGAGCTGCCGTGCGGTGAGCGCGAGGATCGCAGTCACGTCGCCGACCCCGTCGCCAGATACTCGAAGACGCTTTCGAGCGAGTCGTCGAGCGGCTCGACACGAAGCAGTCGGATGTCGAGGCGTGCCGCGACGACAGGCAACGACCGCTGCAGTGTGGCGACATCGCGGCTGCGGACGCGCAGGTGTCCCTCGCGATCGACCTCCACCGACTCGACCGCGTCCACCGCGAGCAGCCCGGCTGCCAGCGCACGCGAGTCCGAGGAGTCGATACGGACCAGGAACGGCCGGTCGTTCAGCTGTTGTCGAATAGCGCGGTAGTCGCCGCTCGCGGCGAGCTTCCCGCTCACCATGAGGTGAATCCGCTCCGCGAACTGGTCGACCTCCTCGAGGATGTGCGACGAGACGACGATCGTGCGACCCTCGGCGCCCAGTCGGCGAATGACGTCCTGTAGATGCAGGCGCTGCGCCGGGTCCGTTCCCGACAGCGGCTCGTCGAGCAGGAGCAGCGGCGGGTCGTGCACGAGCGTCGCCGCAAGCCGCATCCGCTGGCGCATTCCACGCGAGTACTCTTTGAGCCGCCGGTCCTGCGCGTCGACGAGGTCCACGGTCTCGATCGCGCGCTTGACTGCCGCCTCGAGCTCGTCGATGCCCTGAAGCCGGGCGTTCAGCTCGACGAACTGGCGTCCCGTCAGGAAGTCGTAGACCGACTCGTGCTCGGTCATGTACCCGATACGCCGGTAGAGACCCGGGTTGCCGCGCACGGGCTCACCGAAGATGGTCACCGTTCCCTGCGAGGTTGCGGTGAGGCCGGCGATCGCTCTGCAGGAGAGTGGTCTTGCCCGCCCCGTTCGGTCCGAGCAGCGCCGTGACCCCGGGCTCGACCACGAGCGAGACGCCGCTCACCGCGACGACGCCGGCAAACCATCGCGACACGCCGTCCACGACGATCGTCGGTGGTGGGCCGTCTCCGGTCACTCACGCACCAGCTGGCGCGTGCGCCGGAGCAGCCACGCGGCCAGCACGATCGTCACACCGGCCAGCCAGACGCCGTACACCCAACCGGCGAGCGGGCGATCGTGCGTCGTGCCGAAGATCCAGTCGACCGTGTTCAGCGAGACTTGGAGGAGGTCGGCGAGAGAGCCGATGTCTGCGATCGAGCCCTCGAAGTTGTCCTGCAGGATGCCGCCGACGGCCCCGCCGACGACGAGCACGGCGAGCGTCGCGACGGCTGCATACGCCCGGCGCATGGCGAAGGACGCCGTGAAGAGCGACAGCGTCGTCAACGGGACTGCGACGACTGCGCCTGCCGCGAGGAACCGCGGTACGACGTCCCAGTTGTCGGACAGCCAGGCGCCGGTGCTCGATGCGTCGAGCGCATTCCAGGTGAACAGGATCGCCTCGGGAAGCCAGGCCGCGATCGTCAACACCGCCAGGAACGCGGCCCAGCGCGAGCCCACGTAGTCGGTCGACGTGATCGGTCGCGCCGCGTACAGGGAGAGCACGCCGTCTCGTCGATCGGGGCAGACGAGAAGTGGCGCCACGACCGCGGCGAAGAGCGCGAGCGGCAGGATCGCCCACTGGTAGTAGTCGGGGTACGTCGGCAGCTCGAAGTCGTCCGCGGCCTCTTTCGCGGGTGAGAGGAATGCGGCGAAGACGACGAGCACGACGATCGGAACGAGCGCCAGGCCGATGAGCAACCAGGAGGCGAACTTCGCTCCGACTCCACGTCCGAGGCCGAGGGAGATCCGTACGCCGTCTCTCCAGATCGCAAGCCGACGCCGCCAGCGGCTCGTGCGCTCCCCGTCGTAGCCGTGGTATCCGAGGTCGAAGATCTCGGCCGGGCCGGTCGTCATGCCGCCCGTCCCTCGTCCCCGGGTCCGGCGGCCGGCACCGAAAAGACGTCGGCGAGTGCGTGCCGCTCCGGAGCGAGTCGATAGAGGAGTGCGCCCGAGGCCACGATCGCGTCGCGGACGACGTCGTAGTCCTCGCCGGTGACCTGGTCCAGGGTCAGGCGGTTGCCCTCGAGGCGGGCGATGCGACCGTGCTCGGCAAGGGCCGCCACCAACTCGGGGCCGCCCTCCACGACCTCGATCTCGAGCGCTTCGGTCTCTTCCGTGAGACCCGACACGGCCCCCGTACGCAGCAGTCGCCCTGCATCGAGGACGACGACCGAGTCGCACGCACGCTCGACGTCGCCCATCAGGTGGGTCGAGATCACGATGCTGATGCCGAAGTCGCGACCGACACGCCTGATCAGCTCGAGCATCTCGCGCCGGCCGATCGGGTCGAGGCCGGCGGTCGGCTCGTCCAGGAACGCCAGCAGCGGGTCGTGCACGAGAGCCTGCGCCAGCTTCACGCGCTGCTTCATTCCCGTGGAGTACGTCCCGATGGGCCGGTACCGCTCCTCGAACAGCCCGACGTGCCGGAGCATGTCCGACGCGCGCAGACGCGCCGCCGTCCGGGGTAGACCGCTCACCTCAGCCATGTACGCGAGGAACTCGGCCGCTGAGACGGTCCTCGGCAGGCAGTCGTGCTCGGGGGCGTAGCCGATTCGCGTTCGAAACTCCGGCGAGACCCGCGGGTCCTGCCCGAGCACCTCCACCGATCCGCTGTCGGGATGGATCAGCCCCATGAAGAGCTTCAGGGACGTGGTCTTGCCGGCGCCGTTCGACCCGAGCAATCCGGTGATGCCGTCACCGATCTCGAAGCTGACCCCGTCGAGCGCCTGCACGGAGCCGTACGACTTCGTCACGTCCTCGGCTCTGAGCAGGGGAGCCATGCCGCGTGAGCGTATCCGCGGAGACTCCGGTCTCAGAGGCCGGGGCTAAGCTCGACCGAGCGTGATCACGACCGTCTTCGGCTCGGTGAACGCCTCGAGCACCGAGCTGCCTCCGACGCGGCCAGCGCCCGAGCTCGAGCCGGCTCGCCCGCCGAAGGGAAGGTGGCTCTCCCAGTAGTTCGTCGACTCGTTGACGTTCACCCAACCGGCGTCCACCGCTTCGGCGAAGCGAAGTCCGCGTGCCAGATCCGCCGTCCAGACGGCCGTCAGCAGCCCGTACTGCGAGGCGTTCGCGATCTGCAACGCCTCCTCGTCACTCCTGATCCGGACGATCGGGACGACGGGACCGAACGTCTCCTCGCGGGCGACGTCCATCTTCTCGGTGACCTCGGTGAGCACGGTCGGTTCCCAGTAGAGGTCGGTCGGGAACCCGGTAGCGCGACGGCCGCCCGTGACGACCGCGGCGCCGTGCTCGAGCGCGTCAGCGACGTGCTGGTCCATCTTCTGGGCAGTGGGCTCGTTGTTGAGCGGGCCCATCGTCGTCTCGTCGGCAAGCGGGTCGCCGAGCCGGACGGTTCGATCGACGGCCGCCCGAAGGTGCTCGACGAACTCGTCGTGGACCGAGTCGTGGACGAGGAAGAGCTCGCCCGCCGTACAGCTCTGTCCGGCG
Organism: uncultured Actinomycetes bacterium; assembly: GCA_963716975.1. Taxonomy (GTDB): domain Bacteria; phylum Actinomycetota; class Thermoleophilia; order Gaiellales; family Gaiellaceae; genus GMQP-bins7. The sequence continues at coordinate 46,368 of CAVQVA010000038.1, read as the reverse complement.
CAGAGGAACGACGCAGCGATGCTTGCGTGCGCCGCGGCCTCGACATCGGCGTCCTCGAGCACGACCAACGGGCCGTTCCCACCGAGCTCGAGCAGCGTTGTCTTGCCCGCTGCGCTGACGGCGACCTTCATTCCAGTCGCGACCGAGCCGATGAAGCCGACGGCGTGCGTGCCCCGGCTGGAGGCGACCTCGTCGCCGACCACGGACCCGGGGCCTGTGACCATCGAGAACACGCCGGCGGGAAGCTCCGCATCGACGATGCACTCCGCGAGCTTCACCGAGCAGACGGAGGTCGACGACGCAGGCGTCCAGACCACGGTGTTGCCCGCGGCGAGCGCCGGGGCAATCAACTCGGCGGGCATCGTGTACGGCCAGTTCCACGGTGTGATGACTCCCACGACGCCGCGAGGGACGCGGTAGGCAAGAACACGCTTCGCCGCGTCCACCGACGGTGGCATGGAGCCGTTCAACCTCGTCGCGTCGGCCGCGGCCATACGCCAGTAGACGACCAGCTCCTCGACCTCCCCGTACGACTCGGCCTGGAGCGGCTTCCCTTGGTCGAGTGTGAGGGTGCGAGCGAGGTCGTCGCGCCGCTCCTCGATGAGGTCGGCCACGCGTTCCATCGCCGCAGCTCGCTCGAACGCCGACAGCGCCGCCCAGTCGCGGCGGGCGGCGTTGGCCGCTGCGATCGCGCGCTGAGCGTCCTCCCGCGTTCCTTCGGGCAACGTGCCGAGGCTCTCTCCGGTCGCCGGGCTCGTCGCCTCGAAGCGTGCACCTGACTTCGACTCGGCCCACGCGCCGCCGATCACCATCGAGTAGTCCTGGGTCGTGACGCTCACTTGTTCCCCCTCGTGAAGGCGTTGCGGTAGATGTCCTCGTAGGCGGCGACGTCCACCTCGCGCGCGTTCCCGATCGTCTGCGGGTCCTCGAACGCGATGCGCGCGAGCATGGGGATCTCGTCCTCGGAGAAGCCGAGCTCGGCCATCGTCGGGATGCCGACGTCGTCCGTGAGCCGGTACAGCTCCTCCACGCCGGCGAGGGCGGCGTCGAGCGGCGTCATCCCGCTCGTCTCCACGCCGAGCCCGCGCGCGATTCGCGCATGGCGGACAGGATCGGCCGGAGCGTTGTACTCCATCACCGGCCCGAGCACCCGGGCGGTGAGCGCGCCGTGCGGGCAGTCGTGCACGCCGCCGGCCGACTGGCTCATTGCGTGCGCCGCGCCCGCGCTCTCGGTCCCGTATGCCATACCCCCGAGCGTCGCTGCGTGCGCCATCTGAGTCCGCGCCTCCAGGTTCGAGCCGTCCTCGACCGCGACTCGCAGCCACTCGGCAACGAGCTCGATCGCGTTGAGCGCGACGGCGTCGTTGAAGGGCTGGTGGTAGTCGCACGTGTAGCACTCGATCGCGTGAGAGAGGGCGTCCATGCCCGTTGCGGCGGTGACCGCCGGCGGGAGACCGAGCATGAGCTCCGGGTCGATGAGCGCGACATGCGCGCCGATCAAGGGCGTGCCGCCGACGTTGAACTTGATCTTGCGATCGTGATCCGTGATCACGGCCCAGAGCGTCACCTCGCTCCCCGTGCCAGCGGTTGTCGGGACGGCGACGAGCGGAGGGATGCGTCGCTCGATCGGGTCGTGACCCCACTCGTAGTTCGCGATCGAGCCGCCGTGCTCCGAGACGACGCCGATGGACTTGGCCGTGTCCATCGACGAGCCGCCCCCGAGGCCGACCAGCCCGTCGCACCCCGACTCGGCGTACAGCGCGGCACCCTCGTCCACGAGGGCGATGTCCGGGTTCGGCCGCACCCGATCGAAGACGACCGCGTCGTCGAGATGCTCGAGCGCTCGATCCGCGAGACCGGCTGCCGTCACGCCCGGATCGGTGACGAGCAGAGGCCGCGTGACCTCGAGCTCGCGGAGGGTCTCTCCGAGGCGGGCGATCGCGCCTGCGCCGTGCACGAGCCGCGTCGGCACCTCGACAGAACGGATCGTCTCGACCTCGATGGGCATTCCCGCTCCTCTCTCGTCTATGTCGGCCGTGCTGCGTCGGCGAGCCGGCCTTGCCGCCACTCCTCGGTGTCGGCCAGGTCGTTGAAGGTGAAGATGTGGAAGCCCGCGATCTTTTGGGCGGGGTCCTCGATGTTCGGTTCGAGCCCGGCGATCAGCGGATCCGGGTCGAAGCCCCCCGGGCGCAACGCGCGGCCGATCCAGCTCTTGTGGCGGCTGAGGAAGCGCAACGAGGTGCCGATACCGATCGAGGTGGACACGCGGATGAGCTTCGTCGTCGGGACGGCGCCGGGGATGCCGACGAAGATGGGGAGCCTCGTCCCGCGCTCCCAGACCTGCTCGATCCAGCGGGCCGTTGCCTTCGAGTCGAAGCAGATCTGGCTCACGATGTACGTGGCGAAGCGCGCCTTGTCGAGCATCGACTGCACGATCTTCTCGTCCGGAATCAGCGGGTGGCCTTCGGGGTAGCCGGTGATGCCGATCTGTTCGAACGTGTGGCCGATCTCCGCCATCGCCTCCAGGAGCGGCAGAGCGCCGTCGAACTCGCCCACCGGCTCGTCCGCGTCTCCTCCAACCACGAAGACGTCGCGCACGCCGATCTCGTCCATTCGGGCGACGAGCTCGGCGAGGTGCGTCCGATCTCGCACGAGTCGTGCGGAGAAGTGCGGCACGACGGCATAGCCGTTGTCGCGGAGCTGCTCGACGACGTCGAGCGTGTGCTCGACTCCCCTCTTCGGCGACACGGTCACCGTCAGGGTGAGCTCCAGCGGAACATGCTCGATGACGGCGTCGACCACGCCGCCGAACGGGACCACCTCGTAGCGTGGGTGCTCCAGGAGCTCCACGATGCGACTGGTTGCCAGTGTCTCTGTCAACGTGCCTCTGTCATACGTCTGAGTCGGGGAACGATGCTTTCTGGCGTGCGATCCACTCGTCGAGCTCCGCTTCGACGGAGTCCTCGAGCGGTGGCTGCTCGTACTCGGCGAGCGCTTGCCTCCACATCTTCGCTGCTCGCATCGCGGCGTCGCTCGCTCCTTCGGACTCCCACTGCTCGAAGCTCGAGTTGTCCGCGACCGGCGACCGGTAGAAGGCGGTCTCGAAGTTGGCGAGCGTGTGCGGATGGCCGAGGAAGTGCACTCCGGGCTCGTTCGTGAGGAACGCATCGAGAGCCTGGCCGGTCTCCGACATGTCGACGCCCTTGCAGAACGAGTGCCACATGCCCAGCTGGTCGGCGTCGAGCACGAACTTCTCGTAGCCCATCGTCAATCCGCCTTCGAGCCAGCCCGCCGCGTGGAGGACGAAGTTGGTACCCCCGAGCATCGTCGGCTGCATGGTGTTCGTGGACTCGTATGCCGCCTGTGCGTCCGGGACCTTGGAGGCGGTGAGCGCGCCCCCGGACCTGAACGGCACTCCGAGCCGGCGCGCGAGCGAGGCCATGACGTAGAGGACGAGGGCCGGCTCCGGGGTTCCGAACGTCGGAGCGCCGGACTGCATCGACATCGAGCTCGCGAACGAGCCGAGCACCACGGGAGCGCCCGGCCGGACGAGCTGGACGTACGTCATGCCGGCGAGCGACTCCGCGAGCGTCTGGGCACACGTGGCGGCGACCGTCGCCGGGCTCATCGCCCCCGCGAGGATGAACGGGGTCATCATCACGGCCTGGTTCGCCTCGGCGTACGCGCGGGCGGCGCCGAGCATCGTCGCGTCCCAGACGAGCGGAGAGTTCGCGTTGATGAGGCTGAAGACGACCGCGTTCTCGTCCACGACGTCCGCGCCGAAGACGATGCGCGCCATCTCGACCGTGTCGCGGGCGCGCTGCGGATGGGTGACGGAGCCCATGAACGGCTTGTCGCTCAGACGAAGGTGCGCGGCGACCATGTCGTAGTGCCGCTTGTTGACGGGGAGGTCGACCGGCTCGCAGACGGTGCCGCCGGAGTGGTGGAGCCACGGTGAGACGTACGCGAGCTTCACGAAGTTGCGGAAGTCCTCGATCGTCCCGTAGCGCCGTCCGCCCTCGAGATCGCGGACGAACGGCGAGCCGTAGGCGGGCGCGAAGATCGTGTTGGCGCCTCCGAAGACGACGCTGCGCTCGGGATTCCGGGCGAGCTGTGTGAACTCTCGTGGCGCGGTCGCCTGCACGAGCCCGCGGCACATGCCGCGCGGGAAACGAACCCGTTCTCCGTCGACGTCTGCGCCCGCCTCGCGGAAGAGCGAGATCGCGTCCGGTGTCTCCCGGAACTCGACTCCGACTTCGCTCGAGGATCGATGTCAGCGTTCTCCTCGACGAGCGACAGGCCCTCTTCGGAGAGCACCTCGAGCGGCGCGAGCGTGCGAGTCAGGAACGGAACGCTCTCGACGACGGCGTGAAGTCGCGCTGCCTGGCGCGCAGCGCGCCCGCCGGCTCGACGTCCTCTGGTCTCGCTCATGCGGGCTTCCTCTCTCGTCTGCGCGGGCGGGTCGTCCGCTCGGTGGACGCAATGCGCCGACCTGGGAGCTCGACGTGTCCCGCGAGGCGTGGGTACGGGTCGACGTCGTGGGGGATCGCCATCGCCTTCACGAAGTGCTCCTGGAAGCGGGGCTCCACGGCGGTCTCGATCTTCTCGACGTTTCGCACGACCTCCTCGATCTCCGCGCGCGAGGCCCGATTCAGCAAGGCGATGCGCGCGCCCGTACCCGCGGCGTTCCCTGCGGCGGTGACGCGTTCCGGGTCGCAGTCGGGAACGAGACCGAGGACGAGCGCGTGGACAGGGTCGATGTGGGTGCCGAACGCCCCGGCGAGCCGGATGCGATCGACGCGCTCGATCCCGTATCGCTCCATGAGCAGCGTGCAACCGGCGTGCAGCGCGGCCTTGGCGAGCTGTATCTGGCGAACGTCGTTCTGCGTGACGACGAGCTCCGGCTCGCCGGACCACAGGACATAGGAGAACGTGCGGCCGTCGGACACGATCCGATCCGTGCGGTCGGCGAGCGCTCCGTCGATCGTGCCGTCCGTTGTGAGCACGCCGGCCAGATGGAGCTCTGCGATCGCCTCGATGATCCCGGAGCCGCAGACGCCGGTGACCCGCGCGTCCGCGAATCCCGGCTCGTCGGACCACGCCTCGTTCCCGATGACTCGCACGCGTGGCTCGAGCGTCTGCGGGTCGATGCGGACGCGCTCGATCGCGCCCGGGGCAGCTCGTTGTCCGCAGGACGTTTGCGCACCTTCGAATGCAGGACCGGTCGGGCTCGAGGCAGCGAGCAGTCGATCGCGATTGCCGAGCACGATCTCCGCGTTGGTGCCGACGTCGACGATGAGGTTCACCTCGTCGCTCAGGTAGGGAGCCTCCGAGAGGATCACTCCGGCAGCGTCGGCGCCCACGTGACCGGCGATGCACGGCAGCACGTAGACGCGCGCCCCACGATGCACTGGAAGGCCGAGGTCGCGGGCTGGGAGCCGGACGGCCTCGTCCACCGTCAGCGGGAAGGGAGCGCCACCGAGTGGCGTTGGGTCGATCCCGAGCAGGAGGTGATGCATGATCGGGTTCCCGACGACCGTGACCTCGAGGACGTCGCGACGGTCGATCTCGGCCGACGTCGCGAGCTCCGCCGTCAGCTTCGAGAGGCAGCCACGGACGACCTTGGTCAGCTCCTTCTCGGAGCCGGGATGCAGCATGACGTACGAGACGCGACTCATCAGGTCCTCGCCAAAGCGGATCTGCGGGTTCATCGCAGCCGGCCGACGCCAGTACCTCTCCCGTGGTCAGGTCGCAGAGATGGCCCGCGACGGTGGTCGAGCCGACGTCGAACGCTATGCCGTACGCGCGGTCGTGGAGGCCGGGCCAGACAGCCGTGATCGTCGAGCCGTCGTGGACTGCCACCGTGACGGCGCCGGCACCGGCCTCGAGAGCGGCGTGAAGATCGGGAAGGACGGTCGAGGTCGGCGTCGAGCCCGTCGATGTCCCACTCCTCGAAGAGCGCTTCGCGCAGGCGCCTGAGATCCCTGACGACGTCGCCGAGCTCGGCGGGCGCGACCTCGACGTAGTAGAGCCGCACGACAGGATCGATCTCGATGGCATGCGCGTCGGCCTCCTTGCGGACGACCTGGCGGTACAGCTGGCTCTCCGGAGGAACGTCGACGACGACGTCTCCGACGACGCATGCAGTGCAGCCGAGCCGGCGCCCCTCCGCAAGCCCGCGGTCGGCTGCGTACGCGTGCTCGGCGTCTCCGACAGCCGAGAGATGCGTTGCGGCCGAGGTCAGGCCGTGCTTCGCATGCTCGCCTTCCACCACCTCGATCTGGCAGCGGCCGCAGATGCCGCGGCCGCCGCAGACCGAGTCGAGGTCGACACCAAGCCTCCTCGCGGCCTCGAGCACGGTCGTCCCGTGCTCGAACCGTCCTCGCCTGCCGGACGGGGTGAAGACGACGAGTGCGTCGGACGGCGTCATGACGTCGCAGTCCGTCGCCTGCCCTCACGGCCTCCGCGGCGGCCACGTGTTGCCGCGGCGTCGGGAGAGTCTCCGTTGAGGGCGATCCAGTTCGCGCAGTGGGCGTCGTTGCCCATCAGCACGTCGGCGGCCTTGACCGCCTTCAGCGTCTCCTCGTGAAGCGGGCTCGTGATCGCCGAGGTTAGCCCGGAGGCGATCGCCATTGGCAGGAACGCGGCGTTCAGCGCCGGGCGGTTCGGGAGCCCGAAGCTCACGTTGGACGCACCGCACGTCGTGTTCACCCCGAGCTCCTCGCGCAGCCTGCGCACGATCCGGAACACCTGACGGCCTGCAGTACCGATCGCGCCGATCGGCATCACGAGCGGATCGACGACGACGTCCTCGATCGGGATGCCGTGGTCGCCGGCCCGCGAGACGATCCTGCGAGCGACCTCGAAGCGGACGTCGGGATCCTCCGAGATCCCCGACTCGTCGTTCGTGATCGCAACGACCGCAGCGCCGTGCTTCGCCACGAGCGGCAAGACCGACGCCAGACGGTCCTCCTCCCCCGTAACGGAGTTCACGAGCGCCTTTCCCTGGTACACCGCGAGCCCCGACTCCAGGGCTGCGACGATCGACGAGTCGATCGAGAGCGGTACGTCGGTGACGCCCTGGACCAGCTGCACCGCCTGCGCGAGGATGGCCGGCTCGTCGGCGAGTGGGATCCCGGCGTTGACGTCGAGCATCTGCGCGCCTGCCTCGACCTGTGCGATCGCATCCGCGACGACCGTGTCGAAGTTCCCGGCCGCCATCTCCTCGGCGAGCTTTGCGCGCCCCGTGGGGTTGATGCGCTCGCCGATGATCACGAACGGGTGCTCGAAGCCGATGACGACGTCCTTGGTCGCGCTCGAGAGGACGGTCTCCGTCACGAGCCTCTCCCGTCGGACTGGACGAGCCGCGCGAGAACGTCGTCCGGGTATGCCGCCTCGAGCCACTCGGCCTCCTCCGCGACCTCGGCTTCCAGATCCTCGCCACAATCCCGAGCTTCGCTGTGCCATTCGGCGAGGTAAGCGTCCGTACCGATCAATCCGGCGCGCATCGCAGCCGAGTCGATCGCCTCCTGGAAGCGCTCCGTCAGTTGAGCGCGCGCCGACTTCCGACCGTCCTTGGCCTTCACCTGGGCGGGGATGTCCCGCCACCAGATGACCGTCAGCTCAGCCAACGGGGGCCGCCTCGACGAAGCGCGTGAGCGAGGTGACCAGGTCCCCGTAGCCGGTGCGACGCTCCTCGTACTCGAGGCCGAGCCTCTCCGCGGCGGCACGTGCGCGTGACCGCAGGTCCTGATCGTCGGTCTGCGCGAGATAGAGCAGCCGCCGGTAGTTCCCGAAGTACTGCCCCAGTAGCTCCGGGTGACGATCGAGGCCGAGACCGCGGATCACGAGCGCGTCGAAGTGACGTGCGAGGAAGTCGGTCAGATAGAAGGTCGCGGGCTCGGCGTCGTGGATCTCCTCCCACTCGGTGTTTCCGGTCAGGAACCCGTAGCAGTGCGCGCCGGGCAGGCGCTCGACCCCGTGACGTTCGAGCACGAGATCGAGCGCGCCCCCCGTACCGCAGTCGGCATAGGCCACGAACACCCGCTCGTAGAGTCCGTCCAGCTCGCGCAGCTTCGCATCGACCGCCGGCGCGATCAGCTCGGGACGCGAGTGCAGCTTCGCCGGGAGGCAGCGGACCGTGACGTTGTGCCACTCGTTCAGGCGAATCACCGCCAGCACTTCGCGAGCGATAGCACCGCAGGCCAGCACGAGCACCTCGGGGCGCTCGGCCTCGAAGACGCGTTCCTCGTCAGGCCGCAGTAGCTGCTGCACGGCGGGCGAGCACGAGGGCCTGAGCGGTCTCGGCGGCGACTGCCGCGTCGCGGCAGTACGCGTCGGCGCCGATCGCCTTCCCGAAGTCCTCGTTCAGCGGGGCGCCGCCGACGAGGACGATGTAGTCGTCCCGGATCCCCTTCTCCTTCAGGGTCTCGATGACGACCTTCATGTAGGGCATGGTCGTCGTCAGCAGCGCCGACATGCCGAGGATGTCGGGCTCGTGCTCCTCGAGCGCCGCCAGGTAGTTCTCGACCGGGTTGTTGATGCCGAGGTCGTACACCTCGAAGCCGGCGCCCTCGAGCATCATCGCCACGAGGTTCTTCCCGATGTCGTGGATGTCGCCCTTGACGGTGCCGATCACGACCTTGCCGACGCGCTGCGCGCCGGTCTCGGCGAGCAGAGGCCGGAGAAGCTCCATGCCGGCCTTCATCGCGTTCGCCGCGAGGAGCACCTCGGGCACGAACAGGATCCCGTCGCGGAAGTCGATGCCGACGATGCGCATGCCCTCGACGAGGGCGTCGTTCAGGACCTTGTCCGCCGGCCAGTCCCGCTCGAGCAGGATCTCCGTCCCTTCGACGATCTCCTCCGCGAGCCCGTCGTAGAGATCGTCGTGCATCTGCGACACGAGCTCGTCGTCGGTCAGGGTCTTGAGATCGAGTTCGTCAGCCATGTCCGTCAGCCGTGTCTCTCTGCGTTCCGTAATGCGGAACAGTCTTGTATAGTGGAATTCTAGGAGACGGACGACCATGGTGCAATCGCTCGAGCGCGCGTTTGCCATTCTCGAAGAGGTGGCGCGGCGCCCCGCTGGGGTCACGGCGATCGCCCAGGGGGTCGGGCTACCGAAGTCGACGGTCGCGCGACTGCTCTCGACGCTCGAGGAGGTCGACGCCGTAGAGCGGTTCGACGGGGCCCGGTGGCGGATCGGGCCGGCCGTAACGGCCCTGTCGTCGGCCGTCGCACCGGATCGCAACTTGATCTCGATCGCGCATCCGTTCCTCGCCGATCTCGCCGCGGAGCTGGGCGAGGACGCGGGACTCGGCCTCCCGGACGGCAACGAGGTCATCTACGTCGATCAGGCCGAGACCGACAATGCCGTCCAGGTTCGCGACTGGACGGGAACGCGAGCGCCGATGCACGCCGTGCCGTCCGGCCTCGTCCTCCTCGCCGAGTGGCCGGAAGATGCGCTCGAGGCGTATCTGGGCTCTGAGCTCGTCGCCCTCACGCGTCAGACCGTGACCGAGCCCAGTCGGCTCCGGACGCGACTCGCAGAGGTGCGAGAGGCGGGATATGCCTGGGGGCTCGAGGAGTTCGCCGAGGGAATCGACTCGGTTGCGGCACCGGTTCGCGACGCGCGCGGAAAAGCGGTTGCTGCGATCCACGTCCACGGGCCGGCGTATCGGTTCCCTCCCGCCGAGCGTATCGACGCAATCGCCGAGCGCGTCGTCGGGACGGCCGACGCGATCGGGCGTCAGCTCGCCGGCGCCTGACGCTCGACGGCCTCCATGAGCAGCGTGGAGACGTCCGCGACCCGGAGCTCGCTTTCCGTCTGCCGCACCCCGTCGTCGAGCATGACCGTGCAGAAGGGACACGCCACGGCGAGCGTCTCGGCGCCCGTCTCGGTCGCCTCGCGTGCCCGCTCTTCGTTGATCTGGCTTCCTCGCTCTTCCATCCACATGTGCGCTCCGCCCGCGCCGCAGCAGAAGGTTCGCTTCCCGCTCCGTGCCATCTCGAGTGGCTTTCCGATGCGACCCACGAGCTCACGGGGAGCTGCGAGCACGTCGTTGTGGCGCGCGAGGTAGCACGAGTCGTGGTACGTGATCGTCTCCTCGCCCGCCACGGGCGAGAGCCTGCCGTCGCGGACGAGCTCGGCGAGGAGCTCCGAGTGGTGCATCACCTCGAAGCGGCCGCCGAAGTCGGGGTACTCGTTCGAGAGCGTGTTGAAGCAGTGCGGACAGCTGGCCACGATCTTCGTCACCCCTGCGTCGTTTAGCGTCGACACGTTCGCCTCCGCGAAGGACTGGAACACGTATTCGTTCCCTGCCCGCCGCGCTGGGTCGCCGGTGCACGACTCGCGCGGGCCCAGGATCGCAACGTCCAGGCCCGCCGCGACGAGGAGCTTCGTCGTGGAGATCGCCGCCGTCCGCGCCCGCTCGTCGAAGGCCGCGGCGCAACCGACCCAGTAGAGGATCTCCGGAGCCGGGTCTCCCGGCTCGAGGACCCGGACGCCGAGCCCGTCCGCCCACGCCGCCCGCTCCGTCTGCGGCTTCCCCCAGGGATTCGAGCCCCGCTCGACGTCGCGCAGCATCGTCTCGGTGTCCGCGGGCAGCCGCGACTCGACCATGACGAGATGGCGTCTGAGGTCGACGATGTGGTCGACGTGCTCGATCGAGACCGGGCACTCGTGGACGCACGCACCGCAGGTGACGCAGTCCCAGACGACGTCGTCCGTGACCGCGTTCGGCACGAGGGCCTGAAGATCTCCCCCGGCGAGGAGCTCGCTTCCCTCGGCGAAGAGCTGGTCGCGGATCCCCATGATCAGGAGCTTCGGCGAGAGAGCCTTGCCCGTGGCATATGCGGGGCAGACGTCCTGACAACGGCCGCACTCCGTGCAGGACATCGCGTCGAGCATCTGCTTCCAGGTGAGATCGCCGGCCGTGCCGGCTCCGAACCGGAGCGCAGCCTCGTCCTCGACCGCGAAGTCGATCGGCTCGAGGCGTCCTCTGGCTCGTGTGCGTCCGAAGAAGACGTTGAACGCGGCGGTCGCGATGTGGAGGTGCTTCGAGTGCGGGAGGTAGGCGAGGAAGCCCAGGATGAACAGCACGTGCGCCCATACGAAGACACGCTCGAGCACCTCGGTCGTGGTGCCCCCGCTGAACATGCCGGAGAGCGCGTCGGAGACCGGCGACGAGTCGGCGGGCCACGGGTTCAGGCCGAGCGCGATGAGCGACGCGTGCCAGAGGAGCAGCGTCGTCACGATGCCGGCGATCAGCGCGAGGATCAGGTCCGCCTCGCCGAGATGGCTTCCGTCGAACCGTCGTGGACGCTGGACCTTCCGGATGTAGAGCGCCGTCGCGACGCCCACGAGCACGAGCACTGCGAACGCGTCGACGAGGAATGCGTACCAACCCTGGCCCTCCAGCCACCCGAGCGGCGATCCCGACGGCAGAGAGGCTTCGCGATCGACGATGGCGGCCATCGCCATGAAGATCGTCGGGAAGAGCACGAGGAAGCCCCAGAAGATGAACGCGTGCATCAGGCCGGGAATTGTCTTCTGCAGGAGCTTCCGCTGGCCCAGCACGATGGTGGCCTCGTTGCGTACCCGGACGGGGACCTCGGCGGTGCGATTCGCCGGCTTGCCCGCGCGGACGAGCCTCGTGAGCAGTAGGGCGCGGCGTGCGAAGAGCCAGCCGGCGACCGCGATCGCGAATACGAGTGCGATCGTGGAGGCGACGCTCGCGGTCGTGCTCAGCCCGGCCCTGCTTTCTGAGCCTGGGCCTTTCTGAGCTCGGCGGAGATCGCTGGGACGACGTCGTGCAGGTCGCCGATCACGGCGTAGTCGGCACTCGCGAGGATCGCCGCCTCCGGGTCGGTGTTGACAGCGAGGATCGTCTTTGCACCCTTGCACCCGGCCATGTGCTGCGTCGCGCCCGAGATGCCGCACGCGATGTAGATCTCCGGTGAGATCTTCGTCCCCGTCTGCCCGACCTGGTCCGTGTGCGGCCGCCAGCCGGCCATGGTGACCGCGCGGGAGCAGCCGACCGCGCCTCCGAGGAGCCCGGCGAGCTCCTCGATGATCCCGAAGCCCTCGGGCGAGCCGGCGCCACGTCCAGCTGAAACGACCACGTTTGCCTCGGCGAGCGAAACGCCACCGCCCGACGCCGCGATGCGCTCGCCCGCCCGGACCACGAGGTCTCCCTCTTCGAGGGCGGGCGTGAACGCGTCCACCTTTGGCGCGTCCGAGGGTGCAGTCTCGGCCGCGACGGCGTGGGGTTGAACGGTCATGAGCTTGGGGGTTCCATGGAGGCGCGCTTCCTCGAGCAGGCTTCCGCCCCAGCGGACCCGGGTCACGACTGCGGGATCACCGGGAATCGCTTCGATGCAGTTCGCGGCGAACGGCAGGTCGAGCTTGGCCGCCGTGCGAGCGAGCACCTCGTTGCCCCGCTCGGTGCCGGCTGCAACGATCGCGCTGGGTGCCGCCTGGCCGACGATCTCCACGAGCGCCTGTGCGATCGCACCGGGCGCGAAGGCGGAGTAGGCATCTCCTTCCGCGACGTGGAGCGTCTCGACACCGTGGACCGGCAGCTCCTCGCCGACGCAGAGCGCGTCCAGCGGCTCGCCGAGCGCGCGTGCGAAGGCAAGCGCCTGTTGTGTGAGGTCGCCCCGCTCCTCGACGAAGACGAGAACCACTCAGGCGACTCCGATTCGCTGCAGGACCTCGACGACCGCAGGCGCCGCCTCGGCTCCGTGGCCGAGGACGACGGCTTCCTTCGCCTGCCCCTCCGGCACGACGAGGCGCACCTTCTCGAGCCGGGAGGCCGGGCGGGTCGGAGTCGTCGAGTCGACCGGTTTGCGCTGGGCGCGAAGCTTGGCCGGAACGGACGGATAGCGCGGGAGGTTCAGTCCCTCGAGCACGGTCACGACAGCGGGCAGCGGCAGCATGTAGACATCGCGTCCGCCGGGTACCTCCTGCTCGCAGCGCACGGTCGAACCGTCAATCGCGACGCCCTTCAACCCGGTCGCCACTGGGCGTCTGAGCGCGGTCGCGACGCGGATCCCCACCTGGTATCCGCCCGAGTCGGCGGCCTCGTTCCCGAAGAAGACGAGATCGAAGAGCCCGTTGGCCTCCTCGTTCGCACGGACGGCCTCGAGGATCGCGCTCGCCGTGGCCTGGGGATCCCATTCCTCCCCGTCGGAGACGAGATGGATCGCACGGTCGATCCCGAGTGCCATCGCGTCGCGCAACTGCTCCTCCGCCTCCGCCGGGCCGAGCGTGAGGACGACCGACTCGCCGCCGTTCGCCTCGATCAGCCGGACAGCCTCCTCGACACCGCACTCCTCGTGCGGGCTGATCGCGAAGCCGAGATGGCGCGTCTCGATCGCCTGCGCGTCCTCGGTCAGCGTGATCCTGCCGCCGGTCAGAGGCACGCGCTTGACACAAACGAGGACTCTCACGAGCGAACCCGCGCGTTCTCGGGATCGAAGATCGGGGTCGAGCCGACTACGTCGACCGTGACCGGGTAGCGCTCGCCCATGTACTCGACCGAGAGCGCGGCACCCGCCTCCGCGCGCTCGGTCGGCAGGTACGTCATGAGCACGTACTTGCCGACGGACGGCGCCGCTCCCGCGCTCGTGACGTACGAACGGCGTCCCTTCGCATCGACGATCGGATCGCCGTCCCGGGTCAGGATCGGCTCCCGCCCAAGCGGGAACCGTGCGACGCCCGACGAGGACGTGTGATCGTCGATCGAGAGCGTGCAGAGGATCGCAACCGGCTCCTCCTCGCGGTGCCGGACGTGCGCCTCCTTCCCGACGAAGTCCTGCTCCTTGACCCGGCCCCACGCCATGTCCGCCTCGACGACCGTGTACTCGCTCTCGAGCTCCGTGCCGTACGCCCGGTAGCACTTCTCGAGCCGGCCGGTCGTCCCGTATACCCCGATGCCGCAGGGAGCGAGACCGTGCGGCTCGCCCGCCTCCCACAGGAGATCCCAGAGCCTTGCTCCCTGCTCGAAGGGGACATAGAGCTCCCAGCCGAGGTCACCAACGTACGAGATGCGGGACGCGAGCACCCGGACCGGCCCGATCTCGACCGTCTTGCACGTCCCGAACGAGAACCCCTCGTGCGAGACGTCGTCGCCTGTCAGCGACGCGAGGATGTCGCGGGTGCGCGGGCCCCACAGCCCGATCGTCGACCAGGAAGACGTGAGGTCCGCGAGCTGGGCCGATCCGTCCTCCGGAAGCCGGTCGGCGAGCCACTTGCGGTCGGCCATGCCGTGCGCGCCACCCGTGACGACGCGGAACTGTTCGTCGTCGAGCCGCATGATCGTGAGGTCCGCCTTGAAGCCGCCGCCGGGTGCGAGCCACGGTGTGTAGACGACGCGGCCCACGGGGACGTCCATCTGGCGCATCGAGATCCCCTGTAGGGCGTCGAGCGCGCCGGGGCCCACGACGTCGAAGATCGCGAACGCGGAGAGGTCGAAGATACCCGCGCGATCGCGCATCGCCAGGTGCTCGGCGTTGACGATGGGCGACCACCAGCGTGCGTCCCACTCGGCCTCGCGCCGACCCACGCGATCCCCGTACTCCTCGAGGAGCCCGGCGTTCGACTCGTACCACTGCGGCCGCTCCCAGCCCGCCGCCTCGAAGAAGACCGCGCCGAGCGCCTGCTCGCGCGAGTAGTACGGCGAGAGGCGCACGCCGCGGTTCGACTCCCACTGCTCGGACGGGTGGACGATGCCGTACGTCTTGTTGAAGCCCTCGCTCGTGCGCGCCTTCACGTGGACCGAGGTCTTCTGGTGCTCCCAGAAGCGCGCGGCGTCGGAGGAGTGGAGGTCGATGTGCGACTCGCCGTGCACCATCCACTCGGCGATCGACTTGCCGACTCCGGGCCCTTCCTTGACCCACACCGCGGAGGCCGACCACAGGCCCTTCACCTCCGGCAGCTCGCCGAGGATCGGCATGCCGTCGGGAGTGAGGGAGAGGATCCCGTTGACCGCGTACTTGATCCCGACGCTCTCGTCGCCGACGATCGACGGCATCAACTCGAGCGCGTGCTCCATCTGCGGCGTGAAGTCCTCCTGTGTGAACGGGAACTCGGTCGGAGTGAGTGCGGCCTCCTCCACCGAGGGCAGGTCCTCGGGGTCGTACAGGATCGGCCGGTGCGCATACGAGCCGACTTCGAGACCGGTTCCTTCCTGGCGCTCGTACATGTTCGTGTCCATGTCGCGGACGATCGGGAAGTCGATGTCGCCCTTCGTGTCGGCGAACCAGTGGGTCGGGCCGATGTCGATCATCTGGTGCACGGCCGGCGTCAGCGGGATCGATGCACCCGCCATCCGGGCGAGCTTCGGGCTCCAGACCCCGCACGCGATCACGACGACGTCCGTCTCGATGTCGCCGCCGGTCGTTCGCAGGCGCCGAACGCGCCCGTGCTCGACGTCGATACCGATGACTTCCGTGTTGGCGAGCACACTCAGCCGTCCGCCCTGCTGCCCGCGCTCGCGCATGATGGTGCCCGCACGAAGCGAGTCGACGACGCCCACGGACGGGCTGTAGAAGCCGCCGAGGATCACGGTCTCGTCGATGAACGGGACGAGCTCCTTCACCTCGGCGGACGTCACCAGAGAGACCGGGCTCGATTCCCCACGCCTTGGCGGACGCGACTCGCCGCGTCAGCTCCTGCATGCGCTCCTCGGTCCGAGCGACCTCGATCCCGCCCGACTCGGTGAAGACCTCCATCTCCTTGTACTGATTCATGCTCTCGAGCGTGAGCTGCGTCATCTCCTTGGAGTGGTCGACCGGGAAGATGAAGTTCGAGGCATGTCCGGTCGACCCGCCCGGGTTAGGGAGGGGACCCTTGTCCATGAGGACGACGCCGTCCCAGCCGAGTCGGGTGAGGTGGTATGCGATCGAGTTGCCGACGATCCCACAGCCGATGACGACGGCCCGGGCCTGGCGGGGGACAGTGCTCATGCGCGTGGCTCCTGCTGATATATGAGTACGGAAGTCAGAAATATATGAGTTCAGAGGACGCGACGGATCGCGTTCTCGAAGCTCGTCACGTGTCGGCGCATCGCTGCCTCGGCCTTGTCGGCGTGACCGTCTCTGATGGCGACGAGCAGATCGCGTTGCTCGCGCACCGCGCCCTCGAGGCGCGCGACCCGGTCGAGTGCGAGGAACCAGATGCGAAGGGTCAGGACGTAGTACTCGTTCAGCGTCTCCGCGAGGAACGGGTTGTGCGCGCATTCGTAGACGTGTCGGTGGATCCGCTGGTCGAGGTCGATGAGCGCCCGTTCGTTCGGCTCGCCGCGGATCTGCTCGAGCTCCTCCAGGAGGGCGTCGATGACCGCTCGGTCGGAGGGGGTCGCGCGCTCGGCCGCGAGCCTGGCGGCCCTCGGCTCCGAGCGTATTCCGGACCTCCGAGAGACCTGCCAGATCGCGCACATCGATGTTGGACACGAACATGCCGCGACGCGGATACACCTCCACGAGCCGCTCGCGGGCAAGCGCGCGGAGCGCCTCGCGCACGGGTGTGCGACCGAGCTCGAGCCGTTCCATCAGGTCGCGCTCGCTGACGAGCGAACCGGGTGGCAGGTCGAGGGTGACGATCAGCTCGCGGATGCGGTAGTAGGCCTGGTCCGACAGGGACCGGGCGTCCGCAGCCTCGGGCTGGTGGATGGTGAGTGACGGAGTGCTCATGCCTGCTGTGTTCGGGGGTGGCGGGGACGGTGACCGTCCCCGCCACCGGCCCGGCTCACTTGAGCCAGGCGTTGACCTTGGCCTTGTTCTTTGCCACCCACACGGCGGCAGCCTTGTCCTTGTCCATGTGCTTCCCGGCGATGAGGTTGGCCACGAAGTTCTGGTCCGCTGACGTCCAGCTGAACTTCCTGATCACCTTGAGCGCCGGCGATCCGCTCTTCGCGAACTTGCTGCTCACGAGCTTGTCGAGACCGTACGACGGGTACTCGCAGGCGTGCTTGCCCTTGATCTTCTCGTCGTCCAGGCAGCCCTTGAACCGCTTTGGCAGCTGGATGCGGTACAGGCTGTAGACCGCATTCAGGTACTGCGGGTCGTACCAGTAGAAGAGCACCGGCTTGTGCTGCTTGTAGAGCTGTGTCCACCGCGCGACCTGCGCCGGCTCCGCGCCGGAGACGACATGCTTCAGGTCGAGCTTGAGCTCCGTGATGAGCGCGCGATCCTTCTGGACGTACGAGGGATCGCCGCCCAGGAACGTCCCCGCGTTGGGGGACGACTCCGCGGTCTTGAACACGCTCTCCTTGCCCTTGAGCCCCTTCCACGTCTTGAACATCGGGTACTGCTTGAGCAGGTAGCGCGGGATGTACCAGCCGATCACGCCGGTGATCCCGTTGGGACCGACGGGAACGACCGCATGGCTCGTCAGGTACTTCTTGTTCGACGGGACGAGCGTGTTGTCCCAGTCCTCGAGCACGACGTCGATCTTGCCGTCGGCCATTGCCTGGAAGCTCGGCTGGTTCTCGGTGATGTTCGTCACCTTGACCGAGCACTTGAGCTTCTTCTCGAGCACGTTCTTGACGACGTAGACGTTCGCCGTCGAGCCGACCCACGAGTTCTCGTTCAGGGTCACCGTGCCGCACGCCGTCGGCCCTGCGCCTCCGGCGGATGCCATCGCGACCGCGATCAGCGCCGCCGTGGCAGCGGCGGCCAGTGCTACGAGGCCGATTCCCCTGCCCCGCTGATGCTTCGACATCCCATCCTCCTTGTCTCTGACATTTCCTTGGACTCTCATGCCATGTCTTCCTTTCTCGCCCGCCGTGCGCCTTGCGTGACTCGGTCGAGCGCGATGCCGAGGGCCAGGATGGCGAGCGAGGCGATGACGCCTTGCCCGAACTGGCCACGGACGAGCCCCTGTGCGACCTCGTAGCCGAGGCCGCCCGAGCCGACGAGCCCGCCGATCACGACGACGGCGAGCACCATGATGATCCCCTGGTTGACGCCGAGCATGATCGTGTCGCCGGCGAGGGGAATCTTGACCTTTCGGAGAATCTGCCCGCGCGTCGCTCCGAACGCGCCCGCCGCCTCGACGGTCTCCGGTGCGACATCCTTGAGGCCTCGCTCGACGAGACGGACCACGATAGGGGAGGCATAGAGCACGGCGGCCACGATCCCTGGGACGATCGAAACGGGCATCAGATAGATGAAGGGGATGATGTAGACGAGCTGTGGCAGCGTCTGGAGCACGTCGTTGACGGGACGCACGACCCCCGAGACCGTGCGGCTCTCCGAGGCCCAGATACCGAGGCTGACGCCGAGGATCACCGCGATGACCGTCGCGACGATGACCTGCGAGAGCGTGTCCATCGCGAGGGACCAGACGCCAATGAAGCCGATGAACGCGAGCATGATGAACGCGGTGATCGCGGGGCGGAGGCCGGAGATCACGAAGGCGATGAGCGTCAGGCCGCCGAGCGTCATGAACCACGGTCCCTCCATCAGAAACGCCTGGAGCGGCAGCAGGAGATGCTCGAGGATGAAGTTGCCGATCGGCTCCGTGATGTGGAACACGAAGGAGGTCGGATCCTGCACGTAGTCGAGCACCTTCTGGATCTGCGCCAATATCCAGTCCTGCGCCGTCACGGTGCGCTGCCGTACGCCTGCTGAGTCCGGGAAGTCGCCGCTGACGCCGATCACCTTGGCCACGATGACCGTGCCCACGATCGCCGCGGTGACGGCGAGCGATTGAGCGCGAAGCCGACGTTTCGCCGTGGCGTCGAGGTGGCGCTTCGTCGGGTCGGTCTGATCGGCGACAGCTTCGGTGATGCGGTCGAATGCCATCGCCATCACGACGATCACGGTGCCGGCGAGCATCGCGAGCGCCGGGTTCGAGAACAGCCCCGAGTTCACGACCGCGCCGAGCCCGCCTCCGCCGATGAGGCCGGCGATGACGACCATCGAGAGCGCGAACATGATCGTCTGGTTGAGGCCGAGGAGCAGCATCCGCCGCGACATCGGGAGCTGCACCTTCAGGAGCATCTGGCGCCCGGTCGCGCCCATCGACGCCGCGGCCTCGACCGTGTTGATCGGTACGCGACGGATGCCGAGCGCGGTGATGCGGATGCACGGCGGGATCGCGTAGATCATCGTCGCGACCACGGCGGCCGCATATCCGATCGAGAAGAACAGGACGACCGGCATCAGATACGCGAACGCCGGGACGATCTGCGCTGCATCGAGAACCGGCGTGATGCCGCGGTTGAAACGGTCCGACTTCCCGGCGGCGACGCCGAGCGGGATCCCGATCACGATCGAGAGGCCCACGGCGGCGAGCATGAGGGCCAGCGTCTCCATGCTCTCCGCCCAGAGACCTGAGAGGGCGAACGTCGCAAACGCGGCCAGAGCCCAGACGCCGGCACGCAATCCTCCGAAACGCCATGCGAGGAGCGTCCCCGCAACTGTCGTGCCGATCCACGTGAGCCAGATGAGCAGGTCGTTGAACCAGGTCACGAGGTTGTCCGCGAAGACACGGAAGCCGTCGAAGACCGAGAACAGCAGCCCGCCTCCACCCTCCAGGCGCTGGTCGAGGAGCCAGTTCTGGATCGCGTCGAACCTGCCCTGCAGCCCGTTCCAGACGAGGTCGTTCGGCCAGGGATACTCGCTCTTCCAGCCGCGGTAGGCGAGCCACATCACGGCGATGATCGCCCCGACCTGGACGATCTTCCCGCGCCACCACGGGACGTGCGAGACCGCCGGTAGCGCAAGTGGGGTCTCCGTGATCGTCGACACGCCCTAGCCCTCCTCTTCGGCGATCGAGCGCAGGACGGCGTCGCGATCGACGATGCCGACGACCTGCCCATCGTCGATGCAGCAGACCGGCTTCTCGCTGGCTGCGACGACGGGGACGGCCTTGCGCATCGTCGTGGTCACGTCGAGCCTCGGGCCGTCCGTCGCGTCGTCAGGCTCGGGCGCCCGCATGATCCAGCGCAGGGTCAGGACATGACTGCGCGGGATGTCGCGCGTGAAGTTCTCGACGTACTCGTCGGCCGGCGAGCCGACGAGCTCCTCGGGCGTTCCGAGCTGGACGATCGCCCCGTCGCGCATGATCGCGATCCGGTCTCCCAGACGGAGAGCCTCCGGGAGATCGTGCGTGATGAACATCGTCGTCTTGCCGATCTCCTGCTGGAGTCGCATGACCTCGTCCTGCATGTCACGCCGGATGAGCGGGTCGAGAGCGCTGAACGGCTCGTCGTAGAGCATCACCTCCGGGTTGCCTGCGAAGGCGCGCGCGACGCCGACCCGCTGCTGCATTCCGCCGGAGAGTTGGTCGGGAAACTGGTTCGCGGCGTCCTCGAGACCCACCAGGCGCAGCACCTCCTGCGCACGCTCGTGGCGTTCGCGCTTGCCCATTCCCTGGACCTCGAGGCCGAACGCGACGTTGTCGATCACGCGGCGATGCGCGAGCAGGCCGAAGTGTTGGAAGACCATCGAGACGGAGTGGCGGCGTAGCTCCCTCAGCTCCGCGCGGTCGGACTTCATGACGTCATGACCGGCGACCTCTATGCTCCCCGCCGTCGGCTCGATCAGGCGGATGAGCGTCCGCACGAGCGTCGACTTGCCGGAGCCGGAGAGTCCCATGACGACGAACACCTCTCCCGGCCAAACCTCGAGCGAGACGTCGCGGACGGCGACGACGCACCCCGTCTTCTCGCGCAGTTCACCGCGCGGAAGATCCGCGTCAGGGGATCCGACGAGCCGTTCGGGGTGGGGGCCGAAGACCTTCCAGATGCCTTCGGCGCGAATGACGGGTGCGCTCGTGCGATCGACCCGATGCCGCGTTTCTCGAGGAGCAGTCTCGGCAGTCTCCGTCATGCGCGCGTCGCTGATATATCACTCCGCTTCCCTTGTGTCTACCTGGCGACACACGACGGCCCGGCAGCTGCCGGGCCGTCTGCACACCCCAGGTCATGCACCGTTCGCTCGTCTAGCGAGACGTCCCCCATGAGCTCGACCGTTGAGGTACGAGCTTGTTCGTGAGGAGCACATCCAGGCCGGTACCGTCCGGACGAATGCGGGACAGGTGATACCCCTTGGCGTCCTCCATGCGGAAGACGATCCACTTGCCGTCGGGCGAGAACGACCCCGCGAATGCGTGCGACGTTCCACCTGTGTAGTGCGTGAGGGCCCGAGGATGTGAACCGTCCGGCCGCATGACCCAGAGGTTGGCCGACTTTCCTGGACCAGGGTCGCCGGGGGACGTAAAGACGATCAGCTTCCCGTTCGGCGACCAGTCGTGCTTGATCGCAACCTCGAACGAGCGCGACGTGAGCCGCTTCAGGCCCGTGCCGTCTAGTTTGACCGACAGCAGCGCCTGGTTCTGACCCCAGTCACCTCTGACGCGGACGTACGTGATGGTCTTGCCGTTGGGCGAGACCGTCGGGTCGACATCGCAGCCGCACTTCTGGGAGCCGTAGTTCCTCGTCGCGACCAGCTCGCGCGGGTCCGAACCGTCCGCGTTCATCACCCAGAGGCTGTCGTACTGGCCCTCCGCCGTGCGCGAGAACACGATCTGCTTTCCGTCCGGCGTGAAAGACGGGTCGCCCTGCAGGCCGCTCGGAGTCAGAACGTGGACGTTCGTGCCGTCGGCGTTCATGACGAGGACACCGGCGTGATCGGGAAACTCTCGCTCGAAGACGATCGACTTCCAGTCGGGAGACCAGGCGCCGTTGAGCGACTCCGTCGGCCCGTGCGTGAGCTGCCGACGACCGGTCCCGTCGGCGTTGACGGTGAAGAGCTGGTTCTTCTCATTCACCTGTTGCTGATAGAGGATGCGGCCGTTCGTGCCCGGCGTCGTCGATCGTGCGGCGCCGGCGAGCGCCGCGACGGCCAGACTGCAGACGGCGAGCGTGAGCAATGCCTTCATGACTGTGCTCCTTTCTGTCGCGGCTAGGTCAGCACGCGACGGACACGCACTGGGTCGGGTTGCCGTTTGCCACTGCCTTGTTGCCGCCGCCGTCGGTGACGCCGGCGATCGCCTCGATGCCGTGATCGCGGTTGTGCGCCGCGAGGTTGCGGGTCACGGTCGCGGCAGCGTTGTCGATCTCGATGCCGTCGTCGCCCGCGCCGGCCGCAGTGTTCTGCCCTACCACGGTGCCGGTCGCCGTCGCCTCGACGAGCAGGCCGTCGAGGACGGAGCCCAGGATCAGGTTCATGCGGACGGTGTTCCCGACTGTCGGCGGCCCGCCGAACTCCTGGAACGAGGCGACTCGTATTCCGGCCTGATGGGAGCGCGCAACCGTGTTGCGCTCGATCAGGTTGCCGGTCCCGCCCTCGAGGGAGATCCCGTAGCCGCCGTTGCCGCATTCCCCTCCGCAGGCGCCGGTGTCGAAGAGCAGGTTTCCGGCGACGGTGTTTCTGTCGCCGGAGACGATGATGCCGTCCCCACCTTCGGACACGCGGTTGCCGCTGAACTCGTTGCCATTGCCGTGGTCGAGGAGAATCGCCGCTTCAGGATTGCCTGAGATGGAGTTCTGCTCGAGGTCGCTGTCGTCCAACCCGCTGATGAAGTAGCCGATGTCCCCGTTTGCGACGACGGCGTTCTCCGTGAACGTGAGCTCACGCGAGTCGAACACGCTGATGCCGGCCTGGTCGGTGGTGAGACCGTTCGCTGAAGCAGTTACCCCGTCGATCACACTGCGGGAGGAGTTCGCCACCATCAGACCCGAGAAGAAGTGGTGCGACAGATCCAGATGCGTGAAGCGGCTGTCGTTCGCGCCGACGACAAGCGCGCCCAGGGCGAACTCACGCACGCGTCCTCCCTTGATCGTGACCCCGCTGTGATCGAGGTCGACCACGCCGACGTCGCATGGCTGATCGGGAGGACAGTCGGGAAACTCGGTACCGTCGCCGTCGATCACATGGCCGTTCAGGTCGAGCGTGATGTGGTCGGCGCCGATCGTGATGCCGTTGTCGGGACAGTTGACGAGGTCACGGTCGAGCTTCGTGCTCACGGTGATGGTGGCGCCACAGTTCAGCTGCGGAGCCCGCGTAGTTGCCTGGGCCGATCCGGCAGTCGCGACGAGGAGCGCCACGGCTGCAGTCGCGAGAGTCGCACCGAATGCAGGTCTCGTCCATCGCCTAGTACTCATCAGGTTGCTCCCTTTCGTCTCGTAGGCGCTCCTCCGACGAGGAGCGCAGGAGGGCAGCTCCGCCGACGGCGACGAGCGCCGCCCCCGCCCCCGCCACGACGCCGATCCCCGCGTCCGTCCAGCTGAACCCGCCGTCGACCCGCACGACGATCGGAGTCGTGTCGGTCGAGGGCTCGTCGGCTGCGAGCGCGGGCGTCGAGCTCAGAGCGAGAGCGACGAGCAGTGGTGCGACCCGCCGTCGCCGGATGTGTGTGCTGCCCATGCCACGACGTTGATCCGAGCCGGTTAAGCGGAGCGGCGATCGGACCTAAGCCGCGGTAGAGGTCGGCTTTCTTCCCGCCTTGCAGCGGCCCCGGCGCAGGAATACGGTGCGCACCAGTCGGGAAGGAGCGCGATGGAGTTCCGCCTGCTCGGGCCTCTCGAGGTCGAAGACAACGGCGAGGTGATTTCGCTCGGCGGTGCGAAACAGCGAACCCTCTTCGCGCTCCTTCTGCTCGATCGTGGCCGGGCAGTCTCGACGGACAGGCTCGTCGAGGAGATCTGGGCGGGAGAGCCGCCGCAGACGGCGGGGAAGAGCATCCAGGTCTACGTTTCCGGTCTTCGCAAGGTGCTCGGCGACGGGCGGATCGTGACCCGCGAGCGCGGCTACGAGCTCCACGTCAAACCCGGGGAGACCGACGTCGACCGGTTCGACGACCTCGTCCGGACAGCGTCCGAGGCGCCCCCCGCGAAAGCCGCTGCGCTCCTGGACGAGGCACTCGGCTTGATCCGCGGACGGCCGCTGGAGGACATCCCTCTCGAGCCGTGGGCGGCAGCCGAAGCGACGCGGCTCGAGGAACGGATCCTCGCGGCGAGGGAGGCGCGAATCGATGCGGACCTCGCACGCGGTCGTGACCGAGCGCTCGTCCCGGAGCTCGAGGACCTCGTCGCCGAGTTCCCGTTCAGGGAGCGGTTCCTCGAGCAGCTCATGCTCGCGCTCTACCGCAGCGGACGGCAGGCCGACGCGCTCGACGCATACCGTCGTGGTGCCGCCCACCTGCGTGAGGAGCTTGGACTCGAGCCCGGTCGCCCGCTGCGCGACCTCGAGGCTGCCGTCCTCCGTCACGATCCAGCGCTCGACCTCGAACTGTCACTCGAGCCGATGCTCGACGATGCCGCACCGCGCAGGCGTCGGGCGTGGAAGTTCGTGGTCGCAGGAGCCGTGGCGGCACTGCTCGCCGCGGTCGCAGCGACAACGGTGGCTCTGACGCATGGCGACGCCTCGTTGGAGTCGCTCCCACCGGGAGTCGCGCTGATAGATGCCGAGACCGGTCATCTGCGAGCGCACATCCCCGAGACGGAGATCGCGCAGCCCGTCGGGGTGGTCGCCGGCGCAGGCAGTCTCTGGGTCTGGAGTCTCGAGCCGCACTCGCTCGTGCGGATCGATCCGGCCGACGGCGACATCACGGCCCGCGTGGGGTCGCCGTTCGGGGGCGATGCGGGCTGGTATCTGCCCGATGGAGAGGACGTGTGGTTCGTTGGGCTTCACGATCTCGCGCGCGTGAACGTCGCTCAGAGTCAGGAGGTGAACCGTGTCCATCTCCTGGATGCAGAGGGTCGGTTCGGGTTGGTCTCCATCGCGCGTTGTGCCGGATCGCTGTGGATCGCCGACAACGACGAGAGCGTCGTACTACGCGTCGCGCCGGTCACCGGTGCCGTTCAGGCGCGAATCCAGACGCCCTATCCCTGGCCGATCGCATGCGGTGAGGGTGGGATCTGGGTCGGCTCGAATTTCGCCGGCCTGCGCCGAATTGATCCGAGGACGAACACGATCGTCGCGACGGCCCGCACGCAGGATCAATACGTGTCCGTCGCCGTGGGCGGCGGATACGCATGGGCATCCGACGAGACGAAGGGAACGGTTTACAAGGTCGACGAGAACGGTCGAGTCGTCGCGACGTACCAGACGGGCGACGGTGCACGACAGGTGGCGTTCGGGGGCGGCCGACTCTGGGTCTCCAACACGGACGCCGGCACGGTCACGGGGATCGACGCGACGAGCGGCGACATGCGGGCGTATCGGTTCGGGCACCCGCTCCGCGGCGTCGGCGTGCTCGGCGACGCGCTGCTCGTCGAGCTGGCGGACGGCCTGACATGGGAGGACCGAATCGACTCTCTGCAGGGCGACGTCGCGAAGATCATCGTCCCGGTCTACACCTTCGACCCGCCGGATCCGGCCCTTGGCTCGAGTTCGTCGATCTTCATGATCGAGCGCGCGACGTGCTCGATGCTGCTGGGCCGACCGAGCGGACCCACCGGTCCGCTCGAGCCGGCGCTCGCGAGTGCGCCAGCGCGCATCTCCTCGGACGGCAGGACGTACACCTTCCACGTGCGCTCTGGGGTGCGGTTTGGGCCTCCCTCGAACGCCCCCGTGACCGCAGAGGCGGTTCGTTACTCGGTGGAGCGGGCGCTGTCCGCGAAGCTCGGCGACCACTCACCGGGCATCGGCGTGCTTAGCGACCTCGAGGGCGCGGCCGCATTCAACGAAGGACGTGCTCGACACGTCAGCGGCATCCGCGTACGAGGCTCGACGATCTCGTTCATGTTGACGCGACCGGCACCCGACTTCCCGGCGCGGATCTCGCTGCCGTACTTCTGCACGGTCCCGACGGACACGCCGATCGTCCACGGCGGCGTGCAACCCGTCGCCCCTCCGAGTGCGGGGCCGTTCTACATGGCCGAGCACGAGAACGGCGAGTACATGATCCTGAAACGGAATCCGAACTACTCGGGACCGGAGCCACCACTCGACGCGATCGGGTTCCGGGAGGGAATCACGCCGGAACAGGCGGTTGCGCGTGTCGACAGCGGGCAGGCGGACGCCGTGCTGATGGCATCCGAGCCGTTGCTCGCGCCGACGGGCCCGGTCGCGAACAGGCCCCAAGCCTCGACGACATCCAGGTACGAGGCGCTGCCGCAGCTTGGGGGCGCGCTCCTCGCGCTCAACGCGGGCCGTCCACTCTTCTCCGACGTCAAGGTACGACGCGCGGCCAACCGGGCGATCGACCGCGCCGCGCTCGCCGCGATCTGGAGCGAGACCCCGAGTGCGTCTCTCCTCCGTCCTGGGATCGCCGGCTATCGGCCCGTTCCCGGAATCTCGCTCACCGGGGGCGGCATCCCGCGCTTGGGGCCTACGCGGCGCGCGCGAATGGGGGTTCCGGCGGACTGCGATCCATGTCAACGGACGTTCGAGGCGGTGCGCACCGCGCTGGCACCGATCGGGATCGAGGTCGTCGCCGCGAGGTTCGACGATGAGGTTGTCGCCAACCTCGGCCAGGCCGAGCTCGACATCGCCGACGGCGGGTTCGGAATCGACTATCCGGACGGTGCCAGCCTGTTGGCTCGGGTCGCTCACACGGCGTTGCCTGCCGAATGGCGGCCGCCCGGACTCGACGCGGACGTCGACCGCCTCGATCGCTTGTCCGGCAAAGCCCGCGCGGACGCGGCCGCGCGCCTTGCCCTCCGCCTCGCGCTCCGCGACGTCCCGCTGATCACCTATGGCTACGACAGCCTCGGAGCACTCGTCTCGCGCCGGCTCGGCTGCGACGACGAGCCGGGCGCTATCGATCTCACGCAGCTCTGCGTCGCGAACGACTAGCTAGATCGTCGTGAACTGCTCGAACGGCTGGCGGCAGTCCTCGCAGTAGCGAATCGAGCGGCACGGGTCGGCCCGAAGAGGTTGTCGAGCGCAGAACGGGCAGCGGAAGCCGCGTTGCAGCTGGACGAGGTTGAGCATTCCGGCGGTGCGGAGCCGGGCGCGCGACGCCCGCACGGCGGATCTTCCTTCTTGCCGTCCGGAGCGCCGCTGATGTATCACCGCGGCTCGGGCGTGCCCGGTCCGATGCAGGCCAGGCACCCCTCGGCGAGCGCGACGCGACGTGACCCGTGGATGAGGGACGGCGTCGCCGCTCCCCGGCGCACAAGGCAACAGCCACAATGATGGCTTCGTGTCCCAGGTGATCGACTTGCTCGAGCAAGCACGCGCGGCCGCCGGCCGCCAGGCATGGCGGACCGCGCACGAGACGTATGCGAGCCTCGACCCGCAGGGCCTCGAGGCCTCCGATCTCGAGGCATATGCAGAGAGTGCGTGGTGGCGCGGCAAGCTCGAGGAGGCAATCGCGCTCCGGGAGCGGGCGTATACGTCGTACAGCGCGGAGGGAGACGCGCTGGGCGCCGCCCGGATGGCGCTCACGCTGTCCTGGGACTACGAGGGCAGAGGAGCGTTCTCGGTCTCCAACGGATGGTTCGGGAACGCCGAGCGGCTGCTCGACGGCGTTCCCGAGGCGGCCGAGCATGGCCGGATACTGCTCATCAAGGCGCTCAGGGCCATGTTCGCCGAGGGCGACCTTGACACGGCCCAGGCGCTGTTCGGCGAGGCCCTCGAGCTCGGTCGGCGCGTCGGCGACAGAGATGTTCAGGCACTTGCGGTCTCCGGGCAAGGTCGGGCGCGGATCATGGCCGGACGGATCGACGAAGGGCTCGCTCTGCTCGACGAGGCAACGGCGCTCGCGACCTCGGGCGGCGTACGACCTCACGCAACGGGGCTCGTCTACTGCATCACCATCAGCGCGTGCCGCGACCTCGGTGACTACCGACGTGCAGCCGAGTGGACGGAAGTAGCGAACCGGTGGTGCGATCAGCTCGAGGTGAGTGGCTTTCCTGGCGCCTGCCGAATACACCGAGCCGAGGTCCTGCGTCTCCGGGGCGACTGGCCGGCGGCCGAGGTCCAGGCGCAGGCCGCATGTGACGAGCTCCAGGACTTCGACCGCGAGATCACCGCTGGCGGGTACTACGAGATCGGCGAGGTCCGCCGTCAACGTGGCGATTTCCCCGGCGCGGAAGCAGCGTTCCGCACCGCCAACGAGCTCGGTCGAGATCCGCAACCCGGGCTCTCGCTCCTCCGCCTCGCCGAGGGCAAGGTCGATGCGGCCGCAACTGGCATCAAGCGCAGACTCCAGGAGGTCACCGATCCCCTCAGGCGACTCCGCCATCTTCCCGCCCAGATCGAGATCGCCATCGCCACGAACGATCTCGGCACTGCGCGACGGGCGCTCGACGAACTCGAGACGATCGTCGACTCGTACAAGATCGGAGACCGCCGCGCCCTCGCCTTCGACGCGACCATCAAAGTCGCGGTCGGCCGGATCAAACTGGCGGAGAGGGACTGGGAAGCGGCCGCCGCTAGCCTCCAACGCGGACGGGACCAGTGGCGCGAGGTGGGCGCCCCGTACGAGACGGCGCAAACCCGGACGTTGCTCGGGATCGCGCATCGGCGGCTCGGAGACGAACAAGCGGGCACGGACGAGCTCGAGGGCGCGCTCGCCGGCTTCGAACGTCTCGGCGCAGCGCCGGACGTCCGGCGAGTGAACGAGCTCCTCGGCCGGGTGGAGACGCGGCGGACGTTCGTCTTCACCGATATCGTCGACTCGACTCGCTTGCTCGAGACGCTCGGCTCCGAGAAGTGGAAGCGGTTGCTGGCGCGCCACGACGAGATCGTCGGCGAGCACATCGTTGAGAACGGCGGCGAGGTCGTGAAGAAGACCGGCGACGGCTTCTTCGCGTCATTCGACGACCCCAGAGCTGCGATCGACGCAGCCGTCGCGATCCAGCGAGCGCTCGGCGAGGAGATCGTCGCCCCGGATGTCCGGATCGGCGCGCACGCCGGCGAGGCGTTCCGCACGGGCGACGAGTCAACCGACTACGGCGGGCAGGGCGTGCACGTGGCTGCGCGGATCGGTGCCGAAGCCCAGGGGGGCGAGATCCTGGTGAGCGCCGAGACGCTCGACGGCTTCAGCGACGGGCTTCGGACATCGGAGCCGCGGACGGAGACGTTCAAGGGAATCGAGCGCCCCGTCGCGGTCGTCTCGATCGACTGGCGCTAGCGGCTGCGGTCGAGACCCAGATCGCCTTGAACTGCTCGAACGGCTGGCGGCACGCCTCGCAATAGCGAATCGAGCGGCACGGCGTCGGGCCGAACAGGTTGTCGAGCCGCGAGGGCACGCTGCGCGAGCCCGCCGCCCTCCTGTGCAAGGACTGCAACCGCCGGAAGGGGCCTGCCGTGCTCCGGATCTTCGCCGGAGAAGCCGGGGACGAGGGCGAGCTGTGGGGTTGTCGCCAGCCGGCGTCAGTGACTTCCCCGATGCATCGCTTGGCGTGGACACGCAGCCTGTGTGTGCAGGAGGTCGCATGGCCATTCCTCGTGCAGCGTTGGTGTCTCTCGTCGTGGCGGCGGCAATCTGCGCCGTGCTTGCGGTTCCGTCGGGTGACGCCGGCTCCCGGTCCGCTTCGCGTCGCGGTTCTTGCATGCCTACCTGGCGTAACGTGCCCAGCCCGCGAATCAGGGAAGGCACGCTAGAGAGTGTCGCCGCCCTCTCGACGACCGACGCGTGGGCCGTCGGCGGGATCGTCCGCCGTGGCGGAATCACCGGCGGGGAGATCGTCTCAGGCTCACCGCTGATCGAGCACTGGGACGGGAAGCGCTGGTCCGTCAGCGCGAGCCCCAGGATCACCGGCGTCCTCAGCGACGTTGCCGCGACGTCACGACGGGACGCGTGGACCGTCGGCCGGAACCCCCGCTCCGCCGGACCCCTGGTCCTTCACTGGGACGGGACGCGTTGGTCGCAGGTGACGGTGCCCGCCGAGGTCCGGGCCACGAGCGCGGTCGCGGCGCTTTCTCCGAGGGACGTCTGGGTCGTGGGATCCAGCGACCTCTACCGGGACGTTGGAGAGATCTCCCACTGGGACGGACGGCGGTGGGCCCGCGTCTTTACCAAGCCAGACGCGTCTCTCACGGACATCGCGGCCATCTCGCGGCGTGACGTCTGGGCTGTCGGGACCGCAACCGTGGCGTCGTCCGATTGGGACGAGGCGCTGATGGTGCACTGGGACGGGGCGCGCTGGACGTCGTTCGTGCGGCGTGCGACCAGCGGTAACGACTACGCGTGGCTCTCGGCGGTCGGCGCGGCCTCGAGTACCGATGTCTGGGCGGGTGGAGGGGAGCACATGGAGGAGATGTCACCTCCCGCGATCGGCCCGCTCATGCTCCACTGGGACGGCAAGCACTGGACGTACGCGAGGCTGTCGGGCTCGGGAGAGACGGAGTTCGCAGGCATCGCGCCGCTCTCCTCGGAAGCGGTGTGGGCGGTGAGCGGGAACCCGTGGTCGTACGAAGACATGGGTACCGCCGGCTTCTGGACCTGGTATCGGAATCGCACTCGCTGGCGGGCGACCGCGCTTCCGACGGGCTGGGAGCTGAACGACATCGCCCTCGTGCCTGCTCGGCGAGCCGCACCACCGGTCGTCTGGGCCGTCGGCCAGATCGGGACCGCCCCAAAGGGCTACGAGGGCACTTTTCCCGCGCACACGGTGCCACTCGTCCGGCGCTTGGGCTGCTGAGCCGCGTGGCTAGATCGTCTTGAATTGCTCGAAAGGCTGCCTGCAGCTCTCGCAGTAGCGGATCGAGCGGCACGGCGTCGGGCCGAAGAGGTTGTCGAGTCGCGTGTCCTTGGAGCCGCAATACGGGCAGCGGAAACCACGCTGGAGCTCGACGAGTTCGAGCTTCCCGGCAGGGCGGGGCGCGGGCGGGGCGAAGCCGGCGAGGCGGAGCTTCTCTCTGCCCTCGGGTGTGATCCGGTCGGTCGACCACGAGTCGTCGAGGACGACGTCGATCTGCGGCTCGCCTCCTGCGCGCTCGATCGCCGCGGCCATCTCGAGTTGCATGCGCTCGAGCGCAGGGCAGCCGAGGAACGTCGGAGTGAACTCGACCCGGACGCGCTCTCCCTCCACGGACACGCTCTTGATCACACCGAGGTCGACGAGCGAGATGTCCGGGATCTCGGGATCGGGGATCTCGGCGAGCGCCGCCCACACATCGTCCGTCGTTACCACTGCGCTCCCGCCGGCGCGGAGCGCCTGACCACGGTCATCTCCTCCCAGAGCTCCGCCAGCTCGGCCTCGTGAACGCCACGCGGGATCGCCTCGACGTCCGGCAGCTCGCGACCAAACCGCGCCTCCGCGCGCTGTCGGAGCTGGGGGCGAAGCTCCTCGTCGAGGACGCCGAGCGCGTACGGCCACAGCTCGTCGACCGCCTCGTTCAGCCGCCCGCGGCCATCCTCGCTCACGAGTAACCGGTCGACCCACATCCCGGCGTGCATCCGGTGGTAGGCCTCCTCACGATCCATCTTCGCGGCGATCCCCGCGATCTGCGGGTCGTCTGACTTCTTGAGTTCAGCGAGCCGGATCTCGTCGGCGGTCTCGTAGAGCCAGTGACGTGCAATCGTTCGCGCCCACTCGAGTCGCCGGAGCTGGACGAGCGGCGCGCAGCGGTACTCGTCGGGCGCACGGTCGAACGCGAGCTCGTCGGCCGTCGTGCCGAGCTCGGCGGCGGCGAGCTCGTAGAGAGCCCGTGCGTGCCCGATCTCGTTCTGCGCGATCGACGAGAAGGCCACGTCCTCCTCGAGGAACGGCGCGATCCCGGTCCACTCCGAGTTGCGCCAGCCGAGGACGAGCTCGTCGTCGGCGATCGAGAGCAGCAGGTCGGTGCGCTCGCTCACGTCTCCTCGCTCGCCCGCGGAGCCGTCTCGAGCGTTCCCGCTCGCTCGCGCGCCTCGCGAAGCCGTGTCTTGATCGAGTAGCCGTCCACCCGCCGGTACTTGAGGTCGAACTCGTCGGGAAACTCCTCGATGTCGATCACGGCATCTCGCCGCACGAACCAGAGTGCAACCGACTCCTGCCGGCGACCGTACTGCTCGCGCGCGTAGATCTCCGCGAAGCGATCGTCAGGCGCGAACACGGACCCCGCGTGCTGGAACGGCTGTCCCTTCCGCTCCTGCCTGAAGACCTCGTAGACGTGGCTCATGCCGCCTCTGCCAGAACGACCTGCTCGACCCAGGCGACGTCCTGGCGCGACAGCCGTCTGAACGCGAGCCGCTCCTCCGACGCCGGCCCGTGGCCTGTGACGACGGCGCGGAGCTTCTCCCAGTCCGGCTCGGTGTAGAGCCACCTGCCCGTCTCCTCGTCCTTGCGCAATGCCGGGTCGGGGACCTCGAGGCCGAGCTCGCGGATCTGCGGGACGTAGCCCTCGAGGAACTGCTGGCGCGCCTCCTCGTTTCCCTGGCTCTTGATGCGCCAGACGAACATGGGGTCCTCCTCGGCCGGGATGGGGTTGCCGTGGAAGTGCATGAGCGGCTCCCACCAGCGGTCGAGCGCCTCCTGGACGAGCGCGAACTGCTCCTCGGTGCCCGTGACGAGCGCGAGGATGACGTCGCGGCCGTGGAGGATGTGGAACGACTCCTCCCAGCAGATCTTCTTCATGATCCGCGCGTACGGCGCGTACGAGCACTTGAGGAGCGCCTTCTGGGAGACGATCGCCGCGGCGTCCACGAGCCAGGCGATGACGCCGACGTCACCCCAGGTCTTGGTCGGGTAGTGGAAGACGTTGTGGAACTTGGACTTGCCCGAGACGAGATCGTCGAGGCACGCGCTCCGCGGCTTCCCGAGGTCCTCGACGACCCGGTAGATGAGCTGGGCGTGCCCGACCTCGTCCTGGATCTTCGCGGTCAGGGCGAGCTTCCGTTGGAGCGTCGGCGCGCGGAGGATCCAGTCGCGCTCGGGAAGCACGCCCATGAGCTCGGAGTTGCCGTGCATCTCGATGAACTTGATGAGGCTGGCGCGGTACTCGTCTGGCATCCAGTCGCCCGTCTCCACCTGGCCTCCCGACTGGACGTACTCGAGGAACTCCTGGGTTTGGCTATCCACGCTCTGCTCGTCCAATTCTCGCCTCCCTACCGAACGGTCGTTAGCATCGAGTATATGGCCACGAGGAAGGACGATCTCGCGCGTGAGGCGGCAAGGCTCTTCGCGGAGCGCGGCTTTCACGGAACGTCGATGGACGCGCTCGCTCAGGCGCTCGGCGTGCAGAAAGGGTCGCTGTACTCGCTGATCGGCTCGAAGCAGGAGCTCCTGTTCCAGACCATGCGCGAGGGAGCTCGTGCGTTCCACGCAGCGCTCGACGCAGTCCCGGACGATGCGCCTGCGGTCGACCGCGTTCGGCTCGCGCTCCGCGGCCATCTCGGGATCGTCTCCGAGCAGCTCGACGTCGCGACCGTGTTCACGCGCGAGTGGAGGTACCTCGAAGACGCGTACCGCGAGGAGATCATCGCCGAGCGCCGTCGCTACGAGGAGCGCTGGCGTGCGCTCTTCCGCGAGGGCGTCGAGTCGGGTGGGTTGCGCACCGACCTCGACACCGGGGCCGCAACCCTGCTGGTCCTCTCGGCCGCGAACTGGGCCTACACGTGGCTCGCGCCGGGGCGCGACACCGACGAGCTCGCCGACCGCTTCACCGCGATCCTCGTCGACGGCGTCCGCGGATACGCGACGCCGGGCTAGAACAAGCGTGCCGACTCGATGACACGCCTTCTGATCGTCAATCCGTTCGCGACCGGTGTCGACGAGCACCGGCTCGCTGCGGTCCAGGCGGCCCTGCCTTCGGTGGAGACGAAGCTCACGACTGCACCGGGCGAGGCAGCGGCGATCGCCCGCGACGCGGGCCAGGTCGAGGCGATCTACGTCTTCGGTGGGGACGGCACCTACAACGAAGTGCTGAACGGCGTGAGTGTCGACGTACCGCTCGGCTTTCTTCCCGGCGGTGGGACGAGCGTTCTCCCACGCGCGCTCGGGCTCCCGCGGGACGCCGTCAAGGCCGCACTACGGGTTGCCGAAGGTCACTCGCGTCGCATAGCGCTCGGACGCGTGAACGGACGCCGGTTCGGGTTCAACGCCGGCATCGGGCTCGACGCGGAGCTCGTGCGGCGCGTCGACGAGCTCGGCCGGCGACCCGACGGCAGGCGTCCTGGCGACATGGCTTTCATGCGCGTCGCGCTCGGTGCCTTCTCCGAGAGCCACGCGCGCTTCGAGCCGCAACTCGAGCTCGAAGGGCTCGGGAGAGCCGCGTTCGCGCTCGTCGCGAACTGCTCGCCGTACACGTACGCCGGGGCGTTCGCACTCGATCTCGTACCGGGAGGAAGCTTCGACGAAGGGCTCGCGGTGTTCGCTCCGATCTCCCTGCGGGCACGTGACATGCCTCGCCTGCTGCTCCATGCGACGCGTGGTCGTGGGCTGAAGGACGGCCGAGCTCTCCATGCGCACGATCTCGATCGTCTCGTCGTCCACTGCGATCGCCCACTGCCTCTGCAGGTGGACGGTGAGGACGCCGGTGACGTGACCGAAGCCGTGTACGAAGCCGAGCCGGACGCGATCACCGTTCTCGTGTGACCTAGACTTCCCGCGCGATGAGCCTGGTGCTGCCGGCGGAAGGAGGCCTGCGCCGCGTCATCGGCGACGGCGCCGATCTCCCGGACGGCAGGGTCGACGGGCTCACCTCCGAGGATCTCCTGGCGCTCTACCGGAACCTCGTCCTGCTCAGAACCTACGACGAGCGCTCGGTCGTGTACCACCGCCAGGGCCGCATCGGCACGTACGCGATCTTCTGGAACCACGAGGCCATGCAGGCAGGGTCCGTGTTTGCGCTCGAGGAGCGCGACTGGATCTTCCCGAGCTATCGCGAGTCCGCGATCGGGCTGCTGCGCGGGATCCCGGCCGCGACGATTCTCTCGTGGTGGCGGGGCCACCCCTCCGGCTGGTGGAGCCCGAAGGAGTACAACGTGGCGTCGATCTGTGTCCCGATCGGGACGCATGTCTCGCATGCGGTCGGGCTCGCCTGGGGCTCGAGCCTGAAGGGGGAGGATCGCGTGGCGATCGCCTACTTCGGCGACGGCGCGACCTCCGAAGGGTCCTTCCACGAGGGCGCCACCTTCGCCGGAGTGATGAACGCTCCGGCAATTCTCTTCTGCAACAACAACCAGTGGGCGATCTCGACTCCCGTGTCGGCGCAGACGGCGGCGCCGACACTCGCCGACAAAGCGATCGGATACGGAATGCCCGGCGTGCGTGTCGACGGAGGGGACGTGCTCGCCGTCTACGAGGCAACTCGGGAGGCAGTCGAGCGAGCGAGAGCCGGTGACGGGCCGACGTTCATCGAGGCCGTCACCTACCGGGCGGCACCGCACGCTACCGCGGACGACCCCTCCGCCTACATCGATCAGGAACGCGTCGACGAGGAGCGTGCGAACGAGTGCGTCGGACGCTACGAGGCGTACCTCGAACGGCTCGGGGCCCTCGCAGGCGACCAGGCGCAAGAGATCAAGGACGAGGCGCTCGGACTGATGCGAGCCGGGATCGAAGCTGCCGAGGCCGAGCCGCAAGCCGACATCGGTCTCGTGTTCGAGCACGCGTATGCAGCGCCGCCGCCGGGTCTTGCCGACGATCTCGCCGAGCTCAGGAGAGTCCTCGGTGAGTGAGCGCTTCCTCGTCGAGGCCGTGAACGACGCGCTCCACGGCGAGATGGAGCGCGATCCGTCCGTCCTCGTCATGGGCGAGGACGTCGGCCGGCTCGGCGGCGTGTTCCGCGCGACCGCGGGTCTGCAGGAACGATTCGGCGAGAGTCGTTGCGTCGACACCCCGCTTGCGGAGGCCGGAATCCTCGGCACGGCGATCGGGCTCTGCATGGCGGGCTGGCGGCCAGTAGTGGAGATGCAGTACGACGCCTTCAGCTACCCGTCGCTCGAGCAGCTGATCAACCACGTAGGGAGATACCACTGGCGGACTCGCGGGACGATGATCTTCCCGCTGACGATCCGAATGCCGTACGGGGGCGGGGTTCGGGCGCCGGAGCTCCACGACGACTCGCCCGAGACCTACTACGTCCACACGCCCGGGGTGAAGGTCGCGATCCCCTCGACTCCGGCCGACGCGAAGGGGCTCCTGACTGCTGCGATCCGCGACCCCGATCCGGTGGTGGTCTTCGAGCCGAAGCTCCACTACCGGTCGGCGAAGGAGGACGTTCCGGACGGGGAGCACGTCGTGCCGCTCGGCGAGGCGCGGATTGCCCGTGAGGGCACGGATGTCACGCTGATCGCATACGGCGCGATGGTCCCGGTCGCCGAGCGGGCCGCGACCGTTCTCGAGGGCGAGGCATCGTGCGAGATCCTCGACCTCCGGTCGCTCAAGCCGCTCGACGAGGAGGCGTTGCTCGGGTCGGTGGCGAGGACCGGGCGTGCGGTGGTCGTCCAGGAAGCGCCGCGCGTTGCCGGGTTCGGCGCGGAGGTGGCCGCGGTGCTCGCGGAGAAGGCGATCTTCGATCTCCAGGGGCCGGTCCTGCGGGTCACCGGATACGACGTGCCGTATCCGTACTGGCAGATCGAGGACGCGTACATGCCATCGGTGGAGCGCGTCGTAGACGCGGTGCGGCGACTGCTCGAGATGTAGTGACGCTCCACGAGATCCCACTCGAGCGGCGGACGCTGCACGGTCACTTCTCGCGAGACCTCAAGCCGATCCTGACCGTCGGCTCTGGTGACTCGATCGCGTTTTCCTGTCTCAACGCGGGCTGGCGCAATGCGGAGCACGAGGAGTACTCGGAGCGCGACGAGGAGCTCGACGCGGGGCACGCGCTGATCGGGCCGATCGAGGTACGCGATGCGCGCGCGGGACAGACGCTCGAGGTTTCGATCGACGAGCTGCGGATCGGGGCTGGTGGCGTGACCCAGGCGGGTGGCTTCGGCACGCCGCTCAACGAGAGGCTCGGCGTCGAGGACGGCGAGACGGTCACGCTCCTGTGGTCGCTCGACGCGGACGCGGCGACCGGCAGTGCCGACTCCGGACACGAGGTGACGCTCGACCCGTTCCTCGGCGTCATCGGGATGCCGCCCGACGAGCCCGGTATCCACTCCACGGCGCCGCCGCGCAGGTGCGGCGGGAACATCGACTGCAAGGAGCTCGTCGCCGGGACGACGCTCTACCTGCCGATCCCCGTGGACGGAGCGCACCTCTCGGCGGGAGACGGGCACGCTGCGCAGGGCGACGGCGAGGTATCGCAGCTCGCCGTCGAGGCTTCCGTGGAGCGGGCGGTTCTCACGCTCACGGTTCGCGACGACTTCCGGCTGGAGTGGCCGATTGCGTGGACTCCGAAGGGGTGGCTCACGTTCGGGTTCGACGAGGATCTCGACGAGGCTGCGGCGATCGCGATCGAGGGAATGCTCGACCTCATGGAGCGCGAGCATGGCCTCGGCAGACGTGAGGCGCTGGCGCTCGCGAGCGTCGTCGTCGACCTGCGTGTCACCCAGCTCGTGAACGGCGCGAAGGGCGTCCACGCGGTGTTGCCGCACGACGCGATCCGCTTCACGACAATCCCCTGACATGGCGAGTTCGTTCAAGCTGCCGGACCTCGGCGAGGGCCTAACCGAGGGCGAGGTCGCACACTGGCTCGTGGCCGAGGGCCAGGAGATCTCCGAGGACGATCCGCTCGTCGAGATCCAGACGGACAAGGCCACCGTGGAGATCCCCTCGCCCTACTCGGGAACCGTGCTGCAGATCCTGGTCGCCGAAGGTGAAATCGCCGCCGTCGGCGCCGTGCTCGTCGTCGTCGGCGAGCCCGGCGAGGAGGTCCCGGTGCCCGCGGCGGAACCGGTGGGGACGAGCGTGCCGGCCCAGACTCGGGCGGGCGGGGCCGCACCGATGCGCGTCCAGGCGACCCCGCTCGTACGCCGGATTGCACAGGACCTGGGCGTCGACCTAGCCTCGATCGGCAGAAGCGGCACCGGCGGCCGGATCACCGAGGAGGACGTACGCGCAGCCGCGTCGGCGTCAGGCTCGACGAGCGAAGGTCGAAGGGAGCCGCTGCGCGGCGTCCGCCGCGTCATCGCCGAGCACATGACGCGGGCGCATCGCGAGGTGCCGCCGGTTACGTGGGTCGAGGAGTGCGACTTCGAGGCCGTGCCGCTCGAGGCGCTCCTGGCGACGGTCGTCAAGGCGTGCGCCGAGTCGCTCGCCGAGTTCCCCGAGCTGAACGCCCGGTTCGACGGCGACGCGATCGTCTATCTCGACCGTCACGACATCGGCGTCGCCGTCCAGACCGAGCAGGGTCTCGTGGTGCCCGTCGTACGCGCGTGCGGGGAGAAGTCGATCGACGAGATCCAGGCCGAGATCGAGCGCCTTGCCGACGGCGCGCGCGCCGGGACGCTCGGAGCCGAGGACGTCCGGGGCTCGACCTTCACCGTGACGAGCGCGGGCAAGCTAGCGGGGCTCTTCCAGACCCCGATCGTGAACCACCCGGAGGTGGCGATCCTCAGCATCGGACGCGTCGCGCCCCGTCCCGTCGTACGCGACGGCAAGGTGGTCATACGCAACTCGGGGACGATCGCCGTCACGTTCGACCACCGGGTCGTCGACGGCGCACGCGCTGCCGCGTTCGGCCTCGCGGTGATCGCCCGGATCGAGGGCGAGACGTAGAGCGAGAATGAGGAGAGGGCCCGGCCTGAGCCGAGCCCTCGTCCTGCCGCCAGCCGCGCCCGATAGGCCGCTGTGCCTTCAGCGATCGTCTATCTGTCGTTTATCTGGGCGCGGATCTCCCCACCTGGCCACTTCGTCGAATGGACGTTGGCGTACGCCGCACCCGAGCGGAGCGCGGCGGCCAGCTCCGCGAAGCTCCCCGGCTCGATCCCCTGTCCCGTCGGTCCGATGATGTCGGCCGCCGTCACCGTTCGTTTGACGGTTCCGTCAGCGGGGCAGGTCGGTGTTCCCGCGGGGCCCGGTGCCGCCGCTGTCCCGCACAGGAAGACCGAGACCCCTCCGTTGACGGCCCGCTTCCCGAAGTGGATGTGCGACTGGGTGACGGTTCCCTCGAGCCCTGAATACTTGAGCTCGTAGGCGAGCGTCTGTGCGCGGTCGTCGATCGTGACCTTGAACGAGCCCGTCGCGACAGTCGAGATGTCGGGGTTTTCCTCGTATCCGTTGAGATCGCCGGCCCGGAGATTCTTCTTGCCTCCGTTCGCCATTCCGAGCGATGCCACCAAGAGCGCCACTCCGGCGACGGCGATGACCAGCATGACAGTGCGCCTGCGCATGGCACAGCCTCCCCTCTCGTAGGTCGTCTTTGTCTACGACGCCGGGCGCAGGACGGATTGGCGGCTCGATTTCCTAGACTGGGGGTCGCGTGGGCAGCTGGTACTCGATCGGCGTCACCCTCGGGCTCGCGCTCGGGATCGGCGTGATCCTCTCCGGGCTTCTGGCGGTCAACAAGGCCGGCATCGGCGTCGCGGTCTGCCTCGGGACCCTCGCCGGGCTCGGGCTGGGATTCGTCGTGGGAGATACGGCGGACACGATCGCAGGCGGTATCGGCGGCTTGCTCGGCGCGCTCTCGGCTGCGGCCGTGGTGGTCGGAGCCATGCGCCGCGGGGCGACGCGACTCGGCGTCGCCGCGTACATCGGCGTCGTCGGGATCGTGATCGGGCTCGTGGCACTCATCCCCGTCGCGGGGTACGTGACCGCGGTCGTCCTGCCGGTTCTCGCCGCCCGCATGCGCGGGCGTGAGGCAGCACGCTTCGCGGGGCTGCGCACGCTGGCCAAGTGACGTACGCCGAGGCGAGGAGCTCGATGGTCGAGCACCAGCTGCGGCAGCGCGGAATCCGCGACGAGCGCGTCCTCGAGGCGATGGGCCGCGTCCCGCGAG
The DNA here is from genome assembly GCA_963716975.1 of uncultured Actinomycetes bacterium. GTDB lineage: Bacteria > Actinomycetota > Thermoleophilia > Gaiellales > Gaiellaceae > GMQP-bins7. The sequence goes on along the minus strand of CAVQVA010000038.1, from coordinate 6,651 downwards.
AGCTCTTCCTGCCCGAGGGCGAGGCTGACTTCGCGTACGAGGACGGCGCGTTTCCGATCGGGTTCGGGCAGACGATCTCGCAGCCGTTCATCGTTGCCAGCATCTGCTCGCTTCTCGAGCTCACGGGCGACGAGCGGGTGCTGGATGTCGGGACCGGATCGGGGTATCAGGCGGCCGTGCTTGCCGAGCTTGCACGCGACGTGACGACGATCGAGCGCGTGCCCGAGCTGTCCGACCGCGCTCGAGCGGTGCTCGCCCGGGCGGGCTACGAGCGGGTCGACGTGCGCCTGGGAGACGGCTCGCTCGGGGTGAGCGAGCGAGCGCCCTTCGATGCGATCGCCGTCGCAGCGGCTGCGCCCACGGTGCCACGCGCGCTGTACGAACAGCTCGAGGAGGGCGGCCGGCTCGTGGTACCGCGGGGCTCGAGATGGGGTCAGGAGCTCGTGCAGGTCGTACGGACTCCAGATGGACCCGCAGAGCGCACGTCGATCCCGTGTCGCTTCGTCCCGCTCGTAGGCGACGAAGGGTTTGGCGGTGCGTGAGCGTAAGGGGGACGGTGATGCTCCGCCCAGCGAGTACCCTGCGGTGACCTTGGAGCCCTCGCGCGCAACCGTCGATGCCGGCTTCACGCCGGCTCGTGTGCGTGCGGGAATGCGCAAGCGCTCGAACTGGGAGCAGCTCATCAAGTTCTGCCTCGTCGGCGCGAGCGGTTATGTCGTCAACCTCGCGGTCTATGTCGTACTGCTGGACGGCATCGGGCTCTACCGCATCTCTGCCGCTGTCGGATCGTTCCTCGTGGCCGTGACGAGCAACTACACGTGGAACCGTCTGTGGACGTTCCGCGCCCAGCGCGGTGCGGTGGCCTATCAGGGGGTGCGGTTCCTGGTCGTTTCGACCATCGCACTCCTCGCGAACCTGGCGGTGCTTCAGCTTCTCGTCACGCTCGGACTCGGTGAGGTCGTTGCCCAGGCGATCGCGATCGTCCTCGTCACGCCGGTCAACTTCATCGGCAACAAGCTCTGGTCGTTCGGTCCGCGCCGCTGATCGCGGCCACGGTCGCCGCTCTCGGGCTCGCGTTCCTCTTCGCAGGCCCGGTTTCGGCGGCGACGAATCCCGAGGCCGCACTGCTGTCCGAAGCCCAGGCGACGCAGATTGCCCTGGACCATCCAAAGGTGGCAGCGTGGTTGGACCGCTATCCGCCCGATCCGACGATCTCGGCATCGTTTCGGCCCGCCGACCGAACCTGGGCGGTGAAGGTCTGGTCGGGAGAAGCCGGTCAGATCGCGTACGCCGTCGTCGAGGACACGACCGGACGTGTCCTCGAGGCACGTACAGGCCCGCAGGTCGCCTGGAAGATGGCTCGCGGCCGCCCGGGCGCCTTCGGCGGCAGGACGCTCAACACGTGGTACGTCTGGCTCGGCCTTTGCGTTGCCTTCTTCATCGGCCTTGCAGACCTCCGGCGGCCGCTCGCGCTCCGCAATCTCGACCTCCTCGTGCTGCTCGGTTTCTCGGTCTCGCTCTGGTTCTTCAACCGTGGCGAGATCTTCACGAGCGTGCCCCTCGCCTACCCGCCGCTTCTCTACCTGATCGGGCGCGCGCTCTGGGCGGGCCTTCGGCGCCGTGACGTCGCGCTTCGCCCCATCTGGCCGGTGTGGGTGCTCGCGGTCGCAGCCGTCTTCCTCCTCGGCTTCCGCATCGGACTGAACGTCGAGGGCCGGAGGACGCACGGAGTCATCGACGTGGGGTATGCGGGCGTCATCGGAGCGAGCCGTATCGTGCACGGCGAGGCTCCGTACGGGCACATGCCGGTGCGCGACGACCTTCCGGCATGCGGGTCGGCGGACACGGAAGGCGACATCCGCGACCGGATCCAGACGAACGGGAAGTGCGAGTCGGCCAACGACCACGGCGACACGTACGGGCCGGTCTCCTACCTGAGCTACGTGCCGGCGTACCTCGTCTTCGGGTGGAACGGGAAGTGGGACTCGTTGCCTGCAGCGCGCGCGACGTCGATCGCCTTCGATCTGCTGACGGTGCTCGGTCTTCTCCTCGTCGGGCTCCGCTTCGGCGGCCCCTCGCTCGGCGCTGCGCTGGTCTTCGCCTGGAGCGCGTACCCGTTCACGGCGTACACGTTGAACGCGAACACGAACGACGCGATCATGCCGGCGTTCCTGGTCTGGGGCTTCTGGCTCGTCTCTGCTCCGCTTGCCCGTGGAGCCGCGGTCGCGCTCGCGGGCTGGACGAAGTTCGGAGCGCTACTGCTTGCGCCTCTCTGGGCGACGTACTCCGTGGCTCGTCTCCGTGCCGTCGTCCGCTTCGCCGTCGCCTTCGCGGCCGTCACCCTCGCGGCGTTCATCGTGCTTCTCCTCGAGCCGAGCCTCAGGACTGCGGCCCGGACCTTCTGGGACCGCACCATCGGCTACCAGGCATCACGGGACTCGCCGTTCTCCCTCTGGGGATGGGGCCAGTACCACGCGGCAGGGATCCCGGATCTCGGATTCGTCCAGCCGGCACTCGGTGCGCTCGCGGTCGTGGTCGCGCTCGTCGTCGCCGTGTACCCGAAGCGCAAGGGCCCGGTCCAGCTCGCCGCACTTACCGCTGCGGTCCTCATGACCTTCCAGCTGTCGCTGAGTCACTGGTTCTACCTCTATCTCCCCTGGTTCCTTCCGTTCGTCGCGCTCTGGCTGCTCCTCCCGGGCGAGCGTGCGCCAGAGGTGGAGGCAGCGCCGGAGTGATCTAGGAGTGGGCGACGCGCACCGGCTCGATCGCCGATGCCCGCCCGGTGGTCTCGTCGCAGTCGATGACCGCGCCTTCGATCCGGACGTCGCCCTGAGCCGTCTCGAAGCGCACGGGCATCCCGGTGCGCATGCGGCGCACCGCCAGATCGACCTGGACTCCGATGACGGAGTCGTGCGGGCCGGTCATCCCGGCGTCCGTGATGAAGGCGGTTCCTCCGGGCAGAACGCGTGCGTCTGAGGTCTGGACGTGCGTGTGCGTCCCGACCACGCCCGTGACTCGCCCGTCGAGCCAGCGTGCGAGGGCGACCTTCTCGCTCGTCGCCTCCGCGTGGACGTCGACGAGGATCACCGGCGTCTCGCGACGTGCCTCCTCGACGAGTCCGTCGACTACCTCGAACATCGACGTCGCCGGGTGGAGGAACAGGGAGCCGAGGAGGTTGATCACGGCCAGTCGAGCGCCGTTCGCCGCAGTGACGACAGCGAGACCGCGCCCGGGTGAGTTCACCGAGGTGTTCGCAGGTCGCACGACGCGATCCGAGGCGTCGAGGTAGGGGCCGATCTCCGCCCGTCGGAAAGCGTGGTTGCCGAGCGTGATCGCGTCCACGCCCATGCCGAGCATGCGGTCGGCGAGGCGCGGCGTGATTCCCACGCCGTCCGCTGCGTTTTCGCCGTTCACGACGCAGACGTCGACGGCCAGGTCGTCTCGGAGCTTCTGAAGACGAGCCTCGAGAGCGCCCCGCCCCGGGGTGCCTACGACATCGGCGATGAAGAGAATCCGCACGAGAGCGGCGCGAGCCTACGGCACGCCGAGCGTCGCGGATGGAAAGACGCGGATGGCGACGTTCGAGCCGCGGTCACCGGAGTACCGGGCGAGAGCCTGTTGCTCGACGCGGGTCACGTCGACCACGGTGCCGAGCTTCGACGAGCCGGCGGCGACGTTCGCGCCCACGCTCAGCGCCGGATCGGGCTCGACGTGCTGAAGCTCCACGACGAGTGAAGGCGCTGACGAGGGACGCAACTCGATCTCGGCGCCGAAGCGACGCCCCGCGATGATGTGGTCGCGGACAGCGACGACGGTCCCGTCGACCGGCGAGTAGACGTCGGTTTCAGGAGCCGCGCCGACTTCGATCGTCCGGAGCTCCCCGCTCTCGAGCTGGTACCAGGGCAGACCCCGATGGGTCGAGCCGGTGATCCGGTGCCAGAGCCGCGCCAGAATGCCTTCGTTCGCCTGCGGACCGACGGGCTGGAGGGGGAGTGCGTCCTCGCCGGAGTCGTGGAAGCCGACCGCCGTCACGCCGTCCTCCGCGATCGGCGACTGGACGCGGAGGTTGCCGACGGTGGCGAGGACGAGCGGCTCGGGTTGGGACGTGGTGACGGGAGTCTGGGTCGGAGTCGAGACCGTCACTCTCGACGAGCCCTCGCCCGAAAAGGCGGTGACGGCGAGCACCACGGCGAGCAGCACACCCACGGCGATCGCCAGGGCGAGCCAGCGTGCCCGGGCCTGCGCTCGCCGGCGGTGAGCACGAAGTCTGGCGGCGTGCCGTGAGCGAGGCGTTTCCATCGTCCTGACCGTAGCAAGCTCTCCAGCGTGCGACGCCCGAGCCGGTCAGGGGGAGTTGGCCAAGGCCCGCGCTACGATCCGCCGCATGGTCGGCCCCGGCCCGACGATCAAGATCCCGCGCTGGGTTCAGCTGGTCGGGCTGCCCGTTCTGTTCGTCCTCGCCTTCATGCTCGCGTCGACGCTCGGCCACGTGCTGTTCCTCTTCCTCACGGCCGCGGTCATAGCGTTCATGCTGAACCCGCTCGTCCGCGACTTCACGCGCCTGAAGCTGCCGCGCGGGCTGTCCGTGGCGATCGTGTACCTCGTGTTTGCCGCGGTCGTGACGGCAGTCCTCATCGCGATCGGAGTCGTGGCGTTCGACCAGGCGCGGAACGCGGGGACACGTGCCGACGACTATGTGACCGAGGAGCTTCCAGGCGGCCAGACTGCGGCCGAGCAGGACATCGACTCGCTCCAGGCGTGGCTCGATGGCCATGGGCTCGAGAGGATCCAGATCCGCAAGCAGGTCAACGACTGGATCGCGTCTCTGAGCGCCGGCGAGATCTCCGGGTATGCGCAGGACGCGATCGGGTTCGCACGAGGGGCAGCCTTCTCGGCCGTGCTCTTGCTCTTCTCGATCGTCCTGATCGTCGTCATCTCGATCTACATGCTCCTCGACATGCCGAGGCTTGAACGCTCGATCGACGCGCGTTTCCCGCCATACGGCGGCTTACCGCTGACCCAGCAGATCGAGAGCGCGATGTGGGGGTACGTGAAGGGGCAGGCGATCCTGTCGACCGTCATCGGGACAAGTGCCGGCGTCGGGATGTACATCCTCGGGGTGACCGGCCTCGTCGAGGGTGCGCAGCAGTACGCGCTGCTGTTCGGGCTCTGGACGGCGTTCATCGAGGTGATCCCCTACATCGGACCCTGGCTCTCGGCCGTCCCAGCCGTGATCTTCGCCGCGGTCGTCGACCCTCCGTGGGGCCCCGTCTGGGTCGCCGTGCTCTTCCTGATCATCTACCAGGTGGAGGGGCACATCGTGGTCCCCAACGTCATGGCGAATGCCCTGCGGCTGCACCCGTTGCTCGTGATCTTCGGCTTGCTGGCAGGTGGCGAGCTCTACGGGATCGCAGGCGTGCTCGTCGCGTTGCCGACGATGGCCGGCCTCCGCGCGATCTGGGGATTCTTCCGCGGCCGGCTCGAGCTCGAGCCCTGGGACGAGGAGTCTTCCGAGATCCCGGTGGAGGTCGAGATCGAACCCCCGCGCGCTGCCTCGAGCGCGGACTAGTCTCCGCCCCGTGTGGGAGACGATCTCAGGCGGTGCGATGGCCGAGAGCCCGCTCTGGGCCGACGCTCTCCTGCCCGACCGCGATCGAGACCGGGAGCCGGTGTTCTCGCCGCTCGCGCCCGAGGAGCTTCGACTCGGGCTCGAGACGATCTACGAGGGCTATCTCGTGCACTACGGCCGCTCTCGGCTCTTTGCTCCTGCGGATGAGGACACGGCGCTCCTGCTCGGCGACTACCTCTACGCCCACGGTCTCGTTCGTGTCGCCAAGACCGGGAACGTCGCAGCCGTCGCCGACCTCGCCGAGCTCATCTCGCTCTGCGGACAGGCACGCGCCGAGGGCAGGCCCGGCGACGCCGAGGCGTGGGTGGCGACTGCGTCCCTGCTCGGCACCGAGAGTCTCGGCGCGGCCCGTGATGCTCTCAGGGTCGGCGGAAGCACGGAGGAGCTCGACGCGGCGGCCCGAGCTGCGGCAGGTGACGGCGCGGTCGATTCCGCGCTGGCTGCGCACGCCCGCCTCGTCGGATAGAGTCGCGCGCTGATGACCGTCGCGTTCATTCACCTTCTCGCACAGACGGGCGTGCAAGAGGCGCAGAAGAAGACCGCGGCCGAGGAGGGCGCGGACATCGTGCTCTCGATGCTCGTGGTCGGGCTCGTCTTCGTCGCCGTGATCGTGCTCGGCGAGCTCAACGACTGGCGCCACCGCCGCTCCGGCCACTAGCGACCTCGACGACTTGGAACATCGGGGTGCGGGCGCGATGCTTCGCACGTGCGTGACGACCTCCCGACCGGCACCGTCACTTTCCTCTTCACCGACGTCGAAGGCTCCACGCGGCTGCTGCACGAGCTCGGCGCCGAGGGGTATTCGGAGGTACTCGCCGAGCATCGACGCCTGATCCGCGAGGCCTGCTCTCGCCACGATGGCGCCGAGGTCGACACCCAGGGGGATGCGTTCTTCTTCGCCTTCCCCACGGCACCCGGAGCCGTGGCAGCGGCCTCGGCGTTGACAGAGGCGCTCGCCGAGGGTCCGATCAAGGTACGCGTCGGCCTGCACACGGGGACGCCGCTCCCCACCGAGGAGGGCT
>CAVQVA010000037.1:0-28629 GCA_963716975.1 uncultured Actinomycetes bacterium | reverse complement strand
CAGAGGCGCCGGCTCGGCCGGCGCGGGAGCGGGAATGACCGAGACGACCTACCTGCAGGCGATCACGACGACGCTCGCCGACGCGATGCGTGCCGACCCGCGCGTGCTCGTCCTTGGCGAGGACGTCGCGGAGGGCGGGCCGTGGGGAGCGACGGCCGGGCTCGCGGAGGAGTTCGGCGTCGATCGTGTTCGCAACACGCCGATCAGCGAGGCCGCGATCTGCGGTGTCGCAATCGGTGCGGCTCAGTCGGGGCTGCGGCCCGTGGTCGAGATCATGTTCGTGGACTTCATCACGCTCGCGCTCGACCAGCTCGTGAACCAGGCGGCGAAGGCCCACTTCATGTCCGGCGGCCAGCTCCGGGTGCCGCTCGTGCTGCGGACGCAGGGCGGCGCGGGCCAGCGCGGCGGTGCGCAGCACTCGCAGAGCCTCGAAGCGTGGCTCACGCACGTCCCCGGTCTCAAGGTGGCGATGCCGAGCACGGCTGCCGACGCTGCCGGCCTGCTTGCAGCCGCCATCGCCGATCCGAACCCGGTGGTCGTCGTCGAGAACAAGACGCTCTACTTCCGCCGGGAGGAGCTTCCCGACGAGCGGGAGCCCGTTCCGATCGGCCGGGCGAACGTCGTTCGGCCTGGCCGCGACGTGACGGTCGTCGCGCTCTCGCGCCTCGTCCCGGAGTCGGTCGCCGCGGCCGACGAGCTGGCGGAGGAGGGGATCGACGTGGAGGTGATCGACCCGCGGACGCTCGTCCCGCTCGACCTGGAGGCGATCGTCGAGTCCGTACGCAAGACGCACAGGCTCGTGGTCGCGCACGAGGCCGTCCTCCACGGAGGCTTCGGCGCGGAGCTCGCGGCGCAGGTGCAGGCCGCTGCGTTCGACGAGCTCGACGCGCCGATCGAGCGCGTCGGCGCGCCGTTCTCGCCCGTTCCCTTCAGCCCGTCGCTCGAGGACGCCTACCTGCCGGGTCGAGCGGAGGTGATCGCGGCGGTTGCCAGGACACGCGGTGGGGGCTAGGCGTCTAGGCGCCTATGATCGGGGCGTGACCGGTGAACGCGTCTTCGGATCGAAAGGAGTCGAGGCGTCATGCTGACAGCCACGAAGGATTTGATGCTTCCCACTACCGTGACCGGATCGTGGCCGCGTCCGAGGTGGTACACGGGGAACTTGCTCGAGCGGCCGTACTCGACGGGGCTCGGCGACGTCGAGTTCCGCGAACAGCACTTCGACGCGGTGGCCACCGTGATCAGTGACCAAGAGCTCGCCGGCCTGGACATCCTGACGAACGGTGACTACCACCTCGACTTCGATCTTGCGGGCCGGTCGTGGTTCTCGTATCCGAGCGAGCGTCTGAGCGGAGTCTCCGAGTTCGACACGGAGACCACCGCCGGCTGGACGTACCCCATCGGCACATGGCTCAACGAGATCGTCGGCGGATGGAAGTACCACGCCATCGTCGACAAGATCGGGCCTCGCGTGCCGCTCGAGTTCGACAAGATCTGGCGGATTGCGCAGTCGCGCACCGACAAGCCGGTCAAGTTCGGGACGATCGCCGCCGACCTCGCATCGACCGTCCTCACGGTGCGCACCGATGTGTACGAGGACGACAAGCGGGAGCTGATGTGGGATCTCGCTGGGGTCCTGAACGCCGAGCTCCGGCAGCTCGTGGCAGCGGGGTGCACGGTCGTCCAGATCGAGGAGCCCGCCATCCACAGCGCGGCCGCCTGGGGCGCGGACGAGAGCACGCTCGACTTCTACGTCGATCTCTTCAACTACACTGTCGAGGGGCTCGACGACGCCGAGATCTGGGTGCACACCTGCTGGGGCAACCCGGGCGCGCAGCATTGCTTCCAGCCGAGCATCACCTACGAAGCTTCCCTCGAGATCTATCTCGAGCGGATCAACGCCGATGTCTGGACGATCGAGTCGAAGCACAACCAACACCAGCTTCTTCCGCAGTTCGGCCCGTACAAGGGGAAGCTCAACAAGAAGATCGCGGTGGGGATGATCAGCCACCGCGCGCTGCAGGTCGAAACGGTGGACGAGGTCGCAGCGGACATTCGGCTCGCCTTGGAGCACATCGAGCCGGAGCACCTCGTGCTCTCGTCGGATTGCGGATTCGGCCGCCAGGGCGTACCGCGTCCGATCGCCTTCTACAAAGCCGCGGCGCTCGTCCAGGGTGCGAACATCGTCCGCGACGAGCTCGGGTTTCCGACCGCAACCGTCCGGGCCGCGGACCCCACATTGCAGATCGACGTTCCCGCCGCGGCTCCGGCCGAGGTCGGGTAGCGGGACGAGCGACTGCGCCTGGAGCATGACGAGGGGCACGTCCGTGCCCCTCGTCGCTGGCGCGGCTCTTCCCTCGAGGACGACTACCTTCCCGGACACGCCGCGGTGGCCGACGCCGTACGTTTCCTCGTCGGCGGCTAGCGACGTCCTACAACCCGTGCGCAACGAAGCCGTGGACCGTGCCGCCGGCATCGCCATAGTCGCCGACGATCGCGCCGGAGGCGTTGATCCCCCAGGTGTCCGTTCCCGTGGAGCCCGGCACGTCGATCGTCTTCGGCCCGCCCAAGCCCAGGAGATACCCGTGGGTGTGGCCACTGGCGTCGTCGTAGACGCCGACGATCCTGCCGGCGTTGTTGATTCCGTCGGCCTCTGTATCCGTGGCTCCGGGGATGTCGACCGTTGTAAAGGCCCCCTTGGCCAGGAGGAAGCCATGGCTGCCCTTGGCATTGACGTAGCCGCCGACGATCGTCCCGGCGTTGTTGATCCCCAATGCTCCCGTGCCTGTGGACCCAGGGACGTCGATCGTGGTCACCGTCCCGTTCTTGTCCAGGCGATAGCCGTGGTACACGCCCCCCGAGTCCCGATAGAGGCCGACGATCGTTCCTGCGTCATTGATCCTGTATGCCGCGGTGCGCGTGGCTCCGGGCACGTCGATCGTGGTGAAGCTCCCGTTGGCAAGGCGATAGCCGTGGTCAGCACCGGCGGCATCGGTGTACTCACCGACGATCTCGCCGGTGGCACTGATTCCGGTGGCGTCGGTGAACGTCGCCCCGGGGACGTCGATGGTGGTGAAGGAGCCGTTGGCCAGGAGGAACCCGTGGGCCATGAAGCCCGCGTCGTAGTAGACGCCGACGACGTCACCGGGTGCGTTGATGCCGAGGACTTGTGTGTACGTCGAGCCCGGGGGGTCGATGGTCGCGAACGTCGGCGGGACCGCGCCCGACGGCGCGATCGCGACGGTGAGGAACACGATCACCGCGAGGAGTGGAAGCAGTTTCTTCATGGCCTCGTCCTTTCGTTTCGTCGGTCATCCGGGTCAGCACGTGAAGGAGCCCGTCACCGTCACCTTCGGCGTCCCGTAGATCGCGCTCGCGGGCTTGGTGGCGCTGAACCGTCCTCCTCGCATGCCCGGCCCGAGCACGATCGTCAGGTCGGACTCGTCGTGCAGGTCCACGTGGAGCCCGGGCACGTTCACCGTGATCAGCCCCTTGTGGTACGTGCCGGGCTTGTTCACGACGGGCTCGAGGTACGCGGGCGAGCGGCCCATGATGAGCCCGAAGTACGGGAGCTCCGGCCTCTTCTTCCCGAAGCCCGTGACCACGGTGCCGATGTTCGCGAGGAAGTACGTCGGGTGGCGCTCGCACATGCCGTTCCGGACGGTGACCCTCCTCTGATTCACGACGACAGTCGCCTTCGCGGGGCCGCAGAAGACCTGGGCCTGGAAACCTCGGATCGTCTTTACTCCCGCGCTGCACGCAGCTGTGCGGGCTTGAGCGTTTCCGCCAGCGAGGGCCGGCACTGCGATCACGAGCACGCCCATTGCAGGGGCGAGCACGCGAAGCGCGTTCCTGATGTTCAGTTTCACGGCAGACCTCCTCCTCACCAGTTCACGTAGTCCACGACGTAGTGGCCGTGCCATCTGAATTTCGGGCTGCTGCTCGAGTAGAGGGGTGAGAGGGCGGCGACCGTGAAGCTCTTGGCGAACTCCTCCCCCTCGACCGTGTAGTCGATCGGCTCGACGCTGAAGACCTTCTCGTCCGAGAGGTTGGCATCCCAGCCCGCAGGGTCGGTGTCGGTGCCGAACACCCAGACCGACAACTTCGACTTCTTGACGTTGTGGAAGCGGAACTCGGTCTCGTCGAGCCAGGAGTGCCCGCTGCAGATGTCGTGCTCTTCAGTCCACTTCGCGGCGCCTTACCGATCGCCCCCGCGTGCAATCGGAACACGAACTCCCCGCAGCCGCTCACCCCGTCGTCCCCGTCGTAGATGACATCCACGGACTCGTAGGTCACTGTCACGTCACGACGGAGGGTCTTTACCGTCCCCGAGCTCTTGTACTGCCAGCCGCCGTGGATGGGGTCCTTCATGACGATCCAGAGGGCGTATGCCTGGTGCGGCTTGAGGTGATCGACCTGGATGTGCCAGGACGTCTTCGCCGGCCCCGAACCCGTCTGCAGGCCCTTAAGCGAGTTCCCCTGCCACAGCTCGACCCTCGTCTTGTCCGCCGCATACTGCTGGTGGAGGTCCACCTCGACGAAGTGCCCGTGCGGGGTGACGATGACGTACCACAGCTGCTGGGGAGCAAAGGACGCGGGCACCTCGGGCAGCGAGTCGAGGAGCGGGTTCCAGTGCCAGTCCGGCAGCCGTGCGTTCGAGAGGACGTCCGTGAGGAGCGCCTGACCTGCGCCGCCCGCCGTCATGGTGAAGATCTGAGGAGCCCCGCCCCGGTCGCTCGCGAATCCGATCGCGGGAACGCTCGAGAGCCAGGTCGGGTCGCGATCGACCGAGCCGCCGCTCGTCAACTGCTTCTCGCCGCTCCCGTCGGCGTTCATCACGAAGACCTCGGGGTTCCCGTCCCGGTCGCTCGTGAACGCGATCTTCTTGCTGCCCGGCGACCACGCGGGCTGGGTGTCCTCGGCGTCGTTGGCCGTGAGCACGGCCAACGCGCTTCCGTCCGCCTTCATCGTCTCGATCTCCCCGTCGCCTCCGCGCCCGAACCGTTCGGAGAAGGCGATCCTGGCGCCGTTCGGCGACCAGTCCGGGTCTCCGTCGTCCACTCCGTTCTTCGTGAGCTGGATCTGGCTCGTCCCGTTCGCCTTCATCGCGAAGATCTCGAAGTCCCCGTCGGGTCGCTGGCGAAGGCAATCGACTTGCCGTCGGGCGACCACGTCGGGCCGACGTCCGAGCTCTTGTTGTGGGTGAGCTGAACTTGGCTCGTCCCGTTCGCCTTCATTGCGAAGATCTCGAAGTCCCCGTCGCGGCTACTTGCGAAGGCGATCGACTTCCCGTCGGGAGACCAGGCCGGATCCGTGTCCGTCGCGATGTTGCGCGTCAGCTGCAGCGCGCCCCTGCCGCCGGCGTTCATGGTCCAGATCTCCGGGTCCGGGTCGTTGCTGACGAAGACGATGCGCTCACGGTCGACCGGGCTCTCCGGCGGAGGCGGGGTGAGCGGTGGAGGTGCAGGCGGCACGGGCGGTGTGCTGGCCAGGTTCACCGTCCAGCGGTACTGCGCCTGCGCCGTATAGACGTGTCCGCTGCGGTCGGTGTTCCGCGCCGTGACGGTGAAGTCGTGCAGACCGTTCTCGAGGCGCTCGTAGCGCTTCGGTGACGTGCACGCCGTCGCCCGGGCTCCGTCGAGCGCACACGAGAAGGTCGCCGTCTCGTTGGCGGAGAATGCGAAGCTCGCATCAGGTGAGCTCGAGACGCTCCGCGGCTCGGACGTGATGTGCACTTGCAGGTTCCCCGTCGCGTGCCCCGCGGTCGCCTCGGTCAAGAGGAGCGCCGAAACGACCGCGGCGAGGAGGAGTGTTCTCGCAGCGTTCGCACGCAGTTGCTTCCAGCGGTTTGTCATCGCGGGAGCGTGTTCGGGTTGTCGAGGAGGATGATGATCAGCCCGCGTGCCTCAAGGCTCGCGGTCCCGCAGAGCGTGCCGTCGCCGTTCGTGTCGATCTCGCGCAGCCCGGGAAAGATCCCCGGGTTGTAGATGCCGACCTGCACGAACGGATCGGTGCAGGGACCCGGCGGGATGATGTTCGGGTTGCCGATCGCGTTGTCCGTGACCACCGTGGCGAGCACGCGGCCGCGAACGACGATGCGCGCTACGCAGACGGAGCCGTGTCCATCGCGGTCGGCGAGCCTGACGCTGCCGTCGCCGACCGCGACGAGCAGCCATGGGTCGACGAAGCTCGAGACGTCGGCCGGACAGCCGTTCGGGTCTGCTGCGAGCGCGCGACCGGAGCCGAGCCCTCCGAGCAGTGCCAGTGCCGCAACACCAACTGCTGCGGCGATAGCGAGAAGCTTGTTCATCTCTCCTCCGATCTCGACCGAAGTCACGGGTTGTCGACAGCGTCCTTGGCCGCCTGGATCTGCTCCATCGCCTGCTCGATGTGCGAGACGGCGCGGCTTGTGTGGCGATCGAACTGATGCTGTGCCTTGGGCGGCAGATTTCCCGACTGCGAGGCGTTGACTGCTGCCTCTGCCTTCTCGAGCGCCGTGAACGCGACGTCGAGGGCAGGATCCGCTGCCCGGGCCGTGCCGACTCCGAAGCCGACCACGAGCGCCGAGACGACGGCTGCCGCGGTCATCGCGCTGCGCGTTCCGGCTCGCGTGCCGGACGCCCTCGCTGTGCGGCGTCGAGGACCGGAGTCTGTGGTGGGGGGTCGAACCTGCTCGCTCAGCAACACCAGGCCGACATACGGATTCGTCATTGCAGTTCTCCTTTCAGCGCGATAGCGCAGACACGGCCGCGCTCGCGGCGGCCCGGGTCGCAGGAGAGGACGCTCGTCGCCACATCGAGACGCCGAGGCCGATGAGCACAACGAAGAAGAGGAGGTTCCCCACCGCGTTGAGGGCCGTCCCGACGGGCGAGCGCAGCTCGAGCACGATCCCGACAAGCACGAGCGGGGCGGCGACCGCGGAGGTCCAGCCGAGCCAGCGCGCGTAGACGTCTCCGGTCAGGATCGCGGCCGCGAGCGTCGCGAGATAGAGCGACAGCACGAGCAGCGCACCGAAGTCGAGATTGACGGTCGCGCCCCACGCGCCTTCGAAGGCGGCCCCGTAGGGCAGCTTCGCCTCGGGCGCGGCTGTGGCCCATCCGTCCGCAAGGTCCTTGGTGCTTGCACCGACCAGCACCTCGGCCACTCCGAGCGCGCCTGCGATGGCGATGAACGGCAGACCGACGCTAGCCCACTCCTTCGCCGTCCCTTCCGAGAAGGTGCGCGACACGACCACCATCGCCACGACGATCAGGACGATGCCGGTGACGTGGACGAGCCAGCGCCCAGTCCAGGCTCCGCTGTCGGCGATGGTGCGAATCGCCTTGTCCGTGTCTCCGTCCCGTACGGGCTCGAGCATCGCCGCGAGGACCTGAAAGACGACGCCGAGGACGACGGCAGCTGCCCCGATGCGCAGAAGGTGCTTGTTGTTCATGCCGTCGACGCTAGGTCGCGTCGGACGACACCGCATCGATGAGATCCCCGAACCCACGCCCCGCATGCCCAAGACTCGGGATATCCCTTATTCCCGATCGCGGTCGAGAATGAGACGATTCGCGCATGCCGCAAACGGTGCTGATCGTCGACGACCACGCGCGCTTCCGTGGCTTCGCCCGGCGCCTGCTCGAGGCAGACGGTTTCGAGATCGTCGGCGAGGCGGGAGACGGGGCGTCGGCGCTCGCGGCGGTTGTCGCCCTCCGGCCTCAGGTCGTGCTGCTGGACGTTCTCTTGCCCGACACGGACGGGTTCGAGGTCGCGGAGCGAATCGCCGAGAGCGGCGCCGGCGCACTAGTCGTCCTGACCTCGAGCCGCGAGGCGGCGGACTTCGGATCACGCCTCGACCGGAGCCGTGCGAGCGGCTTCATCCGCAAGGACGACCTTTCTGCCGCAGCTTTCGCGAGCCTTGCGGAGGCTCCCGGATGAGCCGCCGTCTGCTTGTCGCACTCGTCCTCGCCAGTGCGTTCCTCCTTACCACCGCTACAGCTCTTGTCCGCTTCACTCACGACTTTCAGCCGCTCGATTCGGGCGAGGGCCTGGTCGTGTACGGCGGCATCTGGATCGCGACCGGGATCGTCGCATGGCATCACCGTCCGGGGAACCGTGTCGGTCTCCTCATGACCGCGCTCGGCTTTGTGGTCGTCTCGGGACAGCTCTACTGGGACGCGCCTCTGCCCTACTCGGCGCTCCATGCGCTCGCGAGCCTCGAGCTACCGATCACCGTGCACCTCTTCCTCGCGTTCCCGAGCGGTCGACTCGAGACGAAACTCGAGCGGCGGCTCGTCGGAGGCTTCTACTGCGCTTGGCTCGTCCTGGCGCCGCTCGGGATTCTCATGTGGGACCCGCGTCGGGACGACGGGTGCCCGGAGTGCCCGACGAACCCGTTCCGCGTCGTCGGCTCCGACACCGTTGCGGCGGTCTTCGGAGCGGTCACGAGCTTCCTCGTCGTCGGCGTCTTCGTGGTCACCGCGGTCCTTCTCGTGCGGAAGCTGCGAGCAGCGCGCGGGGCGACGCGTCGCGCGCTGAGCCCCGTGCTCCTGACGAGCGCCGTCGCGATCCTCCTGTTCATCCCGTACCTGATCGTGGACGCCGCCGGCGGCCAGGTCGACGACCCGCCGCTCTCCTGGGTCGGGGGTGCCTTCACGCTCATCCCGATCGCCTTCCTCGTCGGCCTCTTGCGCACCCGGTTGCAGCGCTCCGGCGTCGCCGATCTGGTCGTGGAGCTCCGCTCGCTCTCACGGCCCGACGACGTCCGCGACGCGATCGCCCGCGCGCTCGGCGATCCCTCGCTCGAGCTCGCCTTCTGGCTCTCCGCGGACAGGCGTTACGTCGATCCGCGCGGGAACCCGCTCGACGTGACCGCTCGCGAAGGACGCGCCGTCAAAGTGCTCGAGCACGACGGCAGACGCGTCGCCGCGCTCGTCCACGATCCTTCGCTCTCGGACGAGCCGGAGCTACTCGACGCGGTCGGCGCCGCGGCGAGCCTCGCCCTGGAGAACGCGCGACTACAGGCGGAGCTCCGCGCTCAGCTGGCCGAGGTGCGCGCTTCGCGTGCCCGCATCGTCGAGGCTGGCGACGCTGAGCGGCGACGGCTCGAGCGCGACCTCCACGATGGTGCTCAGCAACGGCTGCTCGGAATCCGCCTTGCCCTTCAGCTCGCGCGCGGCCGCATCGACGATACGAACGGCGTCGACGACCTTCTCGCCGAAGCCGACGCGGAGGTCGTCGGTGCGCTCGACGAGCTCCGGACCCTCGCACGCGGCATCCACCCGCCGATCCTTACGGACGAGGGTCTCGGCCCCGCTCTCGCGGCGCTCGCACGGCGCGCTCCTGTCCCCGTCCAGCTGGACGTCACGCCGGAGCGCTTGCCCGAGCGCGTTGAAGCCACCGCCTACTTCGTCGCGAGCGAGGCGCTCGCGAACGTGGCGAAGCACGCACATGCGTCGCAAGCCTCGCTCGCGATCGGCCGCGCGAACGGCAGCGTCTCGGTCGAGGTCTCCGACGACGGCGTCGGCGGCGCGGACATGGGCGGGGCGGGGCTGCGAGGGCTCCGCGACCGCGTCGAGGCTCTCGACGGCAGCCTGTCCGTCGAGACGGCGTGCGGTGCCGGTACGCGCGTGAGAGCGGTCATCCCGTGCGGGTGATCCTCGCGGACGACGCCGTCGTCGTCCGCGAGGGCATCGCGCGGCTTCTCGCTGAGCGAGGGGTCGACGTCGTCGGCCAAGCAGGCACCGCTGACGATCTCATTCGACTCGTCGCCGCCGACCCCCCGGACGTGGCGGTCGTGGACATTCGCATGCCGCCGACGTACACGAACGAGGGTCTCGTGGCCGCGCAGCAGATTCGCGCCACCTATCCTCGGGTCGCGACGGTCGTCCTCTCCCAGTACGTCGACGTTGGCTACGCGTTGAAGCTCGTGACCGGATCGTCAGAGCGGGTCGGCTACCTGCTCAAGGACCGCGTCGGCGACATCGACGAGTTCATCGCAGCACTGCGCCGCGTCGCCGCCGGCGGAACCGTCGTCGAGCCTTCGCTCGTCGATGAGCTGGTAGCTGCGCCGATGGCTCGCGATCCGCTTGCGGAATTGACCCCGCGCGAGCGCGAGGTGCTCGTCCTGGTCGCCGAGGGGAAGACGGATCGCGGGATCGCGGACGAGCTCTACGTGACGCGAAAGACCGTGGAGGCTCACGTCCGTAGCATCCTGCGCAAGCTCGACCTCCCCGCGGACGTCAACGAGAACCGCCGCGTGCATGCGGTGCTCGCCTATCTCGGCGCCACCGAAGCGCCGACCGACGCGACCCGAGCCCTATGATCGGCTCGTGCAGGAGTGCCGACTGATCCGGGGTGGAGCCGGCTTTCGCGGCAAGCAGGGTCTCGACTACTTCTCGGGTGTGTCGACCGAGAGCGCGGCTGCTAGTGCTATCTGCATGCACCTGCTCGAGATGCCGCCCGGCACGAGCGCAAAGCCGCATTACCACGACGCGCACGAGACCGCGATCTTCGTCCTCGAGGGGTCCGGCGAGATGCGCCACGGGCCGGAGCTCGAGCATGTCATGCGGTTCGAGCCCGGCGACTTCGTCTACATCCCGGCCGGCGTTCCACACCAGCCGTCCAACCCGAGCGACGGCCTCATTCGCGCCGTCCTCGCGCGCACCGACCCGAACGAGCAGGAGAGCGTCGTGCTGCTCGAGGATCAGTAGGCGCGCGGGAAACGCTCACGCCTCGTGCGCCCGCGGTGTCGGGCGCGAGTACGAGCCCGCGGGAATGCCCCACTCGTCGTCCTCGTCGTCGAGCGGCGCGACCTTCGGCCAGGGCCGAGACATGATGTCGCGATACATGAAGACGGCGAGCCACAGGTCGTTCAGCAATGTCCCGACCAGGCTGGCGACCATCAGTAGCGCTCCGGGCCGCCAGCCCAGCATGCTTGTGAAGATCCCTGCCACGACCAGGCCCAGGCTCACGAGGTGGACGCTTCCGTACGCGGCGGCCAACGCGCGCTCGTGCCCTTCTAGCCGACTGCTGCCGGGAGCCACATCTCGAACAGTAGGCGCATCGATCGGCACGTCTGTCCCGCGAGCCACCAGCCGGTGCCGCCGTATGCGCATCCGTGGCGGTTGCCCGCCACTCCCCACGTCGTTAGGCTCGCTCGCATGAGCATCCTCGGAAACCGGGTCCTGAGGGTCGAGGATCCACGCTTCCTGCGCGGCGAGGGCCAGTACGTCGAGAACCTGCCCCTGGAAGGGGCGCTCACCGTGACGTTCGTCCGCTCGCTCGTCGCACACGCTCGCATCACCTCGGTCGACGCGAGCGGCGCGGAGGCTCTCCCGAACGTGCAGGTCCTGACCGGCGCCGACGTCGACGCAGGCCCGATGGGCCCGCCGCCGATCCCGGTCCTCGAACAGCGCATGACGCGCCCGCTCGTCGCGAAGGACGTCGTTCGCTTCGTCGGCGACATCGTCGCGATCGTGCTGAGCGAGGATCGCGCTTCAGGCGCCGACGCTGCCGAGCTCGTCTTTGTCGACTACGAGTCGCTACCGGTGGTCGTCGACCCGGTAGAGGCCGCGAAGGACGAGGTCTTGCTCTTCCCGGAGGTCGGGACGAACATCGCCGGGCACGCCGGATCGCCGGAACACGACGACGCCCTGTTCGAGGGTTGTGACGTCGTCGTCTCGCAGACGCTCGTCAGCCAGCGGATGGCCGGTTGCCCGCTCGAGGTGCGCTCGGCTGCCGCGGAGGTCGACGCCGACGGCCGGGTGACCGCGTGGCTCTCCACCCAGGTCCCGCATCGGGACCAGGGTGGGATCGCCGCCACTCTCGGGCTCGACCCGGCTGAGCTGCGGATCATCGCCCCGGACGTCGGCGGCGGCTTCGGCGCCAAGAGCGCGTTCGGTGCCGAGGAGGCGCTCATCGTCTGGCTGGCGCGCTACCTGGGCAAGCCCGTTCGCTGGACGGAGTCCCGCAGCGAGAGCATGATCGCGCTCCCTCATGGCCGCGGCCAGTGGCTCGAGCTCACCTTGGGCGGGACGCGGGACGGCGCCCTGCTCGCGTACCGCCTGAACATCCTGCAGGATGCCGGCGCGTACCCGGGGGTCGGCGCCTTCCTGCCGAACCTCACCGGGCTCCTCTCGAGTGGCGTCTATGCGATTCCCCGAATCGAGGTCGAGGGTCGTTCCGTGGTCACCAACACGACTCCGATGACCACGATCCGCGGCGCCGGCAGGCCGGAGGCCTCGCAGGCGATCGAGCGCATGATCGAACTGTTCGCGGCCGAGATCGGGATGGATCCGGTCGAGGTGAGGCGCAAGAACTTCATCGCGAAGGACTCGTTCCCGCACAAGACGGCGTCGGGTGCGACGTACGACTCCGGCGACTATGAGGGCGCGCTCGACCTCGCGCTGCGCTCTGCCGGCTACGACGAGTTGCGCGCCGAGCAGAAGCGACGCCGGGAGCAGGGCTCCACGGTCGAGCTCGGGATCGGCATCAGCTCGTACACGGAGATCACCAACCCGTTAGGCGAGTCCGAGTACGGCGAGGTCGAGATCACCGCGGACGGAGGCGCGATCGTGCACACGGGCTCGTTCTCGCACGGCCAGGGCCACGAGACGACGTTCGCGATGATCGCCGCCGAGCGGCTCGGGCTCCCGCTGGAGAAGGTGGCCGTCGTCAAGGGCGACACCGACGACGTTCCCAAGGGCACGGGGACCTTCGGCTCGAAGTCGACGCAGATCGGCGGCATGGCGGCCCGGGTCGCGGCCGACGAGGTCGTGGAGCACGCGAAGGCGCTCACCGCCGACTTCCTCGAGGCGGCGACGCCCGACATCGTTCTCGATCCGGCGCTCGGCCGCTTCCATGTGGCCGGGACGCCCGACGCGGCGCTCTCGTGGGCCGAGCTCGCAGCGCGTGCAGCCGCCGACGGGAGGCTGGAGGAGCTCAAGGTCGCATCGGAGTTCCAGGCGCCTCCGACCTTCCCCTTCGGCTCGCACATCGCGGTCGTCGAGGTGGACGTCGAGACTGGTCTCGTCGAGCTGAAGCGGCTCGTGGCGGTCGACGACGCCGGCACGTTGATCAACCCGCTCGTCGCCGAGGGGCAGGTGCACGGCGGCGTGGCGACGGGCGTCGGGCAGGCGCTCTTCGAGGACTTCGTCTACGACGAGGACGGCAACCCGCTCACGGGCACGTTCCTGGGGTACGGCTTCGCGTCGGCCGCCGACCTGCCGTCCTGGGAAGCCGTCGAGATGGAGACGCCGACTCCCGCGAACGCCCTCGGTGTGAAGGGGATCGGCGAGTCCGGGACGATCGGATCCACGCCGGCCGTGTGGAACGCCGTGCTCGACGCGCTCGCGCCGTACGGCGTGCGGCACGTCGAGCTGCCGGCGAACGGCGAGAACGTCTGGCGTGCGCTCCAGGAGGCAAAGGCGTGACCGGGATCCGTCTCACTGTCAACGGCGAGAAGCACGAAGCGGAGGTCGAGCCGCGGCAGCTGCTCGTCTACTTCCTGCGGGAGCAGCTCGGGCTCAAGGGGACGAACGTTGGCTGCGACACGTCGTCGTGCGGGGCGTGCACTGTGCTCCTCGACGGCGAGTCGGTCAAGTCCTGCACCGTGCTCGCGGTCCAGGCGGACGGCACCGAGGTGACGACGATCGAAGGCCTCGCCGGCGATGAGCTGCACCCGGTGCAGCAGGCGTTTCACGAGAACCATGCGCTCCAGTGCGGCTACTGCACGCCGGGGTTCGTCATGGCCACGGTCTCGCTCCTCAAGGAGCAGCCGAATCCCTCGGAGGACGAGATCCGGCGTGCGCTCGAGGGCAACCTCTGTCGCTGTACCGGGTACCACAACATCGTTCGCGCGGTGGAAGCCGCCGCGAGGGCTGGCGCGTGATCCCCGCAGCCTTCGAGTACGCCCGTGCCGGTTCGGTCGAGGAGGCCGTGGAGCTCCTCGGCCGCGACGAGGACACCAGGGTTCTTGCGGGCGGGCACTCGCTGATTCCGCTGCTGCGCCTGCGGCTCGCCCGTCCGACCTTGCTCGTCGACGTCGGGCGCCTCGACGACCTGCGCTACGTCCGCGAGGGCGGCGACCGGATCGCGATCGGGGCGCTGACGCGGCATGCAGAGCTCGTCCTGGATCCACTGCTCGCCAAGCGGTGCGCCGTCATTGCTCACGCGGCCGAGGGCATCGGCGATCCGCAGGTGCGCCATCGCGGGACGATCGGCGGGTCGGTCGCGCACGGCGATCCCGCCTCCGACTTCTGTGCGATCGTGCTCACGCTCGACGCAACGCTCGTGGCACGCGGGCCGGGCGGAGAGCGGACGATCGAGGCGGCCGAGTTCTTCGTCGGCCCGTTCCAGACGGCTCTCCAGCACGACGAGGTACTCACAGAGATCCGCGTTCCCGCGGTCGAGCGAGGGGTGTACCTCAAGCACGCGCGGCGAGCAGCCGACTGGGCGACGGTCGGCGTCGCGGCTGCCCGGGTGGACGGAGACGTCCACGTGGGCCTGACGAGCATGGGGCCGACGCCGTTGCGGGCAAGCGGGGTGGAGCAAGCACTGGCCGGAGGCGCCTCGGCCGCGGATGCCGCGACACATGCCGCCGAGGGTGCTGACCCGCCGAGCGACGTGAGCGGCAGCGCGGAGTACCGCGCGCATCTCGCACGCGTGCTCGTCAGACGGGCGCTGGAGCAGCTCTAGCAGGAGCAGCTCTAGCCGCGCTCACTCGAAGCAGTGTGGGTCGGCGCGGCGCGTGCCGATACCAGACGCGTGGACGAGCTGCGCGTGGTACTCGACGAGCTCGACGCCTGGTTTGCCGCCGAACGGCCCGATCTCTATCCGCGTCTACGGCCCGGTCTCTCGGAGCGGCAGATAGAAGAGCTCGAAGCGCGCCTTGCCCCCTACCGGCTCCCCGCCGACCTCGTGACCGTGTATGTCTGGCACGACGGGTGGGATGACAAGAGAGGCGGGTCGTGCGTTCCCCTGGTCTACGACTGTACGTTCAACTCGCTCGGCGATGTGATCTGGCTCTACGAGGAGCAGTGCGAGCTGGACCGGCAACTGGACAACGCCTGGAACCCGCTGTGGTTCCCGGCGTTCGGATACCAGACCGGCGAGTTCGTGGAGCTCCAGCCCGACCGCGATCTCCCCGCAGGGCTTCTCTGGTCGTTCCACAGCCATGACGGTGGGGTGCACACGTCGTACGACTCGGTGGCTGCGCTCTTCGGGACGGCGCTCGAGCTCTGGCGCAGGGGTCTGCTGCCTCTCTCTCCGGGTCAGTGGCCCGACGTACGTCGCTGCCTTGTCTCGCACAACCCTGTTACGCGAGACCCCGACGGACGTTGGCGCCTAACCCGATCCGCAGCGCCGTCGTTCGACTGGCCGGAGCCGTGGCTGAAGGCGGCAGGGATCGCATTTCCGCGCGCCAACGACGGCGACGTGATCACGATCGCCGAGCTCCTGGCCAACCCCTCGTGCGAACGGCCGGTTCGAGGGGTGTTCCGCACTGCATTGTCGAGTGGCGGCTGGGAAACCGGGACGTTGTCCGACGATACCGGCTCGGCCAAGGTGCATCTCGAGCGTGACTCGACCGAGAATTTCCGCTTGCTCAGGAGCAGCAACCGCTTCGAGATGATCTTGAGACCTGTGACCGAGGGCGAGACGGTCGAGGAGATGGCCGACGGCTGCGAGTTCGGGAGCGACCTCGAGGAGTCGGTGACCCGGCGCATCCTCGATGCGTCGTCGGCGTCGTTCGACGCGATCCGCATCGTGCCGCTGCCGAGGTGAGCAGTCTCAGTCGACGATCGTCACGGTGCCGGCCGTCCCGTCGACGCGGATGGTCTGCCCGGTGGTGATCCGCGCCGTGGCATGACCCGTACCGACCACGGCCGGCAGGCCGTACTCGCGGCAGACGATGGCGGCGTGCGACATCACGCCTCCGATGTCCGTGACGACCGCCGTGACCTTCGTGAAGATCGGCGCCCAGGCGGGCGAGGTGATGCTGCAGACGAGGATGTCTCCGTCGCGAATGGTGGAGATCTCCTGCACCGTCTTCACGACTCGTGCGGGACCCTCGACGACGCCGGGTGACGCGGCCGCTCCGCTCAGCTCTCCGCTCCCATCCTGCGCCCCCGCCCACGAGCGAACGCGCTCGGTGGTGATGCCCCAGAGCATGTTCAGCACGGGGTCGTTGACCTCCTCGGGCATGGCGCCGATGGCGGGCGGCGGAGTCCAGTCCGCGAGCCGCTCGATGATCTCCTTGCGGCGCGCGACGATCGGTGGCCAGTGCTTGGGGCCGAGCGGCTCGCCGCCTGTCGCCCACATGAGGACGAGCTCGTCGAGCGCCGACTGCACTTCGAGGCGTGAGAGCTGGAAGACGTCTTCGGCGTCCTCCAGGTAGCCGTGCGTCGCAAGCAGGGCGCCGAACTCGCGCACCTTGTTCCACCACCTCGTCAGGAACCAGTAGTCGCAGAGGAACTTGTGCTCCTCGACGTAGGGGAAGACCATGCGCGAGAGCCCGAGCAGCTCCTCGAAGCCCTTGCGCGTCTCCTCGTCGAGCAGCGCGCCGTACTCCTCGGCGAGCCGGTCCCGCTCGCGCTGGAGCTCCTCGGTCGGCCGCTCGATCTCCTCGCCGTCCGTGATCGCCCGCACGTACCCGATGAGCGACGCGTACGGGATGCTCGGGTCGTCGAGCCAGCTCCCGTAGTAGTGGTAGAGCCCGTCGCCGGTCGCCATGTTGAACCACGGGTCCTTCACCTTCTCGAGCTCCTCGAGCCACGCCTTGCCGGCGTCGTTCTGCGCCAGCTCGTGGTCGATCTCCTGTGGCGAGCGCCCTTCGACGAACGCCGAGCCCACGCCGGTGTCGACGGCGAGACGCGCGAGTCGCTTGAGCTCGGCATCCGGGACGAAGAGCAGCACGTCGATTCCGGCGACCATCTGGGCGATGTGCTGGTCGGGGATGTCCGGGAGGACGCCCTTGCAGAAGTCGGAGAACGTCGCGTACGTCCCGTATCCGAGGAGGAGGAACTCGCTGTGGTGCTGCCACGCGAGCTCGCCGCAGCGCAGCAGGCGCCCGTATGCGTCGAGCACCTCGACGTACCCCGTGTTCCGATCGTTCTCGAACACGACCTCGTCAGGCTCGTACTCGCCGAGCTCAGGGACGCGAATCGCAGTGAGCTCGGCGATCAGCGCCTCCATCTTCTGCTTCCACTTCGCGTAGAGCTCGTCCCAGTTCGCGAAGTAGTAGCCCGCGCGCTTCTGGAAGAACTCCGCGCGCTCGCCGATCTTGGCGGGATCGGTGACGGGGTTGCCGGAGATGTAGATGTAGCCGTTGACCACGCGGTAGTCGATTCCCATGACCGGCGGCACCGCGAAGACGCGGTTCTGCCAGTTGCCGATCCCCATGTAGGGGACGTCCGCGCAGGCGAGGTCGAATGCGGGCATGGGGAGCGGGAAGTGCATCGAGTTCCAGAACCAGAACCGCTGCTCGTCCGCCTCACGCCGGCGCTCGTCGAAGAGCGCGTAGTACGGGTACATCTCCTCCCAGCCTTCGCAGCCCGGTGGGGTCTCGATCTCGTACGGGCTCGGGAACGATCCGACGGATGGCGATGTGGCCATCGGTGTCCTCCCTTCCTCAGGAGCTCGGTGTCGTCTCAGGCACCGGCGTCGTGGCGCGGGCTCGTTTGGCCCGACGCTGCTGCGCTTTCTTGTAGTTGGCTCCGGCGACACCCTCCGGGTTCAAGACCAGCGTCACGATCAGCGCTACGCCGCCGAAGAGAAGAGCCCAATTACCGGAGAGGTCGAACCATTGGTCGAGCGCATAGGAGACGAGCCCCGAGGTCGAGATCAGGCCGGCGACGAAGGCACCGGAGATCATCGTGATCCCGCCGACGTACGCGAACGCGATCAGAGCGAGCGCCCCAAAGGCGCCGAACTTCGTCGCGGCGACGCCTCCGAACTCGTAGCCGTACATGACGCCCGCGACGCCGGCGATGAACGCCGAGAGGCCGAAGCCGGTCAGCTTGACGGCGGTCACGTTCACGCCGGCCGCCGCCGCCGCGCGCTCGTTCGAGCGCACCGCGAGCATCTGCCGGCCGAGGGTCGACCTGCGTACGTTGGCGATCACCAGGCAGATCGCCACGATGACGGCGAGGATGAAGAAGCCGAAGACGGGGCTCGGCACGTTCCCGTCGAGGCCACGCCAGGAGGCGTTCGGACCGAGGTCGAGGCCGCCGAGCTTCGGCTCGTCCACGGGTGCGGAGCCGGACCCGCCGCCCCAACGGTAGTTCGCGAAGCCGAACTTCTCGATCGCGACCGCCGCCGCCAGGGTGACGACTGCGAGGCTGACGCCGCGTACGCGAAGCGCGGACACTGCAACGACCAGTCCGAGGATCGTGGCCACCGCGACCGCGATTATCGGCGCGAGGGGGAACCCGATCCCGTAGTTCGTCGCCATCTTCGAGACGGTGTAGCCGGCCACGCCGGCGAGGGCGACCTGCACGACGGAGATCTGCCCGACGAAGCCGGTGATGATGACGTACGAGAGGCAGATCAGCGACGCGAGGAGCGAGACGATCAGCGCCTGGCGAAAGTCCCAAGGGAGGACGACGAGCGCCACCGCGCACAGACCGGCCCCGACCAGCGCGTTGCGCCCGAGGTGCTCGGACCGGGGAACGAACGGCAGGCGTTTCTCGATCAGCTCACCGCGGCCCGGCAGGCTCGCACCGCGCCAGAACATCGCGACCACGATGACGAGGAACACGAACAGGTCCCAGACGCCGGGAAGCGCGAAGCTGCCCGACGGCGTGTGGTCCGTGGGGAACCATGGCTTCGGCGCCATGTAGTAGAGGAGGACCGACTGGGCCATGCCGAGCACGAGCCCGACCGCACAGGCGATCCCGAACGACGTGAAGCGCGCGAACAGGGCGGCTGCGAGGGCGGGGACGATGTAGAGCGGCAGCGTCTGCCAGTAGAGCACCGTGATCGACGCTGCGAGTACGCCGAGCCCACCCGCGACGAGGCAAGCGAGGATTGTGTTGATCATCGACAGGCTGTTCGGGGACAGCCCCGCGAGCGTCGCCGAGACCTCGTCCTCCGATGCCGCCCGCGTCGCGAGGCCGAAGCGGCTCCAGCGGTAGAGAGCCGCGAGCACCGCCGCCGCCGCGATGACGATTCCCGCCATCAGCAGGCGGTCGAGCCCCACCGTGGCGCCCAGGAGCTCGACCTGGCGGTTCTGCGGCAGCACCGGAGGCTGCGGCTTCGGGGTGTCGCCGAACGCAACGAGCATCGACGCCTGCAGCGTCAGCAGGACACCGAGGGAGGCAGCGAGCTTCGCCAGCGGCGATGCGGCCTGGAGCGGCCTGAACGCCAGCAGCTCCATCGCTACGGCGAAGACGACGATGACTACGAACGTGATCACGAGCGAGGGAGCCGTCGGGATATCGGGCCCGAAGAGGCCGGTCCGCAGTGCCCAGTAGGTGTAGCCGGCGAACATCGCGATGCCTCCGCTCGCGAGGTTGATCACGCCCGACCCGCGGTAGAAGAGGACGACGGCGAGGGCGATGCCGGCAATCAGCGCCCCGATGCCCACGCCGAGCAGGGCGAACTGCCAGATCTGCTGGATCTCCGAGCTCACGCGCGTAGCCTAGAAGGATCGGACGCGGGCCCGACTCTTGGCCGGACCCGCGTCGTCACGTGTGATTCAGAACCCTTGAAGCTGACGGACTAGGGTCCCTTGACCCAGCCCGAGACCCGCGTGAACTTGAAGCCACCCTGGTACTCGAAGAACTGCGTCTGGTCGTTGCAGGCCGCCGGAATGGCGGGGTCCTTCCCGCACTTCACCGTCGGGGCGCCCAGCGGGACCGGACCGAGCTCCTTCTTGCCCTGCTTGATGATCGCCGCCGGCTTGATGTTCTTGTAGCCGATCGTGTTCAGCCACTTGATCAACGTCAGGGTCTGTCCGAATCCGACTGGCGTCCAGGGGTCGGCGGTGATCTTCGGGTCCACCGCGTACTTCTTGAAGACCTTGAGGAACGGCGGCACGCTCTTGTCCGTCAGGTCGAAGCCGAGTGACGAGGCGATCGCGAACGTCCACTTCGGGTAGTCGCCACCGAGCCCGGCCGCCACGCGCGGGTCAAGGCAGAGCGGGTTCGTGAGCACCTTCGAGTTGAGCTTGAGCTGCGTGAGCGCCTTCGCCATGTTGACGCAGCCGGAGGCAACGTCCTGCAGCACGAACACGTCGACGCTTTGGCCACCTGCCGCCGTGATCGGGCCGACGAGGTCGGTCGTGTTCGGGTCGTACGCGACCTGCTTCACCGACAGCCCCACCTTCTTCATGGCGTTGACGATGGCGACGCCGTTCTCGGCGATGCCGGGGATCGTCGGGTAGACCACACCCGCGGTCTTCGCCTTCAGGGTGTTCTTCGCGAAGGTCGCGTACGGGGTGAGCACCGAGGTGCCGGACCCGAAGAGGCCGAATCCCTGCTTGTACTGTTCGTCGATCGGCGAGACGATCACGCCGCCCACCACCGGCTTCTTGCCGACTGACGAGTAGAACGACTGGTTGCCAATGACGACGCCACCCCACAGCACGACCGAGACGCGCTTGTCGTTGGCCATCAGCTGACCGCAACGCGTGCCTTCCTCCTCGGTGCTCTTGATGAAGCACTTCTTCAGCACGATCGGGTGCCCGTCCGCGCCTCGGAGCTCGGCGTTCGCGTACTTCACGGCCGTCTCGACCGCGGGCGTCCACAGCGGCCCTACCTGGACCTGGCCGCCCTGGAGGTTAACGAGGCCGATCACGACCGGCTTCAGCTTTCGGTTCGCCTTGCCGGGCGTCGTGCCGACGAACTTCGCGTAGTTCGTGACCGCAGCCGACGGTGCTGCTGCCCCACCGAACGCAACGGGCAGCATCAGGCCGAGCGCGACTGCCAGCGCTGCCAGTGCGACGACCGCCTGTCGGCCCCGCGCACGGGACCTCGGCGTGGGTGGGATCTGCATCAGTGCCCTCCTAGATTGGCGATTTCGCATAGCCCCCGAACCCGGGCAACGATAACACCGACTGAAGTGATCTTCAATCCTGTTGACAATCCTGTTCTCATAGCGGACGAGCCGCTGCCCGTATAGCGTCCCGAGTCCGGATGGACGAGCCGTGACACCTGTCCTCGAAGCACGCGGGGTATCGGTGAGCTTCGGCGGGGTTCGGGCCCTGGCCGACGTCGACCTCGTGGTCGAGCCCGGGCAGCTCGTCGGCCTGATCGGGCCGAACGGTGCCGGGAAGACGACGTTTATCGATGCGATCTCGGGATTTGTCGACTACCGGGGCACCGTTTTCCTCGACGATCGCGACCTGTCGGGCATGCGAGCGCACGCCCGAGCCCGATTGGGCATTGCGCGTACCTGGCAGTCGATCGAGCTGTTCGACGACCTGACGATGCGCGAGAACATCGCGGTCGCCGCGGACCACCCGTCGCTGTGGGGTTCGCTCAAGGAGGTCGTCTCCCGGCCGGAAGGGGCAACCGAACAGGTCGACGACGCGCTTCGCGTCTTCGGGCTGGCGGACCGAGGCGAGGCGATGCCGACCGAGCTGTCGCAGGCCGAGCGGAAGCTCGTCGGAGTCGCGCGGGCGCTTGCAGCGTCGCCGCGCCTGCTCTGCCTGGACGAGCCCGCCGCAGGCCTCGACGCGGTCGAGAGCGAGGTGCTCGGGCGCCATCTACGCGAGATCGTCGATCGCGGGACGTCCATGCTGCTCGTCGATCACGACATGGGGCTCGTCCTGTCCATCTCGGACTACGTCGTCGTGCTCGAGTTTGGCACGGTGATCGCCGACGGCAAGCCGGACGTCGTCCGCACCGATCCGAACGTGATCACCGCGTACCTCGGCAGCGCAGGAGCCGAAGTCACCGCTGGGCTCGGCGCCGAGAAGCGAGAGAACGCATCGTGAGCGCCGCGCTCGAGATCTCGGGGCTGACGGCGGGCTACGACGGGGCGGCCGTCATCCGCAACGTCGACGTCACCGTCGATGGGGGCGAGGTGGTCACGCTGCTCGGCGCGAACGGGGCGGGCAAGACGACCACGCTTCGAGTGATCTCCGGTGTCGTCAAGCCCATGGCCGGTCGCGTCTCGGTCGACGGAGACGATCTCGCGTCACTGTCCGCGAGCGCTCGCGCTCGCCGAGGAATCGCGCACGTGCCGGAGGGACGGGGGATCTTCTTCGGCCTCAGCGTCGCGGAGCACTTCCGCCTGGGTCATCGCGGCGAGCAGCTCGACACCGCGCTCGCGTACGAGTACTTCCCGAAGCTGGAAGCGCTGAGCAACCGTCGCGCCGGCCTGCTCTCGGGGGGCGAGCAGCAGATGCTCGCAATCGGCCGGGCGCTCGCGCGTCATCCCCGGCTGCTCCTGCTCGACGAGCTCTCGCTCGGGCTCGCCCCGGTGATCGTCGAGAGCCTCCTGCCCACCGTTCGCGACTACGCCCGCGAGTCGGGCTGTGCGGTGCTCCTGGTCGAGCAACACGTTCATCTCGCGCTCGAAGTGGCCGACCGCGGCTACGTCCTCTCGCACGGCGAGATCGTCGTGCACAAGCCCGCCGAAGAGCTTCGGCGCGACAGCCACCTGCTCATCACGAGCTACCTGGGAGAGCACGCGGACACTGCGTGAAGCCGGCGGGAGCGGACCCCCGTGCTCGATCGGCCGACTGTTAGGCGTGCGCCGCCCGCCAGCTCCCGGGCGCGTACGACTTTCGCACCGTCTCGACGTACGGGACGGGGCTGACAACGGCGCGGATCTCGGTCTGCACGTGGGGCTCGACGGTCGGCTTGGAGGTGCCGCCGTCCTCCTCGCCCCACACGAGGACCACTTCCGTGCCCGGTTCCGCATGCGCCGCGTCCAGGACGGCGAGGGTCAGCATCTTCCCTTCGTTCGAGCTGTAGCCGATCCAGGTGGAGACGCCCGCCGTCTCGCCGTTCGCGGTGACCCTGTCGAACTGGTGCATCGAGTACACCGCGGCGGGCCAGTCGATGAACTTCGCGCGTTCGTCCTTCTGGAACATCGTCCCGATCGTGCGGGTCACGTCCTCGTCGTCGAGCGCGAGGGTGACCTTCTGGCGATGCTCGCCTTCTGCGATTCGCTCGAGTGCATCACGGCCGATGAAGTCGTGGTCGAACTTGACGTAGTTCCCGTACCCGAGGTCCCAGGGCGTGAAGTAGTAGTCCTCGATGTCCTCCGATGCGAAGCTGCCGCCGACTGACGCCGAGCCTTCGTACCCCTTCGCCGGCAGCCACTCGCGGTACGCCCTCAGGCTCTCTCCCGAGTACACGGCCGGAAGCGGCGAGGGGATCCAGCCGGACTCGAGCGTGTTCGACGAGTACGCGCGCCCGCCCACCTGCCGGAGCCCGAACTCCTCGCCCGCGGCGACGAGTGCCTCGCGCACCGCTTCTCCTTCGTCCCAGGGACCGAAGAGCTCCCAGCCCGGCTGGCCCACCATGCCGTGACGAAGTGCGCCGGCGGTCTTGCCCGCGATCGTCACCGTCGTCGTATGGAAGAACTTGAGCTCGGGCGGAGATTGCCCGAGCGCCTTCTCGATGACATGCATCGCATTCGGCCCCTGCAGCTGGAAACGGTACGACCTGCGGCGCCCATCGGTGCGGAGCGCCGTCCTCAGGTCGAGCTCGAGCTCCACGTCGTAGCCGCCGGTCTCCGCGTGGTAGGTCACCCAGTTCAGCGCCGGAGCACGGCCGACGAGGTTGAAGCGGTTCTCGGCGAGCGCGAACAGGATCACGTCACCGATCACGTAGCCGTCGGGAGTGCACGGCACGAAGTGCTTGGCCCTGTCGGTTCCGAAGCCGTCGAAGCTGTTGACCGCGAGGTCGGAGAGGAGCCTCAGCGCGTCCGGGCCCTCCACCGCCAGATCGTTCATGTGGTACGACTGGTTGAAGAGGACGCAGGTGTTCTGCCACGCGTGCTGCTCGTCCCGCCAGTTCGTGAACTCGGGTGGCACGCCCGGAAACACGTTCGCGCCCATCTGCGAGTTGCGCAGCAGCTCGACGGGGCTCTCGACGGTGCCCAGAAGGTCTTCGAGACTCCGATTGCTCATGTCGATCTTCCTTTCTCCAGCCCGAGACCGCTGACCTGGGCCTGCAGGCGGCACCGCGACGTGCATCGGCGGGGGCGGTGCCGCCTGGGCCGGGTGTCCTCGCGTCCCTACGTGACCCGGAAGGTTCCCTTCCTCTTCGAGCTTCCGTCGGACGAGTACTGGTAGACGCCCTTCTTCAGGTTGAGGATCCACGTGGCGTTCTCCTGCTTCGCCACGCTCGTCGACCTGTTCACGCCTCCACCGCTCAGATGGAAGTTGTCCTTGGTCGACTTGTCGGCGACGGCGATCGTGTAGTTCCCGGCCCTGAGCCTCGTCACGACCTTCCCGTCGAGCCTCAGCGTGATGAACGAGCCCGGACCGACGGTTCCTTGTAGCGTCCGGCCACCCTCGACGAAGCTCGGCGCGAACTTCGTCATGTTCGGCAAGGTGGTGATGGCGCCGTACTTCTTCGCCAGCCGCGCCAGTTCCACAAGCTGTACCCGGTCGATCAGCGGGCTCCAGGTCGGAAGCCGGATACCTCGAATGGCTGCCGGCAGGAGCGCGCGGATCTCGTCGGGATGGCTGTTCGAGTACACGAGCGACTGATTGATCGCCGTTCTGAATCTCTTGACGACCCCCGGGTTCTTCCGGATCCAGTCCTCTCGTGCGCAGTAGCAGCCGTTCGGCCAGTACTTCCCGAGCACTGGTCCCGGCGCCATCACGATGCGACCGCCGGCGGCGAGGACCTGCGACATGAAGGGCTCCGGCATGTGCGCGGCGTCGACGAGGCCGTTGTTGAGTGCCGACGGCATTGTCGGAAACGGCATCACCGTGTACTTGACCGAGTCCGGATCGACTCCGCGCTTCTCGAGGGCGCCCTTGACGACGATCTCGCCGACGCCCTTGAGCGCGTTCAGCGCGACCGTCTTGCCGACGAGGTCCGCGGGCGTCCGGATCGAGCTCGAGCCCTTGACCATGACGTTCTGCCAGTTGTCGGCCTCCGACGTCCCCTCGGTCTCGCTCGCGGCGACGACGGTCATCGGGATCCCCGACGTGCGGCCGATCATCGCCGGCGTGTAGCCGATGTAGCCGATGTCGCCGTTGTTGTTC
Organism: uncultured Actinomycetes bacterium; assembly: GCA_963716975.1. Classification (GTDB taxonomy): domain Bacteria; phylum Actinomycetota; class Thermoleophilia; order Gaiellales; family Gaiellaceae; genus GMQP-bins7. The sequence goes on along the minus strand of CAVQVA010000037.1, from coordinate 3,473 downwards.
GCCAGCGCGAGCACGATGTCGTTCCCGCTCTGGAAAGTCTTCGGCTTGATCTCGAGGCCCTGGGCCGCGAAGAACCCCTTCTGGATACCGAGGGTCATCGGCAGGGCGTTCGCGATCGGCAGCGTGTCCAGGTTGATGGTGGTCAGCGACTGACCCGGGGCGCTACCGGCAACTCCGCCGAAGCACACGACCGCAGTCGCGAGGGTGACCGCGACGAGAGCGGCCCGTCCGGGACGTGGAAGACGCCACTTACTCATGAGTAGAGCTCCTCTCCTTCGGACTGGGGGTCACAGCACACCGCGGCTCGCCTTGTCGATGCCGCCCGGAAGCAGTCCGCGCTGCACCGCCTCCGCCACGTTGAAGAGGTGGGTACGCATTGCATTCTCGGCCTCCTCCGGCTTACCGGCGACGACGGCATCCACGATGGCGGCGTGCTCGGCCTGGGACGCGGCTGAACGTCCTGGGATCAGGATCGTGCGGTACTGGTAGCGAACGGTCTGGGAGTTCAAGGCACGGATCAGGCGCAGGGCAGTGCCGTGCCCCGAGAGCTCGAGCAGCGTCGCGTGCAGCTCTGCGTTCGCCTCCGAGGCGCCCAGGAGGTCGCCGACTTCGAGCAACTCGCGTTGGCGCGCGAGGATTCCTTGAACGCGCGTGCTGCCCGCCTTGTCGATCCGCTCCGCGGTCTGACGGACCGCGAGCCCTTCGAGAACGGCGCGGGCCTGGAGGATCTCGACCGCTTCGTCGTCCTTGACTCGTCGCACACGAGCCCCGCGATGTGGTTCGCGGACGACGAGCCCTTCCTGCTCGAGGCGGATGAGCGCAGTTCGGACCTCGCCACGCGACATCTCGAACGTCGTGCTGATGTCCGACTCCACGAGTCGTGCTTCGGGCGCGATGTCGCCGTGGACGATGGCGTCCCGGAGCGCGTCGTAGTTCGAGCTGATCGCCATCGGCGACACGCATACTGCCGAAACGTTGCGAAGATCGTCAACAATTCTGTTTCACTCCACAGAAGTGAAGACCAGCGCGATCGACCAGAGGGAGAGTCTGCCTTGAGCACGTTGACGGTGGCGGTGCTCGGACTCGGCGAGGCGGGGAGCCGGCTCGCGGTCGACCTCGTGGCCGCGGGCGCCGACGTTCGTGGCTATGACCCCGACCCGGCTCGCGACGCAGTCGGGATCGCCCGCGCGCACGACACTGAGTCCGCAGTCGCGCGCCGCGACGTCGTGCTCAGCGTCAATGCGGCGAAGGTTGCACTCGGAGTCGTGACAGAGGCCGGGCCGGCATTGCGTCCGGGCATGGTGTACGCGGATCTGAACACAGCCTCACCGACGCTCAAGAGGGAGATCGCCACGCTCGTCGCCGAGGCGGGCGCTCGCTTCGCCGACGTTGCGCTGCTCGGCGCAGTACCCGTGCGCGGCCTGGGCACGCGTGCGCTGGCGTCCGGAGAGGGCGCGCGCGCATTCGCGGATGCGCTCGGCCCGCTGGGCATGCCCGTCGAGGTCCTCTCGGAGCAGGCAGGGGACGCGGCGACGCTGAAGCTCCTGCGGTCGGTCTTCATGAAGGGGCTTGCAGCGTGTGCGATTGAGAGCATGCAAGCCGCCGAGGCCGCGGACTGCGCGGAGTGGCTGGAGAGCGAGCTCGAAGCGGTGATCGGTGAGCCGTTGCTCGAGCGCCTGCTCGAAGGCAGCCGCATGCACGCAGCTCGCCGGGTCGACGAGATGAAGGCAGCGTGTGACCTGATCGTCGAGCTCGGGGTCGAGCCGCGAGTCGCGGCCGCGAGCATGTCGTTGCTGACCGAGCTCGCCGAGGCGGAAAGATAAGGTCGCGGCTATGGCGACCCGGCCGGCAGAAGAGGTTCGTCCCAGCGAGCGGGCTCGCGTGCTGGTGCGAGGGGGTTACGACCTGCATGTCCATGTCGCCCCGGATGTCCCGCGGCGGCGGATCGACGACGTCGCTCTCGCGCACCGCTTCGCGGAGCTCGGGCTCGCGGGCTTCGCGCTCAAGTCGCACTACACGTCCACGGCCGAACGCGCACAGGTCGTGTCGACCGTCGTCCCAGAGGTCGAGGTCGTGGGAACGCTCACGCTGAACCAGGCAGTCGGCGGCATGAACGCGCTCGCCGTCGAGATTGCCGCCCGTGAGGGTGCGCGGATCGTGTGGATGCCGACGGTCGACTCGCCCGCCGAGACGGCCGGGCGGAGCGAGCCGCAGCCGGGCGACAAGGTGCCGCAGTGGGCCCGCCTGCAGCACGAGCTGCATGGGCTCGGCCTCAGCGTGGAGCCGGTGCACGTCACCGATGTAGACGGGCGACTTCTGCCCGAGACGCGCGAGGTCCTACGCACGATCGCGCGCCACGGTCTGATCCTTGCGACAGGGCATCTCGCTCGTGACGACACGTTCGCGATCGTCGACGGGGCAGTCGAGGAAGGCGTCGCTCACGTCGTCGTGACCCACCCGGAGTTCCCGTGCCAGGACTTCTCGCTCGAGGATCAGCGAGCGCTCGCCGAGCGCGGCTGTCTGCTCGAGCGCTGTCTCACGACCCCGCTGAGCGGCAAGACGACCTGGGAGCACGTCTTCGACGGCGTGCGCGCGGTCGGCATCGAGCACACCCTGTTCTCCAGCGACTGCGGGAATCCCGACTACCCGGCGGTCGAGGACGGGCTTGCGCTCTGGGCCGATCGGCTCCTCGAGGCGGGGTTCGACGAGGACGAGGTCCGCGAGATGATCGTGGGGCAGTCGCGGCAGCTGGCGGGAGCCGGTTGATGCGCAAGCTGCTCGTCGTCGGCGCGCACTCCGCCGACTTCGTCTGGCGGGCGGGCGGGGTGATCGCGGTGACGACCGTCGCCGGCGGGACCGCACGCGTGCTCGCGTTGTCCTACGGCGAGCGGGGTGAGTCGGGCGAGCTCTGGCAGGAGCCCGGTCAGACCGTCGAGCGGGTGAAGGAGATCCGACACGGAGAAGCCGAGCGTGCCGCGGCAGCGCTCGGAGCCGACTTCGAGTGCCTCGACCTCGGCGACTACCCGCTCGAGGTCGACCGAGTCGCGCTCGTAGCTCTCGCCGACCGTATCCGCGACTTCGCGCCCGACGTGCTGATCACGCACACGGATCGGGACCCCTTCAACCCCGACCACGCGGTCGCGTTCTTCGCCGTGGAGCGGGCACGAGCGCTCGCTGCGGGGGCCGGCGTGGCGAGTGCGTTCGAGACGATCCAGCCTCCGGAGCTGTTGCTTTTCGAGCCGCACCAGCCGGAGCTCTGCAACTTCGTTCCGACGACCTTCGTCGACATCACGGCGGTCGTCGAGCAGAAGCAGGCTGCGATGGCCGAGATGAAGGCGCAAACCTACCTCCATACGTACTACGCACAGCGCGCGGAGCAGCGCGGCAACCATGCGCGCCGCTCGTCCGGCAACTCGGCGATCCGTTACGCGGAGGCGTTCCAGCGCGTGACGCCGCAGGTGGTGAGCGCCCTA
>CAVQVA010000036.1:0-128158 GCA_963716975.1 uncultured Actinomycetes bacterium | reverse complement strand
TCGAGGAGAAGCCGCACTGCGGCGAGAGGCAGAGCTGGTCGATCGGCGCGTACGCCGATGCGTCCTCGATACGCCGCTTCAATTCGTCCTTCGACTCGAGCTCGCCGTGCTTCGTCGTCACGAGCCCGAGCACGACCTGCTTGTCGCCCTTGGGAAGGAACCGCAGCGGCTCGAAGCCTCCCGAGCGCTCATCGTCCCATTCCATGAAGAACCCGTCGACCTCGAGCTCGTTCAGGAGCGCCTCTGCGACGAAGTCATAGCTACCCTCGGCCGCCCAGGACGAGCGGTAGTTGCCGCGGCACATGTGTGTCGTGACCGTCATCCCTTCGGGCCGCCCCGTGAGCGCATCGTTGATGTGTCGGATGTACTCGACGTGCTGCCGGTCGCGGTCGCCTCCGATCGACTCGATGTAGTCGCGCTGGTGCGGGTCGTTCATGTACGCGAGGCTCGTGTCGTCGAGTTGGAGATAGGTGCAGCCGAGAGCGCCCAGTCGCCGGATCTCGTCGCGGTACGCCGCGGTGAGGTCGGCCCAGAACTCGTCGATCTCCGGGTAGACCGCGGGATCGAGTGCCGCCTGCCCTCCGCGGTAGTGGACCATGCTCGGCGAGGGGATCGTCAGCTTCGCGAGACCGTTGCTGACGGTGTCGCGCAGGAACTCGAAGTGGTCGCCGAAGATCGTCTCGGAGACCCCCAGCTTGCCGTTGACGTGCAGCGCCTCCGGGGTCCACTCGATGTCTCCGTCCTCGTTGTGGAAGACGATCGACCGGTCTCCCGGGCGCGTGGAGATGCCGTCGAGCGCGTAGATGAAGTCCAGGTGCCACAACGTCCGGCGGAACTCGCCGTCCGTCACCCCACGGATGCCGATCTCCTCCTGCATGCGAACGGCGTCACGGATCGCCTCGTCCTCGACAGCGCGGAGCTCACCCGAGTCGATCGTTCCGGCCGCGGCGTCGTCACGCGCACGAAGGAGGCGCTCCGGCCTGAGCAGGCTTCCGACGTGGTCGGCGCGGAACGGCGGATTGTCGCGCACGGCCACGGACGAATTCTCTCTCAGACGCGGTCGAGGCCGACGTAGTTCTCGGCGAGTGAGGTGGCGGCAGCAGTCGAGATCGTCACGTACCGGAGCTGGGAGAGCTGCAACTTGAGGCCGAAGTCGCCGTCCGAGTCGAGGCGGTGAAGCATGGAGGTCATCCACCAGGAGAAGTGCTCGGCGCGCCAGACACGGCGGAGGCACGCCTCCGAGTATGCGTCCAACAGCTCGCCGCGTCCCGTCCGATACCAGTCGACGATTGCCTCGGCGAGGAGGCGGACGTCGTGGAGGGCGAGGTTGAGCCCCTTCGCGCCGGTGGGGGGCACGATGTGCGCAGCGTCCCCCGCGAGGAAGAGGCGCCCGTAGCGCATCGGCTCCGCGACGTAGCTCCGCATCCCGGTGACGCCCTTCTCGAGCACGGGGCCTTCGGCGAGCGACCAGCCGTCGAGCCCGACCCGCATCTGGAGCTCTTCCCAGATGCGCTCGTCGGGCCAGCCGGCGAGGTCCTCGTCCGGGCGGCACTGGATGTAGAGGCGGCTCAGCTCCGGTGAGCGGAGGCTCAGTAACGCGAAGCCCCGCTCGTGGTGCGAGTAGACGAGCTCGTCGTTCGAGGGCGCAACTGCGGCCAGGATCCCGAGCCACCCGAACGGGTACTCGCGCGAGAACTCACGCAGGACTCCGGCTGGGATGGACGGCCGACACACTCCGTGGTATCCGTCGCAACCGGCGATCACGTCGCACTCGAGCTCGTGCTGGGCGCCCTCGTGACCGAAGCGAATCCGCGGACGGTCCGACTCGAGCTCGTGGATGCTCACATCGGCGACCTCGAAGAGGAGCGGGAGACCGGCGTCGACCCGAGCGTTGATCAGATCCTTGACGACCTCGGTCTGGCCGTAGATCACGATCGTCCGGCCGTCCGCGAGCTCGCTGAGCGGTATCCGGTGGCGCTCACCGTCGAACTGGAGCTCGATCCCGTGGTGAACGAGCCCTTCTCGTTGTAACCGCGCCCCGACCCCTGCGTCGACGAGGAGGTCGGCGATCGCCTGCTCGAGCACACCGGCGCGAATGCGGTGCTCGACGTAGTCGCGGCTGCGGTTTTCGAGCACGACGGATTCGATGCCCTCACGGTGGAGAAGGTGTGCGAGCGTGAGGCCTGCCGGGCCGGCGCCGACGATCCCGACCTGCGTGCGCATCAGGTCGGAGGCTCGCCCTCGAGCTCGTCGAGCACCTTCTGCGCGATTGCGAATGCGCCGTTGGCCGCAGGCACGCCGCAGTAGATCGCGCTGTGTAGCAGGACCTCCTTGATCTCGTCCGCGGTGAGCCCGATGCGAAACGCCGACCGGACGTGCATCGCGAGCTCCTCCTCGCGCCCGAGGGCGACGAGCGTCGCGAGCGTGATGCAGCTTCGCGTCTTGCGATCGAGCCCGGGTCGCGACCAGATCTCGCCCCACGCGTAGCGGGTGATGAGATCCTGGAAGTCGGCCGTGAACTCGGTCGTCCGCTCGATCGCCCGGTCGACGTGCTCGTCGCCGAGCACCTCCCGCCGGGTGGTCATCCCTCGCTCGTAGTCGCTCACGCGGCCGCCTCGGAGCTCGCAGAGCCGGAGAGGAACGCGGCGAGCGCCTGGTCGAAGAGCTCCGGCTGCCCGACGTTGGCGAGGTGCGCTGCCTCGGGGAGGACGACGAGCGCGGCGTCCGGGATCGACTCGGCGAGGAACGCTCCGTCGGCCGGCGGCGTCGCGACGTCCTCGGCTCCCGCGATCACGAGAGTCGGCGCGCGAACGGCGTCGAGGCCGACTCGCGCGTCCCAGCCCGCGATCGCCTCACAGCATGCCGCGTAGCCGTCGCGCGAAACGGCCTCGAGCATCTCCCGGAAGGTCGCGACTCTGGCCGGCTGCTCCCGGCGGTACCGCTCGGTGAACCAGCGCTCGAGCACCTTCTCGGCGATCGCGGCCGTGCCGCCGTCGCGCACGATCCGGGCTCGGTCGTGCCATCCGTCGGGCGGTCCGAGGTACGCGGCGGTGCAACAGAGCACGAGGCGGTCGACCCGTTCCGGTGCATCTCGCGCGAGCGCCATGCCGACCATTCCGCCGAGCGAGAGCCCGCAGAAGTCGACGTTGCCGAGCTCCAGGCGGTCGAGGAGGTCGACGACTCCAGCGGCCAGGGATTCGACGGTGACCGGTCCGTCCGGAGCCGGGGAGCCGCCGTGGCCCGGATGGTCGTAGCGGAGGATGCGGTAGTCCGCTCCGAGCGCAGTCACCTGTTCGTCCCAGAGAGCCGATGTCGTGCCGAGCGAGCTCGAGAGCACGAGCGTGCTCGCCGTTTCGACGCCGTCGATCTGGTACGCGAGGTTCACGTCTCCTCCGGGCGAGCGTTCCCGTACTGCTCGAGCGTGCGGTCGACGAACGCCTCGGCCGAGCCCAGGTAGGTCGACGGATCGAGTGCTTCGGCGAGCTCCTCGTCGGAGAGCGGGACGCGGTCGTCCGCGCGCAGCTCCTCCTCGAACGTCCGCCCGGAGTCCGTTGCCCGGAGCGCCGCCGCACGGATGAGCTCGTGTGCGCCCCCACCGTCGGGTAACCCCGCGAGCCGGAACGCGACGCGCTCGGCCACGATCAGGCCGTCGGTGAGAGCGAGGTTCTGCCGCATCCGGGCGATGTCGACCTCCAGCCCCTCGAGCGCGTCACCCATCGCCCACGCCGCGCCGCCGGTGAAGGCCAGAGCTCCGGAGAGTGCAGACCACTCCGCTTGCCAGGCTCCGACGGCCCGCTCGTGCTCCTGGACGACGGATCGCATGAGGACCGACGTGTAGCCACTTGCGAGCTGCGCGCTCGCGCGCGCGAGCGTCGAGCGAACCGGATTCCGCTTCTGTGGCAGCGTGGACGAGCCACCGCCGGGCCACTCCCGTACCTCGCCGACTTCGGTCTGGGCGAGGAGTGCGATGTCCAGTCCGATCTTCGCGAGCACACCTGACGCCGTGTCGAGCGCCGCGCCGAGCTCGGCGATCCGTGTCCGGTTCGTGTGCCAGGGCACGGTGGCCTCGGCCAGCTCGAGCTCGTCCGCGAGCAGTCGAAGAACCTCCGTGCCGTTGGCACCGAGCGCTGCCAGCGTCCCCGCCGCACCACCGAGCTGAACGGCGAGCCGTTCCGTCTGCAGCTCCTCGAGCCTCCGTTGTACGTCGAGCACCGCCACGAGCCAGCCTGCGGCCTTGCAGCCAAAGGTCGTCGGAAGCGCCTGCTGGAGGAGCGTGCGCGCGACCATCGGGGTCGACCGATGAGCCTCGGCGTGCTTCGCGAGCGCCGCTGCGACGCGGTCGAGCTCGACCAGGAGCAGCTCGAGCGCGCGTCTCGCGACGAGCATCGCGGCGGTGTCCATGACGTCCTGGCTCGTCGCTCCCCAGTGCACCCAGACCGCTGCGTCTCCGCCCACTGCCTGTCGCAGCGCGCGGACGAGCGGCTCTGCGGGGGTTCCGGCCGACCGTCCCTGCTCGAGCAGCTCGTCGAAGTCGTACAGGTCTGCACTGCAGCGATCGACGATCGCCGCCGCGGCTTCCGCCGGGATGACGTCCAACGCCGACTCGCACTGGGCGAGCGCGCTCTCGACCTCGAGCATCGCCTCGAGCCACGCTCGATCGGAGACGGCGTCGAGGAGCTGCTCGGGGACGAAGAGCGGCCCGAATGCCGTCATACCAGGAAGAAGGCCGTCTGCCCCTCGCCCTGGAGGTGGATGTCGAAGCGCAGCCCGCCGTCCTCCGCGCGCGCGATCAGGGTCGCCCGTTCGGCCTCTCCGAGTTCCGAGAGGACCGGGTCCGCGGCGTTCGCCTCCTCCTCGTCGGGGAAGTACAGGCGGGTCGCGAGCCGTTTCAGGAGACCGCGTGCGAAGACGCCGACCACGAGGTGTGGCGCCTGGAGCCTTCCGTCGGCGACTGGGACCCGGCCCGGCTTGACCGTCACGAACTCGAACCGGCCTTCGTCGACCGTTCCGGAGCGGCCGAATCCGAGGAAGCCGTCCTCGAGCGGCACTTCGTCCCTGGTATCGGCCGGATGCGCGTAACGTCCGGCGACGTTCGCCTGCCAGATCTCGACCATCCCGTCGGGGACCGGCTCGCCCGCCCCGTCGAGCAGACAGCCCCGGATCCGGATCGCGCGCGGGTCGTCGTCGGGGACGACCGACCCGGTGATGAAGTCGCGCAGGAGGCCGATGGACAGGTAGGGCCCCGACGTCTGCGACGGCGTGAGGCCCTGAGCTTCAGTCGCCTGGGCCTCAGTCATCGTGGGGCTCCTCGATCGGCGTCGACTCGCGGCCGCCGACCACGATGTCGAACCGGAAGCCGAGCGCCCACTCCGGCTCGGTCAGGTCGAGCTCGAACCGGCTGATCATGCGCTCGCGCACCTTCGGGTCGCGCACCGAGTTGAAGATCGGGTCGAACGGGAACAGCGGGTCACCGGGGAAGTACATCTGCGTGACGAGGCGGTCGGGAAACGCCCGTCCGAAGAGCGAGAAGTGGATGTGGTTCGGACGCCACGCGTTCGCGTGGTTCCTCCAGGGGTAGGCGCCGGGCTTGACGGTCACGAAGCGGTACGCACCGTCGTCGTCCGTGAGGCAGCGGCCCGCTCCGCTGAAGTTCGGGTCGAGCGGCGCGTCGTGGGTGTCGACCGAGTGCTTGTAGCGCCCCGCGGCGTTCGCCTGCCAGATCTCGATCAGCTGTCCGCGCAGCGGCCGTCCGTCCGACCCGAGCACCCGCCCGCTCACGGTGATCCGCTCGCCGAGGGGTTCCCCCGCGTGCTGGCGTGTGAGGTCGTGGTCGAGCTCGCCGAGCGGGCGGTCGCCGTACACGGGGCCTGTCAGCTCGGACAGCGAGTAGGGGAGGACGATGAGCGGCTCCTTCGGTGCGCGGAGCCTCGTCCCGACGTAGTCGGGGTAAAGGTAGGGCGGATCGGCTCCGAGCGCGTCCTCGTCGCGAACGCGGCTGATCGACGATGACGTCAGTCCCATGTCATGCCTCCAGCTCGACCGTGTAGCGAGCTTCCGTCACCTGCTCCACCGCCTCGATCGTCGCATCGTCGAGCAGCTCCGTCAGGACGAGCGATCCCTCTCGAAAGCGGAACACCGCAAGCTCCGTCACGACGACGTCGACGGCTTCCCTGGCTGTGAGCGGGAACGTGCACTCACGGATGAGCTTACGCTCGCCCGTCGGCGTGGTGGAGGTCATGGTGACGATGACCCGCCTCGCGCCGACGACGAGATCCATCGCGCCGCCGACGCCGAGGACGTCCTTCCCCGGTATCGCCCAGTTCGCGATGTCTCCCCGCTCGCTCACCTGCAGAGCACCGAGCACCGCCACGTCCACGTGGCCGCCGCGAATCATCGCGAAGCTCGCTGCGCTGTCGAAGTAGGACGCGCCCGAGAGCGCCGTGATGGGACGCTTCGCCGCGTCGACGAGGTCGGGATCGAGCTCGTCCTCCGATGGCCTCGGGCCGACGCCGAGCAGGCCGTTCTCCGTGTGGAGGAAGATCTCGGTGTCGGCGCCGAGGAACCCGGGGATCAGGTTGGGGATGCCGATGCCAAGGTTCACGATCTCGCCGGGATGGAGCTCCCCGGCAGCGCGCGCGGCGATGATCGTCTTGGGGTCGGCGGTCACGGTCACGCGCTAGCCACCAGGTGGTCGACGTAGAGATGCGGCGTCGCGATCGACTCGGGATCGAGCTCGCCGGCGGGCACGATCTCTCCCGCCTCGGCGATCGTGGTCCTCGCTGCCGTTGCCATCAGCGGATTGAAGTTGCGCGCGGTGTGCCGGTACCACAGGTTGCCGAGCTCGTCCGCCCGGGCCGCGAAGACGAGCGACACGTCGGCGTGCAGCGGGCCTTCCAGGATGTGCGGCACTCCGTCGATCAGGCGCTCTTCCTTGCCTTCCGCGAGCAGTGTCCCTGCGGCCACGGGCGTGAAGAACCCGCCGATTCCCGCGCCTCCCGCCCGGATCGCCTCGGCGAAGGTGCCCTGCGGGAGCAAGGTCGCCTCGATCTCTCCCGCGTTGACCGCGGCGACGGCCTCGGGGTTCGACGTGAAGAAGGACGAGATCCCGCGTCGGATCCGTCCTTGCCGAAGCAGCTTCCCGAGCCCCTTGCCCGGTTCGCCGATGTTGTTCGAGACGACCGTCAGGTCGGTGGCGTCGGAGTGGTCGGCGAGCGCGTCGATCAGCGCCAACGGCGCCCCGACGAGCCCGAACCCGCCCACCATCACGGTGTCGCCGGAGCGGATGTAGGAGACCGCCTCCTCGGCGCTGATCGAGCCGCGCGTCGTCATCGCATGCCCGTTGCTCGGGTGACCGCTAGAACGGGAAGTGCCTCGCTTTGGTCCGAACCGTCACGAGCGGACTTCGTCCTCTCTCGTCGCCACTGTGGCTCCTCGGAACGTCCTACGCCCTCAGGACCGCCCAAACGCGGTCGTTGTCGACGATTCTCGCACCCCATCGACGCTACGCTTGGCGCCGTTCACTTGTCAAGACAGCGTTCCGATATTTCGAACGACAGCCAGCGCGACCTCTCGGGCTACTCGCAATCGCTCGAGAGGGGCCTGGCGATTCTCTCGTCGTTCTCACCGGCACGCCCGCTGCTCGGCATCAGCGAGCTCGCCCGGGCAGTCGACCTGAGCCGGAGCACCGCGCACCGCTACGTCGCGACTCTCGCCGAGCTCCGGTACCTCGAGCAGGACCCGGTGACCCGGAAGTATCGGCTCGGCCCGCGTGTGCTCGACCTCGGCTTCTCGGCGATCAACTCGATGGAGCTCCGGGAGATCGCCGCGCCGCACCTCCAGCAGCTGAGCGACTCGACGGGGCACACCGTGAACCTGGGCGTCCTGGACGGCGTCGACATCGTGTACATCGAGCGCTGTCGCACCTCGCAAGTGGGGCAACGCGAGATCGACCTCAACCTCCATGTCGGGTCACGACTCCCCGCGTACTGCACCTCTCTCGGGAAGGTCCTGCTCGCGTTCCTCCCCGAGGAGCAACGGTGCGGGCTCGTCGATCGCGTGGAGTTCGTGCAGCGAGGACCGAACACCGTCACCGGAAAGACGGCACTCCTCTCCGAGCTTGCCGAGATACGGGTTCGCGGAGTCGCGGTGAACAACGAGGAGCTCGCCTACGGGTTGCGCTCGATCGCTGTGCCGGTGCGGTCTCAGGCAGGAGAGCCGGTCGCTGCGATCAACATGGCCGTCCATCGCTCGATGATGTCGATGGAGGACCTCGTCGACCGGCTGAGCCCTGCGCTGGAGCGCACGGCGTCCGAAGTGTCGGCCCGCCTGGGACACCGCCCGGCTCTGGCCTAGACGGCGCCACGGCACTCGCGCGGCCGCGCGCTCTTGACCTTTGTGGCAGGAGTGCCGATAGCGAGGCGGTGACGATTGCGCGCCCCGATCGGGCGTTCTTTCTGATTGCGTTGGCTGGCGCCGTCGCCTATGGCTCCCTGCCCAGAGACGGGGTGCTCTACGGCCGTTGGTTCCAGCTCTTCCCGATCGCTGCGGTCATAGCGCTGCTGATCGGCGTCACCACCCACCGGCCGCGTTCGAGGACGCCCTGGTACCTGATCGCGGTGAGCGGCATGTGCGGGATCGTCGCGGATGCCGTGTACGCGGTCGGGACGGAGCGACTCGGAGTGGTGCCGTTCCCTTCGCTCGCCGACCTGCTGTCGCTCGTCTCGTACGTGATCCTCGCGGTCGCCCTTCACCTGATGCTTCGCCAGCAGCTTCCAGGGCGCGACTGGACGAGTCTCATCGACGCGGGCATCGTCACCGCGAGCTTCGCGATCGTCGCCTGGACGTTCCTCACGCCGCACCTTCTTCAGGGCACGAGCGCGATGGACAACGCCGCGGCCTTCGCCTTCCTGATCCTCGACTTCCTGCTCGTCACGTTCGCGGCCCGGATGCTCATGGGCACCGGCCTGCGGTCACCGGCCTTCGTCATGGTCGCCGTCGCTCTGGTCTTCCAGCTCGTCGGGGACACGCTGTACGGCTTCGGCTCCGTCAAGGGCTGGTACGAGATGGGCGACCCGATCGACATCCTGTTCGTCCTGTCCGCGATCCTCTGGGGGACAGCGGCTCTCCACCCGTCGATGGTCGCGCTGACCGAGCCGCGGATGGAACCGGACACCGGCTTGAGTGCACAGCGTCTCGCCGTGCTGTCGGCGGCGACGCTGATGGCGCCCGTGATGCTCGGTTTCGCCGCCTGGCGTTCCGGTTCGGGCGAGCTCCTCGTGATCGTCGCCGCTGCGGCCGTGCTCCTCGCGCTGGTGGTCGTCCGCCTCGCCGGCCTCGTCGCGCGCCACGAGCGGGGCGAGCGGAGAGAGCAGGCGCTGCGGGAAGCTGCTGCCGCGCTCGTCGCCGCATGGAAGCGCGAGGACATCTACCGGGTCGCGGTCGACTCGGCGCTCGAGATCGTCGGGTCCGAGCACCGCGAGCATCGGGCTCGCGATCGGAAGCGTGCACGACTTCACGATCGTGTCCGTTGCCGGCGAGCGTTCGCTCGCCTCGTTCGGCCTGCGGCCGGAGAACCTTCCGCCTGCAGCGGTCACGGAGCTGAGCCGGACATCTCCGCATTCGGCGCGAACCGTGCGGATTGCCGCGGATGACGGGGAGTGGACGCTCGTCCGGCTCACCGTGCAGGGCGACTTCCGCGGTGCCTTTGCGATTCACGCGCGCGAACGGCTGTCCCGCGTCTCCTGGGAAGGCATCGAGACGCTCGCCGCGCAGGTGGCGCTGGCGCTCGAAGGCACTGCACTCGTCGCCGACCTGCACGAGCGCAGGAGCTCGGCCCGCTTTCGCTCGCTCGTACAGAACTCGAGCGACATCATCGCCGTTCTCGAGGACGACCTAACGATCCGCTACCACACGCCTTCCGTCGAACGCGTTCTCGGGTACGGGGAGCACGATCTCGTCGGCGTGTCGCTCGCCGACTTGCTCGACCAGGGTGAGGAGAACCGGCTGCGTGAGCTCCTGGCCGAGGTTCACGCGACGCCGAGCGTTCCGCTCCCGTGCGACCTTCGCCTGCGGAGGAAGAACGGCTCCGTGTGCCAGCTCGAGACCGTCTTCAACAACCTGCTCGACGACCCGAACGTGGCCGGCGTCGTCGTCACGGCGCGCGACGTCACCGAGCGACGCGCGCTGGAGGAGCAGCTCTCTCACCAGGCATTCCACGATTCGCTTACGGGACTCGCCAACCGCCTGCTCTTCCGAGATCGCGTGGAGCACGCGCTCGAGCTGACGCGCCGGCGCGACCGGCTCGTCGCCGTCTTCTTCATCGACCTCGACGACTTCAAGACGATCAACGACAGCCTCGGACATGCGGCAGGCGACGACCTGCTCATCGCGATCGCGCGCCGGCTCCAGGCCTGCCTTCGGCCGGAGGACACGTGCGCCCGGCTCGGCGGAGACGAGTTCGCCGTCATGGTGGAGAACGTCTTCGAACCGGAGTCCGCGATCGTCGTGGCGCGCCGCATCCTGGCGGCGTTGTCCGAGCCGCTCGAGCTCTTCGGCTCGAACGTCGAGGTGGAGGCGAGCGTCGGGATCGCGGTCGCGTCGAGTGACATGACGACGAGCGAGCTCCTGCGCAACGCCGACCTCGCGATGTACCGGGCCAAGAGCGAGGGGAAGTCGCGGTTCGCGCTCTTCGAGCCGGAGATGCACACGCGCGTGCTCGACCGGCTCGCTCTCAAGGCCGAGCTCCAGCGGTCGGTTGCCGCCGGCGAGTTCGAGCTGCACTACCAGCCGATCGTAGCTCTTCAGTCCGGGACGATCGCCGGTGTCGAGGCCCTCGTCCGCTGGCGCCATCCCAAGCGTGGCCTCATATACCCGGACGAGTTCATCCCGCTCGCCGAGGAGACCGGCCTGATCCTGCCACTGGGGCGCCTCGTGCTCGGGCTCGCGTGCCGCCAGGCCCGCAGATGGCAGAAGCAGGGCATGCCCGACCTCGGGATCAGCGTCAACCTGTCCGCGAAGCAGCTCGCGAGCAGGCATCTCGCCTCGGAGGTCGGCGCAGCACTCGCCGAGACGAGACTCGACCCGTCGACGCTGACGCTCGAGATCACCGAGAGCGTCCTGATGCTCGACAGCCAGGGCGTCATCACACGGCTCGAGGAGCTGAAGGCCCTGGGGGTGAAGATCGCCGTCGACGACTTCGGCACGGGCTACTCGTCGCTCAACTACCTCCGGCGATTCCCGGTCGACGCGCTCAAGGTCGCGAAGCCGTTCATCGACGGGCTCGGCACGAGTCGCGAGCAGGAGCGCCTCGCCGCGGCGATCCTGCGAATCGGTGCAACGCTCCGGCTCGATACGGTCGCCGAGGGCATCGAGGAGCAGACCCAGTGCGACCTTCTACGGAAGCTCAAGTGCAAGTACGGACAGGGCTACCTCTTCTCGCGCCCGGTTCCCGCGGTGGATCTCGAGCCGCTTCTCCGCCAGGCGCTCGTCGCCTAGCGCGGGGCTGCGGCTAGGCCGGCCAGAAGTTCTCGAGGTACTCGGCGTCCTCGCGTGAGCCGCCCTCGATCCGCTTGGAGACGATGATCAGCTCGGCGTCCTCGGGCTCGTCGTTCCACACCGAGCGCCACGTCTCGGGTGCGACGCGAACCGCGGTCCCCTCCTCGAGCTCGAGCACGTCGTCGCCGAGCTTGAACTGGAGCTTGCCCGAGGTGACGAAGTAGATCTCTTCCTGCGTCTTGTGCCGGTGGCCGTACGAGCCCTTGCCGCCTGTGTGCTGCGGCATGCGCCGATACGTGAACGCCACCTGCTCGGCTCCGAGGTCCGTCGTCATCATGCGCATCTCGCCGGGGTAGTCGCCGAGGACGTCGTCGACCTCCTCGAGCCGCTTGATCGTGTAGTCGCTCATCGGCCCTCCTGCCGTCGGTGTCACCGGACCATACGCATCGTGTGGCGTGACGCGCCGAGCGCTCGTGACCCGTGGAGCGCGCTCAGCTCAGTCCGAGCAGGCGTGCCGCGTTCTCCTTCAGCACGAGCGGTCGCACCTCGTCCTTGAACGGCGCCTGCTCGAAGTCCCTGAGCCACCGGTCCGGCGTGATGAGCGGGAAGTCGGAGCCGAACAGCACCTTGCTCTTGAGCTGGGTGTTCGCGTACGAGACGAGCTGGGGCGCGAAGTACTTCGGCGACCAGCCGGAGAGGTCGATCCACACGTTGTCCTTGTGCAGGCAGACCGAGATCGCCTCGTCCTGCCAGGGAAACGACGGGTGGGCGAGCACGATCTGGAGCTCGGGGAAGTCGACCGCGACGTCGTCGAGGCACATCGGGTTCGAGTACTTCAGGCGGAACCCGCCGCCGCCCGGGACGCCGGTGCCGATGCCGCTGTGGCCCGTGTGGAAGAGCGCGGGCAGGCCTGCCTCGGCGATCACCTCGTAGAGCGGATACGCGCTGCGCTCGTTCGGGAAGAACGCCTGCAGGTTCGGGTGGAACTTGAAGCCCTTGACGCCGTGATCGGAGATCAGCCTGCGAGCGCGCTCCACCGCGTCGGAGCGCGCAGGGTCGACGCTCGCGAACGGGATCAGCACGTCGGCGTTCGCGGCGGCGGCCTCGGCGATCTCCTCGTTCGGGATCGGCGGGATCCCGCTGCGCGACTCCCAGTCGACCGTGAAGACGACCGCTGCCATGGACCGCTCGCGGTAGTACGCCGCGACGTCGTCCACCGTGGGCAGCGGCTCGTCGCTCCGGAAGTACCGTGCCGCCGCCGCCCGGAGCTCCGGCGGCATCGGGTCGTGGCCGTCGCGCGCGAGCTCCGTGTGGACATGGACGTCGATCGCTGTGATTGCGGAGAGGTCGATCACGGCGACACCGTACCGAGCACGGCCTGGAGTGCCTTGCCCCAGGCGAGCACGTCCCAGTCCGTCGCCGGTGCTCCGATGAGCGAGACGCTGACCGGGAGCCCGCTCCGGCTCCCAACGCCGGAGGGGAGTGAAACGACGGGGAAGCCGGTCCAGTCCCAGTAATGCGTGAGCGAGAGATCCTCGACGTCACCGAACACCTCGTCGTATCCGCTGCCACGCACGGGCGCGACGATCGGGATCGTCGGCTCGACGATCGCGTCGATCCGGTGCTCGGCGAACCAGTCTCGCCAGGCGTTCGTGTCCTCGGTGCGGCCGGCCTGCAGAGCGATGTACTCCTCGGCCGTCATCGCCCTCCGCTCTGCGTGCTCGAGTCGGCCCCGATTCGACGGGCGATACCCGTCGCGCCGATCGTCGAAGCGACGGTGGTAGACGAGCATCTCGGTCAGGACGAGATCGAAGAAGTCGGCGAGGACCTCGAGCCGTGCCTCCGGGGGCGGCGGCTCGACGCGCTCGCCGGGAAGCGCGGCCAGTGCCCGATCGAACCCGTCGGCGACCTCCGGTTCGAGCACGGAGATGCGTGGGGAGACGGCGTAGCGGCGGAGCGGTCGCCGCGAGGCCGGCGCAGCCACACCCGACATCCCTTCGAGCAAGAGCTCGGTGTCGGCGACAGTTCGGGTCATCGGCCCGGGATGGTCGAAGGTCCACGCGAGCGGCACGATCCCCCGCATCGAGACGAAACCGCGCGTCGGCTTGATCGTCGACGTCCCGCACTCGGCAGAGGGGATGCGCAGCGAGCCGGCGGTGTCCGTGCCCGTGGCCGCGGGTACCTGTCGTGACGCAAGCGCTGCGCTCGAGCCACCACCGGAGCCGCCGGCTGATCGCTCGAGCGCCCACGGGTTGCCGACCTGGTCGGTGGTGCCGCCGCACGCGAACTCGTGCGTGTGAACGTGGCCGAGCAGCACCATGCCCTCGGCGGCGAGCAGCGCCCAGACATCGCAGTCGCGCTCCGGTACCTCGTAGAGCAGGGTGCTCGAGGCGGTCAGTGGCTTCCCGGCAACGGCGTAGAGGTCCTTGAGCCCGATCGGGATCCCGCAGAGGGGCGGGGCGTCGCCGGCGGCGAGCCGTTCGTCGGCCCGGGCCGCGGCGGCGCGCGCGTCGTCCTCGTAGACGCGGACCCAGGCGTTGATCGAGCCCGGATCGCCGTCGTGGCTGTGCGTGCCGTCGCGCTCGCGAATCCGGGCCAGGCAGGCGTCGACGAGCTCGCGCGAGGAGAGAGTGCGCCGTGCGAGGGCTGCGGCCGCGTCCTCCACGCCGAGGTCGGCCGGGTCGGTCACGGTGCGATCATCCCATGCAGCGCGGCATTGCGGCGACGCGTCATCCGGGCGAATCCAGGGGCGCCGAATAGTTGGAACAGGCTGTTGACTGGATGTGAACCGTCCGCGTACATTCCCGAGGTCTCGATGGGACCCGCCTCCGATATGTCAAACAATTTGGCCTGGGCAGGAGTCCCATCGAACGCAGACCTTGCCGGACGCGGTCGGTGCGTCGAGCACTCCAGCCGCGAAGCTCACGGCACAGAGCTGCCATTCAGGCGGGCGGACCAAAGGAGGACGTACATGAGATCCAAGAAGCGAGCCGGAATCGTGCTCGCGGCAGGTGGCGTCGTCGCGTTGTTGCTCGCCGCCTTGGCGGCCGGAGCAGTCACGACGTCTGCTGCGGCTCCGGTCGGCTCCGGGAAAGCGTCGCCGACGAAGAGCGTCTGCGGCCTCGGAACGGGGAAGAAGGCTCGAGGCAAGCCGATCAACATCGGCGCGATCGTCACCGTCGCCGTCGGTGTCAACTGGGACGAGATCACCGACAACGTCCGGGCGTACTTCAACTGCGTGAACGACAACGGCGGCATCAACGGCCGTCCGATCAAGTACATCGTCCACGTCGACCCGATCAACCCCGAGCTCGTGGCGGCGTTCGCCAAGAAGCTGATCGAGGAAGAGAAGGTCGTCGGGATCGTCGGGAACATCGACGTCATGGACTGTGCCGTCAACGCCGCGTACTACGCACAGAAGAAGTTCTACGTGATCGGCGACGGCGTCCATGACCTGTGTTACGGCGGAACGCCGTACCACATCCCGATCAACATGGGCCCGGCGTACAGCACGCTCGGTGCGGCCCAGTACCTCGTCCGCGCGGGCGCCAAGTCGATCGTCGCGGTCTCTCCGACCGGCGTCGACGCCCAGGGAACGTGGAACAAGCCCGCGGTCGAGTTCGCCAAGTCGAAGGGCCTCAAGGGCATCGACGTCCACGACCCGTACCCCGCGCAGGCGTCGTATGCACTCAAGTACGTGCAGCTCGCCGGTGACGGCGGCGGCGTGATCCTCGACTTCACGACCGACCAGGTCCTGACCGTCCTCAAGGCGGCGGAGCAGCAGGGCATCGCCAACAAGGTGCTCTGGGCAGGCTCGACGCCAGCCTACGACACGCGCTTCGCCGAGAAGGCCGGCACGTTCTGGGACAACAAGTTCGGCATCAACACGGAGCTGCTGCCCTTCACTGGGCAGGGGCCGGACGCCAAGCTGTACCGCCAGGTGGGCGCCAAGTACGTCCCCAAGAAGTGGGGATTGTCGTCCTTCGGCCAGTTCGGATTCCTCGACGCGAGAATCGCGACCGAGGTGCTGCTCACGCTGAAGCCGAGCCAGCTCAACGCGAAGGGCGTGAACACGGCGTTCACGAAGATCAAGAACTGGAAGAGCGATCTGCTCTGCAAGCCGTTCTATTCCGGCAACCTGCCCGGGCACGTGCCCAACAACTGGGACATCACGACCACGGGCAAGGACGGGAAGATGGTCGTCAGGGAGAAGTGCTTCCCGATCGCGGGCGTCACGCCGGAGATCAAGGCTGCGCGGGCAGCCGAGAAGAAGTTCAAGCTGACGAGCGGGACGTCGTATCCGCCGCCCGCTTGGCAACGATAGGAGAAGAGCTGATCTAGACCACCAATACGGCGCCCAGAGCTCCTGATGCTCCCTACGTTCCACGACCTGGTGCAGTTCGTCCCGCTCGGCCTCGCGGTCGGCGCGGTGTACGGAGTGTCCGGGGTCGGGATCGTTGTCCTGTACCGGACGACAGGCGTGCTCAACTTCGCCTACGGGGCGATAGGAGCTCTGGGCGTCTTCATCGCCTTCGATCTCATCAACAAGACGTCGTGGTGCCCGGACTGGCTCGCGTACCTGGCCTGTGTCCTCGTCGGCGGCGGCGTCATGCTGGCGTACGGGCTCGTCTTCGGGCCGGTGTTCGCCGCCCGTGACCCGCTCGTGAAGTCGGCGGCGACGCTCGGCCTGACGTTGATCCTGCTCGCGGCAATGAGCTGGACCTGGCCCGCGAACGAGGTCCGGGCGGTGCCGTTGCCGAGCGACAACTGGCACAACTACGGGTACCAGATCGGCGACGTCCGCATCAGCTGGACGAAGATCATCGCCCTGCTCTTTGCATTCGGCGTGACAGCCGGGACGACCGTGTTCCTGCGCTACACCAAGCTCGGCACCGCCTACCGCGCTGTCGCCAACGACCGCGAGATCACCGCCACGCTCGGCGTGCCGGTTCGCCGGGTCGAGGCGTCGGCATGGCTCGTCTCCGGGTTCGTTTGCGGCGCGTCGGGCTTGTTGCTGTCAGGGCTCATCAACTCGCTCGAGGCGGCGACGTTGACGTTCCTCGTCATCTCATCGCTCGCCGCTGCGCTGATCGGACGCCTGCAGTCGCTGTGGGTGACGCTCTTTGCCGCGCTCGTGATCGGTGTCGTCGAGTCCTGTCTGCAGGCGTTTTCGCTGTGGCCGAATGAGAGTCAGCCGCTCGCGCAATACCGGGCGATGACCCCGTTCGTGCTGGCGATCGTCGCGCTTCTCCTGCTCGGGCGGCGGCGTGAGCTGACGCTCTCGCGGGCAGGACACTAGCTTCATGAGCGTCGCTGGCGCACCGCGGGGAGTGCGCGCCTCGTGACTCGCATCAAGGGCGTGGAGATCGAGCGCGGTCACGTCGTTCGTGCTCTCGTCATCGCGGGGCTGTTCGCGCTGGCGTTCTTCGCCGTCCCCGAGCTGATCGGCATCTACTGGGTAAAGATCCTCACGGCAGCCGCGATCTACTCCGTGGTCGCACTCGGATTGGGCCTTCTCTACGGTCGCGTCGGGATGGTCTCGCTGTGCCAGGTCGCCCTGCTTGCGGTCGGCGCCTGGACGGCGACGCGGCTCCTCTATGGAACCGGGATCCCCTTCCCGATCGTCCTCCTGATCGCCGGCCTCGTGACCGGGGTGATCGGGACCGTGGTAGGGCTACCGGCCCTGCGGGTATCGGGCCTGCATCTGGCGCTGATCACGCTCATGTTTGCCGGCGCGATCACGCTCGTGCTCAGCGTCATCCACTTCCCGAACGGCGGCGGCGGCTTTCTGGGGCAGCTGTCCCTCGGTGAGCTACAAGAGTTTCGCAACATTCGCCGGCCGGGCATCGCCACGACCGACCCCGCGTACTACCGCTACACGCTCGTCGTCGTGGCGCTCATGTTCCTGCTCGCGCTCTGGCAGATCTCGAGTAAGCCGGGCCGGGCGTGGGCCGCGATCCGCGAGAGCGAGCCGGCGGCGCTCGCGGCGGGCGTCAACACGACGCAGTACAAGCTCTGGGCGTTCGCGCTCGCGTCGTTCATGACCGGGGTCGCGGGTGGGCTGCTCGCGGGCAGCGCGGGGGCGCTCTCGCCGGTGGCCTTTCCGACGCAGGATTCGATCGTGCTCCTGGCGGTGATCCTGATGGGCGGGATCTACAGCCTCTGGGGCGCCGTCGTAGCCGGGCTCCTCGTCAGGCTCCTGCCGGCTCTCCTGGAGAACTGGGGGGTGACGATCTACGTCTCGCTCCTCCTCTTCGGGATCGGGGTGCTGCAGGTCCTGGCCACGGCGCCGGGAGGGCTGGCGGATCAGGTTCCGAAGGACCTGAGGAAGCTCGGCGGCCTGCTCTCGCGCGGCTTCGGGCGTCGAGCCGACACCGAAGGGCCTGCAGGGTGATCGAGGTCGAGGGGCTGACCGTTCGCTTCGGCGGCGTCACGCCGATCGACGACATGACCGTGACCTTTCCGGGTGGAACCTGCGGCCTGATCGGCCCCAACGGGGCGGGCAAGACGACGTTCTTCAACGTGCTGAGCGGGTTCGTCAAGCCCGCGGCCGGGTCGATACGGGCTTTCGGGGAGGACATCTTCAAGTTGGCCGACTTCCGGCGTGCCCGCTGGGGGCTGCGGCGCTCGTTCCAGCAGGAGCAGGCGATCACGAGCCTGTCGGTGTTCGACAACGTCGCGATGGTGCACGAGCACTCGGGCCAGGCACGTGCCTCGCGCCGCCAGGACGTGCTCGACGCGCTCGCCTTCGTCGGCCTCGAGGTCTCGCCCAAGGAGAAGGCGGGTGTGCTCGGCGCCCGCGACCGGCGGCTGCTCGAGGTCGCCCGAGCGACGGTCGGAAAGCCTCGCGTCGTGCTCCTCGACGAGCCCGCTGCGGGCCTCCCCGACGAGGAGACGCTGCACATGGGTCAGGTGATCGCGAGGATCCCGGAGCAGTTCGGAGCGCTCGTGATCCTCGTCGACCACGACATGAGCCTCGTCTCCGCCTGCTGCGAGACGACAGCCGTCCTCGACTTCGGCAAGCTCATCGCCTCCGGGCCAACCGCCGAGGTGCTGCGCAACGAGCACGTGATGCGCGCGTACCTGGGCACCGAGGAAGAGCTGTGACCGAGGCGCAGGCAGCCGGGCCAGCCCTGCGGCTCGAGGGTGTGTCGGTGGCGCGAGCGGGCCGGACGGTCGTGAACGAGGTCTCGCTCGAGATCCCCTCGGGCGAGGTGACCGCACTCCTCGGCGCCAACGGCGCCGGCAAGTCGAGCCTCGTGCTCGCGATAGCCGGGGTTCTCCGCCCGAGTGCGGGAAAGGTGCTCCTCGACGAGCGGGATCTGACCCGATCGCGTCCCGAGCAGATACGCGCCGCG
Organism: uncultured Actinomycetes bacterium; assembly: GCA_963716975.1. Classification (GTDB taxonomy): domain Bacteria; phylum Actinomycetota; class Thermoleophilia; order Gaiellales; family Gaiellaceae; genus GMQP-bins7. The sequence continues at coordinate 109,307 of CAVQVA010000036.1, read as the reverse complement.
GGTGTCGCAGTCGTCCCCGAGGGCAGGCGCATGCTCCACGACCTGACGGTCGAGGACAACCTGCGCGTCGCGACGTACGCCCTCTCCCGAGAGGATGCTCGCACCGGCGTCGCCTATGCGCACGAGCTGTTTCCGCGGCTCGAGGCGCGCCGAGACGCCGTCGCCCGCTCCCTCTCGGGCGGCGAGCAGCAGATGCTCGTGCTCGCCCAGGCCCTCGTCTCCCGGCCGAAGATCCTCGTCGTCGACGAGCTCTCCCTCGGCCTGGCCCCGATCGTCGTCAAGAGCCTCGTGCCCACGCTCGCGGAGGTCGCTGCAGCGGGCGTGGGAGTGCTCCTCATCGAGCAGTTTGCGCACGTCGCGCTGGGGCTCGCGCGCAAGGCGTACGTCCTCGAGGGCGGTCACATCCGCTACGACGGCACCGCCGAGGAGCTCCAGGACAACCCCGAGATCCTTCGCTCGGCCTACTTCATGGCCGGGCCGGTTGCCGACACCGCAGGCGCGGCGGGCGACGGCTAGGGACGTCCGTTTCGGCCGGGCAGTAGCCTGTGGCCCTTCAGGTGACGACGTACTCGATCGCTCCCTCGTGACGTGACCACCGCAATGAGCCCTCAGGAGCGCCTGTTCGACGTTCGCGGGTTGCGGATCGTCGTCACGGGCGCGGCGAGCGGGCTCGGCCTGGCGATGGCCGAGATCCTCGCCGAGTGCGGCGCGCGCGTGACCCTCGCCGACGTCGATGTGGAGCGGCTGGAAGGCGCCACGGCCTCGATCGTCGAACGGGGAGGAACAGCGCGCTCCTTCGTCGTCGACGTCTCGGACGAGGCGCAGGTTCAGGCTCTCGTCGACGACGTCGTCACCGTCGAAGGCGGGCTGGACGTCGTCTTCGCCAACGCCGGCATTGCCTCGGTTCCGGGCTTCGCGGTCGAAGGGGGCCAGCTGCTGGAGACCGTCGAGCGCTCGGACTGGGACAAGGTGCTCGGTGTCAACCTGAACGGCGTGCTCTTCACCATGAAGCACGCGGCCGCGGTCATGAAGCGACAGGGGTCCGGGCGAATCGTGCTGACCTCCTCGACCGCGGGTCTCCGTCCGGAGCCGATCGCCTGCTACGGATACGCCGCGAGCAAGGCCGCGATCCTGAACCTCGTCCGCCAGGCGGCGCTCGAGCTAGCACCGCACGGCGTGCTCGTGAACGCGATCTGTCCCGGGCCGTTCAAAGGAACGCGGATAGGCGGCGGCGTGACCGAAGACCCCGACGAGGCGACGGAGCGCATGTGGGCGACGACGGTTCCGATAGGTCGCATGGGGGAGACCGAGGAGCTCAAGGGGCTCGTCCTGCTTCTGGCGTCGCCGGCGTCCAGCTTCATGACCGGTGCCGCGTACCTGATCGACGGTGGAACGCTCGTCCTCGCCGGCACTTCGTAAGCCCACGGAGGGTCGTCGTCGGTGACCTCGTACTCGAGCTCCTCCCCGGCGCGCCCGACCGCAGAGACGTCGAAGCTCACGTCATCCCCGTCATCTGGCCGCCGTTGACCGTGAGCACCTGGCCCTGGACGAAGTTCGACCAGGGGGAGCAGAGGAAGAAGATCGCCCCCGCCGCCTCCTCGGGTCGCGCTCCGCGACCCAGCGGGATGACGAGCGACGCTCGCTCGCGATTGCGTCCCGGGATACCGAGTGGGATGTCGACATCGCCCAGCGTGAAGGTCTCGCCCCCTTCGTCGGACGACGCCGTCAACCGCGTCTCGACGAAGCCGAACGCGACCGCGTTCACGTTGATCTTGAGCGAACCCCACTCGCGCGCGAGGGTCTTCGTGAGCCCGACGAGCGCTGCCTTCCCCGCCGAGTAGTTCGCCTGGCCGACGTTGCCCTGGGTGCCGGAGATCGACGTCACGTTCACGACCTTGCGGAAGACCTCGCGACCCTCCTCGAGGTCCTTCTTCGCCGGCTCGCGCAGGTGCGGCGCGGCGGCACGGAGGACGCGGAAGGGCACGACGGTGTGGATCTCGAGCATCGCGCGGAACTGCTCGTCCGACATCTTGTGTGCGATCCCGTCCCAGGTGTAGCCGGCGTTGTTCACGACGATGTCGAGTTGGCCGAACTCTGCGACGGCCTTCTCCACGAGCGCCTCGCAAACGCCGTCCTGTGTGAGATCGCCGCCGAAGACGGCCGTCTCGCCCTCGATCTCCGCCGCCGCCTGCGCGGCCAGATCGGCGTCGAGATCGTTGATGAGGACGCGCGCGCCCTGCGCGCAGAGAAGCTCCGCGGTCGCGCGCCCGATGCCGCGCGCCGACCCGGTCACGATCGCCGCCTTTCCCTCGAGCACCTTCATCCGTTGGTTCCTTTCGCGTCGTTGCGTGCGTGTTGCATAACCCTATTCGGCGCCCGGTTGCCCCCGCGCGTCCGGACGCGGACGACCTAGGATCGGGCTCGTGAGCGCTCGCATGGATCGACCCTCTGACGCAGGGCCAGGTGCTCTGGACGCCGCCTGCCGACGCGCGGCAGCGATTCGTGCTTGGCCGCTACCTCGAGTGGCTGCGCGACGAGCGGGGCCTCGACTTCTCCGGCTACGACGACCTGTGGCAGTGGTCCGTCACGGACCTCGAGGGCTTCTGGGCTTCGATCTGGGACTTCTTCGAGGTACGCGCACACACCCCGTACGAGCGCGTGCTCGGGTCCAGTGAGATGCCCGGTGCGGAGTGGTTCCCCGGCGCGCGGCTGAACTTCGCCGAGCACATGCTCGGTCGCGACGAAGATCTCGACTCGGTCGCGGTCGTCGCGTACTCGCAGTCGCGGGCGACGCAGGAGCTCACCTTCGGCGACCTCCGCGAGCAGGTCGCGCGCGCTCGAGCGGGCCTCGAGCGCCTCGGAGTCGGACCCGGCGACCGCGTCGTCGCATACCTCCCGAACATCCCGGAGACGCTCGTCGCCTTCCTCGCCACGGCGAGCCTGGGCGCGATCTGGGCCACATGCCCACCTGAGTTCGGCGTCCGCAGTGTCCTCCACCGGCTCGGCCAGCTCGAGCCCAAAGTCCTGCTCGCGGTCGCCGGATATCGCTACGGGGAGAAGCCGATCGACCGCCGGCAGCAGGTCGCCGAGATCCGCGAGTCCCTACCCGGCATCGAAGCGGTCGTCCACGTCCCGTACCCGGGCGGGCCGGACGATGCCCTTCCCGATGCCGTCTCCTGGGAGGAGCTGCTCGCCGAGCGCGGGCCGCTCGAGTTCGAGCCCCTGCCCTTCTCGCATCCGCTCTACGTCCTCTTCTCGTCCGGCACGACGGGCCTGCCGAAGCCGATCGTGCACTGCCACGGCGGCATCCTCCTCGAGCACCTGAAGAACCACGGCTTCAGCTGGGACCTACAGCCGGGCGACCGCCTCCAGTGGTTCACCACCACCGCCTGGATGATGTGGAACGCGCTCGTGTCCGTGCTCCTCCTCCGCGCGTCGATCGTGATGATCGACGGCAATCCCGCGTATCCGGACCTCTCGTTCCAGTGGCGGGTGCTCGAGGAGACGAAGCCGACCTTCTTCGGTCTCAGCCCGGCGTTCACGATGGCCTGCCGCAAGGAGGGCCTGGAGCCGGGACGGAGCTTCGACCTGTCTTCGGTGCGGATGGTCTGCGAGGCGGGGTCGCCGCTTCCGCTCGAGGGGTACGAGTGGCTCTACGAGCAGTTCGGGCCGGACGTCAACGTCAACGTCGGGAGCGGCGGCACCGACGTCTGCACGGGGATCGTGCAAGGCATTCCGCTGCTCCCCGTCTACGCAGGGGAGATGTCGACGCGCATGCTCGGGGTCGATGCGGACGCGTTCGGGCCGGACGGGAAGCCCGTCGCCGGCGAGCTCGGCGAGCTCGTCATCAAGCAGCCGATGCCGTCCATGCCGGTCGGCTTCTGGAACGACACGGACGGCTCGCGCTACCGCGAGGCGTACTTCGACTTCTTCCCGGGCGTCTGGCGCTTCGGCGACTGGATCCAGTTCACGGAGCGGGGGAGCGCGATCATCACGGGCCGCTCGGACGCGACCCTCAACCGCGGCGGAGTGCGGCTCGGGACGAGCGAGATCTACTCGGTGGTCGAGGAGATCGACGAGGTGCTCGACAGCCTCGTCGTCCACCTCGAGGAGCAGGACGAGCTGCTCCTGTTCGTCGTGCTGCGCCCGGGGATCGAGCTCGACGACGAGCTGCGGAAGCGCATCGCGGGAGCGCTGCGCAACTCGCTCTCCCCGCGGCACGCGCCGGACACGATCGTCGCCGTGCCGGCGATCCCGCGCACCCTCACCGGGAAGAAGCTCGAGGTCCCGGTCAAGCGCATCCTCACGGGGGCGAAGGTGTCGGACGTCGCCGCGAGCGACGCGCTCGTCGAGCCGGGCTCGATCGAGCCGTTCGCCGACTACGCGCGCACTCGACCTGCCCCTGATGCCGCTCCACGGGCTCGACCACGTGCTCGTGCTCACGGACGACCTCGAGTCCACGAAGAGCGTTCTACTGCGACGTGCTCGGCTTCGAGGCCGGCGAGCGGCCGCAGCTCCCGTTCCCGGGCTACTGGCTCTACCTCGACGGCGCCGCGTGCGTGCACGTCGCCGAGCGTGCCGCGTACGAGGCGCACGCGGCGGAGCTCGGTCTCGGGCCGGCCGTGGGGCCGGTCGACCACCTGGCGTTCGCCGCGGAGACCACGAGGCGCTCGCTCGCGCGGCTCGAGGCCGCCGGAGTCGAGGCCGTGTCGAACGACGTGCCGGCCGCGGGTATCCGCCAGCTGTTCCTCGACGACCCGAACGGCGTCCGGATCGAGCTCAACGTCAGCCGGTAGCCACGCTCTCGGCCTCGAGGGGCGCTCTCCCGAGAATCATGTCCGCGGCCTTCTCGGCGATCATGATCGTCGCGGCGTTCGTGTTCGCGCGCGTGATCGTCGGCATCACCGAGGCGTCCACGACACGGAGCCCCTCGACCCCGTAGACGCGCAGCTCCGGATCGACGACGGCGCCCATCGCGCAGGTCGACGTGGGGTGGTACACGGTCTGGCTCGCCCGCCGGACCCACTCGAAGATGTCCTTCTCCGAGTCGGAGGCGGGGACGCTCAGCGGCTCCCGCGCGAGTGCCTCGAGCGGAGCCTGGCCGGCGATCTCGAGCGCGATCCGCACCCCCGCGAGCACGCTCGCGCGATCCTCCTCGGTCGTCAGGAAGTTGCACAGCACCGTCGGCTTCGAGTCCGCCATCGGCGTGCGCAGGCCGACCTTGCCGCGTGAGGTGGGCTTGATGATGACCGGCCCGAACGCGTAGCCGTTGTCGGGCGGCGGCCTCGAGACCCTCGTCGAAGAACGGAGCGGCGGCGAAGTGGAACTCGACGTCGGGCGCCGGCACGTCCGAGCGCGTCTTGGAAGAAGCCGCCGGCCTCCGGGTAGTTCGAGGTGAGCGGCCCGCGGCCCTCGCTCTCGAGGAGCGCGAAGTTCTCGGGCGTGAAGATCCCGAAGAGCCCCGGCTCGTCGGTGAGGTAGTTGACGTTGACCATGCAGTGGTCCTGCAGGTTCTGGCCGACCGGCAGGTCCTGCCGCACCTCGATCCCGAAGAGTCCCGAGGTCGTCGGCAGGGCCGATTCCGGAGAGCATGAGCAGCACGGGCGACTGGTAGGTGCCCGCGGAGACGATCACCTCGCGCTCGGCCCGCACGGTCTCGCGCACGCCGTTCGGACCATCTCGACGCCGACGGCGCGGTCGCCCTCGAAGACGATCCGCTCGACGAAGACGCCGGACGTCGACCTCGAGGTTGGGTCTCGACGCGACGCCGGGTGGAGGAATGCATCGGCCGCGCTGCAGCGCATGCCGTTGCGCTGGGTGAGCTGGAAGCGCGAGACGCCCTCGGGCCGGTCGACGTTCAGGTCCTCGATGCGCTCGTAGCCCGCCGCGACCGCGGCCTCGAGCTCCGCCTCGATGAACGGGTGCATCGAGCGGCTGTCGGACACCGTCAGCGGGCCGCCGACGCCGTGGAACTCGTTCTCGCCGCGCTCGTTGTCCTCGGAGCGCTTGAAGTACGGCAGCACCTCGTCGTACGACCAGCCAGTGCAGCCCAGCTCGGCCCACTCGTCGAAGTCCGCGCGGTTGCCCGCGGAGGTAGATCATCGCGTTGATCGAGCTCGAGCCGCCGATCACGCGGCCGCGGGGGAAGTAGAGCCGGCGCCCGCCGAGCCCGGGCTCCTCCTCGCCGTACAGGTCCCAGTCGAGGCTCGACTTGAAGACGATGGGGAACATCGCCGGGACGTGGAGCTCGGCCGCGGTGTCCGGGCCGCCTGCCTCGAGCAGGAGCACCGTGACGTCCGGGTCCTCGCTCAGACGTGCCGGCGAGCACGCACCCCGCCGAGCCGGCTCCGACGATCACGTAGTCAGCCACCGAGCACTCCTCCGGTCTGGGTTACGGCCCGCAGCTTAATTGTCGGCGATTCCGTTACCAAGATTGTTGGCGAGGCAGAGTCGTGCGCGTTAGGTTGTCGAGCGATGGGCGCCGGCGACGACCTGATCGCTCTCTACTGGACCACCTCCGGGCCGGTCGAGGTGCACTTCGGGCGCGAGTGGAGCCTCTTCGACCTTCGCGATCGCTGCGAGCAGGCCGCCCGGGTCGGATTCAGGGGCATCGGGATCTGGCACGCGGACCTCGAGCACATGCTCGAGACGCGGACGCTCGCCGAGATGAGGCAGATCCTCGACGAGTATCGGGCTCGATCAGCTCGAGCTCGAGTTCCTCGGCGACTGGTTCCTCGACCCGGACGACGAGCGCCGGCGCGCCTCCGACGAGCGACGCGCGCTCCTGTTCGAAGCGGCGGCCGAGCTACCCGCCCACCACATCAAGGTCGGCAACATCGTGGGCACGGAGTGCGAGCTGTCGCGGATCGTCGAGCGATTCGGCGAGCTCTGCGCCGACGCCGCCCGGTACACGGACGCGAAGGTCGTCTACGAGTTCATGCCGTACGACGTCCAGGTGAACGACGTCGACACGGCGCTCGCGGTCGTCGAGGGAGCGGACGCGCCGAACGGCGGCCTCGCATTCGACACCTGGCACCTCGGCAAGCTGCAGGCTCGAGCCCGACGACCTCCGTCGCATCCCGTCGCGCTTCGTGTCCTGGGTCGAGCTCTCCGACGGCCCGTACGAGTACGCGGAGGACCGCCTCGACGAGGTGATCAACCGCCGGCGGCTGCCCGGCGAAGGCGAGTTCCGGATCGCCGAGTACGTGTCCGTGTTCCGCGAGCTCGGGTACGACGGCCCCTGGGGCGTCGAGGTGCTCTCGGAAGAGCTTCGCAACCTCCCCATCGAGCAGATCTTCGATCGAGCCTACGAGACGACGAGCGCGCAGATCGCTGCGTCACGGCACCGGAGCCGTAGGCTCGACGGAGGCGACCAAGAAGCGGAGGTGCCGGCTCCGCCGGCGCCGGAGCAAGAAAGGAGCCTCGGTGTCTGACAACCGCCTGTCGAAGGAGCGGCTGGTCTGGATGCTCACGCAGATGGTGCGCATCCGGGAGTTCGAGGAGCGCGTGAAGAGCACGTTCGAGGACCACCCGGGCGTGATCCGCGGGCACACGCACCTCGCGGACGGGGCAGAGGCCTCGATCGTCGGCTCGCTGGCCGCGCTGCGGCCGGACGACCAGCTCACCGCGACCTATCGCTGCCACGGCTACCCGATCGCGCTCGGCTCGGACACGAAGACGCTGATGGCCGAGATCTACGGCCGGGAGGCGGGGATCTGCAAGGGCTACGGCGGCTCGATGCACCTGACCGACGTCGGACGCGGCTTCCTCGGCACCTCGGGCATCGTCGGCCAGGGCATCCCGCATGCGGCGGGCGCGGCGTGGGTCGCCCAGATACGCGGCAAGGGTCAGGTCGTGCTCTCGTTCTTCGGCGACGGCGCGTCCAAGCAGGGCGCGTTCCACGAGACGCTTGAACATCGCGTCGCTCTGGAAGCTGCCCGTCGTCTTCGTGATGGAGAACAACAACTACCAGGCCTACACGAAGGTCGAGCAGGAGGACGCGAACGCGGCGGCGGGCGAGCCGCTCGCGGTGAAGGCCAAGGCCCACAGCATGCCGGGCGTGACCGTTGACGGCGGCGACCCGGTGGTCGTCTACGAGCACGTGCACGCGGCCGTCGAGCGCGCGCGCTCGGGCGAAGGGCCGACGCTCGTGGAGTCTCAGGTCTACCGCCTGAGCGCCCACGGGAACATCATCGCGCCGCCGGGCGTGCCGCTGCACTACCCCGAGCACGAGGCGATCGCGGTCTTCGGCAACGCCGAGGAGTACGAGGCTGCGAAGCGCGGCGATCCCGTGCCCCGCTTCCGGGCGCGGCTCGTCACCGAGGGGACGCTTTCCGCGGAGGAGGCGGACGCGATCGCCGAGGCTGCGCGGAAGGAGATCCAGGAGGCCGTCGACTTCGCGCTCGAGAGTCCGTTTCCGGCGCCCGAGAAGGCCGTCGAGTACGTCTACGCGTGAGACCGAGGAGGAACCGAGACCATGGCACGTGAGCTTCCGTACATCGCCGCGATCGGCGAGGCCGTGCACCAGGAGATGGGGCGCGACGAGACGATCCTCTACTTCGGCCAGAACCTCGGTCTCAACGACGAGGACCCGTTCCTGAAGGCGTTCGGCGCCGATCGGGTCCGGGTGACGCCGATCTCGGAGACGGCGGAGATCGGGATGGCGGTCGGAGCCGCGTTCGCCGGCTACCGGCCGGTCGTCCAGCTGTACATGGCCGAGTTCATGCTCGTCGCCATGGACCAGGTCGTGAACGAGGCGCCTCGGTTCTACGGCATGACCGGTGGCCAGGTGAAGGTGCCGATCGTGCTCCAGGCCGGCTACGGGTTCACCGCGGGCTGGGCGGGTCAGCACACGGGGACGATCTACGGCATGTTCATGGGCGTGCCCGGGCTCAAGGTGGTCGTGCCCGCGACGCCGGCCGACGCGAAGGGCCTCATGACCGCGGCAATCCGCGACGACAACCCGGTCATCCTCTTCCACAACTACCTGCTGACGCTCGAGCACGGCGACGTGCCCGAGGGCGAGCACGTCGTCCCGCTCGGTCAGGCCGCCGTCGTGCGGGAGGGGAGCGACGTCACGATCGTCGGGATCGGCTGGACGGTCGGGAAGGCCCTGGCAGCCGCCGAGCAGCTCGCCGCACAGGGCATCCAGGCGGAGGTCGTCGACCCGCGCACGCTCGCGCCGCTCGACACGGAGACGATCCTCCAGTCCGTCGAGAAGACGGGACGGCTCGTGGTCGTCGACCAGGCGACGCGTCACGCGTCGGCGGCGGCGATCATCGCGGCCGAGGTCGCGTCCGAGGGCTTCTCCTCGCTCAAGGCGCCGGTGCAGCTCGTGACGGCGCTCGACGCGACCATTCCGTACAGCGAGCCGATGGAGGCGTACCTCCTGCCGGACGAGGCGAAGATCGTCGACGCCGTGCAGCAGGCCGTGGGCGCGACCGTCGCCGCGTAGCGCACGTGGCCGTCCCTGCGGCTGGACGACTCGACGGAGCCGTCGGCCTCGAGCTCCTCAGGACGATGTGGCGCATCCGCGTCTTCGAGGAGCGCGTCGGAGAGCTGACGCGTGCGGACGAGGTGCACGGGCTCGTCCACCTGAGCATCGGACAGGAGGCGGTCGCAGCTGGAGTGTGCGGCCAGCTGCGGCCCGACGACGCCGTCTACTCGAATCACCGGGCGCACGGGCACGCGATCGCGAAGGGCGCGCCGCTCGGCGGAGTGATGGCCGAGCTGATGGGACGGTCGGACGGGCTCTGCCGGGGTCTCGGCGGCTCGATGCACCTCGTCGACGTCGACCACGGGCTGCTCGGCGCGACGGGCGTCGTCGGCGGCAACGTCCCGCTCGCGCTCGGGAGCGCGCTCGCGAGCCGCCTGCTCGGCGGCGACCAGGTCGCGGTCGTCTTCTTCGGCGACGGCGCGGTCCAGAGCGGGATCTTCGTCGAGTCGGTGAACCTCGCGACCCTGTGGCGGCTGCCCGTGATCCTCGTCTGCGAGAACAACGGCTTCGCCGAGTTCACGCCGCGCTCGGCGCACACGAACGTCGAGCGCGTCAGCGACGTCGTGGCGCCATACGGCCTCGGCCGCGAGACCGTGGACGGGAACGATGTCGTCGCCGTGCATTCGACCTTCGCCCGCTTCCTCGCGGCTGCACGGCGTGGCGAGGGGCCGCTGCTCCTCGAGTGCCTGACCCACCGGCTCCGGGGCCACTACGAGGGCGACCCGCAGCGCTACCGCGAGGCGCTCGCGGCCGAGAAGTGGCAGGAGCTCGATCCGATCCTGCGCCTGCAGCGGCTGGGCGTCGAGGACGGCTGGCTCGACGAGGGGACGCTTCCCGGCTTCGAGCAGGCTGCGCGTGAGGAGGTCGAGGAGGCGGTTCGCTTCGCCCGCGACAGCCCCTTCCCGGGGCCGGAGCTGATCACCGAGCTCGTGTACGCATGAGCCGTAGGCTCGACGGAGGCTCTCAGAGAGCGGAGGCGCCGGCTCGGCCGGCGCGGGAGCGGGAATGACCGAGACGACCTACCTGCAGGCGATCACGACGACGCTCGCCGACGCGATGCGTGCCGACCCGCGCGTGCTCGTCCTCGGCGAGGACGTCGCGGAGGGCGGGCCGTGGGGAGCGACGGCCGGGCTCGCGGAGGAGTTCGGCGCCGAGCGCGTTCGCAACACCCCGATCAGCGAGGCCGCGATCTGCGGCGTCGCGATCGGTGCCGCTCAGTCGGGGCTGCGGCCCGTGGTCGAGATCATGTTCGTCGACTTCATCACGCTCGCGCTCGACCAGCTCGTCAACCAGGCGGCGAAGGCGCACTTCATGTCCGGTGGCCAGCTCGGAGGTGCCGCTCGTGCTGCGGACGCAGGGCGGCGCCGGGCCAGCGTGGCGGTGCGCAGCACTCGCAGAGCCTCGAAGCCTGGCTGACGCACGTGCCCGGTCTCAAGGTGACGATGCCGAGCACGGCTGCCGACGCTGCGGGCCTGCTCGCAGCCGCCATCGCCGATCCGAACCCGGTGGTCGTCGTCGAGAACAAGACGCTCTACTTCCGCCGGGAGGAGCTCCCCGACGAGCGGGAGCCCGTTCCGATCGGCCGGGCGAACGTCGTTCGGCCTGGCCGCGACGTGACGGTCGTCGCGCTCTCGCGCCTCGTCTCGGAGTCGGTCGCCGCGGCCGACGAGCTGGCGGAGGAGGGGATCGACGTGGAGGTGATCGACCCGCGGACGCTCGTCCCGCTGGACCTGGAGACGATCGTCGAGTCCGTGCGCAAGACCCACCGGCTCGTCATCGCGCACGAGGCCGTCGTCGCACGGAGGCTTCGGCGCGGAGATCGTCGGCGCAGGTGCAGGCCGCCGCGTTCGACGAGCTCGACGCGCCGATCGAGCGCGTCGGCGCGCCGTTCGCGCCCGTTCCCTTCAGCCCGCCGCTCGAGGACGCCTACCTGCCGGGCCGAGCGGACGTGGTCGCGGCGGTTGCCAGGACACGCGGTGGGGGCTAGGCGTCGAGACGCTTATGATCGGGGCGTGACCGGTGAACGCGTCTTCGGATCGAAAGGAGTCGAGGCGTCATGCTGACAGCCACGAAGGATCTGATGCTTCCCACCACCGTGACCGGATCGTGGCCGCGTCCGAGGTGGTACACGGGGAACTTGCTCGAGCGGCCGTACTCGACGGGGCTCGGCGACGTCGAGTTCCGCGAACAGCACCTCGACGCGGTGGCCACCGTGATCAGGACCAGGAGCTCGCCGGCCTGGACATCCTGACGAACGGTGACTACCACCTCGACTTCGATATTGCGGGCCGGTCGTGGTTCTCGTATCCGAGCGAGCGTCTGAGCGGAATCTCCGAGTTCGACACGGAGACGACCGCGGGCTGGACGTACCCCATCGGCACATGGCTCAACGAGATCGTCGGCGGATGGAAGTACCACGCCATCGTCGACAAGATCGGGCCTCGCGTGCCGCTCGAGTTCCCCAAGATCTGGCGCGTCGCGCAGTCGCGCACCGACAAGCCGGTCAAGTTCGGGACGATCGCCGCCGACCTCGCGTCGACCGTCCTCACCGTACGACACCGACGTGTACGAGGACGACAAGCGCGAGCTGATGTGGGACCTCGCCGGCATCCTGAACGCCGAGCTCAGGCAGCTCGTGGCAGCGGGGTGCACGGTCGTCCAGATCGAGGAGCCCGCCATCCACAGCGCCGCTGCGTGGGGCGCGGACCAGAGCACGCTCGACTTCTACGTCGATCTCTTCAACTACACCGTCGAGGGGCTCGACGACGCCGAGATCTGGGTGCACACGTGCTGGGGGAACCCGGGCGCGCAGCATTGCTTCCAGCCCGAGCATCACCTACGAGGCGTCCCTCGAGATCTACCTCGAGCGGATTAACGCCGACGTCTGGACGATCGAGTCGAAGCACAACGGACACTCGCTCCTGCCGCAGTTCGACGCGTACAAGGGGAAGCTGAACAAGAAGATCGCCGTCGGGATGATCAGCCATCGCGCGCTGCAGGTCGAGCTTTCGGACGAGATCGCGGCGGACATTCGGCTCGCGCTTGAGCACATCGATGCGGAGCACCTCGTGCTCTCGTCGGACTGTGGCTTCGGCCGCCAGGGAGTGCCGCGTCCGATCGCGTTCTACAAGGCCGCGGCGCTCGTCCAGGGAGCGAACATCGTCCGCGACGAGCTCGGCGTGCCGACCACGGCCGTGCGGGCCGCGGATCCGGCACTGCAGATCGACGTCCCCGCCCCTGCTCCGGCCGAGGTCGGGTAGCGGGAAGAGCGACTGCGCTTGGAGCAGGACGAGGGGCACGTCCGTGCCCCCTCGTCGCCGGCGCCGCAGGTCAGCAGGTGAACGACCCCTTTACCGCGTAGCTCGGCGTTCCGTAGATCGGGCTTGCCGGCTTCGTGGCGGAGAAGGTCCCCGAGCGGAGTCCTTGCCTGAGGGTGATCCGGAGGTCCGCCTCGTTGTGCAAGTCGATCTGAACGCCGCGCACGTTCACGGTGATCAAGCCCTTGCGATAGGTGCCGGGCTTGTTCACGACCGGATCGGAGTATGCGGGCGAGCGCCCCATGATCAGCCCGAAGTACGGGAGCCTCGGCCGATTCCGGCCGGTCCCCGTGACGACGGTGCCGATGTTGACGAGGAAGTAGGTCGCGTGGCGCTCGCAAACGCCGTTCTCGATCGCGAACATCTTGCGGTTGACGGTGACTCTGGCCTTCGCCGGCCCGCAGAACACCCGAGCCTGGAACCCCCGGATCGTCTTCACCCCCGGGGTGCAGGACAGCGTCGCACAGGAACTCGCCGGATACAGCGGGCACCTTGGCGACGCGACGCCGGCGCCGCCCACCGCAGCCCCCGTCAGCCCGAGCGTCGCCACCAGGGCCGTGACGATCACGGCAAAGGTCGATCGTCCTGCACCCCGGCCCCTCATCGGACAACCGCGTTCGGGTTGTCGAGGAGGATGATGATGATCCCGCGCGCCTCCAGACTGGCGGTCCCGCAGAGCGTGCCGTCGCCGTTCGCGTCGATCTCGCGCAGCCCCGGGTAGAGACGCGGGTTGCCGATCGCAACGCACGAACGGATCGGTGCAGGGTCCCGGCGGGATGATGTTCGGATTGCCGATCGTGTTGTCCGTGATGACGGTGGCGAGCACGCGGCCACGCACGACGACGCGCGCGACGCACACGGAGCCGTCCCCGTCGCGGTCGGCGAGCCTGACGCTTCCGTCGCCGGCGCTGACGAGGAGCCACGGATCGGTGAAGCTCGAGGCGTCGGCCGGGCAGCCGTTCACGTCGGCCGCGGACGCGCGGCCGGAGCCGAGCCATCCGAGCAGTGCCAGCGCCGCGACACCAACTGCTGCGGCGGTTGCGAAGAGCTTCTTCATGTCTCCTCCGATCTCGATCGAGGTCACGATTGTCGACGGCGTCCTTGCCCGCCTGGATCTGCTCCATCGCCTGCTCGATGTGCGAGACGGCACGGGTCCCGATTGCGAGACGCGGGAAGCGAGTGAGCGGGGGCCGGCCATGTCTTTGCGGCTTGTCGCAGAGGAGGCTTTGGACGGCCGAATCGCGCTTGCACACGGCTGAAATGGCCGCCGTCGCATGCTAGGGAGAGGCCGGTGCAGGTTCGACGCCGTCGGCGACCCGGGTTCCAGGCGAGGAAGCACGTCGCCACATCGCGACGCCCAGGCCGATGAGCACGACGAAGATGAGCAGGCTTCCCACGGCGTCGAGGGCCGTCCCGACGGGCGACCACAGCTCGAGCACGATCCCGACGAAGGTGACAACACCGGCGACCGCGGACGCCCACCCGAGCCAGCGCGCGTACACGGTGCCGGACAGAATCGCCGCCGCGAGCGCGAGCTGGTACAGGCTGAAGACCACGATCGCGCCGAAGTCGAGGTTCACGGTCGTCGTTCCAGGTGCCCTCGAAGGCGGTGAGGTACGGCAGCTTCGCCCCTGGCGCGGCCGCGGCCCAACCGTCCGCCAGCTCCTTCGTGCTTGCACCGACGAGCACCTCGGCCACCCCGAGCGCGCCGGCGATGGCGAGGAGCGGCACACCGAGACGGGCCCACTCCTTCGCGGGCCCTTTCGAGAACGTGCGCGTCACGACCGCAAGCGCCGTGATGAGGAGGACGATCCCCGCGAGGTGGACGAGCCAGCGCGAAGTCCAGGGGTCGATCTCGGCGACGACGCGAATCCTCTTGTCCGCGTCTCCGACCCGTTCGGGCTCGAGCATCGCCGCCGCGAGCTGAGCGATCACGCCCAGGAAGGCAGCGGTGGCCCCGAGGCGCAGGATGTGAGTGTTGTTCATGCCGCCGACGCTAGGTCGCGTCGGACGACACCGCATCGATGACATCCCCGAACCACGGCTCCGCGGGCCCAAGACTCGGGATATCCCTCATTCCCGATCGAGGTCGAGAATGAGACGATTAGCGCATGCCGCAAACGGTGCTGATCGTCGACGACCACGCGCGCTTCCGTGGCTTCGCCCGGCGCCTGCTCGAGGCAGACGGTTTCGAGATCGTCGGCGAGGCGGGAGACGGGGCGTCGGCCCTCGCGGCGGTCGCTGCGCTCCGGCCTCAGGTCGTGCTGCTGGACGTCCTATTGCCGGATACGGACGGGTTCGAGGTCGCGGAGCGAATCGCAGAGAGCGGCGCCGGGGCGCTCGTCGTGCTCACATCGAGCCGCGAGGCGTCCGACTTCGGCGATGCGCCTCGCCGAGCAGTCGGGCGACCGGCTTCATCCACAAGGACGACCTTTCGGGCGCGACTTTCGCGAGCCTTGCTGGAGGATCCGGATGAGTCGCCCGGTGCTCGTCGCTCTCGCCGTCGCCGGCATCGTGCTTTCGGGCACCGCCGCACTGCTGATGCGGTACGCCCACGGCTTCCAGCCGGGCCAGGAAGACCTTGGCGAGATCGTGCTGGACGGGCTCTGGATCGCAACCGGGCTCGTGGCCTGGCAACGACGTCCGGGAAATCGTGTCGGGCTGCTCATGGTGGCAGCCGGGTTCGCGGATCTCTCGGGCAAGCTCTACTGGAACGCGTCGTTGCCGTATCTCGTCTTCACGGCGCTGTCGGCCCTGCAGATAGCGATCTTCGTCCACCTCTTCCTCGCATTCCCGAGCGGGAAGCTCGCAACCCGCTTCGAGCGACGGTTCGTCATCTTCGTGTACGGCGCCTGGCTCGTCCTGCTTCCGCTCTCGCAGCTCTTTCGGGACACGCGCAAGGAGCCGGACGACTGCCCGCGCTGTCCGGCGAACCCGATCCGCATAGTCGACTCCGACGCCATCGCCGGAGCTCTCCAGACGGCGGTGGACGTGCTCGTCCTCATCATCTTGGCGGTCACGGTCGTGCTCCTCGTACTGAAGGTACGCAGGGCGAGCGCGGCGACCCGGCGCGCGGTCAACCCCGTACTCGTGACGAGCGCTATCGCGATCCTCTTGCTCCTCCCGGTGGGCATCGTGGACGCCGCCGGTGGCGACGTCGACGAGATGCGGCTCCTGAACACTGCAGGCGGGGTCGCATTCATGGTCATCCCGATCGCGTTCCTCGTCGGGCTCCTTCGCACGCGGTTGCAACGTGCGGGAGTCGCCGACCTCGTCGTCGAGCTCGGATCGGCGTCTCGCCCTGAGGAGGTCCAGGACGCGATCGCGCAGACGCTCGGCGATCCGTCGGCCGAGCTCGGGTTCTGGTTGCCTGATCGCAAGCGCTACGTCGATCCCGCCGGTCGGCCGCTCGAGGTGACCGCCCGGGAGGGGCGCGCCGTCACCGTGCTGGAGCACGACGGCAGGCGGGTCGCGGCGCTCGTCCACGACCCGGCCCTGGAGGACGAGCCCGAGCTCCTCGAGGCGGTTGCTGCTGCTGCGGGCCTCGCGCTCGAGAACGCTCGCCTTCAGGCGGAGCTCAGCGCCCAGCTGGCCGAGGTACGCGCCTCGCGCGCGCGCATCGTCGAGGCGGGAGACGCGGAGCGGCGCCGACTCGAGCGCGACCTCCACGACGGCGCCCAGCAGCGTCTCCTCGGGATCCGTCTCGCGCTCCAACTCGCTCGCGGCCGCATCGACGACAAGCACGGCGTCGACGAGCTTCTCGCAGAAGCCGACGCGGAGGTCGTCGGCGCGCTCGACGAGCTCCGGACCCTCGCACGCGGCATCCATCCGCCGATCCTCACGGACGAGGGCCTCGCTCCGGCGCTTGCTGCGCTGGCGCGGCGCGCTCCGGTCCCCGTCCAGCTGGACGTCACGCCGGAGCGCTTGCCCGAGCGCGTTGAAGCCACTGCCTACTTCGTTGCGAGCGAGGCGCTCGCGAACGTGGCGAAGCACGCACATGCGTCGCATGCCTCGCTCGCGATCGGCCGTGCGAACGGCAGCGTCTCGGTCGAGGTATCCGACGACGGCGTCGGCGGCGCGGACGTGGGCGGAGCGGGGTTGCGGGGGCTCCGCGACCGCGTCGAGGCCCTCGACGGCAGCCTGTTCGTGGAGACGGCAAGCGGCGCCGGTACGCGCGTGAGAGCGGTCATTCCGTGCGGGTGATCCTTGCGGACGACGCTGTAGTCGTCCGCGAGGGCATCGCGCGGCTTCTTGCCGAACGAGGGGTCGACGTCGTCGGCCAGGCAGGCACCGCCGACGATCTCATGCGACTCGTCGCCGCCGACCTTCCGGATGTCGCTGTAGTGGACATCCGGATGCCGCCGACGTACACGAACGAGGGCCTCGAGGCTGCGCAGCAGATTCGCGCGACCTATCCCCAGGTCGCGACGGTCGTCCTCTCCCAGTACGTCGACGTGGGCTACGCGTTGAAGCTCGTGAACGGGTCGTCAGAGCGTGTCGGCTATCTGCTCAAGGACCGCGTCGGCGACATCGACGAGTTCGTCGCAGCACTGCGGCGCGTCGCCGCCGGTGGAACAGTCGTCGAGCCTTCGCTCGTCGACGAGCTGGTAGCTGCGCCGACGGCTCGCGATCCGCTCGCGGAGTTGACCCCGCGCGAGCGCGAGGTGCTCGTCCTGGTCGCCGAGGGAAAGACCGATCGCGGGATCGCGGAAGAGCTCTACGTGACGCGAAAGACCGTGGAGGCTCACGTCCGTAGCATCCTGCGCAAGCTCGACCTGCCCGCAGACGTGCACGAGAACCGCCGCGTGCATGCGGTGCTCGCCTATCTCGGCGCCACCGCAGCGCCGACCGACGCGACCCGAGCCCTATGATCGGCTCGTGCAGGAGTGCCGACTGATCCGGGGTGGAGCCGGCTTTCACGGCAAGCAGGGTCTCGACTACTTCTCGGGTGTGTCGGCCGAGAGCACGGGTGCTAGCGCTATCTGCATGCACCTGCTCGAGATGCCGCCCGGCACGAGCGCCAAGCCGCACTACCACGACGCGCACGAGACCGCGATCTTCGTCCTCGAGGGGTCCGGCGAGATGCGCCACGGGCCGGAGCTCGAGCACGTCATGCAGTTCGAGCCCGGCGACTTCGTCTACATCCCGGCCGGCATCCCGCACCAGCCCTATAACCCGAGCGACGGCCTGATCCGCGCCGTCCTCGCGCGCACGGACCCGAACGAGCAGGAGAGCGTCGTGCTGCTCGAGGATCAGTAGGCGCGCGGGAGACGACTCACGCCTCGTACGCCCGCGGTGTCGGACGCGAGTACGAGCCCGCGGGAATGCCCCACTCGTCGTCCTCGTCGTCGAGCGGCGCGACCGCGCATCGATCGGAACGACTGTGGCGGTTGCTCGCCACTCCCCACGTCGTTAGGCTCGCTCGCATGAGCATCCTCGGAAACCGAGTCTTGAGGGTCGAGGATCCACGCTTCCTGCGCGGCGAGGGCCAGTACGTCGAGAACCTGCCCCTGGAAGGGGCGCTCACCGTGACGTTCGTCCGCTCGCTCGTCGCACATGCTCGCATCACCTCGGTCGACGCGAGCGGCGCGGAGGCTCTCCCGAATGTGCAGGTTCTGACCGGCGCCGACGTCGACGCAGGCCCGATGGGCCCGCCGCCGATCCCTGTCCTCGAACAGCGCATGACGCGCCCGCTCGTCGCAAATGACGTCGTTCGCTTCGTGGGCGACATCGTCGCGATCGTGCTGAGCGAGGATCGTGCTTCCGGCGCCGACGCTGCCGAGCTCGTCTTCGTCGACTACGAGTCGCTGCCGGTGGTCGTCGACCCGGTGGAGGCCGCAAAGGACGAGGTGCTGCTCTACCCGGAGGTCGGGACGAACGTCGCGGGCCATGCAGGGTCGCCGGAGCACGACGACGCCCTGTTCGAAGGTTGTGACGTGGTCGTCTCGCAGACGCTCGTCAGCCAGCGGATGGCGGGGTGCCCGCTCGAGGTGCGCTCGGCTGCCGCGGAGGTCGACGCGGACGGCCGGGTGACCGCCTGGCTCTCCACCCAGGTGCCGCATCGGGACCAGGGTGGGATCGCCGCCACCCTCGGGCTCGACCCGGCCGAGCTGCGGATCATCGCCCCGGACGTCGGCGGCGGCTTCGGCGCCAAGAGCGCGTTCGGTGCCGAGGAGGCGCTCATCGTCTGGCTGGCGCGTCGCCTCGGTAGGCCCGTTCGCTGGACGGAGTCCCGTAGCGAGAGCATGATCTCGCTTCCTCATGGCCGCGGCCAGTGGCTCGAGCTCACGTTGGGCGGGACGCGGGACGGCGCCCTGCTCGCGTACCGCCTCGACATCCTGCAGGACGCCGGCGCGTATCCGGGGGTCGGCGCCTTCCTGCCGAACCTCACCGGGCTTCTTTCGAGCGGTGTCTATGCGATTCCCCGGATCGAGGTCGAGGGTCGTTCCGTGGTCACCAACACGACCCCGATGACCACGATTCGCGGCGCCGGCAGGCCGGAGGCCTCGCAGGCGATCGAGCGCATGATCGAGCTGTTCGCTGCCGAGATCGGGATGGATTCCGTCGAGGTGAGACGCAAGAACTTCATCGCCAAGGACTCGTTCCCGCACAAGACGGCTTCGGGTGCGACCTACGACTCCGGCGACTACGAGGCGGCGCTCGACCTCGCGCTGCGCTCGGTCGGCTACGAGGAGTTGCGCGCCGAGCAGAAGCGACGCCGGGAGGAGGGCTCGACGGTCGAGCTCGGGATCGGCATCAGCTCGTACACGGAGATCACCAACCCGCTGGGCGAGTCCGAGTACGGCGAGGTCGAGATCACCGCGGACGGAGGGGCGATCGTGCACACGGGCTCGTTCTCCCACGGCCAGGGCCACGAGACGACGTTCGCGATGATCGCCGCCGAGCGGCTCGGGCTCCCGCTGGAGAAGGTGGCCGTCGTCAAGGGCGACACCGACGACGTTCCCAAGGGCACGGGCACCTTCGGCTCGAAGTCGACCCAGATCGGAGGCATGGCAGCCAGGGTCGCGGCCGACGAGGTCGTGGAGCACGCGAAGGCGCTCACCGCCGACTTCCTCGAGGCGGCGGCACCCGACATCGTCCTGGACCCGGCTCTTGGCCGCTTCCACGTCGCCGGGACGCCCGATGCAGCGCTCTCCTGGGCGGAGCTCGCAGCACGCGCGGCAGCCGACGGAAGGCTCGAGGAGCTCAAGGTCGCACAGGAGTTCCAGGCGCCTCCGACCTTCCCCTTCGGCTCGCACATTGCCGTCGTCGAGGTGGACGTCGAAACCGGTCACGTCGAGCTGAAGCGGCTCGTTGCCGTCGACGACGCCGGCACGTTGATCAACCCGCTCGTCGCCGAGGGGCAGGTGCACGGCGGCGTGGCGACGGGCGTCGGGCAGGCGCTCTTCGAGGACTTCACCTACGACGAGGACGGCAACCCGCTCACGGGCACGTTCCTGGGGTACGGCTTCGCGTCGGCCGCCGACCTGCCTTCGTGGGAAGCGGTGGAGATGGAGACGCCGACCCCCGCGAACGCCCTCGGCGTGAAGGGGATCGGCGAGTCCGGGACGATCGGCTCGACGCCGGCCGTCTGGAACGCCGTGCTCGACGCGCTCGCGCCGTACGGCGTGCGGCACGTCGAGCTGCCGGCGAACGGCGAGAACGTCTGGCGTGCGCTCCAGGAGGCAAAGGCATGACCGGGATCAAGCTGACCGTCAACGGCGAAAA
Source organism: uncultured Actinomycetes bacterium (assembly GCA_963716975.1). Classification (GTDB taxonomy): domain Bacteria; phylum Actinomycetota; class Thermoleophilia; order Gaiellales; family Gaiellaceae; genus GMQP-bins7. The sequence goes on along the minus strand of CAVQVA010000036.1, from coordinate 88,766 downwards.
GCGCACAGCGGACGTCGAGCCGCGGCAGCTGCTCGTCTACTTCCTGCGCGAGCAGCTCGGGCTGAAGGGGACCAACGTCGGCTGCGACACCTCGTCGTGCGGGGCGTGCACGGTGCTCCTCGACGGCGAGTCGGTCAAATCGTGCACCGTGCTCGCCGTCCAGGCGGACGGCAGCGAGGTGACGACGATCGAAGGCCTCGCTCCCGGCGACGCCCTGCACCCGGTGCAGCAGGCGTTTCACGAGAACCACGCGCTCCAGTGCGGCTACTGCACGCCGGGGTTCGTCATGGCCACGGTCTCGCTACTGCAGGAGCACCCGAACCCCTCCGAGGACGAGATCCGACGCGGGCTCGAAGGCAATCTCTGTCGCTGTACCGGCTACCACAACATCGTTCGCGCGGTGGAGGCTGCCGCGAGGGCCGGCACGTGATCCCCGCAGCGTTCGAGTACGCCCGTGCCGGTTCGGTCGAAGAGGCCGTGGAGCTCCTCGGCCGCGACGAGGACACCAGGGTTCTCGCGGGCGGGCACTCGCTGATTCCGCTCCTGCGCCTGCGGCTCGCCCGTCCGACTCTGCTCGTCGACGTCGGGCGGCTCGACGATCTGCGCTACGTGCACGACGACGGTGACCGGATCGCGATCGGAGCGCTGACGCGCCATGCGGAGCTCTTGCGGGATCCACTACTTGCCAAGCAGTGCAACGTCATTGCTCGCGCCGCAGAGGGCATCGGCGACCCGCAAGTGCGTCATCGCGGCACGATCGGCGGGTCGGTCGCGCACGGCGACCCCGCGTCCGACTTCTGCGCGATCGTGCTCACCCTCGACGCGAAGCTCGTGGCCCGGGGACCCGGTGGGTATCGGACGATCGAAGCGGCCGAGTTCTTCGTCGGCCCGTTTCAGACGGCTCTCCAGCACGACGAGGTGCTCACCGAGATCCGTGTTCCAGCGGTCGAACGAGGGGTGTACCTCAAGCACGCGCGGCGGGCTGCGGACTGGGCGACGGTCGGCGTCGCTGCGGCCCGGGTGGACGGAGACGTCCACGTCGGTCTGACGAGCATGGGGCCGACGCCGCTGCGTGCCAGCGGGGTGGAGCAGGCCCTGGCCGGAGGAGCGTCCGCCGCGGACGCCGCGACCCATGCCGCCGAGGGCGCGGACCCGCCGAGCGACGTGAGCGGCAGCGCCGAGTACCGCGCGCATCTCGCGCGAGTGCTCGTCAGGCGGGCGCTCGAGCAGCTCTAGTCGGCCGTCGTCTCACTCGACGATGGTTACGACGCCGGTAGATCCGTCGACGCGGATGGTCTGCCCCGTGCTGATCCGCGTGGTGGCGTGACCCGTCCCGACCACCGCCGGCAGGCCGTACTCGCGGCAGACGATCGCGGCGTGCGACATCACGCCGCCGATGTCCGTGACGACCGCCTCGACCTTCGTGAAGATCGGCGCCCAGGCGGGTGAGGTGATCGGGCAGACGAGGATGTCACCGTCGCGAATCTGTCCGATCTGCCGCACGTCGATCACGACTCGAGCGGTTCCCTCGACGACGCCGGGGGACGCCGCCGCACCGCGCAGCTCGGAGCCGCCGTCCTGGCTCTGCGCCCACTCGCGAACGCGCTCGGTCGTGATGCCCCAGAGCATGTTCAGCACGGGGTCGTTGACCTCCTCGGGCATGGCGCCGATCGCGGGCGGCGGAGTCCAGTCCGCGAGCCGCTCGATGATCTCCTTGCGGCGCGCGACGATCGGCGGCCAGTGCTTGGGGCCGAGCGGCTCGCCGCCTGTCGCCCACATGAGGACGAGCTCGTCGAGCGCCGACTGCACCTCGAGGCGTGAGAGCTGGAAGACGTCCTCGGCGTCCTCCAGGTAGCCGTGCGTCGCCAGCAGGGCCCCGAACTCGCGTGCCTTGTTCCACCACCTCGTCAGGAACCAGTAGTCGCAGAGGAACTTGTGCTCCTCGACGTAGGGGAAGACCATGCGCGAGAGCCCGAGCAGCTCGTCGAAGCCCTTGCGCGTCTCCTCGTCGAGCAGCGCGCCGTACTCCTCGGCGAGCCGGTCGCGCTCGCGCTGGATCTCCTCCGTCGGCCGCTCGATCTCCTCGCCGTCCGTGATCGCCCGCACGTAGCCGATGAGCGACGCGTACGGGATGCTCGGGTCGTCCAGCCAGCTTCCGTAGTAGTGGTAGAGCCCGTCGCCGGTCGCCATGTTGAACCACGGGTCCTTCACCGTCTCGAGCTCCTCGAGCCACGCCTTGCCGGCGTCGCTCTGCGCCAGCTCGTCGTCGATCTCCTGTGGCGAGCGCCCCTCGACGAACGCCGAGCCCACTCCGGTGTCGACGGCGAGACGGGCGAGGCGCTTGAGCTCGGCATCCGGGACGAAGAGCAGCACGTCGATGCCGGCGACCATCTGGGCGATGTGCTGGTCGGGGATGTCGGGGAGGACGCGCTTGCAGAAGTCGGAGAACGTCGCGTACGTCCCGTATCCGAGGAGGAGAAACTCGCTGTGGTGCTGCCACGCGAGCTCGCCGCAGCGCAGCAGGCGCCCGTACGCGTCGAGCACCTCGACGTACCCCGTGTTGCGGTCGTTCTCGAACACGACCTCGTCAGGCTCGTACTCGCCGAGCTCGGGGACGCGAATCGCCGTGAGCTCGGCGATCAGCGCCTCCATCTTCTGCTTCCACTTCGCGTACAGCTCGTCCCAGTTCGCGAAGTAGTAACCCGCGCGCTTCTGGAAGAGCTCGGCGCGCTCGGCGATCTTGGCGGGATCGGTGACCGGATTGCCGGAGATGTAGATGTAGCCGTTGACCACGCGGTAGTCGATTCCCATGACCGGCGGCACCGCGAAGACGCGGTTCTGCCAGTTGCCGATCCCCATGTAGGGGACGTCCGCGCAGGCGATGTCGAACGCGGGCATGGGGAGGGGGAAGTGCATCGAGTTCCAGAACCAGAACCGCTGCTCGTCCGCCTCACGCCGGCGCTCGTCGAAGAGCGCGTGGTACGGGTACATCTCCTCCCAGCCCTCGCAACCCGGCGGGGTCTCGATCTCGTACGGGCTCGGAAACGATCCGATCGGTGTCGAGTCGGCCACGACGAAACCCGCTACGGACTCCCCGCGAAGAGCTCGGTGTGCTCTCCGAAGTAGCTCGAGATGAGGAGCTCGTGGTTGCGGCGCAATTCCTCCGCCGCCCCTTGCAGAGCGATCTCCCCGTGCGAGAGGACGCAGGCACGATGGGCGATCGTCAGCGCGAGCTCGATGTGCTGTTCCACGAGGACGACCCCGCAACCGCTCTCCTCCGCGTACTCTCGCACGACCGGGAGGAGGCCCTCGACGACCACGGGGGCGAGTCCGAGGCTGAGCTCGTCGAGCAGCAGCAACGCCGGTCGACGGGCGAGAGCCCGCCCGACCGCGAGCATCTGCTGCTCTCCTCCGGAGAGCAGGCCGCAGCGCCGGTCGCGCAGGTTCGCGAGCTGTGGGAAGTACCGAAAGGCGACATCCGCGTCGAGGCGCTCCCCGCGGTAGCCCAGGCGGAAGTGCTCGGCTACGGTGAGGCCGAAGAAGAGGCCGCGGTTTTCCGGGACGTGTGCAATTCCGAGCTTTGCCCGTGCGCTCGACTGCACGCGTCTCAGGTCACGTCCCTGGAACTGGATCGTTCCCTGCATCGGGTGCAGGAGCCCGGAGATGACGCGGAGCGTCGTCGTCTTGCCGGCGCCGTTGGCTCCCAGGAGAGCGACGATCTCGCCCGACGCAACGTCGAGGTCGATCCCGCGGATCACGGCCGCGTGGTCGTAGCCGGCAGTCAGGCTCTCGATCTCGAGCACGGGCGTGCTCATGTCCTCCCCGCCTCCGCCTGGTCCGTTTCGACGTTCGCGGCGCCAGTGGCCTCGGTCTCTCCCGCGGCGCTCCCGAGGTAGGCCGTCACCACGCGGGCGTCGCGCCGCACCTCCTCCGGCGGGCCTGTCGCGATCACGCTGCCGAACTCGAGCACGGTGATGTGGTCGCAGATGTTCATCACGAGTCCCATATCGTGATCGATCAGCAGTGTCGTCGTGCCAGCGTCGGCGATCCGCCGCAGCCGCTGACCGAGATCGTCGCTCTCGTGCGTGTCCAGCCCGGCTGCCGGCTCGTCCAGGCAGAGGAGTCGCGGCTGCATCGCGATTGCCCTCGCGACCCCGACGAGCTTGCGCTGCCCCTGGGTCAGCTCGGCCGGCATCGCCTCCGCGATCGAGTCGAGGCCGAGCAGGGCGAGCGCATCCTCGGCCGCCGCGTTCCCACCGGCCCGCTTGCCGACGAGCTCGGCTGCAAGCGACAGGAACGACGGGCGCTCGGCGGCCACGGAGAGGTTCTCTTGCACCGTGAGGTCGTCGAACAGCTCCGTGCTCTGCCAGGTGCGGGCGAGCCCGCGCCGCGCCCGCGCGTGCGGTGCCAGCCCGGCGAGGTCGCGCCCGTCGAGCTCGACGCGGCCCGTGTACCGGACGAACCCCGTGATCGCGTCGACGAACGTCGTCTTGCCCGCGCCGTTCGGCCCGATCAACCCGACCAGCTTTCCCTCCTCGACCTCGACGGCGACGTCGTCGACAGCGCGGACCCCACCGAAGTGGACCGAGAGGCCGGCGGTGGCGAGGACCGCGCTCAAGCAACCCCCTGGGGTTCCGATTCCGCCCGCTCGGCCTTTCGTCTCGCGCGCGCCTGAGCCGTCCGATAGAAGGAGCCGGCCACGCCCTCGGGGTTCTGGATCAAGGTGAAGATGAGCACGACGCCGCCGAACAGCAAGAACCAGTTCCCCGAGAGGTCGAACCACTTGTCGAGCGCATACGGAACGATCCCCTGCGCTGCGATGAGCCCGGCGAAGACGGCCCCGGATACCAGTGTGATGCCGCCGGCGTAGGCGAAGGCGATCAGGCTGAGCGCCAGCGGGACGCTGAAGCGATCGGCGCTGACCGAGCCGAAGTTGTAGGCGTACAGCGTGCCTGCCGTCCCGGCGATGAGCGCGCTGATGCCGAACGCGATCAACTTGACGTTGCGTACGTCGATCGCCGCCCCCGCCGCGGCTCGCTCGTTCGAGCGGACCGCGAGCATGCGTCGCCCGAGCGTGCCGCGCCTCACTGAGACGACGAGGAGGGAGAGGAGGACGGTCGCGGTCAGAGCGACCCAGCCGAACACGGGGCTCGGCAGGTTCCCGTCGAGGCCGCGGTACGACGCGGTCGGCCCGAGGTTGATCCCGAACAGATGCGGGTCCGGCACCGGCGAGCCGGTCGAACCGCCGCCCCAGGTGCCGTTCTGGAACCCGAAGTTGAAGACGGCGACCGCGGCGGCGATGGTCACGACGGCGAGCGCCACACCGCGCACGCGCAGCGCCGATACCGCCGTCACGAGGCCGAGCAGCACGGCGGCGGCTATGCCCGCGAGCGGCGCCAGTGGAAAGCCGATCCCCGCGTCGACGGCGAGATGCGAGACGGTGAAGCCGGCGACGCCTGCGAGCGCGAGCTGCACGACCGAGATCTGGCCGACGAAGCCGGTGATCACGACCAGCGACAGGGCCATCACGATGCCGATCAGCGAGTTGGTCAGCGCCTGGCGGAAGTCGAACGGCAGCACGACGAGCGCGATCGCGCACAGCAGCGCCGACGGGATCGCGAGCCTGACCGCGTGCTTCGGGCGAGGCACGTCGGGGAGACGCTGCTCGACGAGCTCGCCGCGCGACGGCAGCGACGCGCCGCGCAGGAACATCGCCGCCACGATGAGCACGAAGACGAGCAGCTCCTTGACGCCCGGCCAGGCCGCTCCCTGGCTGGTCGGGAACCACGACTTCGTCGATTCGAGCTCGATCAGCGACTCGAGCATCCCGATGCCGAGGCCGCAGGCGCATGCGATCGCGAAGGAAGTGAGTCGGGCGAAGAGCGCTGCGGCGAGGGCCGGCACGACCAGGAACGGCAGCGTGGTCGTGTCGAGCGCCGCCACCGAGCCGGCGAAGATGCCGAGCGTGCCGAGCAGGAGGCTGGCGAGCAGGAGGTTCGCGAGCGACAGCTCGTTCGGGGACAGACCCGCGAGGCGTGCCGCGACGTCGTTCTCCGACGCCGCGCGCGTCGCCAGCCCGAAGCGCGTCCAGCGGTAGAGCCCCCAGAGGAGCACGGTGAACCCCACGACGGCGCCGCTGAGCACGAGGTTGGCCAGCGGCACTGCCCCGTCGAGCATCCGGACCACCCGGATCGGGATGATGGTCGGCTGGGGATGCTGGGACGTGCCGAACGCGAGGAGCATCGCCGCCTGTGCCGTGAGCAGGACGCCGAGCGAGGCGACGAGCTTCGCCAGCGGCGCAGCGGTGCGCAGCGGCCGGAAGACCGCGAGCTCGATCCCGATGGTGACGGCGACCACGAAGACGTAAGTGAGTGCGATCGCGAGCGGGGTGCCGACCGTGAAGCCGAGCTCACCGGTACGCAGTGCCCAGAACGCGAAGCCCGCCAGCATCGCGATCGCGCCTGCGGCCAGGTTGATGAAGCCGGAGCCCCGGTACGTGACCACGATGCCGACAGCGATCGCCGCGATCGTCGCCCCGGTGCCGAGGCCGAGCAGGAGGAAGAGGAGTGTCTCGTTCACGTCGTCCCGCCATTATCAGCCGACGGGGCCGGGTCGACCGGCCCCGTCGGCTGAACGTTCGTCGCTCGCCCTACTGGCTACTTGGGCGGCCCGATCCAGCCGGACGCCCTCTTGAACGCGAACTTGCCCTGGTACGTGAACGCCTGGAACATGTCGTTGCAGATGCCAGGCGCGTTCTTGTACTTGCCGCACTGGAGCTTCGGCGACCCGAGTGCGAGCGGCCCCTTGAACGCCTTCGCGCGCGCCAGGACCGACTTGGGCGTTATGCCCGCCGTGCCCGCGTTTGCCTCGTTGAGGAACCGGACGGTCGTCAGGAGCTGCCCGAAGGCGACGATGTGCCACGGATCCGGCGCGTTCTTCTCCGCCTTGTACCGCTTGATCACCGCCTGGTACGGGGGCATGCCCTTGTCCGTTGGATCACCGTAGAGCGACGAGGCGATCGCGTACGTCCAGAGCGGCCAATCGCCGAGCGCGTCGATCACCAGCGAGTTGAGGCAGAGCGGCGCCGTCATCACCTTCCTGGAGTCGGTGATCCCGAGCTGCTGGAGCGCCTTCGCCTGGTTCGCGCAGTCAGCCGCCGAGCCGTAGGGGGCGATGAAGTCCGCCGTTGTCGCGCCCGCTGCAGTCAAGGGCGCCGTCAGGTCGGTCTGACCCTGTGTGTAGCCGACGGCCTTCGTCGCGATCCCGGCCTTCTTCAGGCCTGCCGCGATCGTCAGCGCCGACTCCGTGATGCCTGTCGCCTGCGGATAGACGACCGCAGCGGTCTTGGCATGGAGGACGTTCTTTGCGTAGGTGCCGAATGGTAGGAGGATGTGGGCGCCGTCCCCGAAGAGGACGATCCCGTTCTTCTGCGCTCCGTCGATGGGCGTGATGGCGACTCCGGTCACCACCGGCTTCGCGCCGCGGACTGTCGCGAAGAACGACTGGGCTCCCGTGGCGACGGCGCCCGACGCGATGACGTTGATCCGCTTGTCGTTCACGAGCTTCTGCCCGCAGGTCGTGCCCTCTTCCTCGTTCGACTTGATGAAGCACTCGACGAGCGCGACCGGATGTCCGCCGACGCCGCCGAGCTGGTTGTTCACGTACTTGACGGCGAGCTCGGCGCCTGCAGTTGCCAGACCGCCGATGACGACCTGTCCGCCCTGCTGGTTCACCCAGCCGATGTAGATCTTGGACTTCTTGGGGTTGGCCTTCCCGCGCTTCCCCTTGACGTACGTGAGGTAGTTGGTGACCGCCGAGGTGGCCGACGGAGCGGCGCTTCCCGCGGAGGCCGACGTCGTCGCCGAGGCGCTGAACGCCAACACTAAGCCTACGAGCGCAGCGCCGGTCAGCGCGGCGCAAAGGCCAATACGAATCATGACTCTCCTTCCGACGTGACACACGACCTCGTCGTCAACGGCACGGCCGCGTAACGATGACCACGTGTAGTGACCTGCCTACGCTGCACTCCTCGACTCAACCAGATCAGCACCAATGTTGTCAACAATTTGGGCTCCAAGTGACACCTTTGCCGCGTGGGGACATTGCAGGGCGGATTCCTACGAGGCGGCCCGCCAGCTGCCGGGTGCGTACGACTTTCGCACCGTCTCGACGTACGGGACGGGACTGACCACGGCTCGGATCTCCGTCTGCACGTGGGGCTCGACGGTCGGCTTCGAGGTACCGCCGTCCTCCTCGCCCCACACGAGAACCACTTCCGTGCCCGGTTCCGCGTGCTCCGCGTCCAGGACGGCGAGGGTCAGCATCTTCCCTTCGTTCGAGCTGTAGCCGATCCAGGTGGAGACGCCCGCCGTCTCGCCGTCCACGGTGACTCTGTCGTACTGGTGCATCGAGTACACCGCGGCGGGCCAGTCCATGAACTTCGCGCGCTCGTCCTTCTGGAACATCGTCCCGATCGTGCGGGTCACGTCCTCGTCGTCGAGCGCGAGGGTGACCTTCTGGCGATGCTCGCCTTCCGCCATCCTCGCGAGCGCCTCACGGCCCACGAAGTCGTGGTCGAACTTGACGTAGTTCCCGTACCCGAGGTCCCAGGGCGTGAAGTAGTAGTCCTCGATGTCGACGGAGTCGAAGCTGCCGCCGACCGACGCCGAGCCCTCGTACCCCTTCGCCGGCAACCACTCGCGGTACGCCTTTAGGCTCTCTCCCGAGTACACGGCCGGAAGCGGCGAGGGGATCCAGCCGGACTCCAGCGTGTTCGACGAGTACGCACGACCGCCCACCTGCCTGAGCCCGAACTCCTCGCCGGCGGCGACGAGCGCCTCGCGCACCGCTTCTCCCTCGTCCCAGGGGCCGAAGAGCTCCCAGCCCGGCTGGCCGACCATGCCGTGACGCAGCGCGCCGGCGGTCTTGCCCGCGATCGTCACCGTCGTCGTATGGAAGAACTTGAGCTCGGGCGGAGACTGCCCGAGCGCCTTCTCGATGACCTGCATCGCGTTCGGCCCCTGCAGCTGGAAGCGGTAGGACCTGCGGCGTCCATCGGTGCGGAGCGCCGTCCTCAGGTCGAGCTCGAGCTCCACGTCGTAGTCGCCGGTCTCCGCGTGGTAGGTCACCCAGTTCAGCGCCGGCGCCCGGCCGACGAGGTTGAAGCGGTTCTCGGCGAGCGCGAACAGGATCACGTCGCCGATCACGTAGCCGTCGGGAGTGCACGGCACGAAGTGCTTGGCCCTGTCGGTTCCGAAGCCGTCGAAGCTGTTGACCGCGAGGTCGGAGAGGAGCCTCAACGCATCCGGGCCCTCCACTGCCAGATCGTTCATGTGGTACGACTGGTTGAAGAGGACGCAGGTGTTCTGCCACGCATGCTGCTCGTCCCGCCAGTTCGTGAACTCGGGCGGCACGCCCGGAAACACGTTCGCGCCCATCTGCGAGTTGCGCAGCAGCTCGACGGGGCTCTCGACGGTGCCCAGAAGCTCTTCGAGACTCTGATTGCTCATGTCGATCTTCCTTTCTCCAACCCGAGACCGCTGACCTGAGCCCTGCAGGCGGCACCGCGACGTGCATCGGCGGGGCGGTGCCGCCTGGGGCCGGGGGGTCCTCGCGTCCCTACGTGACCCGGAAGGTTCCCTTCCTCTTCGAGCTTCCGTCGGACGAGTACCTGTAGACGCCCTTCTTCAGGTTGAGGATCCACGTAGCGTTCTCCTGCTTCGCCACGCTCGTCGACTTGTTCAACCCTGCGCCGCTCAGATGGAAGTTGTCCTTGGTTGACTTGTCGGCGACGGCGACCGTGTAGTTCCCGGCCCTGAGCCTCGTCACGACCTTGCCGTCGAGCCTGAGCGTGATGAACGAGCCCGGACCGACGGTTGCCTGCAGTGTCCGGCCACCCTCGACGAAGCTCGGCGCGAACTTCGTCATGTTCGGCAGGGTCGTGATCGCGCCGTACTTCTTCGCAAGCAGGGCCAGTTCCACAAGCTGCACGCGGTCGATCAGCGGGCTCCACGTCGGCAGTCGGATGCCTCGAATTGCGGCCGGCAGGAGGGCGCGGATCTCGTCGGGATGGCTGTTCGAGTACACGAGCGACTGATTGATCGCCGTTCGGAATCGCTTGACGAGCCCGGGGTTCTTCCGGATCCAGTCCTCACGGGCGCAGTAGCAGCCGTTCGGCCAGTACTTCCCGAGCACCGGTCCCGGCGCCATCACGATGCGACCGCCGGCGGCGAGGATCTGCGACATGAACGGCTCGGGCGTGTGCACCGCGTCGACCAGGCCGTTCGCGAGCGCGGCCGGCATCGTCGGGAACGGCATGACCGTGTACTTCACGGAGTTCGGGTCGACGCCGCGCTTCTCGAGCGCACCCTTGACGACGACCTCGGCGACTCCCTTGAGCGCGTTCAGCGCGACCGTCTTTCCGACGAGGTCGGCGGGTGTGCGAATCGAGCTCGAGCCCTTGACCATGACGTTCTGCCAGTTGTCGGCCTCCGACGTGCCCTCGGTCTCGCTCGCGGCCACGACGAGTCATCGGTATCCCCTGCGTGCGACCGATCATCCCCGGCGTGTAGCCGATGTAGCCGATGTCACCGTTGTTGTTCGCCATGGCGATCACGATGTCGTTCCCGCTCTGGAACACCTTCGGTTCGATCTGTATGCCCTGGGCTGCGAAGAAGCCCTTGTTGATCCCGAGCGTGAGCGGCAGGCCGTTCGCGATCGGCAGCGTGTTGACCGTGATCTTCGTCAGCGACTGACCCGGGGCGCTACCGGCGACTCCGCCGAAGCACACGACCGCAGTCGCGAGGGTGACCGCGACGAGCGCGGCCCGTCGGGACGTGGAAGACGCCACCTACTCATGAGTGGAGCTCCTCTCCTTCGGACTGGTGGTCAGAGCACACCGCGGCTCGCCTTGTCGATGCCGCCCGGAAGCAGTCCGCGCTGCACCGCCTCCGCCACGTTGAAGAGGTGGGTACGCATCGCATTCTCGGCCTCCTCCGGCTTCCCGGCGACGACGGCGTCCACGATGGCGGCGTGCTCGGCCTGGGACGCGGCTGAACGTCCTGGGATCAGGATCGTGCGGTACTGGTAGCGGACGGTCTGGGAGTTCAGGGCGCGGATCAGGCGCAGCGCAGTGCCGTGCCCCGAGAGCTCGAGCAGCGTCGCGTGCAGCTCCGCGTTCGCCTCCGAGGCGCCCAGGAGGTCGCCGACTTCGAGCAACTCGCGCTGGCGCGTGAGAATTCCTGAACGCGCGTGCTGCCCGCCTTGTCGATCCGCTCCGCGGTCTGACGGACCGCGAGCCCTTCGAGAACGGCGCGGGCCTGGAGGATCTCGACCGCCTCGTCGTCGCTGACTCGTCGCACACGAGCCCCGCGATGTGGTTCGCGGACGACGAGCCCTTCCTGCTCGAGGCGGATGAGCGCCGTTCGTACCTCGCCACGCGACATCTCGAACGTCGTGCTGATGTCCGACTCCACGAGTCGTGCTTCGGGCGCGATGTCGCCGTGGACGATGGCGTCCCGAAGCGCGTCGTAGTTCGAGCTGATCGCCATCGGCGACACGCATACTGCCGAAACGTTGCGAAGATCGTCAACAATTCTGTTTGACTCCAGAGACATGAGGACCAGCGCAATCGACCAGAGGGAGACGTCTGCCTTGAGCACGTTGAAGGTGGCGGTGCTCGGGCTCGGCGAGGCCGGGAGCCGGCTTGCGGTCGATCTCGCGGCTGCGGGCGCCGACGTTCGTGGCTACGACCCCGAGCCGGCTCGCGACGCAGTCGGGATCGCCCGCGCGCACGACACCGAGTCCGCAGTCGCGGGCCGCGACGTCGTGCTCAGCGTCAATGCGGCGAAGGTTGCACTCGGAGTCGTGACAGAGGCCGGGCCGGCATTGCGTCCGGGCATGGTCTACGCGGATCTGAACACGGCCTCACCGGCGCTCAAGCGGGAGATCGCCACGCTCGTCGCCGAGGCGGGCGCTCGCTTCGCCGACGTTGCGCTGCTCGGCGCAGTACCCGTGCGCGGCCTGGGCACGCGTGCGCTGGCGTCCGGAGAGGGCGCGCGCGCATTCGCGGATGCGCTCGGCCCGCTGGGCATGCCCGTCGAGGTCCTCTCGGAGCAGGCAGGGGACGCGGCGACGCTGAAGCTCCTGCGGTCGGTCTTCATGAAGGGGCTTGCAGCGTGTGCGATTGAGAGCATGCAAGCCGCCGAGGCCGCGGACTGCGCGGAGTGGCTGGAGAGCGAGCTCGAAGCGGTGATCGGTGAGCCGTTGCTCGAGCGCCTGCTCGAAGGCAGCCGCATGCACGCAGCTCGCCGGGTCGACGAGATGAAGGCAGCGTGTGACCTGATCGTCGAGCTCGGGGTCGAGCCGCGAGTCGCGGCCGCGAGCATGTCGTTGCTGACCGAGCTCGCCGAGGCGGAAAGATAAGGTCGCGGCTATGGCGACCCGGCCGGCAGAAGAGGTTCGTCCCAGCGAGCGGGCTCGCGTGCTGGTGCGAGGGGGTTACGACCTGCATGTCCATGTCGCCCCGGATGTCCCGCGGCGGCGGATCGACGACGTCGCTCTCGCGCACCGCTTCGCGGAGCTCGGGCTCGCGGGCTTCGCGCTCAAGTCGCACTACACGTCCACGGCCGAACGTGCACAGGTCGTGTCGACCGTCGTCCCAGAGGTCGAGGTCGTGGGAACGCTCACGCTGAACCAGGCAGTCGGCGGCATGAACGCGCTCGCCGTCGAGATTGCCGCCCGTGAGGGTGCGCGGATCGTGTGGATGCCGACGGTCGACTCGCCCGCCGAGACGGCCGGGCGGAGCGAGCCGCAGCCGGGCGACAAGGTGCCGCAGTGGGCCCGCCTGCAGCACGAGCTGCATGGGCTCGGCCTCAGCGTGGAGCCGGTGCACGTCACCGATGTAGACGGGCGACTTCTGCCCGAGACGCGCGAGGTCCTGCGCACGATCGCGCGCCACGGTCTGATCCTTGCGACAGGGCATCTCGCTCGTGACGACACGTTCGCGATCGTCGACGGGGCAGTCGAGGAAGGCGTCGCTCACGTCGTCGTGACCCACCCGGAGTTCCCGTGCCAGGACTTCTCGCTCGAGGATCAGCGAGCGCTCGCCGAGCGCGGCTGTCTGCTCGAGCGCTGTCTCACGACCCCGCTGAGCGGCAAGACGACCTGGGAGCACGTCTTCGACGGCGTGCGCGCGGTCGGCATCGAGCACACCCTGTTCTCCAGCGACTGCGGGAATCCCGACTACCCGGCGGTCGAGGACGGGCTTGCGCTCTGGGCCGATCGGCTCCTCGAGGCGGGGTTCGACGAGGACGAGGTCCGCGAGATGATCGTGGGGCAGTCGCGGCAGCTGGCGGGAGCCGGTTGATGCGCAAGCTGCTCGTCGTCGGCGCGCACTCCGCCGACTTCGTCTGGCGGGCGGGCGGGGTGATCGCGGTGACGACCGTCGCCGGCGGGACCGCACGCGTGCTCGCGTTGTCCTACGGCGAGCGGGGTGAGTCGGGCGAGCTCTGGCAGGAGCCCGGTCAGACCGTCGAGCGGGTGAAGGAGATCCGACACGGAGAAGCCGAGCGTGCCGCGGCAGCGCTCGGAGCCGACTTCGAGTGCCTCGACCTCGGCGACTACCCGCTCGAGGTCGACCGAGTCGCGCTCGTAGCTCTCGCCGACCGTATCCGCGACTTCGCGCCCGACGTGCTGATCACGCACACGGATCGGGACCCCTTCAACCCCGACCACGCGGTCGCGTTCTTCGCCGTGGAGCGGGCACGAGCGCTCGCTGCGGGGGCCGGCGTGGCGAGTGCGTTCGAGACGATCCAGCCTCCGGAGCTGTTGCTTTTCGAGCCGCACCAGCCGGAGCTCTGCAACTTCGTTCCGACGACCTTCGTCGACATCACGGCGGTCGTCGAGCAGAAGCAGGCTGCGATGGCCGAGATGAAGGCGCAAACCTACCTCCATACGTACTACGCACAGCGCGCGGAGCAGCGCGGCAACCATGCGCGCCGCTCGTCCGGCAACTCGGCGATCCGTTACGCGGAGGCGTTCCAGCGCGTGACGCCGCAGGTGGTGAGCGCCCTATGACGGAGTTGTTTGCCGAGCTGGCGCAGCTCGGAAGCGCGACGGTGCACGAGGCGGCAGGGCGTGCGCCGGTCGTCGACCTCCCTCTCGTCCAGGTCGTGCCGGATTCACGTGCCGCAGGTCCTGCTCGAACCGTGCGCTGTGGCCAGAACGACAACCTGATGGTGCACGCCGCCGTGGCGCAGGCTCTCCCCGGCGAGGTGCTCGTGCTCACGATGCCCGAGCCGGCACCCGTCGCGCTTTTGGGCGACCTCCTCGCGACGCAGGCGAGGGGTCGAGGCGTCGCCGCGGTACTCGTCGATGCCGCCGTGCGCGATCTCGAGGAGCTTCGCGAGCTCGGTCTTCCCATCTGGGCGCGGTTCGTGCGCGTACGCGGCGCGACAAAGAAGACCCCGGGCACGATCGGCGACCCCGTCGAGGTCGGTGGCGCGACCATTCGGCAGGGTGACGTCGTGGTCCTCGACGCCGACGGCGCCGTCGTGATCGAGCAGGAGCGGATGGACGAGGTGCTGGCCGCTGCACGCGCTCGCGCCGAGTACGAGCGCGAGAAGCGAGCAAAGCTCGAAGCAGGCGAGCTCTCCTACGACCTCGACGGCCTGCGCGAGCTGGTTGGCGGCGTAGGCTCGACGGAGCCGCCCAGGAGCGTAGGCGCCGGCTCTGCCGGCGCAGAAGCGGAAGAAGGATGACCGAGCCGATCCACGACGTCGCTCGCATCGGGCACGCGGAGCTGCTCACGCCGAAGCCCGAGGAGAGCCTTCGTTTCTTCGTCGACGTGCTCGGACTCGAGGAGGATGCGCGCGAGGGGCAGTCGGTCTACCTCCGCGGCTGGGGCGACTACCTCCGCTACAGCCTCAAGCTCACCGAGGCGCCGCAGGCCGGGCTGGGCCACGTGGCGCTGCGCGCCTGGAGCCCACCCGCGCTCGAGCGGCGGGTCGCTGCGATCGAGGAGACGGGACTCGGCCTAGGCTGGACCGACGGCGACGTCGGCCATGGCCCCGCGTACCGCTTCACCGACCCCGACGGACACGTCTTCGAGCTCTACTACGAGGCCGAGCGCTACATCGCTCCCGACCATCTCAAGCCGTCCTGGAGAAACCAGCCTCAGCGCTACGTCGGTCGCGGCGCGGCCGTGAAACGGCTCGACCATGTGAACGTGCTCGCCGCCGACGTGCGGGCGAGCCGCGTGTTCGCGCAGGAGCTCCTGGGCTACCGCCTGTACGAGCGGATCGAGCTCGAGGACGGCACCGAGACCGGCGCCTGGCTCAGTCTGTCGATCGCCGCCCACGAGTTGATCTACGTCGCCGATGCGCTCGGCGCACGAGGGAGGCTCCATCACCTCGCGTTCTGGGTCGACACGCGCGAGGAGTGCCTCCGGGCGGCCGACCTCTTCGTCGACAACGACGTGTACATCGAGGCGGCGCCCTCGAAGCACGGAGTCGCGCAGGGCTTCTTCCTGTACGGGTACGAGCCCGGCGGCAACCGGATCGAGGTGACGACCGGCGGGTACTTCGTGTACGACCCGGACTTCGAGCCGATCACCTGGACGCGCGAGGAGCGAGCCCGGGGCCAGTTCTGGGGGGTGCACACGATCGAGAGCTTTCACACCTACGGGACACCCGACATCGAGCCGGAGCGCGACGCCGATGCGTCATGATTCGGCTCTCGAACGATGTGATCAGAGGAGGTAACGGGGCATGACGTACGGAAGCTTGGAACAGAAGATGCAGGCCGTCGGAGGTGCCGTCGAGATGGCGCGCAACTCGCAGATCGGCCCGTACGTCTATCCGGCGGTGCCGGCCGAGTTCACGAACTGGCGGGACGAGCAGGCCTCCTGGGTGGAGACCTCGGCTCTCTTCGACCAGTCCCACCACATGACCGATCTGCAGGTGGACGGTCCCGGGGTCATCGACCTCCTGTCGGCCGTGGGCATCAACACCTTCAAGAACTTCGCCGTCGACAAGGCGAAGCAGTTCGTCGCCTGCAACCACGACGGCTACGTCATCGGCGACGGGATCGTCTTCTATCTCGACGAGTCGAGCGTCCGGCTCGTCGGCCGGCCCTCGGCGCACAACTGGCTGCAGTACCACGCCGAGACCGGCGGTTACGACGTCGAGGTGTCACGTGACGAGCGGACGGCCGTCAACCCGACGGGCGGACGCGAGCTCTACCGCTTCCAGGTCCAGGGACCAACTGCGCTCGACGTGCTGAAGAAGGCAAACGGCGGCTCGCTGCCAGAGGTCAAGTTCTTCAACATGGGTGAGCTCACGATCGGCGGGCGGAAGGTGCGAGCCTTGCACCACGGCATGTCGGGCGTGCCCGGGATGGAGCTCTTCGGGCCCTGGGCGGAGCGCGAGGACGTCCGTGGAGCGATCATCGAGGCCGGGAAGGACTTCGGGCTGAGGCAGGTCGGATCCAGGGTCTACGCGACGAACACTCTCGAGTCGGGCTGGATCCCGTGCCCGCTCCCGGCTGTGTTCACCGGCGACGAGATGAAGGCGTACCGGGAGTGGTTGCCCGCGGACGGCTACGAGGCGACCGGCTCGCTCGGCGGCAGCTACTACTCCGACGAGATCTCGGACTACTACCTGACGCCGCACGAGCTCGGCTATGCGCCGTTCGTCAACTTCGACCACGACTTCGTCGGCCGCGAGGCACTTCAGGCAATGGCCGACGCGCCGTCTCGGAAGAAGGTCACGCTGGCCTGGAACGGCGAGGACGTCGCTCGGGCGATCGGCACGCTCTTCGAGAAGGGTGACGCGGTGAAGTACATCGACTTCCCGCTCTCGAACTACTCGACGTGGCCGAACGACAAGCTGCTGAGGGACGGCACCATGGTCGGCGTCTCGACGTTCTCCGGCTACAGCTACAACGAGCGCTCGTTCCTCTCGCTCGCGATGGTCGACGAGGACATCGAGATCGGCACCGAGGTCACGCTTGTGTGGGGCGAGGAGAACCGCGGCTCGTCGAAGCCGGTCGTGGAGCGGCATGCGCAGGCGGAGCTCCGGGCGATCGTCAGCCCGTGCCCGTACTCCGAGGTCCCGCGCACGTCGTACCACGAAGGCTGGCGGACGAAGGCCACGGTCGCCTGAGGCGAGCAGACGCCACTAGTCGACCTGCACGGCGTCACCGACGCTGACACGTCCGGGGACCGTGACTGTCCCGTAGACCCCGAACGGGAGCGGCTCGACACGGCCGTCGGGCCGGTAGCGCGCGAGCGTGCCGAGGGTGTCGAGATCCGTGACGCCGGTGTCGGGGTCGTACGACGTCACGACGCAGCGACCGACGTCGCCGTTGATTGCGACCTCTGCCGACCCGATGCGAACGGACGCGCCGATCCAGTCGTCTTCGGTGTGGGCGGCCACGCCTTCGATCTCGAACATCATGCGGAAGCGCCGCCCGTCGACCGGTGCGCTGGCGGCGGCCGCATCGCGCAATCGTTCGAGCGATCCCCTCGAGACGAGGGAGACGTCTCCGCCGGCCGCGCCACGATCGGTCGCATGTTCCTCCGACCAGAGCAATGTGAGCGGACGGCTGACGTGTGCCGCGATCGCTTCCTCCCATGGCCCGATCACGCGTCGTGACGGGTGCGGCCGTGCGTACAGGGCCGCGGCCCAGGGTTCACCGAGCTCGACGACGCCTTCGATACGAGTCCCGTCGGGGAAGTCGAGCGCGAGCACGCGGGTCGTCTCGTCCCATTCCGGCCGGATGGCGACCATCGGGCCGTTGCGCTTGTTGTTGAACAGCTTCCCGTCCTCGTCGACGAGCCAGAAGCGGCGGTCGCCGCGAACGCCACCGAGGTGCAGCTCGACGTGCTCCGGGTGCACGAGTCCCAGTGACTTCACCGGCGCGATGGAGATGCGGGCGACGCGGGCGTCCACGCCCGCACAGTAGTTGCCTAGGCCACGGGTGCCGGCTGCTGCGACGCGTCCTCGGCGAGTGCGGCCAGTGCCGCCACGAGCTCGTCCGTCGCGGACAGGAAGGGCGCGTGGTCCGCGTCCAGTTCGACCACGCTTGCGCACGGATGCTCACGGATCATGCGCCGCTGCAGCGCCGGCGGGATCGAGTTGTCGTGCCTCGTGAACACATACGAGCGAGGGATCGACGCCAGCACGCCTTCGTCCACTCGAACCGGATCGGCGAAAGGCGCCACGGGTTGCGGACGCCGACGCGCCACTGCCCACGCCCTCAGCTCCTCTGTGCAGCGGTTGTAGACAGCCACGGCGGTCGCCTCGGCCGACAGCACGGCAACGGGCGGATCACCCTCGATCACGAGGCTCGCCTGGATCATGTCGTCCTTGCCTTCCGGGAGGTGCGTGAGGTCGAGCAGGCTCTGACCGTCGGCGGGCATGAACGCGCAGACGAAGATCATCGACGCGACTCGCTCGGGGCAGTTCGCGGCCGCCTGCGTGATGACGGCCCCGCCCATGCTGTACCCGACGAGGACTGCGGGGTCGGGACGTTCCTTCAGTACCGCGCAGACGCGTGCAGCGCAGCTTTCGAGCGTGACGTCTGCGATGGGGGTTTGGTCGTCTCCGCCGCCGGGGAGATCGAGCGTCTCGACCGTGTGTCCCAGCGCCTCGAGGGGCGCGGTCACCGGCTCCCAGCACCACGCCCCACCGAAGGCGCCGTGGACGAGAACGAACCGGGCCATTTGAGCCTCCTTCCGGGATGCGTCGACGCGCGATCCTACCGTCGCCTCGCAAGGCGCTCCACGCCGAACCAGCGTTGTAGCCTTCCACTCGCACGTCGTCGAGGAGAGGAGCGCCACGCATGAACCGGTTCGAGCAAGCTGTCTACGACTGCATGACTCCGGCGGCGGAGCTCCTGGAGGAGACAACCAAGCCGCTCCATCGCGCGATGCTCCTCAACTTCTGGCCCACGTGCACCTCGAGGGCTCTGGTCAGTACCACAGGATCGTGGCTCCGGACATGATGGTCGACGAGCCCGTGTACCGGGTGACGTGGGGTGCCAACCCCGCGGTCATCGAGGGCAAGGAGAACGTGGTCGCCTTCTACTCGAGCGTCGGCGAAGCCGTGCTCTGGAACTCCGACGATCGGCTCGCGGTCGCCGACTGGGGAATCTGCGACGAGATCACGTTCCACCAGCTCGCGCGCGGCGCCGACCTCCGAGCGATCGGCTACGAGGTCGACGACCCGGACGCCCTCTACCACGTGTCGAGCCGACAGGCGTTCATCTGGCCCTACGACAGCCAGGCACGTTTGCTCGGGGAGAACCTCTACGAGGACAAGACGAGCCTTCTGATCGAAGAGGTGAGTCCGGACGAGGCGATAACACCCGCACGGGTGCGCGAGATCCACCGAGAGCAGCTCGCGAAGCTCGAGGCCGAACGCGGAGAGCGCTTCTGGGTGCTCGACGTCGTCGAGGCGCTGGCCTAGTTAGCGCGGCTACTCGACGGTCAGGACGAGCTTGCCCTGCGTGTGGCCCGTCTCGCACAGCTCGTGTGCGCGCGCGGCCTCCTCGAGCGGAAACGTCTGCGACACGTGGACGCGCAGCTCGCCGGCATCGACGAGCGCGGCGAGCTCTTCGAGACCCAGGCGGTCTGGCTCGACGAGGATCCCGGTGACACGGACCCTCCCCGCCGCGAGCTCGAGTAGCTGCTCGAGGTCGGACGCCGACGGCACGCGAATGAAGATGCCCCCGGCGCGCACGGCCGACACCGTGCGTCCGGCGTCGTCGCCGCCCACGAGGTCGAGCACCACGTCGATCTCTCGAACGCGCGCCGCGACGTCCTCGCTCGTGTAGTCGATCGCCTCGTCGGCGCCGAGCTCGGTCAGGAACGCGTGCTTGGCTGCGCTGGCCGTGCCGATCACGTACGCGCCGCGCGCCTTGGCGATCTGCACGGCCAGATGGCCGACGCCTCCGGCAGCGGCGATCACCAAGACCCGCTGGCCGGGCTGGACGTCCGCCGTCTCGACGAGCGCCTGCCAGGCCGTGAGCCCCGCAAGTGGGAGCCCCGCGGCCTCGATGTCGCTCAGGTTTTCGGGAGTCCGCGCGAGCTGGCGCGAAGGCGAGGTGACGTACTCCGCGTAGGCCGCGGCCTGGCGCGGGAAGCGCGGCATCCCGAAGACACGGTCGCCCGGAGCGAAGCGCGTCACGCCGCCTCCCAGCTCCTCAACCGCGCCGGCGACGTCCCAGCCCACGGTGAACGGCGGGTCTCCGAGGAACCCGCCCCGCGCCCGTACCTTCCAGTCGACGGGGTTGACCCCCGCCGCGGCGACGCGGACGAGCACCTCCGTCGGGCCTGCTGCCGGTCGAGGGACTTCGGCGACCTCGAGCACCTCCGGGCCGCCGAGCGTCCTCTGGCTGATGCTGCGCATGGTCTTCTCGTCCGTCATTGCGCTGTCCTCCCTGGGTGGCGACCGTTGATGTATACAAGCCTGAGCCCAGATGGAGGGAGAGCACATGGTGGCGCCGACGGAGACGACATCCGCGTTTCCCAGTCCGTACGAGATCCCGACTCCGCCGGGCTGCGAGGGCTGGCGGGAGATGTACCCGTACTACGCGGTCTTCGACGAGTCGCGGCGCGAGGTCGACGAACAGCGCTTCTGGTTCTGGAACTCGATGCACTTCCCGGTGCCGATGCCCGCGTTCGACGTCGCGTGCATCGACTCTCCCTACCAGGCGGTGGGCGAGTGGCAAAACCGGTTCTTCGCCGTGCCGCCGGCGATGGGCATCGACTACCGCATCCTGAACGGCTACGTGTACATCTCCGGGAATCCCGTCACCAACCCGGCCAAGATCGCCGAGCGCGTGGAGTACTTCCAACGTCGTGCCGGGTACTACTTCGAGAACTGGGACGAGATCTACGCCAAGTGGAAGCAGAAGATGCAGACGCTGATCGCGGAGATCACCGATCTCCCGGTCCCCGGCCTCCCGGAGTACGAGCCCGACGAGCTCATGCTCGAGGACGAGCGGAACACCGCCTTCTACGAGATCCTGGAGGCGTACAGCCGCACGTTGCACTGCGGCGACCTGATGTGGCAGCACCACTTCGAGCTCCTGCTCCTGGGCTACGGCGCGTACGTCACGTTCCACGAGTTCTGCAAAGGGGCACTCCCTGACATTCCGGACCAGCACATCGCGCAGATGGTCGCGGGCATCGACGTCTTGCTCTTCAAGCCGAGCGCGGAGCTCCGCAGGCTCGCGAAGGTCGCGATCGACAGCGGGGTCGACGGGGCGTTCGTGGAAGGACGCCGTCCGGCGGAGATCGATGCGGAGCTCGAGCAGACCGAGGCGGGCCGGTCGTGGCTCGAGGAGCTCGAGCGCACGAAACACCCGTGGTTCAACATGGCCACGGGCGACGGCCTCTATCACTACTACCGCAACTGGTACGACGACCCGACGATCCCGTACGCGTCCATCGCCGGGCACGTGCGCGCGCTCAACGAGGGCGAGGAGGTTGAGCGTCCGACTGACGAGGTCATACGCGAGCGCGATCGCCTCGCCGAGGAGTACGGCGCGCTCCTCGACGAGGAGACACGTACGACGTTCAACGAGCTCCTCGGGCTCTCTCGTATGGTCTTCCCCTACGTCGAAGAGCACAAGTTCTACTGCGACTACTGGTTCCTGACCCGCTGGTGGAACAAGCTGCGCGAGTTCGGTGCGCTGCTCGCCGAGCACGACTTTCTCGAGGACGCCGAGGACATCTTCCAGCTCGGGCGACACGAGGTCGCGACGGCCATCGACGAGCTGCTTCTCACATGGGCGACGGGCGGTGCGCCGCTCGGCCCGAAGCATTGGCCGCCGATCGTCGCGCAGCGCAAGGAGCTGCTCGAGCGGTTGGCGGACTGGACGCCGCCGCCCGCGATCGGCGCAACACCGGAGGCGATCACCGACCCGATGTCGATCATGCTCTGGGGCGTCACGACGCAGCGTGTCGAGGAGTGGGCGCGTGCGGACGAGGGCGGCTCGACGCTTGCCGGCGCGGCGGCGTCCCCAGGAGTCGTCGAGGGTGTCGCCCGCGTGGTGATCGACGTCGAGCAGATCGCCGCGGTACGGGACGGCGACGTCCTCGTGTGTCCCATCACCTCGCCCGCGTGGGCGCCGATCTTCGCGAACGTCAGGGCCGTCGTCACGGACATCGGGGGCGTCATGTCACACGCGGCGATCGTCTGCCGCGAGTACGGCCTGCCGGCGGTCGTGGGGACGGGGCGCGCAACGGCCCAGATCCGGACGGGCCAGCTCATCCGGGTCGACGGCTCGAACGGCGTCGTGACGATCCTCGACGCCTGAGCGCGTTGGGCATCGTCTACACCCGCCTGCTGTCGGAACTTCGGGGAGCCGATGCGCCCGAGTTCGGCGGCAAGAGCGCGAACCTGGGCGAGTTACTCGCGGGCAGCATCCCCGTTCCGCCAGGGTTCGCCGTCAGCGCGCAGGCCTTCCGCGCGTTCGTCGCGGAGACGGGTCTCGGAGGGATGATCGCCGCCGCGCTCGAGCGAGCTTCGGGCGGAGACGTCGAGGCGGTCGGCGCCGCCGTCGAAGACCATCGGCGAGGCCATGCGCTTCGCGCCGCTCCCGGATGCGGTGCGCGACGAGATCCACCTCCGGTACGGGGAGCTATGCGCGGGGAGCGAGCCGGTTGCGGTGCGGTCGAGCGCTCTCGGCGAGGACAGCCAGGAGGCGAGCCACGCGGGCCAGCAGGAGAGCTTCCTCTGGGTACGCGGCGTCGAGCAGGTCTGCGACGCGGTTCGCGACTGCTGGGTCAGCCTCTACACCCCGCATGCGATCAGCTATCGAGCGGCCCTTGGTGCCGGGGGAGACCCGGCGATGGGTGTGACCGTTCAGCTCATGGTCGATGCCGAGGTCTCGGGCGTGCTGTTCACGTGCAACCCGGTCACCGGCGACCCGAGCATGGTCGCGCTGAACGCGAGCTGGGGGCTGGGGATCGCGGTGGTGAGCGGCGAGGTGACGCCGGACGACTACCTCGTCAGCAAGATCACGCGTGAGGTCGTGCGCAGGACCGTGAGCTCGAAGCACGTCGAGTACGTGCCGGACGCCGGCGGCCGCGGAACGGTGCGGCTCGAGGTCCCGGCGGAGCGGCGCGACGAGCCGTGCCTCGGCGAGGCAGAGCTCGGAGCGCTCGTCGAGATGGCGAAGCTCGTCGAGAGCCACTTCGGGAGCCATCAGGACGTCGAGTGGGCGCTCGCGCGCGACGCTGCTCTCCCAGACGCGCTGCACGTGCTCCAGGCTCGTCCGGTGACGACGCTCCCGGACTCGAGACCGAAGCTCTCCGGCTCCGCGCTGTCGCTCGTGATGGGCACGTTCGGTGCGTCCGGGGATCCGAAGAAGCCATCCTGATCTCGTCATGCCGCTGACCGAGGACGACATCCGCGAGATCCTCCGGCTCATCGACGAGTCGGATACCGAGGAGCTTCGGGTCGAGACCGAGGCGTTCTCGCTCCATGTCGTGCGGCGCACCGACGACGGGCCCGCAATGAAGGGGGAGGTTGTCGCGGTCGACGCTTTTCTGGAGCCGGCGGTCGACGGGGAGCTCGTCACGGTGGCCGCGCCGATGCTCGGAACCTTCTACCGCGCAGAAGCCCCGGGAGCTGCGCCGTTCGTCGACATCGGGACGCGTCTCGAGCCGGACACGATCGTCTGCCTGATAGAGGTCATGAAGATGATGAACGCGATTCCCGCCGGCGTCGTCGGCACCGTCGTCGAGGTGTGCGCGGTCAACGCGGAGCTCGTCGAGCATGGCGCCCCGCTCTTTCAGGTGAGGCCTGACTGATGCTCGTCGACATCGTCGATACCACGACGCGGGACGGCAACCAGAGCCTGTGGAGCGCGACCGGGCTTGCCACTCCTGATGTCCTCGAGATCGCGCCGACGATGGATCGGGTCGGATTCCACGCCGTCGACTTCACCTCGAGCACGCACATGGCGGTCTCCGTGAGGTTCCAGCAGGAGGATCCGTGGGAGCGAATCCGGCTCGTCAGCGCGGCGATGCCGGACACGCCGCTTTCCTTCATCACGACCGGCATGCGCTTCATCTCCTGGGTTCCGTGCGACGAGGAGCTGATGCGGCTCGTGTTCCGCTGCGTCGTGCGCAACGGCATTCGTCGCTTCCAGGTCGCCGACCCCTCCAACGACCCCGAGCGGCTGCGCCGCGTGGCCAGGGTCCTCCGGGAGGAGGGAGCCGAGGAGATCGTGATCGGGCTCACGTATTCGGTCAGCGAGGTGCACACGCATGCGTACTACGCGGAGCGCGCGGCGGCGCTCGCCGACTGCTCCGACATGGACCGGCTCTACCTCAAGGATCCGGGCGGTTTGTTGACGCCCGCCGGTGTGCGCGAGCTCGCGCCGCACTTCCGCCGCGCCGCCGGCGAGCGTCCGATCGAGCTGCATAGCCACTGCACGATCGGGCTCGCGCCCTTCGTGTACATGGAAGGCCTGCGAGCCGGTTTCCAGGTGTTGCACACCGCCGTCTCGCCGCTCGCGCGTGGCACCTCCAACCCGGCGGCCGAGACGACCCTTCGAGATCTGGAAGCCGAGGGCTTCTCCCACCGACTCGATCTCGACGCGCTGGCGGCGGTGAGCGAGCACTTCTCGGAGCTCGCCCGCGAGCGAGGGCTGCCGGTCGGCGAGCCCCAGGAGTTCGACGCGACCTACTACCACCACCAGCTCGCGGGCGGGATGGTCTCGACCACGCAGCGCATGCTGGCCGAGCTCCGGCGTCCAGAGCTCTTCGAGGCCGTGCTCGAGGAGGTCGGCCGGGTTCGCGCGGAGATGGGCTATCCGATCATCGTCACGCCCGTCTCGCAGCTCGTCGCAACCCAGGCCGTGCGGAACGTGATCGACGACGAGCGCTGGTCGAACGTCTCCGACGAGACCGTTCGCTACTTCCTGGGCCACTACGGCGAGCCCGCCGCGCCCGTGGATCCGGATGTCGCAGAGCGGGTGCTGTCGCGACCTCGCGCGGAGGAGTTGCGCGACCTCGAGCCGCTGCATCTGGAAGGAGCGCGCGAGCGCTTCGGGCGCGGGATCTCGGACGAGGAGCTGCTGCTCCGGCTGACGATGCCGGAGGAGCAGGTCGACGCGATCGGCTCAGCCCGCCCGCCCGCGGCCCCGACGTCGCAACCGAGCGCGTCGGCTCGGAGCGCGGTGGCGATGCTCCTGGAGGAGGTCGCCAAGCGTACGTCGATCGTCCAGCTGCGCGTGCAGGCGGACGACGAGCTGGTGGAGTGGCGTCGTGGCGCTTGACGCGGTCGATCTCGAGGCGCTGGGCCTCGACACGGTCCGTGGCTTCGTGTTCGACGTCGACGGGACGCTCGTGCACCGCGCCGGCGAGGAGGTTCACGTCCAGCCCGGGGCCCGTGAGGTGCTCGCGAAGATCCGCGAGTCCGGACGCCCGCTGGCGATCTTCACCAACGGCAGCCACGCACCCCCAGCAGTCTTCGCCGAAGGACTGCGTGCCGCCGGCCTCGACGTTGCCGACGACGAGCTGCTCACGCCGCTTCTGAGCGTCCAGGCGCACCTACGGAGGCACCATCCCGACGGCCCGGTGATCCCGTTCGTCACCCGCTCGGCACGCGACTTCCTGCTCGCTGCCGGCGTGCGAATCCTCGACGACGAGGACACGGCTCACGCCGACGTCGTGTTCGTCGCGCACTCCGACGTCGTCGACTTTCCCGAGCTCGAGCGCGCTGCCAGGGCGCTGCTCGCCGGAGGACAGCTCCTCACTGGGAGCTACGCCCCGGCGTACGCCGGGGCGAACGGGCCGATCTTGAGCCGTGGCGCGATGGTCACTGCAGCACTCGCGAAGGCGAGCAGCGTGGAGCCCGTCATCGTCGGCAAGCCGTCGGAAGCCGCGCTCGACACCGTTCGCGAGCGCCTTGGAGTGCCGACCGAGGACGTGGCCGTGATCGGCGACGACGTCACGATGGACGTCGCGCTCGGCCGCATGGGCGGCTCCCGCACGATCCTCGTGCGCAGCGGGATCAGCGGCGACGTCGGTCTGGACGAGGTCGAAGAGGAGAACCGGCCGGACGCAGTCGTCGACGGGGTGGCCGAGCTCCTCGACTGGCTCTGATCGGTCTAGCTCCGCATCCCCTCTCGCAGCGACTTCGGCCAGATCCCCTGCTTGCCTGGCGAGAGGATCCCGTTCGGGTCGACGGCGTCCTTGATCCGCTCGACGAAGCGGAGGTACGCGTGCTCTCCGAAGCTGTACTGCTCGGCCGCGAGGTCCATGAAGTCGAGGTGAGCGCGGTACTCGCCGTACCCGTGCTTTGCGCACTCCCGAACCAGGAGCCGGCTCGCCTCGTACGCGCGGCGCGCCTCGGTCTCGTTCTTCGTGTCGAAGATGACCATGGTCACGTGGATGAAGCTCCGGGCGTTCGTCGGGATGAGGACGGCGGCGTAATCGAGCTGCGCCTCGCGCTCGACGAGCGCGCGGATGAGGTCTCGTAGCGCAACCGCGTCAGGCCCGGTGAGCCGGGCAACGGGGGAGAAGCCGATGTGCCCGCCTTCCTCGCCCCCGTACCACCCTGTCATCTGGTTGAGCTCGAGGTTTGGAACGCCCGCCTGGACGCGTTCGTGGGGGTTCTCGATCCCGGCGAAGCCGTCCGGCTCGTACTTCTGGCCCCAGACTTCGGCGCCCGGGATCCGCTCGAACGCTTCCTTGACCTTCTCGAACTTGTGGTCGACGACCGCCTCGTCGCCGTAGAGCGCGAAGCGCATCATCCACCGACCCACTTCGAGCTCGCGCGCGATCTTGTCGATGAGCGGGTCCGGGATCGGCTCTTCCCGGTCGTACCAGAGCGAGCGCGACGACATCACGGAGGCGAAGGCGATCGTGTTCCAGATCTGCGGCACGTTCTCGATCGTCTTGTCGAGCATGAGCGCGCGCAGCGTCTCCACGAGCGCGTGCAGGTCGTCCTGGTTCCACACCCGCAGCCAGAGCGGCATGCAGCACTCGGGATAGGGCATGAGCCAGACGCCCATCTTCGTGACGATCCCGAAGTTCGACTGCATGAAGAGCGTGTCGAGCGAGGGGCCGAGGCTGCGCTTGTACACGTGCCAGGCCTGGTTGCCCGGCATCGCGCCCATGCCCGTCCTCATCAGCTCGCCGTTCGCGAGCACGACCTCCATCCCGCACCCGGCTGCCATGTCGGAGCCGGTCGGGAGGTACGTTGCTCCGTTCTCGAGCGTGTTGCCCACGACGCTGCCCCAGCCGAGATCGGGGACGGAGAGCATCAGACGATGGTCGCCGGCCCGAAGGGCGTCGTAGAGATCGAACCAGCGGACGCCCGGCTCGACGACGGCGTACGCGCATTCCTCGTTGATGTCGAGCACGCGGTTCATCTTCCGCAGGCTCAGGATCACGGAGCCGCTGAGGCGTGGGGCCGGTCCGCCGTAGCCGTTGTTCATCCCTGCGCCGTGCGTCCAGAGCGGCACCCCGTGCTCGTTCGCGAGCCGGACGATCGCCTGGATCTCCTCGACGGTCTGCGGCATGAGCACGGCGGAGGCGGTGTAGTCGTCCCAGGTGGTGAACGCGAACGGGTCCCTGAACTCCCGGAGCTCGTCCTCGCCCGTCAGCACTCCTTCGGGCCCGAGGACCGATCTGAAGGAGTCGAGTGCCTTCTCGGACAGGTCAGGCGTGAGCATGCTCGTCATCGGGCACCTCCGGTCGAGTTCGGGCGGCGAGCCACCGGCATCCGATCATATGAGCTTCGGCCCGGAACGGCCTTCAGCGGTCGAGACGCTCGTCCTCGAGGTCGAGGTCGCGGCCGACCCGAAGCCAGACGTCGTTCGAGATCGCGCCGCTTCGTCGTAGCTCGACGAGCGCCTGCCGCTCGGCATCGAGCAGCTGGCGGCGCAACCGCTGGTAGTCCTGCGAGCGACTCTCGATCGCGCCGTCGTCCCCGTCGTCCAGACGGGCTCGAAAGCGACTCGTCCGGAAGCGGTAGGCACCGCGTACGCGCTCCACCGTGTCCTCGCGTACCCAGTCCTCGTCGACGAGCTCCTCAAGCCGGCTGAGCGCAGCCTCTGCAGCGTGGATACGGGCCTTCGCATCCTCTCGATCCTCGATCCCGTCGTCTTCGAGACCCAGGACGCGGATGACGTAGGGCAGCGTCAGCCCCTGGCCGACGAGCGTCGCGAGGATGACCGCGAACGTGAGATAGAGAATCAGCTCGCGCCCCGGGAACGGGGTGCCGGCCTCGGTCTCGAGCGGCAGTGCGAGTGCCGCTGCGAGCGAGACCGCGCCACGCATTCCTGCCCAGGACAGGAACACGGCCCCTCGCCAGTTCGACATCCGTCTCGCGATCCACTTCGGGGCGTGAAGCACGGCGAAGACCCACGCGAAGCGCAGGGCGATCACCGTCGCGCTCACGACGACGGCGTAGCCCAGGAGCCGAACGCCGGGGACGTCACCCAGCGACTCGACGACGACGGGTAGCTGGAGACCGACGAGCACGAAGAGGAGGGCGTTCAGCAGGTACTGGACGATCTCCCAGACGGCGAGGCCCTGCAGTCGAACCTGCGCGGTCGTCAGCTCGGGGGTGTGCCAGCCGAGGTAGATCCCGGCCGTCACGGCCGCGAGCACCGCCGAGACGCCGATCAGCTCGGCCGGGAGGAAGGCGAGATACCCCGTCAGCAGCGAGATCGTGATCTCCGCTGGAGGGTTGTCGAGGCGTAGCCGCACCTGACGGACGATCCAGCCGACTGCGAGCCCGACGCCGATGCCCCCGCCGACGGTGACCACGAAGAGGCCGGTCGTATAGAAGGCGGAGAAGGAGCCCGCGACGACCGCGGCGACGGCGACGCGATACAGGACGAGTCCCGTCCCATCGTTCACGAGGCTCTCGCCCTCCACGATCGTCACGAGCTTCCGCGGAACGCCGTAGCGACGTGCGATCGAGGTCGCGGCAAGCGGGTCCGTCGGAGAGACGATCGCTCCGAGCACGAAAGCGCTCGCCCAGGGAAGCCCGTCGATCAGCGCGTGCGCGACGACTGCCACGCCGATCGTGGTGACGATGACGAGGCCGATCGCGAGCAGTCCGATAGGACGGACGTTGGCTCGAAGGTCCCGGAGCGAGGTGAAGAAGGCGGCGCCGTAGAGCAGCGGTGGCAAGACGCCGAAGAAGACGACTTCCGGCCGGAGCTCGAACTCCGGCATTCCGGGAACGAGGCCGATCGCCAGCCCCCCGAGCACGAGCAGGATCGGGTACGGGATGCGCAGCTTCGGTGCGATTGCGAGCATCGCCGCGACCGCGACGATGAGCGCCAGCGCGACGATTCCGTCCTGAGCGTCCAGATGCACGCGCTGCATCGTGCCGAAGCGATGTCGTGCATGGTCTGTCGATGCTCGTTCACTACGATGGCAAGGGCCGATGAGCGCATCTGTCGGAACCTCGCCACGGCTCCCCGCGCTCCCACTCGAGGAGTGGGAGGCAACCAAGAACACGCTGCACCTCTGGGCGCAGATCGTCGGCAAGGTACGGCTCGCCTCGACCGCCCCTCGCAACCACTGGTGGCACGTCCCGCTGTACGTCGATGTCCGTGGGCTGACGACGAGGCGCATGCACTCGTCGCACGGGGTGACCTTCCAGATCGACTTCGACCTCGTAGACCACAGCCTCGTCGTCAAGACGAATCACGGCGTGGTGGACTCGTTCCCCCTGGTCGACGGGCTCTCGGTCGCCGGCTTCGACGAGAGCCTGCATGCGATGCTTCGTCGACTCGGGATCGACGTCGTCATCCGCGAAGAGCCATTCGGCGTGCCGATGACGACGCCGTTCCCGGTGGATGACGCGCATGCCTCCTACGACCGCGATGCGGTCGAGCGCTACTGGCGGATTCTCGACTGGACCGACGAGGTGCTCGACGAGTTCGCCGGCTGGTTCTGCGGGAAGCAGAGCCCGGTGCACCTGTTCTGGCACTCCTTCGATCTCGCGCTCGCCCGATTTCGAGGCGCACGCGCGCCTGCGCAACCCGATGCGAACCGTGTCAATCGCGAGGCGTACTCGCACGAGGTCATCGCCTTCGGGTTCTGGGCCGGCGACAGCAATGTGCGCGAGCCCACCTACTACTCCTATACGGCGCCCGAGCCGTCAGGGCTGCGCGACACGGTGCTTCACCCCGACGAGGCCCGCTGGGTCGAGCAAGGCGGTGGCTCGCTCGCGGTTCTTCCGTACGAGGTCGTCAGGACCGCCGCCGATCCGAGGGCTGTGCTGTTGGCGTTCGTCGAGAGCGCATACGAGGCGGGCGCGACGCTCGCCGGCTGGGATCGCGATGAACTCGACTCGTCATGGTGTCCCACGCCGCTCGTACTCGGCGAGCTGCTCGCACGCCGGCAATGATCGTGATTCGTGAGGAGGTTCTCGATGATGGATGATCCGCAGATCCATGGCACGATCGAGCAGCTCGTGGAAGAGGAGCACGAGCTGTGGGAGCGCGAGT
This sequence comes from uncultured Actinomycetes bacterium, assembly GCA_963716975.1. Taxonomy (GTDB): domain Bacteria; phylum Actinomycetota; class Thermoleophilia; order Gaiellales; family Gaiellaceae; genus GMQP-bins7. The sequence continues at coordinate 58,271 of CAVQVA010000036.1, read as the reverse complement.
CGAACGGCACGGCGTCCGAGAACGACCGGCGCCGCCTGCTCGAGCTTCGGGTCTCGCTCGACCAGTGCTGGGATCTGCTCCGACAGCGACGCGCACTGCGCGAAGTGGGTCGCGACCCCGACACGGCCGCGGCCAGAGAGCCCGAGGTCGTCGAGCGCTACGAGCAGTAGCGCGCGGACGGCCTGCTTCACCGCCCGGCCGAGTGTGGCGGACGCCGCCGAGCGCGTCGCGGCAGTCGGCTAGCGAGGTGCGATCGCGATCGCTTCGATCTCCACCAGCTGATCGGGATAGCCGAGGAACGAGACGCCGAGCAACGTGCTCGGCACTCGGCCGAGGTGCTCGGCCACGACGTTCCACACCCGCACCAGCTCGGAGCGGTCGGTGCCGACGGCGTAGACCGTCGTCTTCAGCACGTCGCTGGGTTGCGCGCCCGCGCCCGCGAGTGCCTCGAGCAAGTTCTCCACCGTCCGCCGTGCCTGCGCCTCGAGATCGCCGGGAGCGACCACACGACCGTCGGCGTCGAGCGGGCATGCGCCTGCGGTGAACAGGAGCCCGCTCGCCGTCGACGTGTACTCGTAGGGAACTCCCGGATAGAGAGTCACTTCATGCGAGAACGTACCAACGCGATCGCGCGGCGAGCCCAGGTTAGGCGGCGTCGGCGAGCTCGTCGGTGGTCGCTTCCACGACACCCTCGAGATCTCTTGCAAGCTGGGCGAGCGCCTCACGCTCGAGCCGTCGAACACGCTCGCGTGAGATGCCGAGCTCGCGCGCGATCGCCTCGAGGGGTTGCTGCTCGCCGTCGAAGCCGAACCGGAGCTCCACGATCCGTCGCTCGAGCTCGGGGAGCGCCTCGAGTTCGGCTCGAACGGCGTCCCGACGTAGAGCGTCGCCTGCCTCCTCGAGGGGATCGACTCCGTCTGGATCTGCGAAGAGGTCGCCGAGCTCACCGTCACTATCCGAGCCGATCGTCTGATTGAGCGAGACGGAAGCCTCGACGGCTCCGAGCGCCTCTTCGACATGCTGGTGCTCGAACCCAGCGGCCTCGGCGAGCTCCGCGATCGTGGGCTCACGTCCGTGCTCTGCCTCGAGGCGCGCACCGATGCGCGCGAGCTTCACCCGACGTTCGTGCACGTGAGCGGGAACGCGGATGGTCCGCGACTGATTCGAGATCGCTCGTTGACATGCCTGTCGGATCCACCAGGTCGCGTACGTCGAGAACTTGAAGCCTCGACGCCAGTCGAACTTCTCGACGGCACGGTTGAGGCCGATTACTCCCTCCTGGATCAGGTCGCCGAGCGGCAGGCCGTGTCCCTGGTAGCGCCGCGCGATCGAGACGACCAGGCGGAGATTCGAGTTGATCATCCGCTCCTTCGCACGTGGGTCACCGCGCTCGACGCGCTTCGACAGCTCGACCTCCTCGGCCGCGGTCAGCAGGTCGTGCTTTCCGACCTCGTTCATGAACAACGTGAGCGAGTCGGTGGTTCCGACCCCGGTCTCGAGGTTCAGCTCCGGCTCGGTGTCCTTGGACGCGCCTGCAGGCTCGTCGCGGTCGTCCGAGTCGCTCGCATGTGCGATCTCGACCCCGCGCGCTTCGAGGTCGCTCCGAATCATGGCGAGCTCGTCGTCGTCGAGATCGAGCTCGGCAGCAAACGCGTCGAGGGCGAGCACGTCCAGGACGCCCCGGTCCTCGGCATCGTCCAGGAAGGTGGTCAGGTCACGGTTCTCGGTCATGTGGGCGATCGCAAGTCCTCCTTCTCGTCTCGTCAAGCCGTGGTCGCCTGTGCGCGACGTCGCTCGAAGCGCTCGATGCGGCTTCCCCGTTCGACAACGCGCTCGACTCCCGTGTATGCGGGATGGCAGCTCGAGCACACGTCGAGCGCGATCACGGCGACGGAAGTCCTCGTCTTGAACTCGTTTCCACAGCTGGCACAGCGCACGTCCGCGATGACCAGCTCAGGGTGCTTGCCCTTCACTCGTTGTTCCCCTTTCACAAGACCGTCAGTCGCGCGGAGCTGCGGATCCGAACTCCAGATGGGCGGAACCCGCTCCTCTACCGCGACATGTATGAAAACGAAAGACGGCGCGTTCGAATTCCTGCTCGCCGGCACCGGCCACCTCTCCCTGGTTCGCGTGCTCGCCTGCGTCAGGCCGCCTCTCGGACGACTTCTGGAGCGCGCTCGCGCCGGTCTCTCGGCTTCCTCGACCACGTGCGGCCGCGGCCTGATCAGGCTGCCGGAGATCAGCGCACCGAGAACGAGCAGACCTGTGAGCACGTAGAGCGCGGTCTGGAAACCGTGATCGAGCGCGAAAGCGCTCGATGCCGGCACTCCGGGATGAGCGTCGACGTAATTGGCCGTCGCCGTTGCTGCGATTGCGCTCACCGCCGCGAGGCCGATTGCGCCGCCGATCTGGCGGCTCGTGTTGACGAGCCCCGACGCGACTCCCGCGTCGGATCGGCCGACGCCCGAGAGGCTCGCGATCGTCACCGGGACGAACGAGAACCCCATCCCCGCACCGCCGAGCACGAACGCCGGGAAGAGATCCCAGAAGTACTGCCCTTCCACCGGCAGGCGCGTCAGCAGCGCGACCGAGACTGCGGACGCGAGGAGCCCTGCCGTCAGCGTCCGGCCAGCGCCGATCCGGCCGACGACCAGCTGGGCGACGTTCGAGGCCACGACCACCGTCAGCGCGAACCCGAGGAAGGCGAGGCCGCTCTCGAGCGGCGAGAAGTGCAGGACGTCCTGCATGTACAGCGAGAGCACGAAGAACTCGGAGAACGCGACGGCTCCCACGAGAGCCATGGTCGCGTTTGCCGCCGCCAACGTCGGAAGGCGGAAGATCCGTAGCGGCAGGAGTGGCGCTCGAGAGCGAAGCTCGACCGCGACGAAGGTGAGGACGAGAGCCACGGAGCCCGCAAGCAGGCCGATCGTCTCCGGCGCGCCCCAACCGTCGATCGTCGCGCGGGTGAGCGCGTAGACCAAGCAGCATCAGACCGGCCGTGATGGAGATCGCGCCGGCGAAGTCGAAGTGGCGGTGCGCCGAGCTCTGCGCGGCTTTCCCTGAGCAGCCAGGGGGTCAGCGCAATAGCTGCGACGCCGACGGGCACGTTGATGAAGAAGATCCACGGCCAGCTGAACGCCGACGTGAGCAGGCCGCCGAGCAGAACACCGGCGGCAGCACCGCTTCCCGCTGCGGCGCCGTAGATGCCGAGCGCGGTGTTCCGCTCACGCCCGTCCGCGAAGGTCGTCATCAGCAGCGAGAGGGCAGCGGGAGCGAGCAGCGCTCCTCCAAGACCCTGGACGGCCCGGAACGCGATGAGCGAGCCTTCCGACCAGGCCAGGCCGCAGAGCAGGGAGCTGACCGAGAAGATGGCGAGCCCGGCTACGAACAGTCGCCTGCGGCCCAGGAGGTCGGCAAGCCGACCACCGAGGAGCAGCGCCCCGCCGAACATGATCGCGTACGCCGAGATCACCCATTGCAGGCTCGTCTGCGAGAAGCCGAGATCCAGCTTGATCGAGGGCAGCGCCACGTTCACGATCGCAACGTCGAGGATGACCATGAACTGCGCCGTGACGATGAGTGCAAGCGCGCTCCAACGTCGCCCCGTGTGTCCGCTGTCGCCTGCGAGTGACTTCATCTATCGTCGTCCCTTCAAATCGTTGACCGAACAATAATAGCAAGCACTGACACTTTGCCGCGCTACACTTCGCCCGGCGATGTCAACCACTTCGACACCTCTGGCCACGCCGAGCGCGGGTCCGTCGCGCGAGCTGCTTCTGAGCACGCCGTTTCTCCTGAAGCGCCTGGGCTGGGCCGTCAAGGAGCGGACACTACGAGGCGTTCGGGCCGAGCGAGCTGAATCCGCAGCATCACGCCGTGCTCTCGCTCCTGGAGGAAGGAACGCGCGAGACGCAGGCGACGATCGCGGACGCTTTGGGCTACGACCGGAGCCATCTCGTCGGTCTCCTCGACGAGCTCGAGGCGAAGGGCTACCTCGAGCGACGGCGCGATCCCGACGACCGCCGCCGACATCTCGTCAGCCTGACGCCGGCTGGAAGAGATGCGCTCGGACAGCTGCGTGTAATCGCGAAGCGCGTCGAGAAGGAGTTTCTCGCGCCACTCAGTGCCGACGAACAGCGGATGCTGCACACGCTTCTGCTCCGCCTTGCGTCACACCACGATCCACGTTGCGCCCGGATGCCGCCGGCGACGCCGAAGCCCTAGTCCGGAGTCCGCCAACTCACGCCACTCGCCGGCGTCGCGGTCTCGAAACAGCCTCGCCGCTGCGCGTTCGTGGCGAAGTGGTGACTACCCTTCGCTGGCCCAGCTCGGAGTGCGTACCCTGGTTGGGTCATCGACGAGGGAGGTCTCGACGTGGCCGCATCCACCGATCGCCGTACGCCGCTGATGCTGGTGCACGGAGCCTGGCTCAGCTCCGGGAGTTGGCACAACTTCGTCAGCTACTTCGAAGAACGTGGCTTCGATGTTTCCGCGCCCGAGTGGCCGCGCAAGCACGGAGACGTCGAGGAGCTGCGCGCAAGCACCGAGGAGATCAAGGGTCTCGGGATCACGGAGATCGTCGACCACTACGAGGAGCAGATCAACGCACTCGACGAGCCGCCGGTCGTGATCGGGCACTCGTTCGGCGGGCTCATCGTCGAGCTGCTTCTCGATCGCGGTCTCGCGCGTGCCGGTGTGGCGATGAGCCCGGCGCCGCCGAAGGGGATCCTCGTGCTGCCCTTCTCGTCGCTCAAGGCGGCAGCGCCGGCTCTTGCCCATCCGTCCACGCGCATGGGAGTCGTGGAGCTCACGCTCGAGGAGTTCACGTACGGGTTCGTCAACACCTCGACACCGGAAGAAGCTGCCGATGCCTACGAGCGCTACTACGTCCCCGAGACGGGACACATCTTCTACGAGGCCGGCTTCGCGAACTTCCATCTCCATCCGCCGACCGAGGTGCACTTCAAGCGCGCCGAGCGCGCGCCGCTGCTCATCGTCGGCGCCGAGAAGGACAACACGGTCCCGGCGTCGCTCTCGCACAAGCAGTACGGCAAGTACGAGAAGTCAGACGCGCAGACCGACTACATCGAGTTCGCGGGCCGTCCGCACCTGATGATGATCGGCGAGGGCTGGGAGGAGGTCGCTGCCGGGATCGAGAGCTGGGTCGGCGGTGTCCTCGACCCGGAGAGTGCCCGTTCGGAGAGCGTTTCGGCCTAGCGCCTCAGGCCGTCACGTGGAGCGCCGCTCGAGAGCGGTGCGGAAGATCGGGTTCGAGAGCAGGAAGCCGATCGCTTCGGCACGCTCGTCGTTCCGCGGCTCGTCCGGGAACGACGCGAGCATCGCGCGGAAGCGCTCGTCCGCGCCTTCGCGGAACTCGCGGTGCGTGAAGATGTACAGGTCGTCGCGGCGGACGCCGGCGAGGACGCGTTCGCCGCACTCGACGGGGTCCATCCAGAGCGGCGAGTTCGGCCGCTCCTCGAGCTCCCGCTCCAGCTCGGTGTAGCCGGAGTCGCCGTAGCGCTCGGGCCGGGTCCTGCCGCCCTCGCGGATGTTCGTCTGCACGGGCCCCGGACAGAACGCCGAGACGCCGATTCCCTCTCCGATGAGCTCGCTTCGCAGGGCTTCCGAGAGCCCGATGACCGCAGCCTTGGCCGTGATGTAGATCGCGGCGCCGGGGATCGGGAGGACGCCGGCCATCGAGGAGGTGTTGACGATGTGGCCACCTTCACCGTGCTCGAGCATGCGCGGCACGAACGTCTGGATCCCGTTGATCGTGCCGCCGAGCAGCACGCCGAGGCCCCAGTCCCAGTCGTCGTAGCGAGCGAGCGTGACCGGCCCGAGGATGCCCATGCCGGCGTTGTTGCAGAGGACGTGCACGTGGCCGAAGACGCGCTCGGCCTCGTCGGCGGCGCGCGCGAACCCGTCGCGGTCGGTGACGTCGAGGGTGATCGCGTGCACGTTCCCGGACCGGCCGCTCCCCGCGAACTGCTCGAGCGCGCTCTTCGATGTGATCCGCGCGGAGGTCTGCGATCACGACGTTCATCCCTGCTCCGACGAACGCGGTCGCCATACCGAGCCCGATCCCGCTCGCTCCTCCGGTGACGAACGCGGTCTTGCCCTCGACGTCCTCCACGCGAACGTTCTCCTCAGTCGCTCGGCCAGGACGCGAGGGCGCGCGCCTTCGCGGCACGCCGTCCTTCTTCTACCGCAAGCCGGTCCGGGGGCACGGGCTCGTCGGGGAACGCAGCGAGCGTCTCGTCGAAGATCTCGCGCAGCTCGTCTCGATGGTCCGGATGCGTGAACACGTAGAAGTCGTTCCGCGTGATCGCGCGGAGGACCTTCTCGCCGATCTCGTCGGGGTCCATCCCCGCCTCGTGCAGGCCTGGCAGGATGCGCATGAACTCCTGATCTGCCGGCGTCACGTCGGTCGAGAGCTCCGGCGGGCGGATGAGGTCGCTCTCGTAGATCTTGCTCTTGACGAGGCCGGGGCAGACCATCGAGACGCCGATGCCGTGCGGCAGCAGGCTCCAGCGAAGCGAGTCCGACAGCCCGTGCACCGCGAACTTCGCCGTCGTGTAGATGCCCGCGCCGGGGCCTGCGACGAACGCGGCCATCGAGGCCGTGTTGACGACGTGCCCACCCTCGCCGTGCGCCTTGATCCGGGGGACGAACGTGACGACGCCGTTGACGACGCCGCCGAGGTTGACGCCGAGCACCCAGTCCCAGTCCTGGTACGTCGCGTCCGCGATGTCGTTGAAGAGATTGATCCCGGCGTTCTTGCAGAGGACGTGGACCTTGCCGAGCACGCGCTCGGTCTCGTCTGCGGCCCGTGCGAACGCCACGCGGTCGGTCACGTCCAGCCGGATGGCATGCACCGCGCCGTCGAGCTCCGCCGTCGCCGCCTGCAGGTGGTCGTCGCGAATGTCGGCGATCGCCACCCGCATGCCCGCCGCGACGAACGCCTTGGCCATGCCGAGCCCGACTCCGCTTCCGCCTCCCGTGATGAAGGCGACCTTGCCTTCGACGTCCCGCATGCGTCACGGGACCCTATAGGCTCGGCCGTGGCAGGTCCCTGCGTCTCGAGGAGGCCCTGATGGCGACCAGGACGGCGACGGCGGTGGTGCGAGCGGACGTCGTGGGCAGCTTGCTGCGGCCCGAGTACCTGCGCGAGGCGAGAGATGCGGCACGCGCAGGCACCTTCGATGCGGGCGAGCTGAGCGCGCTCGAGGACCGGGCCGTCCTCGAGGCGATCGCCCTCCAGGAGAACGCGGGGATCGGGGCGATCACCGACGGCGAGTACCGGCGGAACGGGTGGATCGCGCTGATCCCGATCGTCGACGACCCGCATCTTCCAGCCGCCCGTGAGCGGCTTCGAGTTCCTCGACGCGGAGTCGGGCTGGCGCGACCTCTGGAAGACGGGTGCCGGCGAGCCGGCCGATACGTCGGGGCTGCCGCCGCAGGAGCCGTTCGTCACGCGCCGTCTCGAGGTCGACCGCGACATCGTCGCGGACGAGTACGCGTTCCTGAAGGCGAACGCCACACGCGCGCGCCAAGTACACGATCCCCGCGCCGAGCTGGCACCGGATCTACTGGCACCCGGACTACTCGAGCGACGCGTATCCGACATCCGATGAGTTCATCCGCGACGTCGCCCGCATCCTGCGCGAGCACGTCGTCGACCGGCTCGTCGAGCTCGGCTGCGACTACATCCAGATCGACGCGCCCAACTACGCGCAGTGGCACATCGACCCGGGCAACCGTGCGGCCTTCGAGGAGCACGGTCACGACATGGCGCACGAGCTCGTCGCGGACGCCGAGTTCGACAGCATGGTCTTCGAGGGGCTGACCGGTGTCACCCGCGCGATGCACATGTGCCGCGGCAACGCACCCGGTGGCATGTGGGCGGCGACCGGCGGCTACGAGGCGATCTCGAAGGAGGTCTTCCCGCGCCTCGAGAACCTCGACCGGCTCCTGCTCGAGTACGACTCGGACCGCGCCGGGACCTTCGCGCCGCTCGCGGACGTGCTACCGCACCACCAGGTCGTGCTCGGGCTCGTGACGACGAAGGACGGGACGCTCGAGAACGCCGACGACCTCGTCGCGCGGGTCGAGGAGGCGAGCGGGTACGTGCCGCTCGAGCGGCTTGCCATCAGCCCACAGTGCGGCTTCGCGTCGGGCGAGATCGCGCGCACGATGACCCTCGCCGAGCAGGAGGCGAAGCTACGGCTCGTCGGCGACGTCGCGCGACGGATCTGGTCGTAGCGGCGATTCGCAGCGGCACGCGGCCTCGACGCTGTCATTGACAGTTCTTGTTGACAGTTTCGTCACAAGCGGGGTACGCTCGGCCGATCGTACGTCGAGTCAGTGAGCTGATTGGTCGAGCGAGCCGCGAGCCGGGTGAGAGTCGGGCACGCAGAGAAGGCTGCGAGACGTGCGGGCACTTCGATGAGCTGTCGAGTGCAGGCAGAAGGAGGTAGCTATGCGTCCCCGTAACATCGTCGAGGGTGCCCGACGGCGACGCGCGACCGTCGCTCTCGCCGTCGCGGCAGCGCTCGTAGCGGCGGCCACGAGCTTCGCTGCGACGTCCGCGGCACCGCCGCCGCAGGTCCTCAACTACCAGCTCTACGTCGGCGGGAAGGGCAAGGCGAAGGCGAACCTCGCTCCCGTCACCCTCGGCTACATCAACGGCCAGGGCGGCCCGCCCAACTTCAACTTCCCGCAGGCGACGAGCGTGATCAGAGCAGGCGTGAAGATGATCAACGCCGAGCTCGGCGGCGTCCACGGGCACCCGGTCAAGCTCAGCGAATGCTTCTGGGCGCAGGCCGAGGAGGAAGGCGTGCGCTGTGGCCAGCAGATGGTCAACGACAAGGTGAAGACGATCATCTATCGGGTTCGTGACCGTCGGTAACCAGTCGATCTACGCGACGGTCAAGGGCACGATTCCGATCGTCGGCGTCGTCACCGCGAACGCGGCCGACCCGACCGCGAAGAACGTCTTCTTCCTGAACGGGAGCCAGACGAGCGTGCTCGGTCCCTTCGGGACGTACACGAAGCAGCGTCTCCCGAAGGTGAAGACCGTGGCGATCGTCTATCCGACCGACCCGGGCGCGATCACGGCGGCGCAGGCTCTCCAGAAGGCCATGCGGCAGATCGAGCTGAAGGTGACCATGATCGGCGTTCCGCCGCTTGCCACCGACCTGATCGGGCCGGCGACGCAGGCGAGCTCGTCCGACATGATCGTCGCGGCCCTCGGCTTCACCACGTGCGTCCCGTTCGCCCGGGCCATCGACCAGATCAACTACACGAAGCCGATGCTCTCGACGCCGATCTGCACGTTCCTTCCGCGAGCGGCGTATGCGGGCGGTGACATCCCGCAGTGGACCTACGGCATCGCGCAGACGCTCGTGAACCAGCCGGGGCCGCAGTCGAAGCTGTACCTGAAGAAGGGCCTCCAGTACGGGACGCACCGTCAACGACATGCTCTGGGTCTTCTCGGAGGGCGCCTGGGAGGAGCTGCTCGCGACCGTGAAGATCATGAACCCGATCCCGTACTCGAAGCTCAGCTCCCGCGCCGATCACCGCCGGGTTCAAGGCCTTCCGCGGCCCGACCATCCTCGGGCCGCCGGACATCGCCTGCGGCAAGGTCTCGGCCGGAGAGCCGGCCGCGTGCGGCAACCAGACGCAGTTCTACAACTACGTCGGCAAGGGCAAGTGGAAGACCGCCACGGGCTGGCTGAAGCCGCCCGGAGCGAAGTAGACGCAACAGAACGCGAGGTGCGGCGGGCCCGGTGAGCGCCGGGCCCGCCGGGTCCTGAGTCGGTGACCGATGCGTGACAACCTCCTCTACGCGAAGCTCGGGCTCGGCGCGGGCGCGCTGATCGCGAGCATCGCGCTCGGCGTCGTCCTCATCTACCGCGGCTCCGGAGTCATCAACGTCGCCGCCGGGCGCGATCGCGATGGTCGCTGCGTACGTCTTCTGGGCGCTCCGGACGGGCTACTTCGGCTCCGGAGCTCCCCACCGCGCCGGCGTTCGTCCTCACGCTCGTCTGCATGGTCGTGTTCGGCGTCATCATCGAGCTCGCCATCTTCCGACCGCTCCGAAACACGGCACCGCTCGCCAAGCTGGCCGCGTCGCTCGGGCTCCTGCTCGTCCTCGAGTCCGCGATGGTCCTGATCTTCGGCAACAGCCTGAAGTCGGCGCCGTCGGTCCTGCCTACCGGCACCGTGACGATCTTCGACCGCGTCGTTCCGCAGGACCGGTTCCTGGCTCGCGGGGATCGTGATCGTCGTCGCTGCGGCTGCTGACGGCGCTCTACCGCTGGACGCCCTTCGGACTGGCGACGAGAGCCGCGTCGGAGAACGAGGTCTCGGCGATGCTCGTCGGTCTCTCTCCGAGCCGTCTGGCGATCACGAACACCGTCCTCGCCTGCGTTGTCGCCGGAGGGCTGGGAGTGCTGGTTGCGCCTCTCATCGCGCTCGACTCACAGACGCTGGCGTTCCAGGTCGTGCCGGCTCTCGCGGCTGCCCTCCTCGCCGGGTTCACGTCGTTCTTCATCGCCTGCTTTGCCGGGCTCGCGATCGGCGCGATCCAGTCGCTTCTCCTCTACTGGTCGACGCAAACCTGGTTCCCGACCGACTCCTCGGGAACCCCGATCCACGGGCTACCCGAGCTGTTCGTCTTCCTCGTCGTCGTCCTCGCTCTCTTCGTGCGAGGAGCCAACCTCCCCGGCCGCGGCGAGCTCGTCGAGAGGCGACTCCCGGCCGTGCCCCGGCCCGAGCGCCTGCTGCAGGTGGAGCGTGATCGCGGCGGTCGTGGGAGTCGTCGCCCTGGTCGTGTTCCCGTACGACTTCCGCCAGGCCACGATCAACTCGCTGCTGGGCGTCCTCATCTGCCTGTCGCTCGTCGTCATCGTCGGCTTCGTCGGCCAGATCTCCGTCGTGCAGCTCGCGCTCGCGGGTGTCGCGGGTTTCACGATGTCCCACTTGACGACCGACCTCGGCGGCGTGTGGGCGTCGTTTCCGATCTCGCTTCTGATCGGAGCCACGACGGCGACGATCGTCGGCCTGGTCATCGCCGTCTCGGCGCTCCGGGTTCGGGGAGTCAGCCTCGTGGTCGTGACGCTCGCGGCCGCAGTGGCGCTCGAGCAGTTCGGCTTCCTGAACGAACGCTGGGGCGGCCAGGCAACGGGGTCGCCCGTCAAGCAGCCGGAGCTCGGAGGGCTCGACCTGTCTCCGGACGCATCCTTCAGGGGGCTGGACGACAAGATTCCGAGCCCGGTCTTCGGCTTTCCTCGTCCTCGCCGCCGTCATTCTCCTCGGCCTGCTCGTCGCCAACGTGCGGCGCGCGAGCCTGGGGCAGCGGATGCTGGCCGTGCGCTCGAACGAGCGCGCGGCAGCGGCGGCCGGCATCAACGTTCGCAACACGAAGCTCACCGGCTTCGGCATCGCCGCGTTCGTCGCCGGAATGGCCGGCGCGCTCTACGCGTACAACTTCGGATCGGTCAGCTACAGCCGCTTCGGGGCGCTCGCGGCGCTCGCGTTGATCGCGTTCACGTACTTCGGCGGCATCACGATGGTCTCCGGCGCGATCATCGCCGGGATCGGCGCGACGGAGGGCCTCCTCCCGCACACGTTCGACAGAGGGCTCGGGCTCTCAGGGAACTGGGCGTTCCTCATCGGCGGCGTCGCGCTCATCGTCACGCTGCTCGTCAACCCGGAGGGCATCGCAGGAACGGGCTACAAGAAGAAGCAGCAGAAGAAGAAACGGCTTGCAGCTGAGGCTGCCGTAGAGACGCAGACCGCGATCGCGCACCGGCACCATCCCCGATGCGCACGGGTGCCGTACTCGCGCCGGAAGCCGAAGCCGCAGGAGCACGCCACGACCGTCCTTTCTGCAACCGGCATCTCCGTCTCGTTCGGCGGCCTGCGGGCACTCGACGACGTCGACCTGAAGGTCGAGGAGGGTCAGCTGGTCGGGCTGATCGGGCCGAACGGGGCGGGCAAGACGACGTTCATCGACGCGATCTCCGGGTTCGTTCCCTGCGAGGGACAGGTCGAGCTCGACGGGCAGGCTCTGGACCGAATGGCGGCGCATGCGCGCGCCCGGCGAGGCCTGGCCAGGACGTGGCAGTCGATCGAGCTCTTCGACGATCTGAGCGTGAAAGAGAACATGGCCGTCGCGTCCTACCGGCCCTCGGCCTGGGCCACGATCAAGGAGTCGCTCTCGAGGCCGGTCACGAGCACGACGGCGGCGGACGCGGCTCTCGAGCTCCTCGGTCTCGAGTCGGCGGCGGACGCCATGCCGGAGGACCTCTCCCAGGGACAGCGGAAGCTCGTCGGGATCGCACGCGCCCTCGCCGCAGAGCCGCGGCTGCTCTGCCTCGACGAGCCGGCGGCGGGCCTCGACGCGCGGGAAGGCGAAGAGCTCGCGCGCCATCTGCGCGGGGTCGTCGACGCGGGCACGTCGATGCTCCTCGTCGATCACGACATGGGCCTTGTGCTCGGCATCTCCGACTACGTGGTCGTGCTCGAGTTCGGACGCGTGATCGCGCAGGGCACGCCCGACGTCGTCCGTCGGGATCCACTCGTCGTCAAGGCGTATCTCGGGAGCGCCGCGGGCGAGCTCGCAGCCTGCGGTCGACGCACCGTGAGCGACACGCGTCTGACGATCGAAGGTCTGACGGCCGGGTACGAGGGGGCGGCGGTGATCCGTGGCCTCGACATCACCGTCGGTCAGGGTGAGGTGGTCGCGTTGCTCGGTGCCAACGGCGCCGGCAAGACGACGACGCTGAGAGTCGTCTCGGGGCTCGTGCGCCCGATGAGCGGGAGCGTCACGTTCGACGGTCGAGACCTCGCGCGCGTCTCACCCACGCAGCGTGCGCGGCTCGGGATCGCTCATGTTCCCGAGGGGCGTGGAATCTTCTACGGTCTGACGGTCGCCGAGCACTTCCGGCTCGGCTTCGAGGGCAAGCGCCCGGACGAGCAAGCGGCGTACGAGTACTTCCCGAAGCTCGCAGGAGCTGCGCACCCGACGTGCCGGGCTGCTCTCGGGCGGCGAGCAGCAGATGCTCGCGATCGCCCGAGGGCTCGCCTCCCGGCCCCGTCTGCTCCTCCTCGACGAGCTCTCGCTGGGGCTCGCGCCGGTCATCGTCGAGAGCCTGCTACCGGTCGTGCACAAGTACGCGACCGACTCGGGCTGCGGGGTGCTGCTCGTCGAGCAGCACATCCAGCTCGCGCTCGAGATCGCCAACCGCGGGTACGTGCTCTCCCACGGAGAGATCGTCCTCTCGGACCGCGCGGAGATCCTGCAGGCAGACCGCGAGCTCCTGATCTCCAGCTACCTCGGCGAGCAACAGGTCTCTGTCGCGGAGGCCGGTACGCCGCCCGGCCAGGGCTCCGCGAGCTGAGATGGAGGAGTACGCGCTTGGTAGCATCGCCGACCCCGGTTCGAGGAGGTACTAGGTGGCCAGATTCAAGGTCCTGAATCCCGAGGGGTACCCGCCCGAGGTGGACGCGCGAGGGATGGCGCCCGGCCTCGACACGCTGGACGGGAAGAAGCTCTACCTCGTCGACGTCGGGTTCGCGAACTCGGACAACTTCATGGCGCAACTGCACGGCTGGTTCGAGGAGCACCGGCCGACGATCGACACCGAAGTCGTGCGCTGGCGGAATCAGCACATCCCCGACCCGGAGCTGTGCGAGCGCATCCAGGCCGACGGCGACGCGGCCATCATCGGCGTCGGCACCTGACCGGGCTGCGCGCCGGAGGTCTCCGGCCACGTCGTCGATCTCGAGTCGAAGTACGGCGTCCCGACCGTGGGCGTGCACGTGCACGTGTTCGCGCGCCTCGTGCAAAACGCCGTGAAGTCGAGCGGGATGCCGAGTGCGCGGCAGGTATTCGTGCCGACGCCGTTGATGAACACGTCTCCCGCGGGTCTCCGGGAGTACGTCGAGGGCAACGACCCGATCCACGAGCAGCCGTTCATGGCCGAGGTCTTCGAGCAGCTCACGCGTCCGATCCCCGCCGACGAGCTGCGCGGTGAGGGCTGGGACCGGTCGACGCCGCGCTACGTCGAAGCGGACGGCGAAGCCGAGATGCACGCGCTCTTCCAGGAGCGCCGCTACACCGACTTCCTGCCGATCATCCTTCCCACCGAAGAGCGCGTCGAGCAGATGCTGACGGGAACGAGTCACGCGCCGGACGAGATGGTCGGCAAGCTCCGGCCGACGATCGGCATGGAGTACTGGCACTTCGACGTCGAGAAGGTCGCGATCAACGCCGTGATGGCAGGCGCGGCGCCGGAGCATCTCCCCGTCCTCCTCGCGCTCGCATCGAGTGGCGACACCGGCCGCCAGAGCAGCATGTCGTCGATGGGGAACATGGTCGTCGTCAACGGGCCGATCCGGAACGAGATCGGGATGAACAGCGGGGTCGGCGCGCTGGGGCCGTACAACTACGCGAACTCCGTGATCGGCAGGGCGTTCGGCCTCCTCTCGCAGAACCTCCAGGGAGGCTCCGTGCCGGGCGTCACCTACGGCGGCTCGCAGGGCTGCAACTTCTCCTACAACTGCATCACGTTCGCCGAGAACGAGGAGGCGAGCCCGTGGGAGCCGTACCACGTGCAGTGGGGCTACGACAAGGACGACAGCACCGTCACCGTCTCGTACATCTGGGGAAACGTCTGGGCCGAGTACCTGCGCACGTACTGGCAGGAGAAGCTCGTGGCGATGATCTCCGGCCTCGAGCCCGGGATGGGGTGCACGCTCGTGCTCGACCCGATCGTGGCGCGCGAGTTCTGCGAGCGGGGCCTCGACTCGAAGGAGAAGATCGCGCAGTGGATCCACGAGAACGCGCGCATCCCGCAGCGCCGCTACTGGGACCACGTCATGCTCAACCTGATCCACGAGGAGGTCGAGGCGGGAGTCGAGCCGTTCGCGAGCTACTGGCACGCGCCGCCTGACGAGCTCATCCCGGTCTTCGAGCCGAACCGGATCAACATCGTCGTCGCCGGCGGCGAGACGAATGGGCACTTCAGCATCTTCATGGGCTCGCCCATGCGCGCGAAGTTCCGGACGAACAAGGGGAAGAACGCGACGGTCTCGATCGACGACTGGCGCTAGACCGAGATCACGACCTTGCCCACGTGGCGGGCGCTCTGGAGATGGCGAAATGCCTCGCGCGCCTCCGCGAACGGGAACACGCGGTCGATCACGGGCCTCGTGCCGTTGACGGCGATCGCTCGGTTCATGTCCTCGAACATCGCGCGCGACCCGACGACGATCCCCTGGACGCGGAGGCCCTTGAAGCTCATCGGGTGCGGGTCGACTCGCACCTCGTGCCCCGTAAGCACGCCGATCAGCGAGACCGTTCCGCCCGGCCGGGTCGCCTTGACCGACTGATCCGTCGTCGCCGAGCCGCCCACCTCGACGACGTGGTCGACGCCCGTGCCTCCGGTGAGCTCGAGCACCCGGTCGGCCCATTCGGGCGTCGTGACGTAGTTGATCGTCTCCCACGCGCCGAGCGCCCGTACGCGCTCGAGCTTCTCGTCGCTCGACGAGGTGGCGATCACGCGCGCGCCTCCCATCAGCCCGAACTGCAGCGCGAAGATCGAGACTCCGCCTGTCCCCTGCACCAGGATCGTCTGCCCAGGCTGCGTCCGCCCCTTGGCGTAGAGCGCGTGCCAGGCCGTGACCGCGGCGCACGGGAGCGTCGATGCCTCCTCGTCGCTCAGGTGCTCGGGGACGTGGACGAGGCCGTCCTCGTCGAGGACGATCAGGTCCGCGAGCACGCCCTCGAGCCCGCCCCCGAGCGCCGAGCCGGAAGCGGCGGGTGGCAGCATGTCGCCGTCGAGCCAGCGCTGGAAGAACGTGCTCGCGACGCGGTCTCCCACCTTCACCCGGGAGACACCGGGGCCGATCTCGACGACCTCCCCGGCCGCGTCCGAGCAGGGGAGTAGCGGCAGCTCGACTCCGCGTGGAGAGATGCCGTGCTCGACCATCGCGACGTCGCGATAGTTGAGTGAGATCGCGCGCACCTGGATGCGTACGTCCAGGTGCCCGAGTGCCGGATCCGGCCGCTCGTCGAGCTCGAGTCGGTCGATCCCGAACGTGTCGGCGAGCCGCCAGGCTCTCACTGCGTTCGGCTGGCGAGGTAGCGATGCGCGGCGATGGCGGCGGTCGCGCCGTCGCCTGCGGCCGAGATCGCCTGACCCGCGGCGTTCGCCCGGATGTCGCCGACGGCGAAGAGACCGGGCAGCTCGGTCCGCATCCAGATGTCGGTCGCCACGTGCCCGTCTTCGTCGAGCGCGAGAACTCCTTCGAGCATCGTCGTGTTGGGCAGGCGACCGACGTGGACGAATATCCCGTCGACCGGCAGGGTCGAGGACTCGCCGGTCGCGAGGTCGCGCACCCGGACGCCCTCCAGGCTCCCGTCCCCGAGGATCTCGTCGATCACCGTTCCGTGCCGCACGTCGACGTGCGCGCTCTCCAGGATCCGCCGACGATAGGTCTCCTGGCCGCCGAGGCTCTCGTCCGCGTCGATGAGCACCACTCGCACGTCGTGCGGCGCGAGCTCGAGCGCCTCCAGGAGAGCCGAGTCGCCGCCTCCGACCATCGCGACGGTCTTCCCTCGGTACAGAGGGCCGTCGCAGCTCGCACAGTGGCTGATGCCTTTGCCGTCGAACTCGTCCTCGCGAGCCAAGCCGAGCTTGCGCGGCTTCGTCCCGGTGGCGACGATGACGGCGGCCGCGACGATCTCGCCGGAGTCGGTCACCACGCGCCAGTCGCCGTCGCGCGGCTCGATGCGGATCACCTCGCTCATCTCGAACGCACCACCGGCGTCCGCGACCTGCTCCTGGATGCGAGGGCCGAGCTCGAAGCCGGACACGCCCTCCGGGAAGCCCGGGAAGTCCTCGACTCGCTCGGTGTTCAGGATCGCGCCGCCCGACCCGAGCGGATCCACGAGGATCGTGCTCCGTCCGTGACGTGCGGCGACGAGGGCGGCAGTGAGCCCGGCGGGCCCTCCGCCTGCGACTGCGATCTCGTAGTCGACCTGCATGCTCCGCTGCATTCTCTAGGTGGGCCGGGTTGGAATCGAACCAACGACCTTGGGATTAAAAGTCCCCTGCTCTACCGACTGAGCTACCGGCCCGCCGGGGCAGTGTAGGGCGCTGCTGGCTTCTGAGCCCGCTGCGATCAGGCCTCCCGTGAGCCGGACAAGGTGCTTCGGAGGCGCTTCGCACTCCAGGGCCCGACGTCGCGACGCGCGATCAGGAAGAGGAACGGGAACAGCGCAGCCAGCAGGACGTACGGAGTCAGCAGCAGCGAGTCGAGCTCGCTACCGCGCGCGGTCATCGGACCCTCGCCGACTGCCGCCCGAATCGCTGCCGCAGCCTGCCTCGTCTTGCCGGGCTCGAAGCGACGCGCCGAGACGGCCCGCGCGAGCGTCTCGAGGTCGGCGCCCGCCTGGGGGTCTGGGAGGTACGCCGGGTTCGGTCGCCCGCTCGCGTCGTACACGCGCTCCGCGGTATCCCAGTAGTGGAAGAAGAACATCTGCACGTTCCCGTCGGCAAGCCGAGTCGGCAATGCCGAGAGCCCTTCTGGGAGCGTCTCGGCGTCCGTGAAGACGACGGCGACTCGCCGCTTCGCGTTGCCTCCGAAGTACCGGCCGGTAACGAGGTCGGCGAGCGCGCCGAGCTTGGTGCCGATCGAGTTTCCGTATGGGACCGACGTGGTGGGCCGGTCGATCGCGAGCGACTCGTCGAGCGCCTCGTTGAACGCGTTTCCGCTCATGGAGGGAAAGAGATGGGGGAGCAGCCGGTCGGTGATCGAGGCCACTCCGACGGGAACGTCTCGAAGCGCGTTTCGAAGTTCCTTCGCGTCTCGCCGGGCGCGATCCAGCCGTGTCGCAGAGTTCGGCGCCCGCGCGCTCATCGAGCGCGAGACGTCGAACACGAAGAACGCTTCCGCGTCTGCCCGTCCCTGGTGTGTCGTGTGCCGAGCGACCACGGGCTGTGCCACAGCGAGGGCGAGTAGCGCGATCAGCGCGACGAGCACGGCCCAGACGGGAACCGCCGAGCTCGACTGGGGAGGGCGGAGGCCGAGTACCGCGCAGAGAGCGCGTAGACGCCGACGCTCCAGCCCGAGGACAGCCAGCGGGACGAGCCCCACGAGCGCCACGAGGGCCGCGAGCGGCGTGACGAACGAGATCGACACTAGAAGCCCCCTGCTTCCTCTGACACCCCGGGGCTTCCGCCGCCGCCGCCTTCGTTCCCGTATCTCGCCGCCCGCCGTTCGAGCTCTCCTGCGCGCTCGAGGGCGATCGGCTTGTACAGGGCGAGCAGCTCCTCGAGGTCGACCTGCGCGTCGGTGTTCGTCTGGTCGATTCGCACCGCGCTCTGGAGATCCGCGATCGCACGTTCGAGCGTCACCGCGACGGTGTCGCCCGAGCCGCCCTGCAGGAGGAGCTGCTGGACGAGGATGAGCGCGTGGAGCTGTCGCGCTCGTGCCCGCACGACCGCACGTCCCGAGCTGCGGGCGATCTGGTCGAAGACGAGCTCGAGCCGTGCGAGCTTCGCGGCGGATGGAACGAAGAGTTCCTCGTCACCGCGGCCGCGCAATACCTGTAGGCGCTGGAGGGCGCGACCGAACTCGACGTCGTCGCCGGCGCCGAGGAGCGAGCGCGATACGGCTTCGGGCAGCCACGTGCTCGGCTGCCAGACCGCCGGGTCTCGCGAGAAGCGGGCGACGGCGACGTTCGCCCGCTCGGTCTGCCCCGACCAGGCGAGAACGTCGCGGCCTGCGAGCGCCAGCAAGAGGGCAACGCAGATGAGGAGGAAGGCCGCGGCCGAGTGCAGGACGATTGCTCTGCGGCTCACACGTCGCCCCATTCGAGCCTGCGCCCCATGTACTCGTTGGCAGCGAGCCCGAGCAGCAAGAACGCCTCGAGCACAACGAGCCAGGTCGGGAACGCCGCGACAACGGTCCGACGCTCCGCGACGTCCGTGCTCTCGCGGAGCGCGTCATCCCCTACGATCGCGTCCGTGCCGGCGAGCCCGGTGAACAGCGCGAGCGCGGTGTCGTTCGGGTAGAGCGGCAGGGCGCGAAGCCGGATTCCGCCCTTCCTGTAGCGGCCGATCTCCTCCGTGAGGAGCGGGACGTCCGAGGACGCGTCCTCCAGATCGCTGATGAGAAGGACGGATCCACCCCCGGACCGCTCGACGATCTCGCGCGCAAGGCGGAGGCCCGATCCAATGCTCGTCCCGCCGAGGAATGCCAGCGACCAGGGCGTGTCCGGGCCGAAGAGCGGCGTCGACTCGCCGAAGAAGCGGAGCATCGGGCGGATCTCGTCGCCGCGGGTCCCGGGCGGCAGCAGCTCGTACGCTTGCTCCTCGAATGCCACGAGCCCGATGCGCTGGTCGCTGTCCGCGAGCGATCTGAGGACGGCGCTGAGCCTGGCGTTCGAGCGTGGATCGACGCTCGCGGAGAGGTCCAGGACGACGATGCCGTTTCCGCCCTGGGCGAAGTAGCTCGTGGGGCGGGTATGCAGCCGGAATCCGGCGACGATGGCGACTCCGAACAGCGCAGCGAGCGCAACGGCGAGCACGAGCCGGATCACGCGCGTCCGCCGTGCGTACGGCCAGAGCTCTGCAGCGTCTGCCAGCGGCAGCGTGCGAGATGCCATTAGCCGCTGAGCCTCGCGCGCATCCTGGTGACGAGGTCGCTGGACGCCGCGGCCGTGGGTGGCTGCTCCGACCAGGCGAGCCGGCGCGCCGAACCGGCGAGGTCTGTAAGCCCCGCACGGCGGAGCTCGCGAGCCAGGAGCGCGAGAGCCTCGCGGTGTTCGGGCGTGCCCGCTCCTCGCTCCGCGGCCGTCTCGACGGTCGCGACCGCCTGCTCGAGCGGCGTCAGAGTCACCGCGTCGGCGTCGTCGATGCCTCGCAGCTGCGCCAGGACCGGCCAACCGAGTGCCGCCGCGCCGAGCGCTGCGCCGACGGCACCGGCAAGGAGCAGAGCCGCAAGAACGGCCGGGGGGAGGTGGTACGTGGGCGACGGTGCGGCGACGCTGGCCGGGAGCACGCGCAGCACGTCGATCGGGATCGCTCGGCGCGCATCCGAGGCGCTCTGCGGTCGAGACCGTGGATCGCTCGAGCGTGAGACGAGCCGAAATGCAGGCCAGCGCACGATCACCCTCCGGGCGGTTCCTTGCCGGTCGCGGTAACGGACGATCACGGGCGCGAACGTGACGGTGCGCTCCCGCTTCGATCCGGTCGTGCAAGCGAGCGAGCTGCAGCCGAGGACGTAGCGATAGCGGACGCGGACGACCGACCCGTCCCTCGTCTCCGTCCGCAGGGGTGCACCGATGAGGGCGTACGGCTCGAAGCGTGAGTCCGCGTCGATGGTGCTCGGGGCCACGAGCTTGGTGTTGACGAGCACGTCCACATCGGCCGTGACCCGCTCCCCGAAGAGGAACGGGCCCTGCGGCAGAGCCGCGCCCGCGTCGACGATTCCCTCCGCGGCGAACGCGGGCGGCGCAGGGGCCAGCGCGAGCGCGCCGGCGCAGGCGCACGCGACGACCAGCCGTCTCACCACGAATACCCGCCGCCAGCCTGGCGTGTCTCGGCCCAGTCGAGGAACGCCCTCAGAATCTCGCTCTCGTCGCTCGACTCGACGACCACGGGTTCGAGCGATGCGCGGGCGAAGTCCGCGAGCAGGCATGCCCAGCGTTCCTCGTGTGCACGCGTCCGTGCCGCCGCCTCGCGGCGCTCCATGCGGACCTCGAGCGCGCGGCCGTTCGCGTCGGCGACATCGACTCGGAACCCGCCGATGGGGGGAAAGCTGCGCTCCCACAGTGGGTCCTGGAGCACGACCGGGATGACGTCCCAGCGGCGCTCCAGCGCGTGGAGCCATGTCTCGTATGAAGGCGGTACGAGGAAGTCGGAGAGAACGAAGACGAACGTGCCCGGCGGCACCGAGCGCGGGTGAGCCATGAGGAAGTCGAAGGCGTCGGACACGTTGGACGCAGGCGCCTCGAACGGGGCGCCCGCGTCGACCCGGTCCTCGTAGTCCCAGAGCGACTGCGAGTGCGGTGGGAGCCAGAACGGCTCGCCGTCGCCGTCGCCGAAGTCGAGGTATCCGAGGAAACCGTGGGCCTCGACCGTGCTCGCCCGGATCAGCTCGATGGCGACTCGCTGCGCGTCCATCTTGCGGAGCCAGGGGAACCCGCGCGGGAAGAGCTGCATCTCGGGCCGCCTGTCGGAGATGAGCACGACGCGCGGCGCTTCCTCTGCGTAGAGCTCGCGCAAAACGAACTCGTCGGATTCCCGCGCCGATGAAAGGCGAGCGGATGCGCCCCAGTCGATTGCCTTGAAGTTGTCGCCTCGAACGTACGGTCGCGAGCTGGCGACGTCCGTACCCGTTCCTCGGCGTGCGCTCCGCATCGCGCCGAACGCGAGCCCTTCGATGCGGCCGCGCGGAATCAGTACGAACGTCGAGTCGGGCAGGGCGATCCTCAGCCGGGCTGGCCGCTGCGGAGCTCGGGGGCCGGCACGCGGCGCAGGCACGCATCGCGGAAGTCCTCGAGCGCCTCGTCCCAGCCCGTGCGCCTGGCTTGCGCACGGAACGCGGGCCGGAATCCGACGCGATGCGCGATCACGGGAAGGAAGAGCTGCTCCACGTCGTCGGAGACCACGTACTCGCGCTCGTCCAGCAGGGCCCACGCACGGGCTGCGCGTTCGAGCGCCAGGGTTCCACGCACGGACGCACCGAGGACGCACATCTCGACGTCCCGAGTCGCCCGGACGAGCTCGACGATCCACCTGCGGAGGAGCTCGTCGACGTAGACGGCACGAACGGACTCGTGCAGGACCGCGACCTCGGCGGTGGTCACGACGGGCCGGAGATGCTCGAGTGGATGCTCTCCGCTCTCCTGGTCGACGACGACTTGGAATTCGTCCTCGAGGCTCGGATAGCCGAGCGCCGTCTTGACGAAGAAGCGGTCGAGCTGGGCTTCCGGCAGAGGAAATGTGCCCTCGTACTCGACGGGATTCTCCGTGGCGAGGATGAGAAACGGCTCCGACAGGGAGCGGGTCACGCCGTCCGCCGTCACCTGCCGCTCCGCCATCGCCTCGAGCAGCGCAGATTGCGTCTTCGGCATCGCACGGTTGATCTCGTCCACGAGCACGGTGTTCGCGAAGATCGGGCCGGGACGGAACTCGAAGTCCCGCGTGTGCTGGTTGTAGACCGAGAGGCCGGTGACGTCCGTCGGCTGCAGATCCGGCGTGCACTGGATCCGCGAGTGGACGCCGCCCTCGATGCTGCCCGCGATCGCACGCGCGAGGACCGTCTTTGCAGTGCCCGGCACGTCCTCGAAGAGGACATGCCCCCGACAGGCGAGCGCGGCGAGGACGAGCTTGATCTCCTCGTGCTTGCCGCGGACGACAGACTCGAGGTTATCCAGGAACCGCGACGCGACCTCGATCGCGGCATCGGTCGTGTCGCTCATGCGCCAAGTATGGCGATCAGCCTTTGCTCCTTCACCGATTGCGGTGCGCTCGCTTGCGGCGTGCGAGGGTCGGGCGCCTGCGAGCCGATGGGCCGGGTTGGAATCGAACCAACGACCTTGGGATTAAAAGTCCCCTGCTCTACCGACTGAGCTACCGGCCCGCGGCTCGCGCCAGTGTAAGCCGCAACGGGTAAGCGGCGAGAGTGTTGGTCAGCCGGCCTCTGCGCGGCGCGCGAGCTCGTCCTCGACGTCCGCTGGATCGAGCCCACGCGCGGCGAGGAGGACGTATGTGTGGAACCAGACGTCCGCGATCTCGGCGACGAGGCGCTCGTCGTCCTCGGCGACTCCGGCGAGCGCGGCTTCGAGGCCCTCTTCGCCGACCTTGCGCGCAGCCGCCTCGGTCCCTTCGGCGAGAAGAGCAGCGACGTACGAGCCCTCGGGGCGCGTCGTCGCGCGCTCGGCGACCCGTCGCCAGAGCCACGGGGCGAAGCACGACACCGAGCCTGTGTGACAGACCGGGCCGGCGGGCGAGACGCGGAGCAGGATCGCATCGCCGTCACAGTCCTCGCGGAGCTCCTCGACCGCGAGCGTGTTTCCCGACGTCTCCCCCTTGCGCCAGAGACGGTTGCGTGAGCGGCTGAAGAAGTGCGCCTCGCCCGTCTCGCGCGTGAGGCGGAGTGCCTCGTCGTCCATCCACGCGAGCATCAGGACGCGGTTCGTAACGGCGTCCTGCACGATTGCTGCGCGAAGCTCAGGAGCCATTGCGCACCGCAACGCCGAGCTCGCGCAGCTCGTCGCGAAGCGTGGCGAGCCGTGCCGGGTTCTCGTGGACGATCGAGGCGAGGAGAGCTGCCTGCGCGACCTCGAGCACGTCGGCGACGTGGCGGGCCGAGCCCGCTCCTCCCGAGGCGATGACCGGGATCGAGACCGCGTTTGCGACCGCCTCGGTGACCTCGAGGTCGTAGCCGTCGCGCGTTCCGTCGGCGTCGATCGAGGTGAGGAGGATCTCGCCAGCACCGCGCGCTTCGACCTCGACGGCCCAGGCGACGACTTCACGGCTGGTCGGTTCAGTTCCGGCCCGCGCGTGAACCTCGCCGCCGGCGGTGTCGATCGCGAGGACGACCGCCTGCGACCCGAGCCGTGACGACAGCTCGCCGATCAGCGCGGGCCGCGCGAGCGCTGCGGTGTTCACGGAGACCTTGTCGGCGCCGTTGTCGAGCAGCGCGGCTGCGTCGTCGACCGTCCTGACACCTCCGCCGACGGTGAAGGGGATGGCCAGCCGGTCCGCGATCCGACGGACGAGCGCATGCAGCGCCGAACGCTCCTCGAGTGTGGCCTTCACGTCGAGGTAGACGAGCTCATCGGCTCCCGCGTCGGAGTAGGCGGCGCCGAGCTCGATCGGGTCACCGACATCGGTGAGCCCCTGGAAGCGAACGCCTTTCACGACGCGCCCACCGGCGACGTCAAGGCACGGGATCAGACGCGGGAGAGGCATCGAGCGAGGAAGCGCGCGCCAACCGCGCCGCTCTTCTCCGGGTGGAACTGGACACCGAGGAAGCTCCCGCTTTCGGCCATCGCGACGATGCCCTCCGAGCGCGCGACGGCCGCGGGTGTCTCCGCCGCGTACGAGTGCGCGAAGTAGAACGCCTCATCCTCGGGCTCGACTGCAGCCCAACCGATTCGCGGCACCCGGCCGCCTCGGAGGCGGGTCGCCCGTCCGGGCAGGATGCCCAGGCACTCGACGCCACCGTCCTCCTCCGACTCCTCGAGCGCGAGCTGCAGGCCGAGGCAGATTCCGAGCGTCTGCCGTCCGTCCGCGACCCGCTCGCGGAGCGCGACGTCGAGACCGCGGTCGCGCAATCCGTTCATGGCGCTCGCGGCGGAGCCGACGCCGGGAAGCACGGCGAAGTCGGCCGACGCGACGTCTGTGGGATCGGAGGTGACACGAACGTCAGCGCCCAGCCGTTCGAGTGCGATCTGGACCGAGCGGGTGTTACCGGCGCCGTACTCGCAGACCGCGACGTTCACACGCGACCCTTCGTCGAAGGGATACCCGTGCTCTCCACCCGGACCGCAGCGCGCAGCGCACGGCCGACGGCCTTGAACGCAGCCTCGGCCACGTGGTGCTCGTCCGCTCCGGTCGCTTCGACGTGGATCGCGAGCCTTCCGGCCTGCGCGAGGCTCTGCAGCACGTGCGTCGCGAGACCAGGATCGCGCTCGAGCTCGAGCACCGACGCGGGCCGGCCTCCGAGATCGACGGCCGCCCGTGCGAGGGCATCGTCCATCGGCACGGTCGAATCGCCGAAGCGGGCGATGCCGCGCCGGTCGCCGAGCGCACCGTCGAGTGCCTCTCCGAGTGCGAGCGCGGCGTCCTCTGCGGTGTGGTGAGGACCGGTCTCGGGATCGCCCACGCCCTCGAGCACGAGGTCGAATCCCGCGTGGAAGGCGAGCTGCTCCAGGAAGTGGTCGTACAGCCCCGCCCCGGTGTCGACCCGCACGCGCCCGGCGCCGTCGAGCCCGAGTCGCACGCGAATGCGCGTCTCGGCCGTCGCGCGCACGTGGCGCGCCGTGCGACCGGCAGCCGCAGGCACGGGAGACGGCCGGTCGAGCGCAGTCGCGAGGGCGTCCAGCAGAAGGTCGTCGTCCTCGCGATCGCGGACCGAGAAGCGGAAGCCGTCTGGGAAGACCCGGACGACTATCCCGGAGCGGAGGAGAACTGCAGCAACGGCCTCGGCCTCGGGTGTCGGGACGAAGAGGAAGTTCGTCCACGACGGAAGCGGCTCGAGGCCCAGCGCCCGAAGCGCCTGCGCGCACCGCTCCCGCTCCTCGACCTGCCAGGCGACGTCCGGTGGCTCGCGAAGTGAGGCGAGTGCCAGCGCCGCGGAAAGGGTGGAGACGGCCAGGGGCGCCTGGCGACGATTCAGCTCGGCCGCGGTCTCTACATCGGCGAGCGCGTAACCGACCCGCGCGCCGGCGAGCCCGAACGCCTTCGAGAACGTCCGCAGGACCACAACGCCGTCGTCGATGCGCCCGACGGCGGTCTCGCCGGCGTACTCGTAGTACGCCTCGTCGACGACGAGCGGCCGTGCGTCGGGGAGCGCGCCGAGGTCGCCCGTCGGGTTGTTCGGTCGGCACGAGAACGTGAGGGCCGGAGTGCCTCCGTCGACCTCTGCGCCGGCGAGATGGGCGGCGATCGCGTACAGCGGGTAGGTCGGGGTCTCTGCGATCGCGACGGAGTCTCCCGGCCCGGTGAACGCTCGCGCGCAGAGCAAGATCAGGTCGTCGGCGCCTGCCCCGAGGACGATGTTGGCCGGCTCGACACCTGCGTAGTCGGCGATCGCGTCGAGCAGGGCGGGGTAGCCGCCGTGGGCGTATGCGTTCACCTCGGCGAGCGCGGCTGCGATCGTCCCTGGACGCGCAGTCGGGGAGGGCTGTGCCGGGACGTTGCCGTCGAAGCGCACGATCTGGATCGGATCGAGCTCGACCCGGGCTGCGAGCTCCTCGGTCGAAGGCGCCCAGCGGTAGTCCGTGAACTCCGCGGAGAGAGCTCTCATCTCTGCACCGCCGCAGCGTGTGCAGGCATCCCTTCGACTGCCGCGAGCGCCTCGACCGTCGGCCGCAGCGATGCGAGCCCATCCGCGGTCAGGTGCTGCAGCGTCACCGGCTTCAGGAACGTCTCCAGACCGAGACCTCCGACGGCGCGCGCCCAGCCACCGGTAGGGAGGACGTGGTTCCCGCCGGTCGCGTAGTCACCCGCGGCGACCGCCGAGAACGGCCCGACGAAGACGGCGCCGGCGTTGCGTACGCGCCCCGCCGCTGCCTCCGCCTCCGGCCCGAGGAGGACGAGATGCTCGGGCGCCATCGCCTCGACCTCGGCGAGCGCGGCGTCGAGATCGCCGTTCACCGCGACGACACGGCAGATCGAGTCCGGCCCGTGCTCCGCCTGCGCGGCGAGCTCGAGCTCCGCGATCCTCGGATCGGCCCCGTCCCCCGTGAGCACGACGACCTCCGAAGGGCCGGCCGGGACGTCGATCGAGACGTCGCGGGACACGAGCAGCTTCGCCTCGCTGACGTACTTGCCGCCCGGCCCGCAGATCTTGTCCACGCGCGGAATCGACTCGGTGCCGTAGGCGAGCGCGGCGATCGCCGGAGGGCCGCCGAGTGCCCAGACCTCGTCGACGCCGAGGAGCTCCGCCGCCGCCGACACGCGTCCCGCCCCATCCGGGGGCGTCACGACGACGATGCGCTCGACACCCGCGACCTGAGCCGGGACGGCGCACATGACGAGCGTGGAGACGAGGCCCCGTGGGACGTAGATCCCGATCGACCGGAGCGCGATCCAGCGCCGCTCGAGCTCGACGCCCGGCCGGATCTCGAAGCGGACGTCCACAGGTCGCTGGAGCGCATGCCAGCGGCGTACCGCGTCGGCGAGCGCGCGCACGGCGTCGGCGGGCACGTCCCCCTTCGGCTCCGCTCGCTGCGGTTCGACCCCGTCCAGGCGCAAGGCCCACTCCCGGACGGCTTCGTCGCCGCGTGCCCGCACGTCTTCGATGATCTGCGCAACGTCGCTCATGGGCTGGTTGCCAGCCCATGAGCGTGGAGGGGTGTGGGGAACCGGGAGGTTCCCCACGCTCTCAAGAAGAAGGGGGTTCGTGGGGGAAATATGGTTTCCCCCACGAACGCAAGCCACGGGCGAGCGTTGCTCATGCCAGCATCCGCTCGACCGGGACGAGGAGGATCGAGGACCCTCCGGCAGCCTCGAGCCGGGGGAGGAGCCGCCAGACGTCGGCGGCCGGCACGAGCGCCTGGACTGCGACCATGCCCGGCTCGGCGAGCGGCAGGATGCTCGGCGACCGCGAGCCCGGGACGATCGCGCAGATCTCGTCGAGCGCGCTCTCGGGCGCGTTCAGCATCAGGTAGCGCGTCTCACGCGCTTCGACGACGCTGCGGAGGATCGTCGCGAGCTCGTGCGCGCGCCCGTCGCCGCCGTGCTTCCCGACGAGGACCGCCTCCGAGGAGAAGAGCTCCCCGATGGAGCGCAGGCCGTTCGTCCGCAATGTGCTTCCGCTGGAGACGAGATCGACGATCGCATCGGCCAGGCCGAGTCGCGGTGCGACCTCCACCGATCCCGTGACGCGAACAAGCTCGGTCTCGAGCCCGTGCTCGCGAAGGAGCCGGCCGGCGAGCCGCGGGTAGACGGTGGCGATGCGAAGGCCATCGAGGTCGTCGAGCGACTCCATCCACGACTCGCTCGGAACGGCCGCCTCGAGCGTGCAGGCACCGAAACCCAGAGCGATGAGCTCGTCGACGTCGGCACCGCTCTCGCGCACGAGGTCGGCGCCGGTGATGCCGCAGTCGACCACGCCGTCCTGCACGTACTCGGGTATGTCGGCAGCCCGGACGAGGAGGACGTCCACCGGCGCGTTACGGCACGGGAACGCGAGCGCACGCTCGCCGGGTTGCTCGGGCCCGAGCCCGGCCTCGGAGAGCAGTGCCACCGCCGGCTCGCGAAGCCGCCCTTTCGCCGGGATCGCGATCGTCAGGCGCTCGGACCGGCTCTCGGCTCTGCCTACTGGCTGGCGGTCTTGCGTCGGTCGAGGACGAGGCGATACCCGTCCGCGCCGTGCTTCAGCCACTGCGCCACCCGCGTCACCGTCGTCGTCGAAGCGCCGGTCTGCGCTGCGACCTCGTGGTACGGCTTCCCCTCGTCCAGCAACATCGCCGCCTGCCAGCGATGCGCCAGAGCCTGGAGCTCGGAGAGCGTGCACAGATCCCGGAAGAACCTCTCCGCCTCGTCCACCGTCTGGAGGCTGAGGATCGCCTCGAACAGGTCGCGGGTCTCGCGGGTGCGCCATTCGTGTGGATGCCCTTCGCTCATCGACGGGACGGTTCAACTCCCTGGTGCCGTGCTGGCATACTAGCATACTAACATGGCACAAGAAGCAATCAGCCAGGAGAGAGCGAGCCAAGAAAAAGCGACCCAGCGCGCGGGGGAGATCGCGGATGGGGGCCGGACCGGCCGCCTGCAGGTGATCCCGGCAGTCGACGTTCTCGGGGAGGAGGCGGTGCGTCTTCGGCAGGGCGACTTCGCCCAGGTCGCCGTTCGCGAGCCGAGCGCGCTCGAGCTCGTCGGAGCGCTTCGCTACCGAGGGGGCGGCGCTCGTCCATCTCGTCGACCTGAGCGCGGCGCGGAGCGGGCGGATCCGCCCGGAGCTCGTCCGCCGCGCCGTGGAGGCGGCGGGAGCGTCGCGCATCCAGGCAGCGGGCGGCATTCGATCGATCGCCGACGCCGAGCGTCTGCTCCATGCGGGCGCAGAGCGAGTCGTCGTCGGAACTGCCGCCTTCGCCGAGCCGGACGCGGCGGCGCGCTATGCGGCGGCGCTCGGGGACAGGCTCGTCGTCGCGATCGACGTGCGCGACGGCAGGGTTGCCGTGAACGGATGGGAGCGGACGACGGCGCTGACGACCGAGGAGGCGGTCGATATCTGCGTGGGAGCCGGTGTCTCACGGCTCCTCTGCACCGCGATCGAGCGCGACGGCATGCTCGACGGTGTCGACGCAGATCTCCTCGCGCTCGTGTGTCAGCGTTCGCGCCTGCCCGTGCTCGCCGCCGGCGGAGTGAGCTCCGCCTCCGATCTCGAAGCGGTCCGAGCGGCGGGCTGCGAGGGTGCGATCGTCGGGCGAGCGCTTCTCGAGGGCGGGCTCTCCGTATCGGCCTTCGCGGCGCAGGCATAGACCCGGTCTCGTCGTCTTCGGCCGCCACGTACCCTGGAGTCAGGCCGTCTCTACACTCAGCCACCAGTGATCGCGACCGAATCGAAGTGGACGCCGTCGTCATGGCGGGAGCTTCCGGCGGGGCAGCAGCCCGAGTGGCCGGACCCCGCCGCGCTCGCCACCGCACGCGAGCGCCTCCGCACGCTCCCTCCCCTCGTCTTCGCCGGCGAGGCGCGCGCGTTGCTCTCGGCTCTCGGCGAGGTCTCCGAGGGGCGGGCGTTCGTGCTCCAGGCGGGAGATTGCGTCGAGTCGTTCCGGGACGTGACCGCGCCGACGATTCGGGAGAAGCTGAAGATCCTGCTGCAGATGTCGGCCGTCCTGACGTTCGGAGCCACGTTGCCCGTCGTCAAGATCGGGCGCATCGCCGGGCAGTTCGCGAAGCCGCGGACCGAGCCGACGGAGGTCGTCGACGGTGCCGAGATCCTCACGTTCCGCGGACACAGCGTCCACTCCGACGAGCCGACCGTCGAGGCGCGGATCCCCGATCCCGAGCGACTTGTCCATGCCTACTACCAGGCTGCGTCGACCCTCAACCTCCTGCGCGCGTTCACGAAGGGTGGGTTCGCCGATCTCACGCACGTCCACACGTGGAACCGCGAGTTCGTCGCGAGCTCGCCGGCGGGGCAGCGATACGAGGCGCTCGCGGGCGAGATCGAGCGGGCACTGCGCTTCATGCAGGCGATCGGCATCGACCTGACGCGCACCCCGTCTCTCCACGAGGTCGACGTGTGGACGAGCCACGAGGGGCTCCTGCTCGAGTACGAGGAAGCCCTCACGCGAACGGACTCGCTCACCGGGCGGCCGTACGACTGCTCGGCGCACATGCTCTGGATCGGCCAGCGGACGCGCGAGCTCACCGGTGCCCACGTCGAGTTCTTCTCCGGGGTCGACAACCCGATCGGGGTCAAGCTCGGACCCGATGCGACGGCCGACGACGTCCTCGCGCTGGCAGCGCGGCTGAACCCCGATCACGTGCCCGGGCGGCTGACCCTGATCACCCGCATGGGCGCCGAGCGCGTGGGTGAGATCCTGCCGCCACTGCTACGGGCGGTGCGCGAGGCGGACGTTCCGGTCGTCTGGGTGTGCGACCCGATGCACGCGAACCAGTTCCGCACGACGTCCGGCACGAAGACGCGGCATTTCGACGCGATCATGGCCGAGCTCCAGGGCTTCTTCGCTGCTCATCGCGACGCCGGTACGTGGCCGGGAGGCGTTCACATCGAGTTCACGGGCGACGACGTGACCGAGTGCCTCGGGGGTTCGGAGGCCGTGCGCGAGGATCAGCTCGACCACCGCTACGAGACGCTCTGCGACCCTCGGCTCAACGGCCGTCAGTCGTTGGACCTCGCGTTTCGCATCGCCGAGCTCATGCGGTCCGCCTGACGGTTGCGGGCGATGCGGCTCGCAGTCGTCGGAACCGGGCTCATCGGAGCGTCGGCAGGCCTCGCCGCCGCGCGAGCGGGATTTCCGGCAGCGATCGGCTGGGACGAAGATCGGGCGACGCTCGAGCTCGCCGCCGAGCGTGGAGCCGTCGAGCCCGCCGACTCGCTCGAGCACGCTCTGCACTCGTCGGACATCGTGCTCCTCGCGGTTCCCGTCATCGTGCTGCCCGGTCTCCTGCAGGAGGTTCTCGCCGCCGCGCCGAGCACGAGCACGATCATGGACGTCGGGTCGACGAAGGGGTCCGTCTGCGCCGCGGCAGGGAGCGACGTGCGCTTCGTCGGCGGCCATCCGATCTGCGGTGCGGAGACGCGGGGGCCGGATCGCGCGAGCGCCGACCTCTTCGAAGGAGCGACGTGGTTCCTGACGCCGCTCGCCGCCACTGAGCCCGAGCGCTTCCGCGCAGCACACTCGCTCGTCTCCGCTCTCGGCGCGCGTCCCGTGGCGATCGACCCCGATGCGCACGACCGCCTCGTCGCGGTGACGAGCCACCTCCCGCACGCGCTCGCGAACATCCTCCTGAATCAGGCCGGAGCATCGCGTGTGGAGGGCCACGACCCGCTCGCGACCGCCGGAGGATCTCTCCGGGACATGACACGGATCGCCGGCGCCAACCCGCGCATCTGGGTCGACATCTTCCTCGAGAACCGGGAAGCTCTTGCCGCGTCCCTCGTCGAGTTGCGGCGGAGAGCCGAGCAGCTCGAGAACGCGCTTGCCGCCGGCGACGCCGGCTATCTGGCCCGCTGGATCGGGGAGGCCGGCGGCAATCGTCGCCGGATGCTCGAGACCGCGTACGACGATGCGGGAGCGCTCCATCGCCTGCGCGTCCACGTCCCCGATCGCCCGGGCGTCCTCGCGGGGATCTTCCAGGCGCTCGGGGCAGAGCGGATCAACATCGAAGACTTCGACATGGAGCATCTGTCGCCCGAGCGCGGCGGCACGCTGACGATCCTCGTCACGGGCGAGGCGAACGCGACCCTCGCTGCGCGCGTGCTCGAGGCGCAGGGCTACGGGGTCTTGGTGGCGCCGGTCATCGAAGAGTGACCGAGGGAGCGCTCGACGAGGAGACGTGATCGAGCCAGTCGGCCCAGCGCTCGTCGCGCCCGGTGACCGTGTCCAGGTAGACGCGCTGCAGCTCCTTCGTGACCGGCCCGACGCCGATCTCGATGCCGTCGACCGTTCTGACCGGAGTCACCTCTGCCGCGGTGCCCGTCATGAAGACCTCGTCCGCGTGGTAGAGGTCGGTCCGGATCAACGTCGTCTCCTCGACCGGGTAACCGAGGTCTCGCGCGATCGTGAGCACCGAGTCGCGGGTGATGCCCGGCAGGATCGAGGTCGACAACGGCGGAGTACGAAGGACGCCGCCCTTGACGACGAAGACGTTCTCGCCCGGCCCGTCCGCGACGACCCCGTCGTGGGCGAGCATGATCGCCTCGTCGTATCCGCCGCGGCGTGCCTCCATGGTCGCGAGCATCGAGTTGAGGTAGACGCCCGTCGCCTTCGCCGCGTGCGGAACGACGTTCGGACCGATGCGCGTCCAGGAGGAGATCGTCGCCGTGATCCCGTTCTCGAGGGCGTCCTCGCCGAGGTACGAGCCCCACGGCCAGCACATGATCGCCGCATCCATGGAGTCGCCGTGTGGGGCGACGCCGAGCTCGCCGTACCCGTGAAAGGCGAGCGGCCGCACGTAACACGCAGCGAGCTCGTTGGCGGAGATCAGCTCGCGCGTCGCTGCGCAGAGCTCCTCGACGTCGTACGGGATCCGCAGAGAGAGGATGCGGGCCGATTCGTGCAGGCGCCGCATGTGATCCGAGAGCCGGAAGACGGCGGGACCGCGCGGTGTCTCGTAGCAGCGGATCCCCTCGAACACGCCGCTTCCGTAGTGGAGGGCGTGGACGCCGACGTGGACCTTCGCATCGTGCCAGTCCACGAGCTCGCCGTTCATCCAGATCTTGGCTGTCTCGTTCACGGCGCGTCCCCCGCTGGTGCACACGGGCCGCGAGTGGCAGGCGCTCGCGCTCCGCGTACCAGAGGTCGAACCGCCCCCGCGGAGACTCGAGGTAGGCGCCGAGCTCGCGCTCGAAGCCGAGCAGCTCGTTCCGTCGAAGCTCGACCTGGTGGTCGAGCCATCTCCACCAGTCGCACACGTGGAGGCGGAGCTCGCGTGCCGGCAACTCTGCCGCGCAGCCGGGGCAGGTCCCGCGCGACTCCGGAGGTTGCGTCACGCGCTCAGGGCGCCGGTCTGGAGGTCGTCTGCGTCGGCAGCTCCGGCAACTGCCGCGCTCCTCGGCGCGATGCGACGGATGAGCGTGCTCCACTCGTCCCAGCGCTCCAGAAGCGTCGATGCTCGCCTGGAGCTCGTATGACGAAGGTGGCGCTGCACGAGCGAGCGGACGGTCTCGAGCTGCTCGGCATCGGGGATCTCGGCGTGCACGAGCTCGTCGTTGAGCCCGACCTCGAGCGTCCCGTCGAGGTCGAGCACGTACGCCTCGCCTCCGGTCATGCCCGCACCGAAGTTGAGCCCCACCGCGCCGAGGATCACGACCGTGCCTGCGGTCATGTACTCGCAGCCGTGGTCGCCGACACCTTCGACGACTGCCACCGCGCCCGAGTTGCGAACGGCGAACCGTTCTCCTGCCGAACCTGCGCAGAAGAGTCGACCGCCCGTCGCGCCGTAGAGCGCGGTGTTGCCGAGCAGGCACGGATCGCCCGCATCGTGCGGTGGGGGAGAGATCACGATGCGGCCGCCGCTCATCGACTTGCCGACGTAGTCGTTCGCCTCGCCGACGAGGTCGAACTCGACGCCGGCGGTGAGGAAGGCCCCGAAGCTCTGGCCCGCGGAGCCCTGGAAGCGCACCCGGACCCGACCGGCAGGCGCGCCCGAGCCGACATGCTTGGCGATCGCGCCCGCGAGGCGGGCGCCGACCGCCCGATCGCCGTTGGTGATCAGGTGTCGTGGCTCGATGAGCGCAGGCTCCTCGATGGCGGCTCTGCCTTGCGCGTGGACGATGAGCCCCAGGCGGTCGCCCTTGCCCTTCGGCGCCGGCTCCGCGTGGCGAGACGCGCCGCCGGCGCCGCGTTGGAGGAGCGGCGTGAGGTCGAGTGCGTCGATCGCGGCGTCGCCCGCGCGCTTCTGACGCAGGCACTCCACGCGACCGACTGCCTCGTCGAGCGAGCGCAGCCCGAGCGAAGCGAGGAGCCTGCGGGCCTCCTCGGCGACGAAGAGCAGGTACGCGCGCACCATCTCGGGAGTCCCCGCGAACTTCTCCCGCAACTCGGGGCGTTGCGTCGCGATGCCGACGGGGCACGTGTCGAGATGGCACGAACGGACCATGAGGCAGCCCTCCGCGAGCAAGAGCGACGTCCCGAACGCGTACTCGTCGGCTCCGAGCAGGGCCGCGACGACGACGTCGCGGCCGGTCTTGAAGCCGCCGTCGACCCGAACCCGCACGCGGCTCCGGAGGTGGTTCGACACGAGCGCCTGCTGCGTCTCCGCGAGCCCGAGCTCCCACGGCGCCCCCGCGTGCTTGATGGAGGGCAGCGGGCTCGCGCCGGTACCACCGTCGGCACCGGCGATGTGGACGACGTCCGCGTGGGCCTTGACCACTCCCGCGGCGACGATTCCGACTCCTCGCTCGGCCACGAGCTTCACGGAGATCGCGGCATCGGGGTTCACCTCGCGCAGGTCGAAGACGAGCTGGGCGAGGTCTTCGATCGAGTAGATGTCGTGGTGCGGCGGCGGAGAGATGAGCGACACCCCGGGCTGTGTCTTGCGCAGGCCGGCGATCTCGTCTGTGACCTTGTGCGCGGGTATCTGCCCGCCCTCGCCGGGCTTCGACCCCTGCGCGATCTTGATCTGGAGCTCTTCGGCGGAAACCGCGTACTCGGCGGTCACGCCGAAGCGGCCGGACGCGACCTGCTTGATCTTCGAGTTCCGCTCGTCTCGGTAGCGCTCGGGGTTCTCTCCGCCCTCGCCGGAGTTCGCCTTGGCTCCCAGCCCGTTGAGCGCGATCGCGATCGTCTCGTGCGCTTCGGCGGAGAGCGCTCCATGCGACATCGCTCCGCTCGAGAACCTGCGCACGATCGCCTCGGCGGGCTCGACCTCGTCGAGCGGCACCGGAGGACCGGCCGGGACGAGCTCGAGAAGGTCCCGCGGTTCGAGCGGGGCCCGGCCGTTGACGAGTGCCGAGAAGCGGTCGTACAGATCCGAGCGACCGTCGCGGGTGGCAGTGCGCAAGGCATGGGCACTCGTGACGGCCTCCTGGAGCGCGGCGACGACGTCCGGATCGGTCGCGTGCGCCTCGCCGCCCTTCCGGAACTTGTAGTACCCCGGGTTCTCGAGCTGGGGCCGGGGAGCGCAGGCGGCAGCCAGACGGCCGAGTGCCTCGCGCTCGAAGCGATCGAGCCGGGCTCCCCCGATCGAGGAAGGCGTACCACCGAGGTAGTCGCGGCAAAGGGTCCGGTCGAGGCCGACCGCCTCGAAGAGGCGCGCGCCGCGGTAGCTCGCGACGTCGGAGATGCCCATCTTGGACATCACCTTGAGGACGCCCTCCTCGAGTGCCCCGATGAGCCGGCGCTGCGCCTCGTCCGGGAGACGGCCGGTCGCCGCCGATCCGATCCGCCGCTGCCATCGCCGCCACCGTCTCGAGAGCGAGCCGCGGGCAGATCGCGTCGGCCCCGTAGCCGACGAGGCAGGCGATCGCGTGGGTGTCGTGCGGCTCGTCCGACTCCACGACGAGCGAGCACCGCGTGCGCAGACCGACGTCCGCGAGGCGTGTGTGAACCGCAGAGAGCGCGAGCAAGGCGGGAATGGGCGCACGTTCGCCACCCGCGTCGCGGTCGGACAGGCAGACGACGGTGACGCCCGCTTCGACGGTGGACTCGGCGAGCGCGAGGAGCCTATCGATCGCGTGCACGAGGCCCTCGTTCTCGGTGAACGTCGCGTCGAGCCGGGTCGGCTCGAGCTCCTCGAGCCCGGACGGGTACAGCAAGAACGAGGGAAGCACCGTGAGCCGGGGCAGCGGGCCTTCCCGGTCGAGCGCGTCGGCGCGCGGGCCTAAGAACGTGGCCAGGGACATCACCAGGCGCTCGCGCAGGTGGTCGATCGCGGGGTTCGTCACCTGCGCGAACCGCTGCCGGAGATACGAGGTCAGCGGGCGCGCGCGTCCGGCAAGCGGCGCGATCGGCGAGTCGTCGCCCATCGAGTACGTGGGGTCGTGGCCCGTCTGCGCGAGGGGGCGGAGCATCGTGCTGAGGTCGTCGCGCGCGTAACCGTGCAGGACGTGGCGGGCATCGACGCTGCTCTCGGGTGGGGCGGCCGGCTCGCCGACGTCGCCGCGGACGATGCTCGCGTCCACCCACTCCGCGTACGGCCGCCTGCTCGCGAGCTCGCGCCTGAGCTCCACGTTCATGAGCAGCCCGTGGTCGCGATCGACGGTGAGGATTCCTCCGGGGCCGAGCCGCGCACGGCGCACGGCGACGCCCTCGGGAAGCGGCACTGCGCCCGCCTCGGATCCGACTGCGACCAGGCCGTCGCCGGTGACCGCCACGCGGAGCGGCCTCAACCCGTTGCGGTCGAGTGCGGCACCGCACACGAGTCCGTTCGTGAAGCACAGCCCCGCCGGGCCGTCCCATGGTTCGCTGAGGAGCGCGCCGTAACGGTGGAACGCGCGGACGTCGGGATCGAGCCGCGGGTCGTTCTGCCACGCGGGCGGCACGAGTAGAGACACCGCCTCCGCGAGGTTCTTCCCGTGCCCCTGCACGAGGAGCTCGAGCGCGTTGTCGAGGAGCGCCGAGTCCGATCCGTCGCGGTCGAGCGCCGGCGCGAGATCCGGTTCGATGCCGCGAGCGCGCTCGCGCGCCTCCGTCGCGGCGACGTTGCCGTCGATCGTGTTGATCTCGCCGTTGTGGCAGAGGAGCCGGAACGGCTGCGCCCGCTCCCAGCTCGGCTCGGTGTTCGTCGAGAAGCGCTGATGGAAGATCGCGAACGGCACCGCGAGCGCGGGATCCTCGAGGTCGGGGTAGAAGCGGGAGAGCTGGGGCGCGGCGCAGAGCGCCTTGTAGGTCACGGTCCGGAAGGAGAGCGAGGCGAGGTAGACGCCGGCGACGCGCTCGGCCCTGCGACGGGCACGGTAAGCGCGCCGCTCGGCATCCGTGTGCTCGGATGGAGCGAGCACGAGCTGTTCGATTCGCGGTAGCGATGCGAGGGCGGTGACTCCGAGCGCCGCGGTGCGCGTCGGGACGGGCCGCCAGCCGGTGGGCTCGAGACCCTCGGCGCGGCAGGCGTCCTCGACCGCCGCACGCAGCCAGCTCTCCCGGAGAAAGCACATTGCGATTCCGGTTCCGCGGGTCCCGGTGAGCGCCTCGGACACGGCGCCGGTGAGCGGGAGCAGGACACCCGCGCCGTCACTCGTGACACCGTCGGCGGCCCAGGCCCCACGGTGACCGACGGCTGCGAGCCCCGCGAGCGCACGATCGAGCAGCTCACGGGACGGTCGCGCGCGCGTGTCCGCGACGAGGCCGATGCCGCATGCATCGCGGTGGTGTCGCCGATCGTAGAGAAGGCGGTCCTCGTCGCCCACTGCGCCCGTTGCCTTTCGCTGGAAGGAACTGAAGGGATCTCCCGCCGGTGCTTATGAGCTAGTCCGGCGGCGACGGGAGGAAGGAGCGCCGGCTAGCTGCTGGGGCGCAGCACAAAGATGGCGATTCCGATAATCGCGCTGGAGACCGACTTGGTGCTTGCTCCAGTGACCGCCATCGAGCCCGGAACAGTAAACGCTCGACCGGCGGTGGGCAAGGGGTGAACCGAATGTTCACCGTTTCGGGCCTTGACAGCAGCAGTCGCCGTCCTCACACTGTGACGCTCCGATGCCGAGCCAGGCTCATACGACCGTACCTTTCGAGGCCACAGCCGTGGGTGTATCCGGTTGTGACGCCTTGGGCCTGTCGCTTGGCATCGAGCTTCTCCTGATTCTCCCCCGCTAGGGGGAGATGTCGCCTACGCGCTTCCGAGCGCACACGCCGACCTAAGAACACCACCGGTACGCCTTCAGGGCGGCCCGCAGGAGGAGTAGAGAAAGTGGCCAATCGCCGCAGGATCACGGTTTTCGACACGACGCTCAGGGACGGCGAGCAATCGCCGGGTATCGCGCTGTCACCTGACGAGAAGGCAGAGATCGCGTGCGCGCTCGAACGCCTCGGCGTGGACGTGATCGAGGCGGGGTTCGCCGCCGCCTCTCCCGGCGACTTCGAGGGCATCCGAGCGGTCGGCGAGGCGGTGAGCCGTCCGACGATCGCCTCCCTTGCCAGAACACGCGCTGAGGACCTCGACGCCGCCGTCGAGGCGCTCGCGAACGCGCGTGGACGCACGCGTCTCCACATCTTTCTCGCCACGAGTCCGATCCACATGGAGCGGAAGCTCGGCCTCGAGCCACCCGAGGTGCTCGAGCAGGCGCGCTGGGCTGTCGCCTACGTGGCCGGGCGAGTCGACGAGGTCGAGTTCTCCTGCGAGGACGCGACGCGATCGGA
This sequence comes from uncultured Actinomycetes bacterium, assembly GCA_963716975.1. Lineage (GTDB taxonomy): Bacteria > Actinomycetota > Thermoleophilia > Gaiellales > Gaiellaceae > GMQP-bins7. Next base: position 20,029 of record CAVQVA010000036.1, on the reverse strand, counting down.
TCCTGCCTTCGTCGCCGACGTGTGCCGGGCGGCAATCGAGGCGGGCGCGACGACGATCAACCTCCCCGACACCGTCGGCTACTCGCTGCCTTCCGAGCACGCCGACTTCCTCACGGAGGTACGCCGGCTCTGTCCCGAGGTCGAGCACGTGACGCTGTCCGTGCACTGCCACGACGATCTGGGGCTCGCTGTCGCGAACACCCTCGCGGGTGTCGGTGCGGGAGCCAATCAGGTCGAATGCACGATCAACGGCATCGGCGAGCGGGCCGGCAACGCTGCGCTCGAGGAGGTCGCCATGGCCCTGCGCGTACGGGCGGACGCGTTCGGGTTCGAGACCGGGATCAACGTGCGCGAGATCGGACGTATCTCGCAGATGGTGTCGCAGCTGACGGGCTACGCCGTCCAGCGGAACAAGGCGATCGTCGGTGCGAGCGCATTCGCCCACGAGGCGGGCATCCACCAGGACGGCATGCTCAAGGACGCGTCGACGTACCAGATCATGGACCCACAGGAGCTGGGCCTCACGATGACGCTGCCTCTGGGAAAGCACTCGGGACGCCACGCATTCCGGCGTGCCTGCGAGGAGGCCGGGTTGCGCCTCGACCAGGACGAGCTCGCTGACGCGTTCCGGCGCTTCAAGGAGCTCGCGGACACGCGCAAGGCCGTGACGCTCTACGACGTCTTCGAGGAGGCGGCGGCATGACCCGCCGCACGACCTACACCGTTGCGTGCCTCTCCGGACACGGGATCGGCCCGGAGATGATGGCCGAGGCGAGCCGCGCGCTCGTGCAGGTCTCGCGTCTGCACGGGTTCCGCGTCGACCAGAGCTATCCGCCGTTCGGGGCCGAGGCGGTCACGCAGTCCGGCCACGCTCTTCCCCCTGCGACCCGCGAGGCGACGCTCGCAGCACAGGCCGTCCTCGTCGCGGCCGAGGACGCGCCGGCGCTTGCCGGGGTGGAGTCCGAGCTCGATCTCCACTCTCGCATCGACCGGGTCGTCTACGGGCTGCGCGGGTCGGTCACGCTCTTGAGCCCGCTCGTGGACGTCGATCCGACGTCGACGTTCGAGCGGGCATTCGCCGTTGCTCGCGCAAGCCTCGCCAGGGTCACGTCGGTCGGCGGAGACTCCGTCTGGAAGACGGCGTTCGCGGCCGAATCGGCGCGGCATCCTGGAGTGTTCGTCGAGGAGATGCCGGTCAGCACCGCTTTCCAGGCGCTCTGGTTCGACGCCGAGCACTTCGACGTCGTCGTCTGCCCCCAGCCGTACGTCGAGCCGCTTGCCGGCGTGGCAGCCCACGGTCACAGCCCGCGCGTGGCAGCCTCCGGGCGGCTTGCACGCAGCGGACCGGGAGTGTTCTTCCCCGCGCACGGGGCCGCCGAGGACATCGCCGGCCAGGGTGTCGCCAACCCGGCGTCGATGCTCGTGGCGACCGCGCTCATGCTCGCCGAGGGTCTCGGTGAGCGCCGCGCCGCGGAGACGCTCGCCGGGGCCGTGCTCGAAGCCGCCTCGAACAGCACGGTGACGCCGGACATGGTCGACACGGGAGTGGGCGCGACGACGAGGGAGTTTGCCGACATCGTTCTCTCGGAGCTCCCGTATGCACTGACGACTCCGGAGTTCTACCGGGAGTCGGTGGCTTGAAGATCACGGGCGCCGACGCCATCCTGCGCTCCCTCGAGGCCGAGGGTGTGGAGATTGCCTTCGGTCTTCCGGGCGGCGCGATCCTGCCGACGTACGACGCGTTCGCCCGCGGGTCGACCGTCCGCCACGTCCTCGCCCGGCACGAGCAGGGCGCCGGCCACATGGCCGAGGGCTACGCGCGAGCGACCGGGCGCGTCGGTGTCGCGATCGCGACGTCAGGTCCCGGTGCGACGAACCTCGTCACGCCGATCGCCGACGCCTGGATGGACTCGACGCCGCTCGTCTGCATCACGGGCCAGGTCCGGTCGCATCTGATCGGCACTGACGCCTTTCAGGAGTGCGACATCACCGGGATCACGATCCCGATCGTCAAGCACTCGTGGCTCGTCCAGGACGTGAAGGAGGTGCCGCACGCGCTGAAGGCGGCATTCCATGTCGCTCGCACGGGTCGTTGTGGGCCGGTGCTCGTCGACATCCCTCGCGACATCCAGGAGGCGTTGCTCGACTTCGAGTATCCCGACGAGGTGAATCTGCCTGGCTGGAAGCCCCCGCGGCGTGGCCATCCGCGCCAGATCAAGCACGCCGCGAAGGCGATAGCGTCGGCCGAGAAGCCGATGCTCTATGTCGGCGGGGGAACGCTCAACGCCGATGCGTGTGAGGAGCTCCTGGAGCTCGCCGAAGTCGGTCGTCTTCCCGTCGTCACGACGCTCATGGGCAAGAGCGCGTTCCCGGAGACGCACGAGCTCCACTTCGGCTGGCCCGGGATGCACGGGCCGAAGTGGTCGAACTGGGGGATGAACAAGTGCGACCTGCTCGTCGCAGTGGGATCGCGGTTCGACGATCGGGTGACCGGGAAGCTCTCGGCGTTCGCGGCCGGAGCGACGGTGATCCACCTCGACGTCGACTCCGCGGAGATCGGGAAGCTCCGTCGTGCGGACATTCCCGTCGTCGGGCCGCTGAAGCAGGTGCTCCACGACCTCACCGACGAGCTGCGGGTGCTGCAGGCCGACGGGTCGGCGCCCCGAACCGGCGCCTGGCTGCGCGAGCTCGAGGGTTGGCGTGAGGAGTTTCCGCTCCGCTACGGCTCCAATGGCGACATGCTCAAGCCGCAACCGGTTCTCGAGACGTTGCAGGCGCTCAGCGTGGATCGCGATGTCATCTGGACGACAGGTGTCGGGCAGCACCAGATGTGGGCGATGCAGTACCTCCTCTGCGACCGTCCCCGCTCCTTCATCACGTCGGGAGGTCTCGGGACGATGGGATACGGCGTGCCGGCCGCGATCGGTGCGAAGGCCGCCCGGCCCGAGGCGACCGTCGTGTGCGTCGACGGAGACGGCTGCTTCCAGATGACCGGGCAGGAGCTCGCTACCTCCGTGCTGGAGAGTCTCCCGATCGTGGTCGTAATCGTCAACAACGGCTACCTCGGGATGGTCCGGCAGTGGCAGGACATGTTCTTCGAGGAGCGCTTCTCCGAGATCCATCTCACGCAGCACATCCCGGACTACGCCCGCCTCGCCGAGGCGTACGGGGCTGTCGGGTTCACCGTCGAGACCGAGGAGGAGCTCTCGAGCACGCTCGAGGAGGCGCTCACGTGCGGGCGAACTGCCGTCGTCGACGCGCGGGTCGACCCGCGCGAGCACTGCTATCCCATGATCCCTGCGGGAGCCGGCGCGCTCGACCTCGTGGAGTTCCCGGACGAGGAAGCGGTGGTCCCGGTCACGTGAGACACACGCTCTCGGTCCTCGTCGAGAACAAGCCGGGTGCGCTCATGCGCATCTCGAGCATGTTCGCCCGGCGCGGCTTCAACATCGAGAGCCTCACGGTCGGCCCGACCGAGCGCCAGGACGTCTCGCGAATCACGCTGCGTGTCGACTGCGAGCAGCATCCGCTCGAGCAGATCGAGAAGCAGATGCACAAGCTCGTCAACGTCCTGCGCGTGAGCGAGCTCGAGCCGGACGAGGCGATCGAGCGCGAGCTGGCGCTCATGAAGGTCGCGACCACACCCGCACGGCGCGGTGAGCTGATCGCACTCGCGCAGGCCTTCACAGCCCGGGTTGCCGATCTCGGGCCGAACGCGATCCTCTTCGAGATCGTCGGCCATCCCGAGGAGATCGACGCGTTCGAGGAGCTCGTGCGGCCGCACGGGCTCCAGGAGCTCGTGCGCACAGGTCGTGTCGGGCTCGGCCGGGCCTCCACCCCGAGGCAGAATGCTCGTCCCCAGCACATCCTTCGCTAGCGACCGACAAGGAGAGAGAGCCCATGGCAACCATTCACCGCGAAGGCAACGTCGGGCTCCTCTCCGGCAAGGTCGCCGTCATCGGCTACGGAAGCCAGGGTCATGCCCACGCCCTCAACCTCCACGACTCCGGCGTCGACGTCGAGGTCGGACTCCGTGAAGGCAGCCCGTCGCGGGCCGCTGCCGAAGATGCCGGCCTCAGCGTTGCGACGGTCGCCGAGGCCGTCAGGGGCGCGCAGATCGTGTCGATGCTCCTTCCGGACCAGGCCCAGACGAAGGTCTACGAGCAGGACGTCGCTCCCAACCTCGATCCCGGTGCGGCGCTGCTGTTCGCGCACGGGTTCAACGTCCACTTCGGCCGCATTCGGCCGCCTGCCGAGCACGACGTGATCATGGTCGCGCCGAAGGGCCCCGGCCACATCGTGCGGCGCCTCTTCGAGGAGGGCTTCGGCACTCCGGCGGTCATCGCAGTCGCGCAGGACGCGAGCGGGAACGCGCGGGACCTCGCCTTCGCATACGGAGCGGCGATCGGTGCCGCCCGTGCCGGGATGATCGAGACGACGTTCGAGGAGGAGACGGAGACGGATCTCTTCGGCGAGCAGGCCGTGCTCTGCGGCGGGGTGACGGAGCTGGTCCGGGCGGGCTTCGAGACACTCGTCGAGGCCGGCTACCAGCCCGAGGTCGCGTACTACGAGTGCCTGCACGAGCTGAAGCTCATCGTCGACCTGATCTGGGAGGGTGGCCTGTCCGGAATGCGCTACTCCGTGTCCGATACGGCCGAGTACGGCGACCTCACACGAGGCCCGCGTGTGATCGACGAGCACGTTCGCGAGCAGATGCGGACGCTCCTGGAGGACATCCGCAACGGGACGTTCGCGCGGGAGTGGATAGCGGAGACCGACGCCGGCGAGCCGCGGCTGAACGAGCTGCGCGAGCAGGCCGCAGGCCTACAGATCGAGCAGGTCGGGCGAGAGCTTCGGGCGCTCATGCGCCGCGAGGAGTCGGAGGTGCGGGCTGGGTAGGTTCGATGCCGAGGTGGGGGTCGCCCTCCTCGGCTACGGGACGGTCGGCTCCGCCGTCAACAGGCTGCTCGTCGAGAACGCCGACGACATCGAGCGGGCAACGGGCCATCGACTGCGCGTCGTGCACGCACTCGTTCGCGATCCCGACAGAGAGCGTGACTTCGCCGCTTCGCCGGGAGTCCTGACGACAGACCCGGCTCGTATCCGTGACGACCCTTCGATCGGCGTGGTGGCCGAGGTGATGGGCGGGATCGAGCCCGCCGGCACGTACGTGCTGGACGTCCTCCGGGCCGGCAAATCGGTCGTCACGGCGAACAAGCAGCTCCTGGCCCAGCGGGGCGAGGAGCTCTTCACCGCCGCGACCTCGGCCGGTGTCCAGATTCGCTTCGAGGCGAGCGTGTGCGCCGCCATCCCCGTGATCAAGGTGCTGCGCGAGTCGCTCGTCGTGACGAACGTGCATCGCGTCCTCGGGATCGTGAACGGGACGACGAACTTCATCCTCACCGAGATGGAGCGAGGAGCGACGTTCGCCGAGGCCCTCGCGGAGGCGCAGAATCGCGGTTTCGCCGAGGCCGATCCGACGGACGACGTGTCCGGCGCGGACGCAGCCGCCAAGATGGCCATCCTGGCCACGGTGGCGTTCGGCTCGCGGGTGACGCTCGACGACGTCGACTTCCGCGGGCTCGAGGCCGTGACCGACGGCAACGTCGCCGCGGCCCGTGAGCTCGAGATGGTCGTCCGGCTCGTGGGCGCCGCGACGCTGGTCGACGGCAAGCTGGACGTCCGTGTCCGCCCTGCGCTCGTCGATCGTCATCACCCGCTGGCCGGGGTGGAGGGCGCGTTCAACGCGGTGATGTTGCAGGGAGACGCGATTCGCGAGATCACCCTCGAAGGCCCCGGAGCCGGGGGCGTCGAGACCGCGTCCGCAGTGGTTGCCGACATGATCAGCATCATCGGCACGGCCGAGACGGGCTTCCTCCAAAACGACGCCTCCTGGCGGTCGCTCGAGCGGCTTCCGCCGGGCGATCTTCGCTCGCCCTTCTACGTCCACATCGAGGTGGACGACAGGCCGGGCGTGCTGGAGCACGTCGCGCACAGCCTCGCGGCGCACGAGGTCTCGGTCGCCCGCCTGATCCAGGCTCCTGCCGACGGAGGTGCCGCGCTCCACATCGTTCTCCACGAGTCGACGCAGCGGGCGGTGGAGGACGCGCTCGCCGAGATCGCCGAGTTGCCCGAGGTGCACTCGCCCCCATCGGTGCTGCCGGTGATCTCCGATCGTGGCGTCGCCGAGCTCGGCTGGGCGTGAGTGCGCGCTCGACGGCGCGAAAGCGGTAGAAGGAGGCATGCGATCGCTGATCGATCGATATCGCGAGCGCCTTCCCGTGGGCGAGAGCACGCCCGTCGTGTCGCTCGGTGAAGGGGGGACTCCGCTCATCCGCGCCCCGCGCATCTCGGAACGGCTCGGCGTGGAGATATTCCTGAAGCTCGAGAGCGCGAACCCGACGGGCAGCTTCAAGGATCGCGGGATGACCGTCGCGATCTCGAGGGCGCTCGAAGACGGCGCCGAGACGGTCATCTGCGCCTCGACCGGGAACACGGCTGCGTCCGCGGCCGCCTATGCGGCGCGCGCGGGTCTCGTCGCCGTCGTTCTCCAACCGTCCGGCGCGGTCGCGTCCGGCAAGGTCGCGCAGGCCCGAGCGCTCGGTGCACGGGTCCTCGAGACGCGCGGAAGCTTCGACGAGGCCCTCGATGCGGCGCGCGCTCTCGCCGCTCGCGGCACGCACGTCCTCGTGAACTCGGGCTACAACGAAGATCGCCTGGAGGGCCAGAAGACGGCGGCGTTCGAGATTCTCGAGGAGCTCGAGGGTGCGCCCGATGTGCTCGCGCTCCCGTATGGCGGGGGCGGGAACCTCTGCGCCTACGAACGAGGTTTTCGCGAAGCCGGAGCGGGGATGCCGCGCATCGTCGCGGGCGAGGCGGCCGAACGCCCGGCGACCGTCGCCTCCGCGATCCGCATCGCGGAGCCCGTCCACGCCGCCGAGGTGGCGCGCGCCGTGAGCGAGTCCGGTGGCCGCGTGGAGTCCCTTCCGGACGACGAGACCCTCGACGCCTGGCGCGAGCTCGCGAGGTCCGAAGGCGTCCTCTGCGAGCCGTCGTCGGCTGCGGGGCTCGCCGCCCTGGCGCACGCACCGCTCGAGCCCGGAGCACGGGTGGTCTGCATCGTGACGGGCCACGGGCTGAAGGACCCGGAGACCGCCGCTCGCCTCAGCCCGCCGCCCACCGTCGTCGAGCCCGATCCGGACGCCATCGCCGAAGCCTCTCGATGAGCGTGCTCGCGCGCGTACGAGCTCCGGCGAGCACCGCGAATCTCGGGCCGGGTTTCGACTGCGCCGCCGTCGCTCTCGACCTCTGGAACGAGCTCGAGGTCAGCGAAGGAGACGGGGAGGTCGACCTCGACCACCTCGGTGTCCGCGCGTTTGCCCGGATCGCGCCGGTGGAGTCCAGGCGCTTCAGGTTCGTGGACCGCATCCCGCGCGAGCGCGGGCTCGGCGCGAGCGCGGCGGTGATCGCGCTCGGCCTCGTCGCAGCATCGCTCGTCGCAGGTCGGCACGCGGACCACGAGGAGCTCTTCGAGGAGGGCTTCGAGCTCGAGGGGCACGGCGACAACCTCGCCGCCGCGCTTGTCGGCGGCGTCTGTCTGACGTGGGACCGACGGATCGTGCGCGTCGCCGATCGTCCTCCGGCGGTTCCGATCGCCCTCGTGCCGGACGCGACCGTCTCGACCGCTGCGGCACGCGAAGCCCTTCCGTCCGAGGTCTCGCATGCGGACGCTGCCTTCACCACGTCTCGTGCAGCGCTGCTCGGCGCTGCGCTCGCGTCGGGATCCGAGGAGCTCTTCTCGGCGGCGCTCGACGACCGCCTGCACGAGCCGTATCGGTCAGCGACAGCGCCGCTGTTCGAGGCAGTGCGCCAGGAGCCGCCGGACGGCGCGCTCGGCGCGAGCATCTCCGGCTCGGGCCCGACCGTCATCGTGTGGGCGCGCCGCGAGGCCGCCGAACGTTGCGCGACCGAGCTTTCCCGCCGTTACCCCGACGTCAGCGTGATGACGCTGGCCGCCACGTCCGAAGGAGCGAGCTCGCTATGACCAAAGACCCGTACGGCAACGGTTCGAACCCCGCCAAGCGTCGCAGCGCCGCGCTGACGGACGGCCCCGACCGCGCCCCCGCCAGAGCGATGCTGAAAGGCATCGGCCTCACCGACGACGACCTCGCGCGGCCGCTCGTCGGCGTCTCCACGACCTGGATCGAGACGATGCCGTGCAACCTCAACCAGCGCGAGCTGGCTCAGCACGTGAAGCGCGGAATTCGCGCTGCGGGTGGCACGCCGCTCGAGTTCAACACGATCTCCGTCTCGGACGGGGTGTCGATGGGCACGGAGGGGATGCGCGCGTCGCTCGTCTCGCGCGAGGTGATCGCCGACTCGATCGAGCTCGTCGCCCGTGGCCACCTCTTCGACGGCCTCGTCTGCCTCGTTGGTTGCGACAAGACGATCCCCGCGGCGGTCATGGCGCTGTGCCGGCTCGACATCCCGGGGCTCGTGCTCTACGGCGGCTCGATCGCACCGGGCCGCTTCCGCGGTCGCGACGTGACGATCCAGGACGTGTTCGAGGCGGTCGGCGCTCACGCCGCCGGGACGATGAGCGCGGAGGAGCTGCACGAGCTCGAGGGTGTCGCCTGTCCCGGCGCCGGTGCGTGCGGCGGGCAGTTCACCGCGAACACGATGTCGACCGCGCTCGAGTTCCTCGGCATCAGCCCGGGCGGTCTCAACGGCATCCCGGCGCTCGATCCGGCCAAGAACGAGGCGGCCGCCGAGGCCGGCAGGCTCGCGATGGAGCTCGTCCAGAAGGGGACTCGTCCATCCGAGATCGTCACCCGAGAGGCACTCGAGAACGCTGCCGCCTCGGTCGCCGCGACCGGCGGCTCGACGAACGGCGTCCTGCATCTGCTTGCGATCGCACGGGAGCTCGGGATCCCGTTCGAGCTCGAAGACTTCGACCGCATTGCCGGCCGTACTCCCGTGGTCGCGAGCCTGAAGCCCGGGGGACGGTTCGTCGCGACCGACGTGCTACGAAGCGGGGGCGTGGCGCTCGTTGCGCGCGAGCTCCTCAAGGCGGACCTCATCCACGGCGACGCACCCAACGTGGATGGCCGCACTCTCGGAGAGATCGCCACTGCCGTCGTCGAGCGCCCGGGACAGGAGGTGGTCGTCCCGCTCGAGACGCCCCTCAAGCCGACGGGAGGGCTCGCGGTGCTCCGCGGGAACCTTGCCCCTGAGGGCTGCGTGGTCAAGCTCGCCGGCCACGAGCGGCTCCTGCACCGCGGGCCGGCGCGTGTCTTCGATTCGGAAGAGGCGTGCTTCGCCGCGGTCAAGGAGCGCACGCTCGCGCCGGCGACGTCGTGGTCATTCGCTACGAGGGCCCGGCCGGAGGTCCCGGGATGCGCGAGATGCTCCACGTCACCGCGGCGATCGTCGGAGAGGGGCTCGGTGACGAGGTGGCGCTCGTGACGGACGGCCGCTTCTCCGGCGCCACGCACGGGCTGATGGTCGGCCACGTCTCGCCGGAAGCCGTCCGCGGCGGCCCGCTGGCCGCGCTTCGCGACGGTGACACGGTCGTCGTCGATGTCGAGGCCCGCGAGCTTCGCGTCGAGCTCTCAGAGGACGAGATCGCCGCGCGGCTGCGTGACTGGGCACCCCCTCCGCCCCGCTACGCGACGGGCGTCTTCGCGACGTACGCGGCGCTCGTCTCGTCCGCATCGGACGGCGCGATCATTCGCCCTCCTGGCACGAATCCGCGCTAGCCGTATACTGGCCGTCGGACGCAAGGCACGCCTTGCTCCGCATCGAGAGAGGCTGAGGGACCGGCCCGATGAAGCCTCGGCAACCTACCCGGGCGAACGTCTCGCCCCGCGCAAGGTGCCAAGCCCGGACGGATGTGTCGAGCGAGGACGAGGAGGTGTTTCGTGTCAGTCCATTCTGTTGATCCGCCGGCTTTCCATTGCCTGGCGTTGCGGTGCCGTGCCTGTGAGCTGGAGCACCCGCTCGAGGCCGTCGGCGTGTGCTCACGCTGCTTCGGGCCACTCGAGCCGATCTACGACAAGGACGGGGTCAGGCGCACGCTGACCCGGGAGGCGATAGCGGCGGGGCCTGCCTCGCTCTGGCGCTACGCGTCGCTCCTTCCCGTTGCTCCGCCTGCCGACGTGCGTCTGGCGCCCGGCCTCACGCCGCTCCATCCCGCCCCGCGGCTCGCGGCCGCTCTCGGCGTGGGGGAGCTGTACCTGAAGCTCGACACTGCCAACCCGACGCACTCGTTCAAGGACCGGGTGGTCGCGGTCGCTGCCGCGAAGGCGCTCGAGCTCGGCTTCGACACGCTCGCCTGCTCCTCGACCGGCAACCTGGCGAACGCCGTCGCCGCGCGGGCAGCCGCCGAGGGGATCAAGGCCGCCGTCCTCTGTCCGGCGGACCTCGAGCCGGAGAAGCTCACGGCGACCGCGGTGTACGGGGCGACGATCTACGCGGTGGACGGGACCTACGACGACTGCAGCCGGCTCTCGGTGGAGCTCTCGTTCGAGGTCGACTGGGCATTCGTCAACGTCGGGCTTCGCTCCTACTACGCCGAGGGATCGAAGACGATCGCGTTCGAGATCGCCGAGCAGCTCGGCTGGCGCCTCCCGGACGCGGTGATCTGCCCGATCGCCTCCGGAGCCCTCTTCTCGAAGGTCCACCAGGGCTTCGGCGAGCTGCGTGAGGTCGGGCTCGTGGACGGTGAGCTCCCGCACCTCCATGGCGGTCAGGCGGAAGGGTGCGCTCCGGTCGCGCAGGCGTTCGCCGAGGATCGGCAGGTCACGCCCGTTGAAGCCCCGCACCGTGGCTCGCTCGCTCGCGATCGGCAATCCTGCGGACGGCGACCTGGCGGTCGCAACCGCGAAGTCCTCGGGTGGCGCGATCCACGCCGTTCCGGAGAACGAGGTGGGCGAGAACATGGGGCTCCTCGCGGAGACGACCGGGATCTTCGGGGAGACCGCGGCCGGAGTGACGCTCGGGGCTCTCCGGGAAGCGGTTCGCAGCGGTGCGGTCGGGCGCGACGACACGGTCGTCCTCCTCGTGACCGGAGACGGTCTCAAGACGCCGCAGCCGGTCGCCGACCGCGTCCGGCCCGTCGAGATAGACGCGGACGCAGATGCGTTGCTCGAGCGTCTCGGCGTCGCCGTCTAGCCGGTAGTGCGTCCCGCTAGGCTCGGAGGCCGATGAGCTCGACCGCGTCCGATCGGCCCGACTCCCCGCGCGTCGTCTGCCTGCCCGGAGACTGCATCGGACCGGAGGTGATGGCGGTCGCGCAGCGCATTCTCGGAGAGCTGGCACCCGATGCGCAGCTCGAGGAGCACCTCTTCGGCGGAACGGCGATCAGGGAGACGGGCGACTCGCTGCCGGCCGCGACACTCGAGGCGTGCCGGACGGCGGATGCGGTGCTCAAGGCGCCGATCGGCGATCCGGAGTTCGATGCGGCGGACGTCCGCCCGGAGCAGGGGATGCTCCGGCTGCGGGCCGAGCTCGACGTCTACGCGAACCTTCGCCCGTCTCGTCAGGGTGACGTCGATCTCCTGATCGTCCGGGAGCTCGTCGGCGGTCTCTACTTCGGTGCGAGCGGGGTCCGCGACGACGGCACGGTGTTCGACACGTGCGAATACCACCCGAGCGAGGTCGAGCGGATCGTCCGCAGGGGGTTCGAGCTCGCTCGCGCCCGTCGGGGCAAGCTCACGTCTGTCGACAAGGCGAACGTCCTGGAGACGTCTCGACTCTGGCGTAGGGTCGTTCACGAGCTCGCCGCCGACTATCCCGAGGTCGAGGTCGAGGACATGCTCGTCGACAACGCTGCCATGCAGCTCGCGAGCACGCCGAAGCAGTTCGACGTGATCGTGACCGAGAACATGTTCGGGGACATCCTCTCCGACCTCGCCGCGGCCGTGACCGGCGGCCTTGGGCTCGCGCCGTCGGCGAGCCTCGGCGATCGCCGGCCCGGCCTCTTCGAGCCCGTGCACGGCTCGGCTCCGGACATCGCCGGACGCGGGATCGCGAACCCGGCGGGCATGCTCCGCTCCACCGCGCTCATGCTGGACCACGGCCTGGGTCGTCCCGAGGAGGCGCGGACGCTCGAGCGAGCGGTGGACGACGCGCTCGAGAAAGCGCCGACCCCCGATCTCGGCGGCAGCTCGACCACCGCGGAGATGGCTGACGCAGTCCTGCTGGCGCTCGCCACGGGCTGATCCGGCTAGCGGAGCTTCACCGCCCAGACGCCCGTCGTCTCCAACGTGACGACGACGCGCGATTCGCCCGGCTGGTCTCGCGACCGCAGGTCGACGCCGCCGTACTTGCGGCCCAGCGCATCGGCGAACACGTAGTCGTCATCGGGCTCGATGTGAGCGCGTGCGCGGATCTCGAGGTACCGGTACGGGTTCTCGAGGTCGAGGATGAGGAGCCCGCACTGCGGGCGCTTCCGCAAGTTCCGCGTCTTCACCCTGGCGGTGTTGAGCGACAGCCTGAGCTCGCCGTCGTCGTGCATGAACCAGATCATCGTGACCTGGGGGAAGCCGTCGTCGCCGATCGTGGACAGGGACGCCACGTCGGCGTCGAGCAGGTCGCGATGGGTGTCGGGGATGTCGTGCATGGGAAGTCCTTTCGGGCCGGGGGCTGCGGTTCGCTCGACAAGCTCGTGGCGGCGATCGTCGTCCGCTGCGGGTCATCCTGCCCGAGCGCCGTTCGCCCGGAGGCAGTTGACGCGGGCCGCGCGCATCCCCTAGCCTGTCTGCTCCATGACGCGCGCCGAGCAGCCGGTCTTCTTCATCTTCGGCTTTGCCGCGCGCATCACTGCGCGCTAGTCGGCATCTCGCGCCCCGCCTCCGCCGGCTAGCTGCTTCTCAGAGGCGGGACGTTCTTCGACCGTGGAAGCGAGCAATGCCAGATCCTGGAACCGCAACTCCGATACTCGAGACCTCGAGCGTGACGACCGTCGGCTACCCCGGCCGCGACGGGGCGCACAGCGCGGCCGCGTGCGACCGGCTCTTCCCCGACGCCGAGCTCGTCCCGCTTCCCAGCTTCAGCGCCGTCATCGAGGCGACGGCCGGCGGAGCCATCGAGGCGGGCGTCCTCCCGATCGAGAGCTCGCTCTCGGGCCCGGTGGCGGAGACGCACGACCTGCTCTACGGCTCGCCGCTCGCGATCACCGGCGAGACGGTCCTGCGCATCCGGCACTGTCTCGTCGGGCCTACTGGAATTTCGCGCGAGGACATCTCCGTCGTCCACTCCCACCCGGCGGCGCTCGACCAGTGCCGGCGCCTACTCAGCGCGATGCCCTGGGCGACGGCGATCGCGGCGCCGACGACGGCCGACGCGGCGGCCCAGGTTGCGGCCCACGGCGATCCGTCCGAAGTCGCCATCGCCAGTGAGCGAGCCGCTGATCTGCACGGGCTCACGGTGATCGAGCACGACGTCGGCGATCACCCCGAGGCGTACACACGATTCGTGTCCCTCGGGACCAGCACGCGCATCGACATGAACGGCAAGCCGTGGCGAACGGCGTTCTCGTTCGTCACCGATCACCAGCCCGGCGCTCTCCATCGGGCAATCGAGCCGTTCGCGCGGCACGGGATCGATCTCGTTCAGCTCGTCTCGCGTCCGATTCCGCAGTCTCCCTGGCGCTACCGCTTCGACGCGGTGCTCGGCGGGCATCCCCTCGACCCCGTCGTCGGCGAGGCGCTCGTCGAGATCCGTGCCCGTACTCGGCAGCTTCGTGTCTTCGGGTCGTACCCTGCGAACGGTCAGGCATGAGCGAGCAGAGCTCCGATCCAACCGTCCGGCGGCTTCGGCGAGAGATCTCGCAGGTCGACCGGGCCATCCTCGCCGTCGTCAACACGAGACTCGAGCTCGTCGCACGTCTCAAGGACCACAAGGACAGTCGAGGTCTCCCGTTCGTCGATCCGGACCGCGAGCGGGAGCTCATCGACGAGCTCCAGAAGCTGAATCACGGGCCGCTGTCGCCGGAGGGTCTGCGCGAGTTCTACGTCGCGTTCCTCGATCTCATCAAGCGAGAGGTCGCCCGGGACGGGAACGCGCCGCCGAGCTGAGGCCTGCTCAGCCGGCGGTCGTGGTGATGGGTGAGGGCGACCTCGACTCGAACGCCGTGATGTCGTCCTCGTGTTGCAGCGTCCGGCCGATGCTGTCGAGGCCTTCGAGGAGCGACATGCGGACGAATCCGTTCATCTCGAACGGCACGACGCGGCCAGCGGGGTCGACGATCGTCTCGCTCTCGAGGTCGACCGTCAGCTCGCCGCCGTTTTCGACGGATCGCATGAGCGCCTTCACCTCCGCGGCGTCGAGGGTCACGGGGACGAGCCCGATCTGGACCGAGTTCGAGAAGAAGATGTCTCCGTAGGACGGGGCGATCACCACGTCGAAGCCGTAGTCCTGGAGCGCCCAGGCCGCGTGCTCGCGTGACGAGCCGCACCCGAAGTTCGCCCCGGTCAGGAGGATCCTCGCACCGTCGTACTCCGGCTGGTTGAGCTCGAAGTCCGGATCCTGGCGCCAGTCGTGGAACAGGAACTGCCCGTAGCCCGTTCGCTCGATGCGCTTCAGGAACTGCTTCGGGACGATCTGGTCCGTGTCGATGTCGGGCCGGTCGATCACGGCCGTACGCGCGGTCAGCGAGCGAAACGCCTTCACGCGGCTCCCCACTCCCGGACGTCGACGAAGTGGCCGGCGATCGCCGCCGCGGCAGCCATCGCGGGGCTGACGAGGTGCGTACGCCCGCCGCGTCCTTGGCGTCCCTCGAAGTTGCGGTTCGACGTCGACGCGCAGCGCTCGCCCGGAGCAAGGATGTCGGGGTTCATCCCGAGGCACATCGAGCAGCCTGCACGACGCCATTCGAAGCCTGCACGCTCGAACACCCGGTCGAGCCCCTCTTCCTCGGCCTGCTGCTTCACCTTCGCCGACCCCGGCACCACCATCGCTCGGACGGACTCGTCGACCCGACGTCCGTCCACGACGGCAGCGGCGGCACGCAGGTCCTCGATCCGCGCGTTCGTGCAGGAGCCGATGAAGACGCGATCGATCCGGATGTCGCGCAGGGGCGTACCAGGCTGGAGCGCCATGTAGGTGAGCGCTCGCTCGATCGCAGCCCGCTCGTCGGGGTCGCCGACCTCGGCCGGGTCGGGAACGGCGCCTCCGACGGGCAGGACCATCCCGGGGTTCGTCCCCCAGGTGACCTGGGGCTCGAGCGCGGTGACGTCGATGGCGAGCTCGGAATCGAACACGGCGTCGTCGTCGCTCCGAAGCCGACGCCAACGGTCGAGTGCCTGTTCCCAGGCGGCACCCTGCGGTGCGCCGGGTCGACCCTCGAGGTAGGCAAAGGTCGCGTCGTCGGGGGCGATCATCCCGGCTCTGGCGCCGGCCTCGATCGACATGTTGCAGATCGTCATCCGGCCCTCCATCGAGAGCGCCTCGATCGCATCTCCCGCGTACTCGAGGACGTGCCCGACTCCGCCGTCGACCCCCAGGCGGCCGATCGTCCCGAGGATGACGTCCTTCGGGGTGACACCGAAGGGAAGCTCGCCCGAGTACCCTATGCGCATCGTCTTCGGCCGCAGCCGAGGAAGGCACTGCGTCGCGAGGACGTGCTCGACCTCGGTGGTGCCGATGCCGAACGCGAGCGTCCCGAAGGCGCCGTGGGTGGACGTGTGGCTGTCACCGCACACGATCGTCATGCCGGGTTGAGTGAGCCCGAGCTCCGGGCCGATGACGTGCACGATGCCCTCGCTGCCGCTCCCCGTCGCATGGAGCGGGACGCCGAACTCGGCGCAGTTCGCTTGCAGAGTCTCGAGCTGCGCGCGCGCGAGCGGGTCCCGAATCGGCCCGGCCTCGGTGGGCACGTTGTGGTCCATCGTCGCGATCGAGAGGTCCGTTCGGCGAACCTGCCGACCGGCGAGGCGCAGACCCTCGAAGGCCTGCGGCGACGTCACCTCGTGGATCAGGTGGAGGTCGATGTAGAGCAGGGCCGGCTCGCCCGCGTCCTCGCGAACGACGTGGCTCTCCCAGATGCGGTCGAAGAGCGTCTGCGGCATGGGTGGCAACGGTAGCGGTTGAGCTCGCGTTTGCGTCCGTCGGATGCGTCCGCTAGGGTGCCTCCTTCTCGCCGCCGAGGAAGGGGGCGAGAGACAGGCATCGAGGCCTCAGGGACTTCTCCCTGGGGTCTTTTTTGTTGGTCCGGGAAGGAGCAGGGCACATGGTCAAGGTCGAGGCAGTGGTGATCCGCGAGCGCGTCGAGACGGTGATCGACGCGGTCGAGGACCAGACGGGCCACGTCGGGGTGACGGTCGTCGAGGCGATCGGCCACGGACGGCAGCGCGGAATCACCCACGAGTACCGGGGGCGGGTCTTCGAGTCGCGCTTCCTCCCGAAGGCGGTGCTCACGTTCGTCGTGACGGACGAGATCGCCGAGGACGTCGTCGCCGCCATCGTCGATGCCGCGCGCAGTGGGAACGAATCGGGTGACGGGATCGTCTGGACGACGCGGGTCGACGACGTGACGCACAACAGGACCGGCCGAGCACTCGAGGAGGTGGAGGTTCGATGACGACCAAGGAGCTCGCTATCGCAACGAGCACGGTGTGGGTGATCATCGCCGCGGTCCTCGTGATGTTCATGCAGGCGGGATTCGCGTTCCTCGAGGCCGGCCTCACCCGTATGAAGAACGTCGGCCACATCGCCGCGAAGAACGTACTGATCTTCGCGCTCGCCTCCCTCGTCTACTTCGCCGTCGGCTATGGCATCGCGTTCGGAGACGGTGGCAACGGCCTCGTCGGCGGATCGGGCTTCATGCCGTCGATCGACGAGCTCCTGACCGTCGGGCAGGCGCCGTTCTCGTGGTTCAGCTCGATTCCCGCGGCCGCCGGCTACATGTTCGAGGTCGTGTTCTGCGCGGTCTCGCTCGCGATCGTGTGGGGCGCGATGGCCGAGCGCACGAAGCTCTGGGTCTACTTCGCCTTCGGCGCGATATTCACGCTCATCTACTCCGTCGTCTCGCACTGGATCTGGTCACCGGACGGCTGGCTCTTCAACCAGGGAATGCAGGACTTCGCTGGCTCGACCGTCGTCCACTACCAGGGCGCTCTCGCGGCCCTCGCGGGAGCGATCCTCCTCGGGCCGCGCATCGGGAAGTTCGGCGCCGACGGGAAGCCGAATGCGATCCCGGGGCACAACATGGCGTTCGTCACGCTCGGCGTCATCATTCTCTGGTTCGGCTGGTTCGGCTTCAACCCTGGCTCGACGCTCAGCGTCGACTTCGGCGGCGTCGGCTTCTTCGCGTACGTCGCGCTCAACACGAATCTCGCGGCGGCCGCCGGCGTCCTCGGCGCGGTCCTCACGTCCTGGATCGTGATCAAGAAGCCCGACCTCTCGATGATGCTGAACGGCGCGGTCGCGGCGCTCGTCGCCATTACCGCGGCCTGTGCCTTCGTCGCCCCGTGGGCGGCGATGGTGATCGGGTTCGTGGCGGGGGTCATCGTCGTCTTCGGTGTCCTGCTCGTCGAGCGCGTTCGGATCGACGACCCGATCGGTGCCATCTCGGCGCACGGCATGGCAGGAATCTGGGGGACGCTCTCTCTCGGCTTTCTCGCCCTCCCGTCGCAGGCGAAGAGCCTCGACACCGGAAGCGCCGGGCTCTTCTACGGCGGCGGCCTCCACCAGCTCGGCGTGCAGCTCGTCGGCCTGGCGGCCGTCGGTGCGTTCACGTTCACCGCGTGCTTCGCCGTCCTCTGGCTGATGAAGGTGACCGCCGGCATCCGCACCGACGCCGAGGCGGAGACGGCCGGGCTCGACGTCTCCGAGCACGGGATGTGGGGGTATCCGGAGTTCTACATCCCGGTCCCGGGCGGCTACGGGACCGAGTCGCACGGCCACCTCGGCATCTCTCACGCGGCGCGCCCCGCCGCGGCCACCGCCCATGCGGCGGTCGTCGTCACGGAGCCGCTGCAGTAGCTCCTCCCCTCATCCTCCGACGCCCGGCCGCCGAGGGCCTCCCGGCGGCCGGGCACTACGTTGCGTCGATCGCGTCTCGCAAGGATCGGACGAGATCGAGGAGTGCTCCGGCACCTTCCTCGGCCGCGAGCAAGGCTCGCGAGCCGACCACGACGCCGTCCGTGAGCTCGGCCGCGGCCCGGGCCTGCTCGGGCGTCGAGATGCCGAACCCGGCGTACAGGGGGACGCCGGGACCGGCGCGGCGTGCGCGGTCGGCCAGGCCTTCGAGGTCATTGGAGAGCTCGTCCCTGACACCGGTCGTCCCGGCGACCGTGACGAGGTAGAGCCAGCCGTCCGTCTGCTGTGCCGCGAGCGCGATCCGCTCGTCGGTGGACGTCGGCGCCACCAGCTGTATGCGCCGCAGCTCCGGCAGGTCTCCCGCCGGAAGGTCGGCGACGATGAGGCTCGTCGCTCCGGCGTCGCGGGCATCCGCCTCGAAGCGCTCCCAGCCGTACGCCTCGAGTAGCGACGAGTAGGTCATCGGGACGAGCGCCGTGGCGCCGACGCGCTCCCGCACTTTCGCCAGGCACTCGAGGCAGGCATGCGTGCGCATCCCACGCGCGAGCGCTCGCTCGGCGGCGCGCCTGATCACCGGGCCGTCGGCGAGCGGGTCCGAGAACGGGAACCCGAGCTCCACGACGTCCGCGCCTCCCTCGACCGCCGCCTCCGCGAGCTCCGGCGTCTCCGGCTCGGACATCAGGTAGATGACGAGCGCCTTGCGCATCGGATCAGGAGGCATGAAGCACTTCGGCGAGATCCTTGTCGCCGCGTCCCGACAGGCAGACGACGACGAGCTCTGCCGCGAGCTCGTCGACCCGCGCGAGCGCGTGAGCAGGCTCGAGCGCCGGGATGATCCCCTCCGTCGCCGCCAGGCGGCGGAACGCCTCGAGCGCCTCGTCGTCGGTCGTCGGGACGTAACGCGCGCGGCCGGAGTCGCGGAGCCAGGCGTGCTCCGGGCCGACCCCCGGGTAGTCGAGCCCGGCAGAGATCGAGTGCGCGTCGACGACTTGCCCGTCCTCGTCCGCGAGCACGGACGAACGCGCTCCGTGGAGAACCGCAGTCCGCCCTGTCCCCAGCGACGCCGCGCCGGCCGCCTCGACGCCCACGAGCTCCACCGACTCGTCGTCGACGAACCCCGCGAACATCCCGATCGCATTGGAGCCACCGCCGACACACGCGACGACGACCTCCGGCAGGCGACCTTCGAGCGCGAGGATCTGCTCGCGCGTCTCGCGGCCGATCACCGCCTGCAGCTCGCGGACGAGCTCCGGATAGGGCGCCGGCCCGACGCACGAGCCGATGAGGTAGTGGGTCGTCTCGACGTTCGCGATCCAGTCCCTGATCGCCTCGCTCGTTGCCTCCTTGAGCGTCTTCGTCCCGAACTCGACGGGGCGCACCTCGGCGCCGAGCAGTCCCATCCGCTCGACGTTCGGCCGCTGCCGCCGCATGTCCTCGGAGCCCATGTAGACGATGCACTCGAGCCCGAAGCGGGCGCAAACGGTTGCCGCGGCGACGCCGTGTTGCCCTGCCCCGGTCTCGGCGATGATCCGCCGCTTGCCCAGGCGACGAGCGAGCACGGCCTGTCCGAGCGCGTTGTTCAGCTTGTGCGCGCCGGTGTGCAGCAGGTCTTCCCGCTTGAGGTAGAGGCGCTTCCCGGGAGCGAATCGCTGGGCGAGCGTCAGCGGGGTGGGGCGGCCCGCATAGGTCCGGCCGAGCTCGTCGACCTCGCTCCAGAAGGACGCGTCCGCCTTGGCGGCATCCCAGGCGGCGGTGAGCTCGTCGAGCGCCGGGATCAGCGTCTCGGGCACGTAACGGCCGCCGTACGGTCCGAATGTCGACGTCATGCTCGCGCCGCCTCCACGAACGCACGCACCTTGTCGTGATCCTTCACGCCCGGTGAGGCCTCGAGCCGCGAGCTCGCGTCGACGGCCCACGGGTGGACGCGCTCGATCGCGGCACGGACGTTGTCGTCTGCGAGCTTGCCGGCGAGCACCACCCTCCCCTC